>NZ_JBFUIM010000001.1:0-710666 GCF_056401875.1 Roseateles sp. P4_D2 | reverse complement strand
GCCAACGCCAGGCCGGCCGCCGCGCCCATGGCCAGGTCGGCGCCCGCAGCCGCGCCGCGGCCTGCGCCAGCGCCGGCGAAGGACGACGGCGATTGGGAGACCTTCTGAGCCGCGCCACGCAGCGCCATTGAACGGGAGCCGGGCAATGCCCGGCTCTTTGCTTTTGGGAATCAGGGGCCGCCCGTCCCTCGTTCAGGGGCAAGGTCGCCGGTGCCCAGCGTGGTGGGAGCCGCCCTTACAGCCTGAAACGCCAAAGGTCGCCCGGCTTGTTGCGCCCCAGCGCCACACCCGGGATGTTCCCAGCCCGCGCGGCGGCATGGGTGAGCAAAGTCATGCCAGCGCCGCACCGGCGCACCCTGCGGCAGACCCGCCGCGCTTTCCAACAAACCAGGAGCTCCCGATGTTTCGCCCGATCTTTCGCCTCGCGCTGCTGAGCGTGGCACTCACGGCCTCGTTGGCCCAGGCCCAGTCCAATCGCGCCGACGCCAACGCACTGAAGAGCCGCGCCGAAGGCCATGTGCGCCAGTTTCCCGGCCTCAGCCTGCACGGCAGCGAGCACAGCTACAGCGTGCGCGACATCGTCATCGACAGCGACGGCGGCAGCCATGTGCGCCTGGACCGCAGCGTCGCGGGCCTGCGCGTCATCGGCGGCGACCTCATCGTGCAGACCGACCGCTTCGGCACCCTGCGCGCCATGCACCACAACCTGCGCTGGCGCCTGGACGGCATCGCCACCAAGCCGGCCCTGAACGCCAATCGCGCCGCCATGGCCGTGCTGCGCACGATGGACGGCGATGCCGGCAAACCCGAACTCGTCATCTATGCCCGCGACCAGGCGCCCGCCCTGGCCTGGGACGTGCCCGTCTCCGGAGAAAGCGCCGATGGCACGCCGTTCGAGAAGCATGTGATCGTCGACGCCTTGGATGCCCGCCAGCTCGACGCCTGGGACGACATCCACACCGCGGCCGCCAACGGCACGGGCAAGACGCTGTACAGCGGCAACGTGGCGCTGACGACCAACAGCATCAGCGGCGGCTACGAGCTGCGCGACCCGAGCCGCGGCGGCACCTACACGATCAGCATGGGCGGCCGCAAGAACGGTGGCAGCGTCATGACCGACGCCGACAACAGCTGGGGCAACAACGCGACCAGCGACGCCGCCAGCGCTGGCGCCGATGCGCAGTACGGCACGGCCATGACCTGGGACTACTACAAGAACGTGCATGGCCGCAACGGCATCGCCAATGACGGCAAGGGTGCCTACAACCGCGTCCACTACAGCCGCAACTACGCCAATGCCTACTGGTCGGACTCCTGCTTCTGCATGACCTACGGCGACGGCGACGGCACCAGCATCAAGCCGCTGGTGTCCCTGGACGTGGCCGGCCACGAGATGAGCCACGGCGTCACCAGCCGCACGGCCAACCTGACCTATTCCGGCGAGTCCGGCGGCCTCAACGAGGGCAACTCCGACATCTTCGGCACCATGGTCGAGTTCTACGCCGCCAATGCCAGCGACCCGGGCGACTACCTGATCGGCGAGAAGATCATGGTGGGCGGCGGGGCCTTGCGCAGCATGGTCAAGCCCAGCGCCGACGGTGCATCGGCGGACTGCTGGTACTCGGGCGTGGGCAATCTCAACGTGCACTACAGCTCGGGCGTGACCAACCACTTCTTCTTCCTGCTCGCCGAAGGCACCAACAGTGCCTACGGCAACAGCCCGACCTGCGTGGCCGGCAACACCCGCGTCGCCACCGGCGCGGGCTCGCTGACGGGCATCGGCCGGGACAAGGCCGCCAAGATCTGGTACCGGGCGCTGACGACGAAATTCACTTCGTCCACCAACTACGCTGGCGCACGCAGTGGCACCATCGCCGCCGCCAATGAGCTCTACGGGACCGGCAGCGCCGAGGCGAATGCCGTGGCCTCTGCCTGGAGCGCGGTCGGCAGGAACTGAGCCGAGCGGGCTCAATCGGGGGCGTCTTCGGACGCCCCTTTTTTCTGGGCGTAGCTGGCCTTGCGGCCGCGTGCCGGGTACCAGACCTCACGTTCCACCCAGTGCGCCAACCGCCCGGCGCGATCCCCGCGCTGCTCGCGCAGCCAGGTCAGGACGACCTCATCGAGCACATAGCTACCGTCGCGTTGCTCGCGCACCGACTGTGGATGGCGACGCCGCAGCGATGCGGCCGGCATCGGCGCACCCAGGGCCATCGACAAATCCTCCAGCGCGATCCAGCGGTGGCGCTCGATGTCATCGTCCAGCACACGAATGCGGTGGCCCTTGAACGCGTAGTAGCGCCCCTGCACGGGCCGGAAGGCCAGTGCCTTCAGGCCCCGCCCGACCGTTTCGCCCAGGGCGACAAGATCGGACGCGAAGGCACGGCCCCACAGCATCAGCGCCACCAGCATGCCGGCCCAGCCGCTCGCCCACCACAGCAGCGCCGTTGCGGCGCCGCACACGGCCAGCTTGAACAGCAGGCTGCGCCACCAATGGTGCCTCTCGTGCGATGCCGCATCGAAGCCGAGGGGCTCGCGCGGCATGCGGTCAGAACTTCAGGGTCTTCACGCCGTCGGCACCGCCGAGCAGACAGACGCTGGCCTTGTGGCGGGCGAACACGCCGACGGTGACGACGCCCGGCCACTGGCTGACCTCGGCCTCGAAGGCCAGTGGGTCGGTGATGGACAGGCCCGTCACGTCGAGGATGTGGCCGCCGTTGTCGGTGACGACGCCGGCCCGCAGCCTGGCCTCGCCGCCGAGCTTGGCAAAACGGCGCGCCAGCTGGGCGGCGGCCATCGGGACGATCTCGACAGGCAGCGGGAACTTGCCCAAGGTCTGCACGAGCTTGGATTCGTCGGCGATGCAGACGAACTGGTCGGCCAGATCCGCCACGATCTTCTCGCGCGTCAGCGCGGCACCACCGCCCTTGACCATGAAGCCCTGGCCATCGATCTCGTCGGCGCCGTCGATGTAGACGGCCAGCCGCTCCACCTCTGTCGCATTCAGCACGGGGATTCCATGCTTGATGAGGCGCTGCGTCGAGCGCTCCGAGCTCGACACCGCACCGGGGATGGCGATACCGCTGGCCGCGAGCGCATCAATGAAACAGTCCACCGTGGAGCCGGTGCCGACGCCGAGGATCTGACCGGCGGGAACATAGTCCAGAGCCGCACGGCCGACGAGTTGCTTGAGCTGGTCTTGATTCATGGGCCCGGATTGTCCGGGATCGGCGCGGTGAACAACGCCGATCCCGGTCCGGCTCACTTCATCACCACGCTCCTGACCGCCGAATCGGTGGCCAGTTGGCTCCTGCTGTCCCAGGACGTGAATCGGTATTCCACGACGTCACCCTTCTTCAGCCCTCCCAGCGTGTACCGGCTGGCAGCGCCGTCCTGGCGCATGCGCACGGTCTGGGTCTCGCCACCGTTGACCGTGTAGTGCGCGTCTACCCAGCCCGTCGCGTTGGCGGCGAGTTCGAGGGTGGTCGCACCGGCCTGCGTCGAGGCCGTCGGCACGGCGGTCGTCTTGGCAAGCACCGGCGCCGTCACGGCCACGGCGTTCACAGCCGCCACGCCCGAGTCCCAGATGATGTCGTCGAAGGCCATCTGGAAGGACGCGGCCGGATTGGAGCCGTCCACGCTGAGGAACTCGAACAGCGAGTTCATGGACTGCAGCGCCACCAGCGGGCCGGCGATCTCGGCCACCGGGATGGTGGCCGTGCCCCACTCGCCGTTGCGCACCAGGCCATAGGCCGTGGTGTTGGCGGGGAAGGTCACCCAGCTGTGGTTGGTGTAGGTGTCCAGGATGCCGATCTTGAACGCCACATTGGCCGGCGCCTTGATCTTCAGCTTGATGTTGCCGCCACGGAAGCCGCTCATGTCGTGCACCTGGCGCGACTGGACGGCACCGCCGAACCACTGCCCCGGCGCGAAGTAGTTCAGCGCCAGCACGTTGGACCCCTCAAACGCCGGGATGTTGCCGCCACCCATGGAACCGGTGTTCCAGATGAAGAAGTCCGCCGACGTGCCGAGCGCCTGGCTGTTGTTGACAGGCGTGTTGTCGGTGAACACGCCGAATTTGCCGGCCTCCGGCGTGATGCCGACGCCCAGCTTGACCTCGCCCTTGCCGTCCAGCTCATAGACACGCACATAGTCCACGTACATCGTCGCGGGCAACGGCGCGGTGATCTGCGCAGGCGTGGCGGCCGGCGTGAAGTTGCCGCCGACAGCCATGTTCATCAGCAGATAGAACGGCTCCTGCAGCGCTGGCGAACCCACCGTGGAGATGGGCGCCTTGTACATGTCAAGTTCACGGCCGTTGTCCACCAGCGTGAAGCGGATCTGCGTGTCAGTCCAATACAGGCGATACAGCACGAAGCGGTTGGCCAACGAGCGCGTGGGCGTGACCCAGCTCTTGGTCTGCCAGGCAGTGGACGCGGCGCAGCTTTCGTTGCCGGGCACGCAGGCGGCCTGGTTGAAGGTGATGACGTTGGAACCGACGAACTGGTCCGGCGACACGGCGGGCAGGCCCGCGGGCTGGCGGCCGCCCTGCTCCATGATGTCGATCTCGCCCTTGCGCGGCCAGGCCTGCGGACTGGTGCCCAGCAGCCACAGGGCCGGCCACAGGCCGACGCCGACCGACGGCGTGGCCGCGCGGATTTCGATCATCCCGTACTTGACCTGCACCTTGCCCGCCGAGTCCAGCTTGCCGGAGGTGAACTGGTTGGCGCCCATCACCTCGCGCTTGGCCGTGATGGCCAGGGCCCGCGTGGCAGGCTCGAAAGGCACGTTGACGATGCTGAGGTTGTTGGGGCGGTAGTACTCCAGCTCCTGGTTGCCGTAGCCGCACAGGCCGATCTGGCAGCCGTTGCCGTCATAGGTCGACCAGAGCGCGCTGTCGAGGCTGGCGCCGTTGAATTCCTCGGACCAGAGCAGCTTGCCGATGACGGGGCTGGTGACGCTGGCGGAAGCGATGGCACTGGCGGCCAGCAGCAGGCCGCCGATGAGGGTTTGGCGATTCATGGCATTCATCCTTGCTGGCGGTTGCGACGCAGGCGGGCCCCGACGACCAGGATGCCCAGGCCCATCAAGCCGTAGGTCGAGGGCTCGGGCACGGCGCTGGTGACGGTGATGCGGGTGGCCGGCGCGCCGGTGAAGCCCGTGTTGACCGCCTGCCAACTGCCGGACGAGGAGAAGGCCCAGGCGGCGCTGGGCGAATCGGTGCCGCTCTGCCATTGGCCGGCGAAGCCGGCGTCGGCCTGGGTCACCAGCCAGTAGCTGCCGGCGGCCAGGTTCCAGCCGCTGGGCGCCAACGCCGTGTTGGCCCAGGGATCGGTCAGGTGCGTGCTGTAGAGCCAGCTGTTGCCGGCGGGCACGGCGCCCTGGCGGGCCATGATGCCGACGGTGATGCCGCCCACGCCGTCGATGGACGTGAGGATGGACTGGATGGTGGTGGCGCTGCTGATATCGAAGGCGACGGCGAGGTCCTGGCCCTGGCCCAGCAGTGAGGCCCAGCCGCTGACGTCATCGCCGGGGCCATAGGTGTTGATGACGACGGTGCCGGCGGCGCTGGCGTGGGCGGCCAGGCCGCAGAGCAGCAGCGACGCGCCGATCCCGGAGAGGGTGTGAATCTTGGCTTGCATGGCTTGTCTCCTCGGGTTCAGGCGCGGCGGCGGCGGGCGATGGCGCCGACGGTGGCCAGGCCCGCCAGCAACAGCGCGTAGCTGCCGGGCTCGGGCACGGCGGCGGTCTGGATCGCGAACTGGAGGTCGTCGACGAGGACGGCGTTGGCGCGGTTCTCCAGGATCGGGCCGACGGCGGTGCCGATCTCGATGAAGACCGAGGTGGTGCCGACCGGGACGGCAGCCGCCTGGAAGCTGACCTGCGTCCAGCTGCTGGTGCTCAACTGGCCCTGGAACTGCTGGTTGAGCGCCGTGCTGATGATGCCGTTGGCGCCCATGTAGCGCAGCGTGACGAAGGCGTTGCCGGTGGTACTGGCGTCGCCCTTGGCCCAGAAGCTCAGCCAGGGCGTGTCGCCCACATTGGCGGCGCCCAGCACGGGCATGCCGCCATGGCCGACGGAGTCCTGCAGCGCGATGGAGGCATCGAAGCCGTTGGGGGCGCTGAGCAGCAAGGCAAAGCTGCCGGAGTGGGCGTCACTGGACAGCGTGGCCGGGCTGCTGGTGGCGGCCGTCAACCAGCCCGCGGCGAGTTGGCCCGGGCCGGCCGCGGCTTCGAAGCCGCCGTTGGCGAAGGCGTTGGTGGTGGCTGCGCCGGCGGTGCCGGCCAGCAAGAGGGTGGCCATCGCCACGCAGGTCTTCAGATTCAGCATGTTGTCGTCTCCATGGTGTTGACTGGGGAAGGAATCCCGAAACGTGGCGACGACGAACTGCTGCCGATCGCCGAAAGTGAAAGCGCTTTCTGAAAGCGCTTTCAACAAACGGCGCGACCATAGGTGGCTTGCAAAAGCCTGTCAATGCGGAGTCCCCTGCCCCGTTCTCGAAGCAGGGGGGCTTGAGGGTCAAGCGGCGTAGAACTTGCCGTGGAAGCCGTAGGGCACAGCGTAGGGCAGCCAGGCGCGCGCCAGCGGGCCGTTGGCCAGGCGCATCGCATCGAAGACGCTGAAGAAACTGCGCCGGCGCTGAATGTCATAGCCCATGCCGACCAGCCAGCCCTCGCCTTCCCGAGTGCTGCCAGGCCTGGGCACCAGCACATGCTCCTCGACGACGGTGTCGTTGCCGAAGCTGAAGCGCTCGCGCGCGCCGCTGTCGATGTCCAACCGCATCAGGCCGTTGAAGCCCCAGCGCGCGCCGATATCGATGGCCGTCGGGTACCAGACGAAGCGGTGGCGCCGGGCGACGACTCGCGGGTCGACGACGGGGAACTCGACGGCCTCGTCGCGCGCAGCGATGTTCAGCCGCCCGCTAGCCAGGTCGATCTGCAGCACCCGCGGCGTCGACACGTCGCGCGCCGTGCGCTCGCCGCGCATGCTCTGCCGGGCGCCGGCGTTGAACTCCGGCAGCGGCGTGCTCTGCACATAGTCCAGGCGCAGCATGCGGCCGTCGTCCCAGGCATTGCCGAAGTGAAAGACCTGGACGGCCGGCATCTCGAAGATGCGCTGCTTCGAGAAGTCGGCCTTGTCGACGACGAGCACGCGCGTCGGTTGCTCGCCGGCCCAGCGCATCGCGTCGACCATGGAGGCGCCAGCGCGCACGGCCGCCATGTCCATGGTGATGGGCGCCAGCAGAAAGACGAGGTGGCGTTGCGACACGGCGAAGTCATGAAGCATGGCCGGAGCCTGCACATCCAGCAGCGCATGGCGGCGCACGGTACCGGCGGCATCGAGCTGATAGACGGCCAGCCGACCGTTGGCCGTGCCGAAGTTCCACACCGTGCCGTCGGGCTCGACCTTGGGATGGGCCGAGAAGGGCATGCCACGCAGCTCAGGCGCCCAGGTCTTGACGCCGCGCGTCGCGAGCGTCGCCGGGTCCAGCTCATAGGCGCTGCCGCCCTCCCACAAGGCGTAGAGGCAGTCACCCTGCATCAGCACGCTGGTGTTGGCCACGTTGACGCTGTCGGGCCCGCGCACCGGCAGTTCGGCCTTGATGGCCGTACCGAAAGCGGGCAGCAGGAAGCGGCCGGCCTCTTGCTCGGCGCGGAACTTGGTCGTTTGCACGAAGCGGGCGCGGTGGCTGGCGCGGCCGTCCTGCAGTGTCCAGGACTGAACCAGGCCATCGCCGTCGAACCAGTGGTGGTAGCGCTGGCCGGCGCGTTGCATCAGGCCAGGACCATTGCGGAAGTAGCGGCCGCGCAGCGCGGCGGGCAGGCGCCCTTCAACGACGGCGCTGGCGTCCAGGTTCTCGCCATTCAAGCCACGCAGCGGCAAGAGTTCCGGCGCATCGGCAGCGAAGGTATCGATCGGCAGGCCCAGGGCCAGCAGTTCGGGGCTGAGGCCGCCGGCCAGCAGCGCGGTCAGCAGTGAACGACGGGTCGTGCTCATGGCCGTCCCCGCTCAGTTCAGCTTGACCTTGACCGACGCACCGGTCACCGGTGTCACGACGGCCTGCTCGAACTCCGGTGGGCCGAAGGTGCCAGCAGCGTTATTGGAGAAGCCGTAGGGCTCGACCGGAATGCCCATGGCGTTCATGTCCAGGCGGCCGTTGGCATTGGCGTCCTGGAAGAGGCTGAGCGCCAGCGGGCCTTCGGGCAGGTCCTTGAGCACGACGCTGAACTTGCCGCCAGTGGCCTCGGGGCCGAGAACGAAGCGCAGGCCGGTCTGCGGCTGGCGCAGCCAGTTGGCCGGCTCCGTGAAGACGGCCACCATCAGGGTGGCGCCCTGCAGGCGGCTCGTGTCCAGGCCCTCGACTTCGAGGGTGACGTCTGCCGCCTGGCTGCACAGCGGCAGCAGGGCAAGCAGGGCGGAGGCAAGGGCTTGGTGTTTCATCGCGATCTCCAGGGTTCAGCAGTGGGATGGCTGAATGTTGGAGATCGCCCCGCCGCGGCGCGAGCGCGCTGCGACGGGTGGGCGCCGGGCGGCGCGAGTGGACTTAACCCCGGCGCTTCTGGACGGCTGCAGCCAGCTCGCGCAGCAGCGGCTCGGTCTGGCTCCAGCCCAGGCAGGCGTCGGTGATGGACACGCCGGGCTTCAGGTCAGCCTTGGTCTGGCCCTCGGCCAGATCCTGGCGACCAGGCTGCAGATGGCTTTCGATCATGACGCCGGTGATGCGCGCATCGCCGCCCGCGATCTGACCCGCGACGTCATGGCCGACATCGACCTGGCGCTCGTACTTCTTGCTGGAGTTGGCGTGCGAGAAGTCGATCATGACCTGCTCGCGCAGGCCCGAGGTCTTGAGCGCATCGCAGGCAGCGTTGACGGACGCCGCGTCGTAGTTGGGCGCCTTGCCGCCGCGCAGGATGACGTGGCAGTCCTCGTTGCCGCGGGTCTCGAAGATGGCGGCCGTACCCATCTTGGTCATGCCCATGAAGGCATGCGCGCTGCTGGCGGCCAGCACGGCGTCGCTGGCGACCTTGATACCGCCGTCGGTGCCGTTCTTGAAGCCGACCGGGCAGCTCAGGCCCGAGGCGAGCTGGCGGTGGCTCTGGCTCTCGGTGGTGCGCGCGCCGATGGCGCCCCAGGCGATCAGGTCGGAGATGTACTGCGGCGACAGCAGGTCCAGGAACTCGGTGCCGGCCGGCAGGCCCAGCGCGTTGACGTCGAGCAGCAGCTGGCGCGCCAGGCGAAGGCCCTCGTTCATGTGGAAGCTGCCGTCCAGGCGCGGGTCGTTGATGTAGCCCTTCCAGCCCACCGTCGTACGCGGCTTCTCGAAGTAGACGCGCATGACGATCAGCAGGTCACGGCTCAGTTCCTCGCGCGCCGTCTTCAGCAGGCGGGCGTAGTCCATCGCCTGGTCGTGGTCGTGGATGGAACAGGGGCCGACGATGACGAGCAGGCGGTCGTCGCGGCCATGCAGCACGTCGCTGATCTGCTGGCGGGCCTGCTCGACAAGCTCCAGCGTCGCGTCGGGGATGGGCAGCTCTTCGAGCAGCAGGGCCGGGCTGATCAGCGCGCGGACGGCACCGATGCGGGTGTCGTCGGTACGCGTGGTGTCGCGGGTTTCGTCGCGGGAGCCGGCTTCGCGGTCGTGGTGGGGATCGTCCAAAGGTTTCATTGCGGGGCTCCTGGGAAGCCCCGCATTTTCACCGCTTGGCAGCGGCAAAACACACGGCCAGCGCAGAGAGCCCAAAACCGGCCAGCGCCAACGGCTCCAGGCGCTCGCCCAGCAACACGAATCCCATCAGCGCCGACACGCCGGGGATCAGGAAAAACAGCCGCGCCACCTGCCCCGCCTGGCCGCGGCGGATCATGATGAACATCAGGCTGAAGGCGCCGATGGAGTTGACGAGGCCCAGCCACAACCACGACCCGATCAGCTCGGGCGCCCAGTCGATGGCAAATCCTTCGGTCGGGCCTGCCACCGCAGCAACGGCCAGGGCCGACACGGCCATCTGCACGCCGGCACCGCTGCGCAAGTCCATGTGGGCGCAGAAGCGCTTCTGGTAGAGCGTGCCGGCGACGAGGCCGAGCAGGCCCAGGCCGGCCACGGCGTAGGCGGTCCAGGCGCCGTTCAGAGGCTTGTCGGCGATGACCAGGCCCACACCCACCAGGCCGCCGAGCAATGCCAGCAACTGGCGCTGGCCAATGCGCTCGGCCAGCCACAGGTGGGCACCCAGGGCCGTCGCCAGCGGCATCAGCCCGATCAGCAGCCCGGCCACGCCGGCGCTCAGGCCCCATTGCAAGGCGAAGTAGATGCAAGAGAAGTGCAGCACCTGCATCAGCAGGCCGACGACGGCCAGATGCGCCCAACCGCGCGCCCGGTGCGGCCAGGGCGCGCCGGTGGCCATGGCGACGGCCAGCAGCACAACGGCTGCCAAGCCGAAGCGCAGGGTCAGCAAGGTCAGCGGCCCGGTGTGCGGCAGGGCCAGCTTGCCGGCGACATAGCCGCTGCTCCACAGCAGGATGAAAAGCAGCGGCAGGCTGGACGCGGCAGCGGCGCTCAGCAGGCGGTCGAACAGGCTGGGCCGGAAGGACCGGGCCATGCAGGGCGACAGCGTGGTGGTGGACATGACGACTCCTTGAAGGGATGACTGCACTCTAGGAATCAATGGCTCAGGACACAATCCATCAAATATTCGATTCAGAGTTTCCAAATGGAGCACAGTTACCATGGGCCGCCTTGAAGACTTGCAAGCCTTCGCCCGCGTCGTCGACGCCAAGGGCTTTTCGGGCGCCGCACGCCTGCTGGGCACGACCAAGTCGGCCGTCAGCAAGCAGGTGGTGAGGCTGGAGGACCAGCTCGGCACGCGGCTGCTGCACCGCACGACGCGCAGCGTCAGCCCAACGGCCGAGGGCCAGGCCGTCTACGAGCGCGCGTTGCGGCTGCTGGACGAGTCGCTGGCGCTGGAGACTGAGTTGGCCGGCCGCCGTGACGAGCCGCGCGGCGTGCTCCGGCTGTCGGTATCCACCGCCTTCGGCAATCTGCAGTTCACGGCGCTGATGGCGGAGTTCTGCGCCCGGCATCCGCAGATCGACGTCGTGCTGGGGCTGAACGACCGCTATGTCGACCTGGCCGAAGAAGGTTTTGATGTCGTGCTGCGACTGACGCACAAGCCTTCCGATGGGCTTGTCGCGCGGCGATTGGCAGCCATCCGCTTTGTGTTGTGTGCGGCGCCGGCCTATCTGGAGGCCCACGGTGAGCCGCAGGCCGTGGCCGACATCGCCGGCCATCGCTGCCTGCGCTTTGGCTATCTGCAGTCCCCCGACCGCTGGCGCTTTCGCCACCCTGAGCAGGGCGAAGCCGAGGTCGAGACCCGCGGCGCGCTGCGCTTCGAAAGCGGGCTGACGGCCAACAGCAGCGAATCCCTGCGCGTGGCCGCCCTGGCCGGTCTGGGCCTGGCCGTGCTGCCCACCTATGCCGTCGGCGCAGACCTGCGCGCGGGGCGGCTCAGGGCCGTGCTGCCCGACTGGCAGCCGGTCGGCGGCCTGGCCGACGCCGACACCCTCTACGCCGTCTACCTGCCCAGCCGCCACCCGGCGCCCAAGGTGCGGGCGCTGATCGACTTCATGCTGGAGAAGATGGGCGACGTGCCCCCGTGGGATCGCGACTGAGAGAATCAAGGGCTATGCCGTTGATCCCCTACGCCCTTACCCGCCCCTTCCTGTTCGGCCTGGACCCCGAGCACGCCCACGAGCTGACGCTGAACAGCATCGCGAAGCTGCAGAACACGCCCGCGCAACTGCTCTGGTGCGGCGAACGCATCAGCGATCCGGTCACCATCGCCGGCCTGCGCTTCCCGAACCGCATCGGCCTGGCCGCCGGCCTGGACAAGAACGGCCGCTGCATCGACGGCCTGGGCGCGATGGGCTTCGGCTTCATCGAAGTAGGCACCGTGACGCCCAAAGGCCAGCCCGGCAACGACAAGCCGCGCATGTTCCGCCTGCCCGAAGCCCACGCGCTGATCAACCGCCTGGGCTTCAACAACGAGGGGCTCGCAAGCTTCATCGCCAACGTGAAGCGCGCCCACAGCTTCCGCAAGGCCGGCGGCATCCTCGGCCTGAACATCGGCAAGAACGCCGCCACACCCATCGAGAACGCGGCGGACGACTATCTGCTCGGCCTGGAGGGCGTGCATCCGCATGCCGACTACATCACCGTCAACATCTCCAGCCCCAACACCAAGAACCTGCGCGCGCTGCAGAGCGACGAAGCGCTGGATGCTTTGCTCGGCGCGCTGCAGCAGCGCAAGCAACAGCTCGACGGCCAGAGCGGCCGGCGCGTGCCGATGTTCGTCAAGATCGCGCCCGATCTGGAGGAAGACCAGGTTGCCGTCATCGCCCAGACGCTGAAGGCCAACGGCATCGATGGCGTCATCGCCACGAACACGACGATCGCGCGCGACGCCGTCAAGGGCCTGCCCTATGCGAACGAGATGGGTGGCCTGTCGGGCGCCCCGGTCTTCGAGGCCAGCAACCGCGTCATTCGCCTGCTGCGCGCAGCCCTGCCGGCGGGCTATCCCATCATCGGTGTGGGCGGCGTCATGAGCGGTGCCGACGCGCGCGCCAAAATCACCGCCGGTGCCGACCTTGTGCAGGTCTACACCGGCCTCATCTACAAGGGCCCGGGCCTCGTCAGCGACTGCGCGAGGGCCCTGGCCCAGCGTTGAATATCGCCATGCGACTCGCCGCCCTCGCTCTCTGCGCCGCACTGCTCACCGGCTGCGCGACGCCGGATCGCGATGCGCGGCTGAAGCCCGGCGTCAGCGGCGAGATGGACGTCATCGCACTCTATGGCCAGCCGGTGCGCACCTGGCCCGAGGCTGACGGCGGCCGGACATTCGAATATTCGAGCCAGCCTATGGGCCGGCACAGCTACATGGTTCGCCTGGCCACCGATGGCCGGCTGGTCCGCATCGAGGACGGCCTCTCCCCTGCCGGCCGCGCCCGCATCGAGCCGGGCATGACGCCCGAACAGGTCAGCCGAATCCTCGGCCGCGAGCGCACGCGCGTGTTCTTCCGCCTCAGCGGCGAAGACGTCTGGGACTGGACCATCGAGCCCGACCAGGCGGGCTATGGCCTGCGCTTCAACGTCCACTTCAAGGACGGCGCCGTCGTTCGCACGACGCAGAGCATGGTGTTCCCGAGCCGGCTCTTCCCAGGCTTCGATGATTGACGCCCGCAAGGGCACATTACCGTTGCGGGTCGAGTAGGCTTCGGCCCCGTTTTCAGGGAGAAGTCATGAGAATCATCGCGCAGGCCAGCGTCACGCTGGCCCTGTTGTCGTCTGCACTCGCCGGCGCCCAGGCGCCCAAGCTACCCATCGAGGCCTTCTTCAGGCCGCCGGCTTTCGAGCGCGCCGTGCTGTCGCCTGACCAGAGCCGCGTCGCCGTCCTCGTCAACCGCCCTGGCGAGCGCACCAAGCTCGCGCTGGCTCGGGTAGACGACGACAGTCCCACCGACGTCGTCGCAGCCGTGGACCGGCTCGACGTCGCCAGCGTCCACTGGCTCAATCCCAACCGGCTGGTCTTTCAGGCCTGGCAGCGCCACGAACTGCGCGACACGCCAGTCTCCACGGGCCTCTGGGTGCTGGACGTGCGCAGCGGCGAGGTGACGCAGCTGATCTCCACGCGCTTCAACATCAACCCCGGCCAGGCCCAGACCGGCACGCGCATCAAGGAAGCCGTTGACAAACTGCTGCCCTGGAACTGGCGGTTGCTGCGCGCGCTGGACGACGACAGCGACGACGTCATGGTGCAGCGCTACACCTGGGACGAGAACGGCGAGTTCAGCCACGAGGTGCTGGGCCGGCTCAACACGCGCACGGGCAAGCTGACGCTGGTTACCGACAACGTGCCCAACCGCGTGGCCGAGTGGCTGGTGGACGGCAAGGGCCAGCCGCAGGCCTGCATCACGATGGAGGGCGCGGGCTTCGGCGTGCATCTCTTCGACGCCGAGACCCGGTCCTGGAAGCTCTGGCGTTCCGGCCGCCGCAACATCGACCCCATGCCGATGCCGCTGGCGCGCCTGCCGGGCGGTGACCTGCTCGTGGCCGGCCATGACGCGGCCGAGTCCAAGGGCGACATCCGCATCGTGCAGCGCCTCAGCGCGATGGGCGACAGCCGCCAGACCCTGCTCTCCATCCGTGGCTACGACTGGGCCGGCCGCCCGGTGCTGGACCGCGACAGCGGCCGGCTGATCGGCCTGCGCTACGAGGCCGATGCCGCTGACACCGCCTGGTTCGACAAGGACATGAAGGCCCTGCAGGCCGAGATCGACAAGCTGCTACCCGCCACCGTCAACGCCATCAGCTGCCGCGACTGCCTGAAGGACAAGCGCGTGCTGATCCACGCCGCATCCGACCGCCAGCCTGAAATCATTTACGCCTATGACCGCGACAGCCGCCAGCTGAAGATGCTGTTCCGGTCGCGTCCGTCCGTACGTGCCGCCGACATGGCGGAGCGCGAGGTTCTGCGCGTGAAGACCCGCGACGGCCTGGCCATGCCCGTGCAACTGACCAAGCCGCTCGGTGCGGCCGCCTCGCGTCCAGCGGTCGTGCTCGTGCACGGCGGCCCCTGGGTGCGGGGCAATCACTGGTACTGGAACGACATGGCGCAATTCCTCGCCAACCGCGGTTACCTCGTCATCGAGCCGGAATTCCGGGGCAGCGAGGGTTACGGAGAGCACCATGAAAACCTTGGCCGCAAGCAATGGGGCCAGGCCATGCAGGCCGACCTCGCCGACGCCGCCCAATGGGCCGTCGACAAAGGGCTCGCCGACCCCAAGCGCATCTGCGTCGCCGGTGCCAGCTACGGCGGCTACGCCACGCTCATGGGCTTGGTGCGCAACCCGGAGCTCTTCCGCTGCGGCTTCGAGTGGGCGGGGGTTACCGACCCGGCCTCGCTGTTCAGCCGCAGCCACACCGACATTCAGAGCATGTGGGCCGAACACGACCTCAAGCTGCTGGTCGGCGACCCGGTGAACGACGCGGAGATGCTGGCCACCAATGCGCCCGTCAAGCTCGCCGCCAAGATCAAGCAGCCGCTGCTGATGGCCTATGGCGCCGAGGACCGCCGCGTTGAGGTCCAGCAGGGCGTCGACATGAAAAAGGCCCTGGAAGCCGCAGGCCATCGAAGCCTGGAATGGGTGGTGTACCCCAACGAGGGCCATGGCTGGCGCTCGTTGGAGACGAGCGTGGACTTCTGGGGCCGCGTGGAGCGCTTCCTGGAGCGCCACATCGGCGCCGCAGCGGCCACCCCTTAGTCGATCGAGTTTGAGACGCCCATGAAAAAGCCCTGGATCAGGATGACCAGGGCTGTACGGGTCGTGAGCTGCCTGCGCGCCGTTGGGAGCGCGCAGGCAGTTCAACCGCGATCAGGAATCGCGGCGGCGACGCGAGGCGAGGAAGCCGATGACGCCCAGGCCTGCACCCAGAAGGGCGTAGGTTTCGGGTTCCGGCACCGCAGCCGCGACAGAGCTGATGGCGTATGTGGACGAGCCGGTAGCGCCACCCAGGACGGAGTAGTAGTAGCTGCCCGAACCCAGCGCCACGGTGTTTGCGGTGTTAAATCCCCAAGCGCCCACAAAGGAATCGTCACCGCCACCAACCATGTGGTCAGCTCCTGAGGAGTACAGCGTGTAAGCCGAACCCAAGAAACTGCCGGGATTGGCGATCACGCTGCTGGTCAGCGTGCTGCTGGTACCAAGCGAGAACGAAAAGGTGTCGAACACGGCGCCAGAGACGGTGTTGCCACCGACTTCAAACGCATCATGCGCCCCCCAGTTGAAGGAAGCAGCTTGGCTGCTGAGCGCGGTTAGAGCCACCACGGATGCGGCGGCGAGGTTTTTCAATTTCATTGCGTAGCTCCTGACTTTGGACGGTCAAGCACAACCGCCGGAAACCATTGTGCAGTGCAGCGAAGACTGTTGAATCGCCTGCATACCCCTTGCACTAGGGACATCACGGGCCGGGTTTGTAGCAACTTGTAAACGCCGCCCTAAGCTTTGTCAGATGTGCACCAAGTCACGGCCGGCTGTCACCTTTTCTGAGCGCATGCACCTTATTCGGCCGTCAGGCGCGCGACCTTCTGCAGGCCGTCCACCGCTTTGCCCTTGCGGGCGCGTTTGCCAGCGTGGGCAGCCAAGGACTGGTTCTTCAGCAATTCCTCGCGCGGCTTGCCGCCGCGGCCGCTGCCGAGCACGCGCAACTGGGTCGTGAAGCAGGCGATGGACGCCACGCTGTCCTTGGCCTCCAGGTCCATCAGCATCAGACCCTTGCCGCCCTTGGGCTGGTGCTTGAGTTCATCCAGCGGGAAGCTCAAAAGACGCCCCTGGGCGCTCAGCACGCCAAGCTGGAGAGCGACTGCGTCGTTAGGCACTGCGGCCAGGAGCGGCAGCTCGCCGTCGTCAAGCGCAAGGAAGGTCTTGCCGGCCTTCTGGCGCCCGACCAGGTCGCCGATCTGGGCGATCAGGCCATAGCCGGTCGAACCGGCAAACACCAGGCGCTGGTTCGGTGCACCGGCAACGTAATGGGCGATCTGGCTGCCCGTCTCCAGCTCGATCATGGTCGTGATGGGCTGGCCGTCGCCACGGCCACCGGGCAAGGTCGAGATGGGGACGGAATAGACCCTGCCGTTGCTGCCGACCACGATGAGGGGATCGACGCTGCGGCAGCGGAAAGCCCCCCACAGCGTGTCGCCGGCCTTGAAGGTCTGGGCGGCGATGTCGACCTCGTGGCCCTTGAGCGCCCTCACCCAGCCCTTCTGGCTGACGATGACGGTGACCGGCTCGTCGACGATCTTCACTTCGGCAACGACGCGCTTGTCGGCCTGGATCAGCGTGCGGCGGTCGTCGCCGAACTGCTTGGCGTCAGCCTCGATCTCCTTGATGACGGTGCGGCGCAGCGCCGAGGTGGAGCCGAGGATGTCTTCCAGCTTCGTGCGCTCATCGCGCAGCTTGGACAGCTCCTGCTCGATCTTGATGGCCTCCAGCCGTGCCAATTGACGCAGGCGGATTTCAAGGATGTCTTCCGCCTGACGGTCGCTGAGCTTGAAATGCTCGATCAGCGCGGCCTTGGGCTCGTCGGACTCGCGAATGATGCGAATGACCTCGTCGATGTTCAGCAGCACCAGCTGCCGGCCTTCGAGCACATGGATGCGGTCGTTGACGTGGGCCAGGCGATGCTCGGTGCGGCGGCGCACCGTCGTCTGGCGGAAGCCCACCCACTCGGCCAACACCTGGCGCAGGCTCTTCTGTGTCGGCCGCCCGTCGGCGCCGATCATCGTCATGTTGACGGGCGCGCTGCTCTCCAGGCTGGTGTGGGCCAGCAGCGTGTTGATCAGGTCCTGCTGCTCGACGGTGCGGCTCTTGGGCTCGAAGACGATGCGCACGGCCGCGTCCTTGCTGGACTCGTCGCGCACGCCGTCCAGCACCGCCAGCAGACTGGCCTTGAGCTGCAACTGGTCGGCCGACAGTGTCTTCTTGCCCGCCTTGACCTTGGGGTTGGACAGCTCCTCGATCTCTTCCAGCACCTTCTGCGCGCTGGTGCCGTGCGGCAACTCGGTGACGACGAGCTGCCACTGGCCGCGCGCCAGATCCTCGATCTTCCAGCGGGCACGCACCTTCAGGCTGCCCCTGCCCGAGGTGTAGGCCGCGCGGATGTCCTCAGGCGCGCTGATCAGCTGGCCGCCGCCAGGGAAGTCCGGGCCGGGGATCAGATCGAACAGCGCTTCGTCGGAGAGCTTGTCGTCCTTCAGCAGCGCCACGGCCGCAGCGGCCACCTCACGCAGGTTGTGGCTGGGAATCTCGGTGGCCAGGCCCACGGCGATACCGCTGGCACCGTTCAGCAGCACGAAGGGCAGGCGCGCCGGCAGCTCGACCGGTTCCTGCGTGGTGCCGTCGTAGTTGGCGCGGAAGTCCACCGTGCCTTCGTCGATCTCGTCCAGCACCAGGCGGGCGATGGGCGCCAGGCGCGCTTCCGTGTAGCGCATCGCCGCAGCGCCGTCGCCGTCGCGGCTGCCGAAGTTGCCGTGGCCGTCGATCAGCGGGTAGCGCAGCGAAAAGTCCTGCGCCATGCGCACCAGCGCGTCATAGACCGACTGGTCGCCATGCGGGTGGAAGTTGCCGAGCACGTCGCCGACGACCTTGGCGCCCTTGACGGGCTTGGCACCGGAGTTGCCGCTCCAGCCCAGGCCCAGGCGCTGCATCGCGTAGAGGATGCGGCGTTGCACGGGCTTTTGCCCGTCGGCATAGGACGGCAGCGCGCGCCCCTTGACGACGCTGAGCGCGTATTCGAGATAGGCCTGCTGGGCGTAAGCGCCCAGCGTCAGCGTGTTGTCGCCACCGTCGTCGGTGGGCGGGTTGAAGTCGATGGGGGTCTGGGAACTCATGGATGCAAGGTCAAACGCTGCGCGCGGGCCGGTTGGCTCTGCTGCAGCAGGGCCCAGTACAACTCGAGGACGAGATGCACGTGGGCCTGGGTTTCATCGATGTCGGGCACGCGGTTGCCGGCCCGGCGCACGGCGCCTTCGCCGGCATTCCAGGCCGCCAAGGCTGCGTCGATGCGGCCAAAGCGGCGCATCAGATCGGCCAGCATGCGGGCGCCGGTGTGAATGTTGATACGGGGCTCGATCAAGCGCGCCGCCTCGGCAGGCGAGGCGTAGCGGCTGGCCGTTTCGGGCGTGATCTGCATCAGGCCCGTTGCGCCGCGCGGGGACACGGCGTTGCGCTGGTAGCCGGACTCGACCGCAATGATGGCCTTCAGCAGGTCGGCGTCCACGCCGTGCTGGGCGGCGGCCTCGCGCACCCAAGGCTGGACGGCCTTCACTTCGGGAGCGATGTCCAGCCAGTTCAGCAGCGCCAGGCCCGCGTCCGTCTTGCCCGGCACGCGCTTCATGCCGACGCTGCCGAGCACGGGGGCATAGCGCGCGTCGAGTTGGCGCGGCGCGAAGTGGGCCATGCCGGCTGAGTCGACATAGCCCCACAGCTCGGCATGCACCGGCAGTGCCAGGCCGGCCAGCAGCAGGAACAGCCATGGCTTCATGCGGCCTCCAGCCCGAGGGCCACGCGCGCCTGGAATTCGCGGTCCAGCAGCGACATGACGATCAGCGAGTCATAGCCGTCGGCACCATCGGTCGTCACGCGCACGCTCTCACGCAGCCGGCCTTCCTCGACAAAGCCTTCGCTGCGATACAGCTCGAGGGCGCGCGTGTTCAGCGCCGTCACGTCCAGCCAGAAGCGATGGGATTTCAGCTGCGTGAAAGCCATGGCCTTGAGCTGGCGTACGGCCGAGCGCCCCAGGCCGCGGCCCTTGGCCTGCAGCACCAGGCGCTTCAGCTCGACCGAGCCGTTCGGGTTGCGGCAGCCCTGCAGGATGACAAAGCCGATGCGTTCCAGTTCGTCACCTTCTTCAAGGATGAAGTGGCGTGAGTCGGGAAAGCGGATGGCGCCTTCGTGCTGCGGGCGCTCCCAGGGCGTGATGAAGGGCAGGTTGGTACCGTCGCGCTCGACCGAGACGACCCAGTCGAGGTCGGACAGCATGGTTGGGCGCAGGCGCAGGCTCATGGGACCTCCCGCCGGGCCGCCCCAAGGGAGGTCCAGCCCCCTCGGGGGGCAGTGAGCGGAGCGAACGTGGGGGTCGTCATTCAGTCTCGAACCCAGCCAGCACGGCGACGACGTTGCGGCCGATGGCCTCGGTCGCGTAGCCGCCTTCCTGGATGAACAACGTCGGCGCGCCGAACGCAGCCAGGCGCTGGCCCATGCGGCGGAACTCGGGCTCGTCCAGCTTGAAGTGCGAGATCGGGTCCCCGCCATAGGTGTCCACGCCGAGGGAGACGATGAGCAGATCGGGCTTGAAGGCTGTCAGCCGCGCGAGCGCCGCGTCCAGTGCAGCGAACCAGTCGTCGTTGTCCACGCCCACCGGCAGCGGGAAGTTGGCATTGAAGCCGACGCCCTCGCCTGCGCCGGTCTCGTCGGCATGACCGAGGAAGAACGGGTACTCGGTGCGCGGGTCACCGTGGAGGCTGGCGAAGAACACGTCGGCGCGGTCGTAGAAGATGGCCTGGGTGCCGTTGCCGTGGTGGTAATCCACGTCCAGGATGGCCACACGAGCCAGGCCCGCGTCGCGTGCAGCCTGCGCGGCAACGGCGGCGTTGTTGATGAAGCAGTAGCCGCCGAAGAAGTCGGCGCCGGCGTGATGGCCAGGAGGGCGCGTCAGCACATAGGCCGAGCGCTCACCGGCCAACACCAAATCGAGTGCGGTCAGCGACGCCTGCGCGCCGGCATGGGCCGCAGCCCAGCTGCCGGCCGTCAGCGGCGTGCCACTGTCCATCGAATACAGGCCCATGCGGGCCGCGAAACTTATCGGCTCGAGGTCACTGCGCAACGAACGCACCGGCCACACGGCCGGGAAGGCATCGCCCTCGCCACCGGTGGAGAGCCACTCGGCGTGCGCGCCCTCGATGAAATCCAGGTAGCGCGCTGAATGCACACGCTCCAGCGGCGCGCGGCCGTGGTCGACCGGCGCGAGCACCTCACCCAGGCCCGCAGCCCTCACCGCCTGCAGGATGTAGTCGGCGCGCGCCGGGACCTCGAAGGCCGGCACCAGCCGGCCGCGGAAGAACTCGTGCGTGGCCGCGTGCAGCGCGTGCCCGGCGTTGAAGACCGTCTGCATCAGGCCCCCGATCCGCTCGGCTGAGCGCGGCTCCACCCGGCGGGCAGCGTCGCGGGGCATTGGCAAATGGCGGGGGCGGGGGCGGTCATCACGGCGCGGGATTGTGCCGCGCTTTGACTCTGTCCCCGGCGCCGGGTCGCCTGCTCAGTTGCCGCAGCCCAGCGCGGCGATGCGGTCGTGCGCTGCCTTGGCCTGCACGAGGCCGTTACCGTAGTAGTCGTCACGGCCGGGGGCGCCAAGGTCCAGCGCGCTCTTGTTCAGCGACGCACGCAATTGCGTGGCCGTGCAACCGGCATGCAGGCTCCACACCAGGGCCGCAACGGCGGATGCATGGGGCGTCGCCATCGACGTGCCGCTGTAGCTGGCGTACAGGTCGGGCAGGCCGAAGACGGCGACGCTGGCCGACTGGCCGAGCTGGCCCAGCAGGGTCGCGCCGTCTGCCTGGGTGGCCCCGACGGACGGGATGGTCGTCACGGTCTCACCCAATGTGCCGAGCAGGTCGCCCGTCGTGTTGTTGTAGATGACCGCACCGACGCCGCCGCTGCTCTGGCAGTTCAGCACCTTGTCGGCGAAGGCGATGGTGCCGCGCTGGATCAGGCAGACCTTGCCGTTCATGCTGCCCGGCGTGGCGGCGCTGCCAAGGCCGAAGTCGGCCAGTGAGCCGCTGGCGCTGCTGCGGGGTGAACCGTCCATGGACTGCACGGTGAAGCTGCCGCCAGCGACGGTCAACGAGGCGCCTGTCTGGCTGTAGGCCGGCACGGTCGACAGCACGGCCACACCGGGGGCGGCGAGCTCGACGTCAGCGTTGAACTGCGAGAAGCTGGCAACGAGCTTGTTGGCGTCGACAGCTGCAATCGACACGACCTCGGCGAAGGCGGCCGGGTAGGACAGCGTGTTGTCACCTTCGTTGCCGGCTGCCGCGACCAGCAGGATGCCCTGGCTGGCCAGCTTGGCCACGGTGCGCGCCTCGGTGCGGCTGCCGGTGGCGCCACCCAGCGACATGCTGATGACGTTGGCGCCGGCGCGCCCGCAACCCAACATGGCACGCGAGATCACCGCGTCGCTGGCGCTGCCGCTGGCGTCGAAGACCTTGGCGATATGCAGGTTCAGGCGGCCCGACGGCGCCACGCCGACGACCCCGACCGCGTTGTTCAGCGCCGCGATCGTGCCGGCCACATGGGTGCCGTGAGAGTTTTCGTCCGTGTTCCAGGCGCCGGACTTGGTGAAGTTCTGGCCCGTCATCGGGATGCCGGCCAAATCCTCGTGGGTGCCATTGATGCCCGAGTCGACGATGCACACACGCCGGTTGCCGGCCTGGGCGTCGGAAAGCTGATCGGCCTGCACCATCGCAATGCCGTAGGGCGCGACCTGGGCCTGCGAGCCGGCGACGCGGATGCTGCGATTGCCGAGGATGTGACGCTCGACCGGTTCATCGACGAAATCGACCTGGGCGTGGCGGGCCAGTGCCTTGGCGGCGCCGCGCGGCATGCTGACGACGAGGGCGTCGATCTCGGACAAGTCCTCGACGACGCGACCGCCACCGCGACCGACCTCGGCGCGCACAGCGCCACCGCCGTTGACCTTATGGCCAACGATGAGCTCGACTTCGTCCTTGGGCGCGGCGAGGGCCGCCGACATGGCGGCGGCACCGAGGCAGAGAACGACGGCGCGGATCGCAAACTTGTGCTGACGCATGGCAGCTCCTTTGAATAGGGTGGGCGCCATTCTTCGCCGCCCATCACCCGCGTCAACAGAGAGTCACCCCGCCCCTAGCTTGGGGGGGCTCAGACGTCAATCTCGACCGTGTCGCCGTGCAGCTCCATCAGCTCGCGGCGCGAGGCGGCCTCGCCCTTGCCCATCAGCTTGTTGAAGGCGTCCACCGTCGCGCCGAAGTCGAGCTGCCCGTATTCCACGCGCGACAGGCGGCGGGTCTCGGGGTTCAGCGTCGTGTCCCACAGTTGCTCGGCGTTCATCTCGCCCAGGCCCTTGAAGCGGCTGATGCTCCACGAGCCTTCCCGCGCGCCCTCCTTGCGCAGCTTGTCCAGCGTCGCGGTCAGCTCGCCGTCGTCCAGCGCATAGAGCTTGGCAGCGGGTTTCTTGCCCCGCGCCGGCGCATCGACGCGGTACAGCGGCGGACGGGCAACGAACACGTGCCCGGTCTCGACCAGCTTGGGGAAATGGCGGAAGAACAACGTCAGCAGCAGCACCTGGATGTGCGAGCCGTCGACGTCGGCGTCCGACAGGATGCAGACCTTGCCGTAGCGCAGGCCGCTCAGGTCCGGCGTGTCGTTGGGGCCGTGCGGGTCCACGCCCAGCGCGACCGAGATGTCGTGGATCTCGTTGTTCTTGAACAGCAGGTCGCGCTCGACCTCCCAGGAGTTCAGCACCTTGCCGCGCAGCGGCAGGATGGCCTGAGTCTCCTTGTCGCGGCCCATCTTGGCGCTGCCGCCGGCAGAGTCGCCCTCGACGAGGAAGACCTCGTTGTGCAGCAGGTCGCGGCTTTCGCAGTCGGTCAGCTTGCCGGGCAGCACGGCCACGCCGGAGCCTTTTCGTTTTTCAACTTTCTGACTGGCGCGTTGCCGAGTTTGTGCCTGCTTGATGACCAGTTCGGCCAGCTTCTTGCCATGGTCGACATGGTGATTGAGCCACAGCTCCAGCGCCGGCTTCACATAGGCCGACACCAGGCGCAGCGCATCGCGCGAGTTCAGCCTCTCCTTGGTCTGGCCCTGGAACTGCGGGTCCAGCACCTTGGCGGACAGCACGAAGCTGGCGCGCGAGAACACGTCGTCAGGCATCAGCTTGACGCCCTTGGGCAGCAGCGAGTGCATCTCGATGAAGCCCTTGACCGCGCCGAACAGGCCGTCCTTCAGGCCCGACTCGTGCGTACCGCCGGCGACCGTCGGGATCAGGTTCACATAGCTCTCGCGCAGTGGTGCGCCGTCCTCGGTAAAGGCCACGCACCAGGCGGCGCCCTCGCCTTCGGCAAAGTTCTCGCTCTCGCCGGCGGTGGCAAAGCCCTCGCCTTCGAACAGCGGGATCAGCGGGTCGCTGTTGAGCGACTGCGCGAGATAGTCGCGCAGGCCGGCCTTGTAGAGCCAGGTGGTCGTCTCGCCGGTCTTCTCGATCTTCAGTGTGACGGTCACGCCGGGCATCAGCACGGCCTTGGAGCGCAGCAAGTGCACCAATTCGTGCTTGGGCAGCTCGGCGCTCTCGAAGTACTTGGCCTCGGGCCAGACGCGCACCGTCGTGCCCTGCTTTCGGTCACCGCTGGCAGCGGGGCGGGTGACGACCTGCTGCTTCACGTCGCCGTGCTCGAAGGCGATGCCAGCCACCTGTTTGTCGCGCCACACGGCCACTTCCAGCCGCTTGGCCAGCGCATTGGTCACCGACACGCCCACGCCGTGCAGGCCGCCGGAGAAGCTGTAGGCGCCGCCCGAGCCCTTGTCGAACTTGCCGCCGGCATGCAGGCGCGTGAAGACGATCTCGACGACGGGCACGCCTTCTTCCGGGTGCAGGCCGAAGGGAATGCCCCGGCCGTCGTCGGCGACTGACACCGAGCCATCGGCATGCAAGGTCACGTCGATGCGCTTGCCAAAACCGCCCAGCGCCTCGTCGGCGGCGTTGTCGATGACTTCCTGGATGCAGTGCAGCGGGTTTTCGGTGCGGGTGTACATGCCCGGCCGCTGCTTGACGGGTTCCAGGCCCTTGAGAACGCGGATGGAAGCTTCGCCATAAGCGGCAGGTGCAGCGGCGGGAGAGGAAGACGGACGGCTCGACATAGGGGCGGGATTCTATGGACGCGCTCGGGCTAGGATTCGCGGCCCCCGAAGAGCGAGTGTTCGAGCTTGAGATTCCTGACTGCCTTTTTGCTGCTGGCCTGTGGACTCGCACAGGCGCAAGGCCCCTCCCAATCGCCCTACCAAGCCAGCGCCCCGCTGTCCTGGGAACTGAAGAACGCGCGCTGGTTCGACGGTCAGAAGATCCAGCGCGGCAGCCTTTACGTCGAAAACGGCGTCTTCGTCGCCAGGAAACCGGCCAAGGTCAACCGCAAGATGGACATCCACGGCCAGCAAGTCCTGATCAACCCGCTGGCCGAGGCGCACAACCACAATCTGCAGACTGCCTGGGGCTGGGGCCAGTACGCGCAGACGTATCTGGACGAAGGCGTGTTCTACGCCGCCATGCTGTGCGGCGACCCGGCCGGCGTCGCCGAGGTCAAGCCGCTGACCGCCACGCCCGCGGCACCGGACGTCGGCTTCGTGACCGCCTGCATCACGTCCAGCGACGGCTACCCGCTGGCGGCCGTGCTGCCCGAACCCAGCGCCGAGGCGGCCGCGGCGCAGAAGCAGATCGTCCTCGTCGACAGCCCCGAGCAGGCGCTGGCCCAATGGCCCGCAATCAAGGCCCGCGGCGGCAACTGGCTGCGCATCGTGCTGGCGCACAGCGAGCGCCCCGAGCTGCGCGGCCGACCGGAGATGTTTGGCCGCCTGGGCCTGACGCCCGAGACCGCCAACGCGCTGACCCGGCTGGCGCGCGCGGACGGCCGCCGCGTCGTCGCCCATGTGGAAACTGCAGCCGACTTTGATGCCGCACTGGCCGCTGGTGTCGACGCCATCGCCCACCTGCCCGGTTATGCCAACACATTGGACGAGGCGCCCGAGCGTTTCGCCATCAGCGAGGCCGCCGCCGCCCAGGCCGCGCGTCAGCACACCGCCGTCATCACGACGACGGCCGCCACCGCTCTCTTCAAGCTCGACGCCGCAACCCTGGCCGCGCTGAGGGACGTGCAGCGCGCCAACCTCGCAAGACTGCAGGCGGCCGGCGTGCAGTTGCTCATCGGCTCCGACGTCTTCGTCGGCACCGGCCGGGCCGAGCTGCACGCGCTGGACGACCTCGGCCTGGACCGTGCGACGCTGTTGCGGCTGGCCACGCGCGACACGCCACTGGCGCTTTTCCCGGGCCGCAAGCTCGGCTGCTTCGACCCCGGCTGCGAGGCCAGCTTCCTGGTGCTGGGCGCCGACCCGCTGACCGACCTGGCCACCATTGACATGCCGCTGTTGCGCGTCAAGCAAGGCAGGCTGCTGACCCGACTGGCCGACGTGGCGGCGGCCAGCTCCCAAGCCAGCACCTCGACCGCCGACCCGCCGAAGAAGGCTGCCGCGAAGAAAAAAGGCGGCAAAGCCAAGACGCCCAGCAAGGCCAAACAGCGCTGATTACAGTCGCCGCATGAACACCCCCCGCCCCGCTTCCACCGGTTTGTCCGTCCAACAGGTGCTGCTGTGCGGTGCCATGATCGTCACGCTGTCGATGGGCATCCGCCACGGCTTCGGCTTCTGGCTGCAGCCCATCATCACGGAGCGCGGCTGGACGCGCGAGACCTTCTCTTTCGCGATGGCCGTGCAGAACCTCTCCTGGGGCATAGCCGGGCCGATTGCCGGCATGCTGGCCGACCGCTTCGGCGCCTGGAAGGTACTGATCGCCGGTGGCCTGACGTATGCCTGCGGCCTGCTGCTGATGGCCGTCACCAGCCACCCACTGAGCTTCACCCTCGGTGCCGGCGTGCTGATCGGCATCGCGCAATCGGGCTCCACCTACGCCGTCATTTACGGCGTGCTGGGCCGCACGGTGTCGCCGGAAAAGCGCTCCTGGGCCTTCGGCGTCGCGGCCGCGGCAGGCTCCTTCGGCCAGTTCGTCATGATCCCCGTCGAGACCTGGCTGATCAGCCATCTCGGCTGGCAGGGCGCCTTGTGGCTGCTGGCCGGCGCGGCCCTGTTGATCGTGCCGCTCGCGCTTGGCGTGCGCGAGCGCAGCGTGGCGGCCTTCAGCGGCGCCCACCAGAGCATTGGCCAGGCGCTGCGCGAAGCCTTCGGCTACCGCAGCTTCCAGCTGCTGATGCTGGGCTACTTCGTCTGCGGCTTCCAGGTCGTCTTCATCGGCGTGCATCTGCCGAGTTACCTGAAGGACCACGGCCTGGGCATCGGCGTGTCCACCGGCGCACTGATGCTGATCGGCCTGTTCAATATCTTCGGCACGTATGCGGCCGGCATGCTGGGCCAGCGCTTTCCCAAACGCTATCTGCTGTCAGCCATTTACGGACTGCGCGCCGTGGCCATCGTGACCTTCATCTCGGTGCCACTGACGCCGCTGAGCGTCTACATCTTCGCCGCGGTCATCGGCTTCCTGTGGCTGTCGACCGTGCCACCGACGAACGCCGTCGTCGCGCAGATCTTCGGCGCCCAGCACCTGTCCATGCTGGGCGGCTTCGTGTTCTTCAGCCACCAGATTGGCAGCTTCCTGGGCGTCTGGCTGGGCGGCAAGCTCTACGACGCGACCGGCAGCTACGACGTCGTCTGGTATCTCGCCATCGGGCTCGGTGTCATGGCCATGCTGGCCAACTTGCCAGTGCGTGAGACGCCCATCCTGAGGGCTCAGCCGGCATGAAGCCCGGCCGCTGGCTCTGGCCGACGCTGGCCGTCGCCGTGCTGGCGCTCACCGTCCTGGCCTACCGCCACCCGGCCGTCATGGTCCAGCTCAGCGAGCAGATCTGGGCCTGCTTCGGATGAGTGGCCGGCCCTCTGCCTGGTTGCAGCGCCTGGCGCCGACGCCGCCCGGTGCGGCCCTGGACGTGGCCTGCGGGTCTGGACGCAACCTGCATTGGCTGGTGGACGCCGGCTGGCAGGTCACGGGCATCGACCGTGACGCGGCCGCCACTGCGCCATTGCAAGACCTGGCCGAGATTATCAACGCCGACATCGAGAACGGCCCCTGGCCGCTGGCGGATCGCGAATTCGACCTGGTCGTCGTCTGCAATTACCTCTGGCGGCCGCTGTTCGATGACATCCGCGCTGCGGTCAGGCCCGGTGGCTGGCTGATCTGGGAAACCTTCGCCGACGGCCAGCAGACCCTCGGCAGGCCCTCCCGGCCCGACTTCCTGCTGCAGCGGGGCGAGTTGCTGCGCGTCTGCGAGGGGTGGCGCATCGTGGCTTACGAAGACCTGTTCGAGGACGGGGCTGATCTCGAAACCTCGCCGCGCTTCGTCCAGCGCGTTGCGGCCATGCGGCCGTCGCCGGCAGCCTAAAATCGCCAGATTCCTTAAGAAATTCCCACCATGAAGCCCATCCTCGGCAGCATCGTCGCCCTCGTCACCCCGATGAACGAGGACGGCAGCATTGACTACCCCGCCCTGCGCCGCCTGATCGACTGGCATGTCGAGTCCGGCACCTCCTGCGTCGGCGTCGTCGGCACGACCGGTGAGTCGCCCACGGTCAGCATGGAAGAGAACCGCGAAATCATTCGCGTCGCGGTCGAGCATGCCAAGGGCCGCATCCCCATCCTGGCTGGCACCGGCGCCAATTCCACCGCCGAAGCCATCGAGCTGAGCCGCTATGCCAAGGAGGTCGGCGCGGACTGCACGCTGTCGGTCGTGCCCTACTACAACAAGCCCTCGCAGGAAGGCATCTACCAGCACTTCAAGGCCATCGCCGAGGCCGTGGACATCCCCATGATGCTCTACAACGTGCCTGGCCGGACTGTTGCCGATATGGCCCCTGAGACGACGCTGCGTTGCGCCGGCCTGCCCGGCGTCTTCGGCGTCAAGGAAGCCTCCGGCAATATTGAGCGCGCGGCCTATCTGATCAAGCACGCCCCGGCGGGCTTCCACGTCTACTCGGGCGACGACGGCACGGCGGTCGCGCTGATGCTGCTCGGCGGCCACGGCAACGTCAGCGTGACGGCCAATGTCGCGCCGGAGTTGATGGCTGAACTTTGCCGCCTGGCCATCGACGGCAACGCCGTCGAGGCGCGCAAGGTCCATTTCAAGCTGCTCGGTCTGCACAAGCAGCTGTTCTGCGAGCCCAGCCCCGGCCCGGCGAAGTGGGCGCTGTCGCGCCTGGGCCGCTGCGGCGGTGCGCTGCGCCTGCCAATCACGCCGCTGACGGCTGCCGGCCAGGCCAGCGTCGGCGAGGCAATGGTTGAAGCCGGACTGCTCTGAGCCTCTGGTCTAATGCGCGGCTGCCCGTTTCAAGCGGGCAACCAGTTCCCTCGGAGATCTCCAGCGTGACGTCCCTTTCCCCGATTTGCTCGCTTCGCCCGTCGGCGACCCGTCTGGCCTGCACGGCCTTTGTCCTGTCCCTCGCCGGCTGCAGCACCATCGACAGCATGTTCTCGACGGACAAGGTCGACTACCGCGCCGCTTCGCGCCAGACCCAGGGTCTGGACGTCCCGCCCGACCTGACCCAGTTGGCCAAGGACAACCGCGCTCAAGTGCAGGGCGGCTCCATCACCGCCTCGGCGTTGTCGGCGGTCAAGCCCGCGAATTCGACCAACGCCCAGTCGCTGGTCTCCGGCAGCGTCGCCGCCAATGCGGTTGGCGATGTTCGCCTCGAGCGCAGCGGCGCCGAGCGCTGGCTGCACACCTCGGCTTCGCCCGAGCAGCTCTGGCCGCAGATCCGCACCTTCTGGCAGGAACGCGGCCTTGAAGTCGTCAAGGAGCAGCCCGAGGTCGGTGTCATGGAGACCAACTGGGGCGAGAACCGCGCCAAGCTGCCGCAGGACTTCATCCGCTCCACCATCGGCAAGGTCTTCGACGGCCTGTACTCCACCGGCGAGCGCGACATGTACCGCACCCGTGTCGAACGAGGCACAAGCGGCACCGACATCTTCATCAGCCACCGCGGCATGCAGGAGATCTACACCTCCCAAGGCCGTGATTCGACCGCCTGGCAGAACCGCCCGGCCGACCCGTATCTCGAAGCCGAGATGCTGTCGCGCCTGATGCTCAAGCTCGGCGGCAAGGAAGACGCTGCCAAGGCCATCGTCGCCGAAGCGGGCTCGCCCGCCGCAGCCACGACGCCGAGCACGATCAAGGTCGGCGGCGACGCCCCACGCGCCCGCCGCCCGCTGTCCGAAGTGCCTGACAGCCTTGCCGTCAATGACGGATTCGACCGCGCCTGGCGCCGTGTCGGCCTGTCGCTGGACCGTCATGGCTTCACCATCGAGGACCGTGACCGCGCTGCTGGCCTCTTCTATCTGCGCTACGCCGACCCCGAGCAGGCTGGCAAGGACGAACCCAACTTCTTCCAGCGCCTGTTCGGCGCCAAGGCTGCCGCGCCGATGCGCTATCGCGTTTCGGTCAAGGCAGACGGTGTCAAGAGCACGGTGCGTGTGCTGGACGACCGCGGTCAGGCCATTTCCGACGACAACGCCAAGCGCATTCTGTCGTTGCTGATGGACGACCTGAAGTAAGACCACCCCTACCGGCTTCGCCGGCCCCTCCAAGGGGCGCTCCAAGCAGCCCGGCAAAGCCGGATCTGCTGGAGCCACTCGGTGAAGATCAGGTTGCCTCGATGAACCGCCCGTTTCCCGCTGCAATGCTCACAGGAGCGTTCGCGTGATGCGCTTTTGCAGCCTCGGCAGCGGCAGCGGAGGCAACTCAACCCTGATTGAGGCCAGCCAGGGCATCACGAGCACGCGGTTGCTCGTCGATGCCGGCTTCAGCGTCCGCGAACTCGTCAAACGCCTCGCCCGCGCCGGCAGCGCGCCCGAGGATGTCGACGCCGTCTTCATCACTCACGAGCACGGCGACCACATCGGTTGCGCACTCGCCTTCGCGATGCGCTACCGCATCCCGCTGGTCATGAGCCGTGGCACCTGGCGGGCGGTTGGCAGCGCGGACTTCGATCCCGCTTTGCTGCGCATCGCCAGGGGCGGCGAGGCCATGGAACTGGGCGATATGGCGTTGCGGCCGTTCACGGTGCCCCATGACGCCAATGAGCCGCTGCAACTGGTGCTGGACGACGGCGCGCTGCGCTTGGGACTGGTCACCGACCTGGGCTGCGCACCAGCAAGCGTGGCCGAAGCGCTGGCTGGCTGCCAGGCGCTGCTGCTGGAATGCAACCACGACGAGGGCATGCTGCGCACCGGGCCATATCACCCGGCGTTGAAAAAGCGCATTCTGGGCAGCCACGGCCATCTGTCGAATGCCGCGGCGGCCGATCTGCTGGCTCGCTGCCTGCATACCGGTTTGAAGACTGTGGCCGCAGCCCATCTCAGCGAACACAACAACACGCCCGAACTGGCGCGCGCCGCGTTGGCCGAAATTCTCGGCGAGGTGGAATCAGATATTCGCATTGCCCATCCAACCCTGGGTTTGGACTGGGTGGTGCTGAACTGAGCCGGGCGGCGCGACCGCATCAGGCAAAGTTTTGTAATCGCGCTCGTAACACCCGCCAAAGCGTCGCGAAAAAGAAAAGAGCCGCCGCTGCTTGCGCAGCGACGGCTCTTTCCGTGGGGACGAAGCGATTACTTCGAAGCAGCGGACGCAGCAGCGTCGACAACAGCGCTGGCAGCAGCCGAGGCAGCTTCGGCAACAGCCGAGGCAGCTTCAGAAGCGGCGGGAGCCGGGGTCACGACCGCGGGGGCCTCAACCTTGGGTTCTTCCTTCTTGCTGCAAGCGGTCAGAGCAGCAGCAGCCAGCAGGGAAGCCAACAGGATCGACTTATTCATACTTGTCCTCAAACGTTTAAACGACGGTGCACACCATAATTTTGGGGTCGTGCGCCAGTGCTTTTTGCACACTAACGGCCGACCCCGACAGAACAAGACGCGGAAAACCTCGAGCGCTTCCCTCGCCTAGCCCGTGATTATAGGGGTTTGCACGTCACAAACACTCAGAGCCCCAAAGTCGTGGGCGCAAATGAGTCGCTGGAGCGTTGTGCGAGGGCATCAAACCATTCCAGGCCACGCAGGCGCTCGGCCGGATCCAGGCTCAATTCGCCGCGCCATAGATGACGATCGAAAAGCCGCAGGCTCAAGGTCGATTCGGCCCCGACAGCCAGCAGCAAGCTCGCCGGCGCTGCTTCGAGTCTGAGTTCCGGCTCGACGGCCCGGGCCGTCACGCAATGCGCGAAGTCACGGCGCCAGCGGACGAAGCGCGGGTGTCTGCGTACCACGTCGTCGTACTGCAGGGCCAGCAGGTGCAACTGGCGGCCGGTGCGGGCCCAGGCGGTCAGGGCGGCCAGGGCCGCCGCTTCGGACAGCGGCCACTCGACGAAGTCTGCATCCCAGGCGTGCAGCTCACGACAAGCCTGTGCGCCCGCCCAGGCCAGGGTTTCGGTGAGCAGGCGCTGGAAATCGGCCCGGCCGGCAAAAGTTTGTGCGTTCATGGCGTCTGTGGCTGAACCCAGCCATCCTCGGTCCATTGGTCCAGCAGCTCGCGCGCGTCGGGAGACAGGCGCGCGACCTCGGCGGCCCCCAGCACCCGGTTGTCGGCCAGGCTGCGCATCAGCGCTGCGTCGCGGCCGCCAGCCCGAAAGCTCTCGCCGTTCAGGAAGACATGGGCAGCGTCGTAGAGCATGCGGCTGCGGCGGTCGAGCACCGCATCGCGGCCCGGCGCCAGGGGTTCGCCGGGCTCGAACCAGACGGTGGCCTTGGGCTCGGTCAGCGCCTCGCCCAGAGCCCGCTCCAGCGCCTGCGGCCGCTGCACGGCGGCTTCGACGGCGCGGCGGGCGAAATCCAGCAAAGCAGGCGGCACCCGGGCAGGCTCGGCGGTGGCCTCCTGGCGTGGGTCGGCGTAGAGCTTGCTGGCGCTGTCGACGTCGTCCAGCAGTCGCGGCAGCAGCTCAGCCGCCAGACCCTCAACGCTCGACGCTCGAAAGCCAACCGAGCCGGTGATGCAGCCGGAGCCGACCGCGACGCCGTCATGCGCCCAGCCTGGCGGCAGGTAGAGCATGTCGCCCGGCTGCAGCACGAATTCCTCTTCGGCCTTGAAATTGGCAATGATCTTCAGAGGCACGTCGTCACGCAGCACGGCATCGCGCTGGGCGGCGATGCGCCAGCGGCGCTGTCCGGCGAGTTGGATCAGGAAGACGTCGTAGGAATCAAAATGCGGACCGACGCCTCCGCCGTCGCTGGCCACGGACAGCATCAGGTCGTCCAGCCGCGCTTCGGGCACAAAGCGAAAAAGGTCGAGCAGCGCGCGCCCTTCCGCCAAATGCTGATCCAGGCCTTGCACCAGCAGGGTCCAACCGGGTTTGCTCATCGCCGGCAGGCGCGCGATGGGGCCTTGCTTGAGCTTCCACTCGCCATCAAAGGCAGTGACGAGGCGGGACTCGACATCGTCGCGCGCCGCCAGCGCGGCCAGCTCCTTCAGCGAAGCCGGCGACGGCGCGGGATTGAAGGCCTGGCGCACGAGCAGCGGCTTCTTCTGCCAGTGCTTGTGCATGAACTGCTCCGGGCTCAGGCCGGCGAGCATCGCTGTGGGTAAGGCAATCTGCATGCCTTATTGTGCCGAGGGTGGTGTGGGAAAATCTCTCCCATGCAAGCGACCCGCCCCTGTGTTGTCTCCCTGCGCTGGAGACTCGAAGATGCCCAAGGCCAGCTCATCGACGAGCTGGCCGAGCCCATGGAATTCCTGCTGGGGGGTGACGACCTGTTTGCCAAGGTCGAGGAAGCGCTGGAGGGCCAGGAGGCCGGCTTCGAGACCAGCCTCGCACTGCAACCCGAGGAGGCCTTCGGCGACTACGACTCCGGTCTCGTCTGCTTCGAAGCCCGCGGGCTGTTCCCGGACGGCGTCGAGCCCGGGCTGCAGATCGAGGGCCTGCCCGAAGGCGCCGCTACCGAAGGCATGCCCGAGGACGTGGTCTACACCGTCACCGAGGTCTACCCTCAGCATGTCGTGCTCGACGGCAATCACCCGCTGGCCGGCATCGGCCTGCGCATGCACCTGACGCTGCTGGACGTGCGCGCGGCCACCGAGCAGGAGGTCGAGGCCGGTTCAGTTGGCGAGCCTATCTTCATGGTGCAGACCGGCGCGCCGCCGGACGAGCAACTGCATTGAGGCCCCTCGACCAGCCTCGCGCCGCTGAACGCGGGCGAGTCTGGTCGGTCCCCCGCGGGGACGGCGATGCTTGCGGCATCGAGCCGCACGCACATCGCCTTGCGGGCCGGCTAGGGAGCGGCCCGGCGCTCGGCCCGAAATACGGTTCAGTGCGCGCGTCTTGGCGCCCTGCTTATGCCTTGCCGGTGGAGCCGAAGCCGCCTGCTCCGCGTTCGGACGAGTCGAAGCTGTCGACGCGACGGAAGGTCGCCTGCACAACCGGCACGATGACCAGTTGGGCGATGCGCTCGAAGGGCTGGATGACGAACTCCGTCTGGCCGCGATTCCAGCAGCTGACCATGAGCTGGCCCTGGTAATCGCTGTCGATCAGACCGACCAGGTTGCCCAGCACGATGCCGTGTTTGTGGCCCAGACCCGAGCGCGGCAGGATGATGGCCGCCAGGCCCGGGTCGGCGATATGGATGGCCAGACCCGTAGGGATCAGCGTCGTCTGGCCGGGAGCGAGCGTGATGGGCTCACTCAGGCAGGCGCGAAGGTCGAGGCCGGCGCTGCCGGGCGTGGCGTAAGCGGGGATCTGCTCGGCCATGCGGGCGTCGAGCACTTGCAAATCAATCGGGGTCATCAGAGTCTTTTGGAAAGTTCGGTCATCAGCTCGCGCGCCAGGCTGAGCTTGTCGGCCCGGGGCAGTTCGCGCTGGCCCTGCTCGTCGATGAGCAGCAGCGCGTTGTCGTCACGGCCGAAGGTGGCGGGGCCGAGGTTGGCGACGATGAGCGGGATGCCCTTGCGGCGGCGCTTGGCGTCGGCGTGTTCTGCGAGCTTCTCGCTTTCGGCGGCGAAGCCGACGCAGAAAGGGGGCATGTGCAGCTTGGCAACCGCGGCGAGGATGTCCGGGTTCTCGGCCATCGCGATGGTCGGCGCGGTCGCACCGCCCTCGGCTTTCTTCAGCTTGTGTTCGTGCGCCTGGGCGGGGCGCCAGTCAGCCACCGCTGCCGTCGCTATGAAAGCATGCTGGTGGGTGGCTAGCGGCAGCACGGCGTCGAACATCTGCTGCGCACTCTGTACGTCGATGCGCTGCACGCCGCGCGGTGTCGCCAGGTGCACTGGGCCCGCCACCAGCGTGACCTCGGCGCCGGCCTCGGCCGCAGCGCGGGCGATGGCGAAACCCATCTTGCCGCTGCTGTGGTTGGTGATGCCGCGCACCGGGTCGATGGGCTCGAAGGTTGGGCCGGCCGTGATCAGCAGCTTCTTGCCCAGCAGCGTCTTGGGCGCGAGGAAGGCCTCGACGTCGTCGAAGATCTCCTGCGCCTCCAGCATGCGGCCATCGCCGATCTCGCCGCAGGCCTGGTCGCCATTGGCCGGGCCGATGACGGTGGCGCCGTCGGCCTTGAGCTGCGCGACATTGCGCTGCGTGGCGGGGTGAGCCCACATCTCTCGGTTCATCGCCGGCACGACCAGCAGCGGGCACTCAGCGATGCGGCGGGCCAGCGCCGTCAGGCTGACGAGATCGTCCGCCCTGCCCTGCGCCAGCGCGGCGATGGCATCGGCACTCGCAGGCGCCACCAACATCACATCGGCCTCGCGGCTGAGGTTGATGTGGGCCATGTTGTTGTCGGGACGCGCATCCCACTGGCTGGTGAAGACCGGCCGGTTCGATAGGGCCTGCATGGTCACCGCGGTGATGAACTGCTCGGCGGCCTCGGTCATCATGACCTGCACCGTCGCGCCGCCCTTCACGAACAGGCGCGTCAGCTCGGCGATCTTGTAGCCGGCGATGCCGCCGGTCATGGCGAGCAGGACGTGCTTGCCTTGCAGTGGTGATGTCATCAACGCTTCCTGAACACCAGATCCCAGACCCCGTGGCCCAGCTTCAGGCCGCGCGCCTCGAACTTGGTGAGGGGTCGGTAGGCGGGCTTGTCAGCATAGCCGGCCGCTGTGTTCAGGAGATGGGGCTCGGCCGTCAGCACTGCAAGCATCTGCTCGGCATAGGGCTGCCAGTCGGTCGCGCAGTGCAGATAGCCGCTTGGCGCGATGTGCTGGATCAACTTGGCAACGAACTCCGGCTGGATCAGCCGCCGCTTGTTGTGACGCTTCTTGTGCCAGGGGTCGGGGAAGAAGATGTGCACGCCGGCCAGCAAGTCGGGGCCGATCATGTCGCGCAGCACCTCCACGGCATCGTGCTGGACGATGCGGATGTTGGTGAGCTGCTTCTCATCGATGAGCTTGAGCAGAGCGCCGACACCCGGCTCATGCACCTCGCAGCCGATGAAGTCATGGTCGGGCAGCGTGCCCGCAATGTCGGCCGTCGCGCCGCCCATGCCGAAGCCGATCTCCAGCACCAGCGGGGCTTTGCGGCCGAAGATGGCTTCAGCGTCCAGGCGCTCGGGCTTGTAGGGCAGGACGAACTTCGGGCCCAGTTCGGCCAGGGCCTTGATCTGACCCGTGCCCATGCGGCCGGCGCGCGTGACGAAACTCTTGATGGCGCGACGCGGCGGGTCCTTCTCTTCCATCAGCCCACCTCAGCCATCACCATGGGCGTGGCGGCGATGTCGGCGTCGCCCAGCGTGCACGCGGCCAGATAGGACGCGATGGCGCGGTCGGCCGCAGCGTCGTCAGCCGCGTGGATCAGTGCGAGCGGTTCGCCGGCGGCGACGCGCGTGCCCAGCGGCTTCACTTCGGAGAAACCGACGCGCATGTCGATGGCATCGCCGGCCTTGCGGCGGCCACCGCCGAGCTCGACGATGGCGACGCCCAGGTCACGCGTCGACATCGTCGTGATGACGCCCGCACGCGGCGCGGCGACGGGCTTCACGACGGGCGCGGCGGTCAGGTAGGCATGGGGCCGCTCCATCAGGTCCGCCGGGCCGCCCAGGGCAACCACCATCTTGGCGAACTTCTCGGCAGCGGCGCCGGAGTCCAGCGCAGCCTGCAGCTTGACGCGAGCGCCAGCGGTGTTGGCAGCCAGGCCGCCCAGCACCAGCATCTCGGCGCACAGCGCCAGCGTCACTTCGTGCAGGCGCGGCTCGCGGGCCTCGCCCTTCAGGTAGCGGATGGTCTCGATCACTTCGAGCGAGTTGCCGACATCGCTGCCCAGGATCTGGTTCATGTCGGTGATCAGCGCACGCGTCTTCAGGCCCGCGCCACCGGCGACCGCGACGATGCTCTCGGCCAGCTCCTTGGCGAACTCGGGCGTGGACGCGAAGGCACCGTTGCCGCACTTGATGTCCATGGCCAGGCCTTCGAGGCCGGCAGCCAGCTTCTTGGACAGGATGCTGGCGGTGATCAGCGGCACGCTCTCGACAGTGGCCGTCACGTCGCGCGTCGCGTAGAAGCGCTTGTCGGCGGGGGCGAGGTCGGCCGTCTGGCCAATGATGGCGCAACCCAGCGAGCGCACGATCTGGTCGAACCCGGCCGGGTCGGGCGTCGTCGTGTAGCCGGGAATGGCCTCCAGCTTGTCGACCGTGCCGCCGGTGTGGCCCAGGCCCCGGCCGGCAATCATCGGCACATAGCCGCCGCAGGCCGCCACCATGGGCGCCAGCATCAGGCTGACCTTGTCGCCCACGCCGCCGCTGCTGTGCTTGTCCAGCACGGGGCCGGGCATGTCGGGCCAGCGCATGACGCGGCCGGAGTTCATCATCGCGCGGGTCAGCAGCACGGCTTCGTCGCGGCCCATGCCCTTGAGGAACACGGCCATGCCGAGGGCGGCCACCTGGCCTTCGCTCCAGGAGTTGTCGACGAGGCCGCGGACGAAATGGTTGATCTGCGCTTCGTTGAGCGCCTGGCCGTCGCGCTTGGCGCGGATGATTTCTTGAGCAAGCATGGTCAGTAGGCCGCGGTGACAGCGGCGGATTGAGCGCCGGAGAGCACGGCTTCGATGTCGGTGAGCAGGCCGCTGGCGCCAAAGCGCAGGCGTTGCGGGTTGAGAGCGGCAGCGCCCAGGGCGGCTTCGGCCTGGGCGATATAGCCCGCGGCGTCGGCCACCGAGCGCACGCCGCCCGAGGCCTTGAAGCCGGCGGCGGACAGGCCGCTCGCGGCGATCTCCTTCAGCATCACGGCCGCCGCGGCCGGCGTGGCGCCGACTGGGGTCTTGCCGGTGCTCGTCTTGACGAAGTCGGCACCGGCCGCCAGCGCCAGGCGCGTGGCCTGGGCGATGCGCTCGGGCGTGGCCAGTTCGCCGGATTCGATGATGACCTTGAGCGTCAGCGGCCGGCTGGCGAAGCGGACCTCGGAAAGAAACTCGCTCACCTCGGTGCTGTCACCGGCAATCAGCGCGCGCCAGGGCAGCACGACGTCGACCTCATCTCCGCCCGCCTGCGCAATCTCCGTGACATCAGCCAGCGCGCGAGCCTGGTCCAAAGCGCCATCGGGAAAGTTTGCAACCGCCGCGACCTTGATGGATGCCGGCAAGGCGGCGCGCGCTTGGGCAACGAAACGCGGCCAGACGCAGACAGCGGCCACGGGGCCATGCGGCGACTGCGCACGGCGGCACAGCGCGTCGATGTCGGCGGCGGTGTCGGCGTCGTTCAGGCTGGTCAGATCCAGGCAGGCCAGCGCCGTACGGGCCGCGGCCTTCAGATCGGCCGTCATAGCGTCAGCTCGGCAAAGCTCGCAATGAGGGCCGCCAGAAAGCTCGCGGCGCGTTCGCCAGAGAGCTGCGCCTGCTTCAGCGTCAGATCATGCGTCAGCGCCTCAGCGGACAGGCCAGCCGCCATGTTGGTCATCAGCGCGATGCCCATCACCTTGAGGCCGGCGTGGCGGGCCAGGATGGTCTCAGGCACGGTGCTCATGCCCACTGCGTCAGCACCCCAGGCCGCAAACATGCGGATCTCGGCGGCCGTCTCGAACTGTGGGCCCAGGGCCCAGCAGTACGTGCCCTCGCCCAGCATCAGGTTCTCGCGCTTGGCCAAGGCGAGCGCGTGCTTGCGCAGGTCGGCGTCGTAGGCATTGACCATGTCGACAAAGCGATGGCTGCCCTGCTCGCCCACCAGCGGGCTGCGCTGCGGTGCGTTGATGTGATCGGCAATCAGCATCAGGCTGCCGGGCGGCATGTGGCCGCGCAGCGAGCCGGAGGCATTGGTCTGCACCAGCAGCTTCACGCCCCAGCGCTTGAGGGTGCGCAACGCGCCCGCCATGCCGGTGCAGTCGCCGCTCTCATAGGTGTGGGCGCGGCCGCGCAGGAAGATGACGCGCTGCTTGCCGATATTGCCGACGACGATCTCGTTGACATGGCCCTCGACCTTGGGCTGCGGGAAGGCCGGCAGCTCGGTATAGGGCAGGTTCTTGGCATCCTGCACATGGCTGACCGCGCCGGCCCAGCCGGAGCCGAGCACGACGGCGACTTCAGGGGCGTCGCCAAACAGGGATTGCAGCTTCTCGACGTTCGCGGAGATGGCGACGTCGAGGGTTTTGTTGTCGATCATGGGAAAACCTCAGATGTGCAAGTGACTGGGCCCGAAGCTGTGGGGCAGCAATTCGGCCAGGGTCCAGCGTTGGCGGATGCCGCCAGGATCGCCGGCAATGACGATGAGCTCTTCGGGAACGGAGAACTCCCGCAGCTTCTGGCGGCAGCCACCGCAGGGGGTGATGACATCGGGGCCGGGGCCGGTCACGAGGACGGCCCGGGCCTGCTTGCCGCCGGCCATGATCATGGCCGTCAGCGCCGAAGGTTCCGCGCACCAGCCCTGGGGGTAGGACGCGTTCTCCATGTTGGCGCCGATGTGGATGCGGCCTTGCTCGTCGAGGATGGCCGCGCCGACCTTGTATTTCGAATACGGCGAATGCGAGAACTCGCGGGCGCGCAGCGATTCGGCGAGCAGGCGGTTCAGCAGGTCCTGGGTCAATTCCATTTCAGCGCTCCTTCACGTAGGGCTTGCCCAGCGCCTTGGGGGCGATGGCAGAACCAATGAAGCCAGCCAACAGCACGACCGTCAAGATATAGGGCAAAGCCTGGATCAGCTGCACGGGTACTTCGCCGATGCCAGGCAACTGCACGCCCTGCATGCGGATCGCCACGGCATCCAGGAAGCCGAACAGCAGGCAGGCCGCCATCGTCGGCAGCGGCTTCCACTTGCCGAAGATCATCGCCGCCAGCGCAATGAAGCCGCGGCCGGCGGTCATGTTGGGCGAGAAGGACGCGTTCTGCGCCAGCGTCAGGTAGGAGCCGGCCAGGCCGCAGAGCACGCCATTCATCAGCAGCGCCTGGTACCGCAGGCCTTGCACGGACATGCCGGCCGCTTCCACCATGGCCGGGTTCTCGCCCACGGCGCGCAGGCGCAGGCCCGGTCGGGTGCGCTCCAGAAAGAACCAGACCGCAGCAACCATCAGGAAGGCGACGTAGACCAGCACGTTGTGGCTCAGCAGGCCGTGGCCGAAGACGGAGGCAAACCAGTTGCCCGGCTGCGGCTCGGCAAAGCCCTTGGCGAGGGCGGTCAGGCGCACGTCGGGCTCGATGGGCGGCGTCTGGCCACCTTGCTGGAACCAAGCGATGCCGAGCACGACGGTAAGGCCGGCGGCAATCATGTTCAGCGCGACGCCGGAGACGACTTGATCGCCACGGTTGGTCACACAGGCAAAGCCATGCAACAGCGAGGCAATACAGGCGACGGCAATGGCGGCCATCACGCCATAGGCCGTCGAATGCGTGACCGAGGCGGCGGCCGCGGCCGCGAAGGCGGCGAACAGCATCTTGCCTTCCAGGCCCAGGTCGACGACGCCGGCGCGCTCGGACAGCACGCCCGCCATCGCGCACAGCAGCAGCGGCGCGCTGACGCGCAACGTGGACGCCAGCACCGAGGCAATCAGGACTTCATCCATCAGCGGCCTCCCTTCACCATGCCGTAGAGGCGCGCAAACAGCGGCGCGCTGACCGTGGCCATCGCGCCCGAGAACAGCACGATCAGGCCCTGCGCCGTGACCACCATCTCGCGGCTGAAGCCTTGCAGCTCGAACGAGACCTCGACGCCGCCCTGGTAGAGCACGCCGAACAGCAGCGAGGCCAGCACGATGCCGACCGGATGGTTGCGGCCCATCAGCGACACGGCGATGCCGGTGAAGCCGGCGCCGGCGACGAAGTCCAGCGTCAGCTTGCCCTGCACGCCCGAAATCTCGTTGATGCCAACCATGCCGGCCAGCGCACCGGAAATCGCCATCGCGATCAGCACCTGGGCGCGCGGGCGGATGCCAGCGTAGTGGGCCGCGCGCGGTGCGCTGCCGACTGAGCGGACCGCGTAGCCGGCGGCGCTCTTCCACAGGAACCAGCCGACGAAGACGCAGGCGATCAGCGCGATGACAAGGCTGAGGTTGAGCGGCGAAGACGGCAGCTCATAGCCCAGCGCGGCGGCCATCTGGTGCAGGGCCGGCATGCGAGCGGATTCGCTGAACTCGGCCGACTCGACGGACATGCTGCCGGCCGGGCGCAGCCAGTTCACTAGCAGATAACCGTTCAGCGCCGCAGCGAGAAAGTTGAACATGATCGTCGTGATGACGATGTGGCTGCCGCGCCAGGCCTGCAGATACGCGGGCAGCGCCGCCCACAGCATGCCGAAGAAGGCCGCGGCGATGACCAGCAGCGGCAGCATGACGACGGCCGGCAGCTTGGCGCCCAGCCACAGCGCAACCAGGGCCACGCCCACGCCGCCCAGCGTCGCCTGGCCCTCGCCGCCGATGTTGAACAGGCCGGCGTGGATGGCGACCGCGACCGCCAGGCCGGTGAAGATGAAGGTCGTCGCGTAGTAGAGCGAGTAGCCCAGGCCGCGCACGCTGCCCAGGGCGCCGTTGAGCAGCACGGTCAGCGCCTGCCAGGGGCTGTGGCCGATGACCAGGACGACCAGCCCGGCCACGACCAGGGCGATGGCCAGGTTCCAAAGCGGCAGCAGGCCGATGTCGATCCAGCGGGGGAGAGTCAAAGGCTGGCTCATGCGGCAGCTCGTTCTTCTTGTGCGGCCATCAGCAGGCCCAAACGTTTTTCGTCGCAGTCTTCAATCGCCAGCTCGCCGGTAATGCGACCGCAGTTCATGACGATCACGCGGTCGGCCAGGGCCAGGATCTCGTCCAGCTCGCTGCTGACCAGCAGCACCGCGCAGCCGGCATCGCGCAGGGCGCGCAGCTGGCCGTGGATGAATTCGATGGCGCCGATGTCGACGCCACGGGTGGGCTGGCCCACCAGCAGCACGGTCGGCTGCTCGCCGATCTCGCGCGCCAGGATGAGCTTTTGCTGGTTGCCGCCGGAAAACTTGGACGAGCCCAGGTTCTCGTCGCGCGGGCGCACGTCGAAGCGTTCTTGCATGGCACGCGTCGCATCGCGCATCGCGGCGTGGTTCATCGCCGCGCCTTTGCGGTATTTGGGCAGATTCTGGTAGCCCAGCACGGCCGACTCCCAGGCTGGGAAGCTCATGACGAGGCCGACGGCGTGGCGATCCTCCGGCACATGCGCCAGGCGCAGCGGACGGGCGCGGGCCGTGTCCAACCAGGCCTCGGGCGTGAAGCTCGCGCCGCCGAGCTCCAGGCGACCACCCTCGGGCGACCGCAGGCCGGACAGAACTTCCAGCAGCTCGCTCTGGCCATTGCCCGACACGCCAGCCACGCCGACGATCTCGCCGGCCTTCAGCGTCAGGCTGACGTCCTTCAGCGCGGGTACGCCGTTGGCGTGCTTGAGGCTCAGGCCGGAGGCTTGCAAGCGCACTTCGCCGGCATGCACTTCCATGCCTTCAGGGCGACCCAGCGTGACCTTGCGGCCCACCATGGACTCGGCCAGCGACTCCTCGCTCCACTCGGAGATAGCACGCGTCTCGACCACCTGCCCCGCCCGCATCACCGTGACGGCGCTGCACAGGCTCATGACTTCCCGCAGCTTGTGCGTGATGAGGATCAGCGTCGTGCCGCGCTCCTTCAAGCGGCGCAGCGTGACGAAAAGCTGGTCGGTCTCCTGCGGCGTCAGCACGGCCGTCGGCTCGTCCAGGATCAGGATCTTGGCGCCGCGGTACAGCGCCTTCAGGATTTCCAGGCGTTGCAGCTCGCCCACGGGCAGGTCGGCCACGACGGCGTCGAGCTGCACGGTCAGGCCGGTCTCCTGCATCAACGCCTGCAGCTTCTTGCGCACCTCGGCCTTGGCCGGCGCCAGGAAGAAGCGCCCTTCGGCGCCCAGCATGATGTTTTCCAGGCAGGTCAGCGTGTCGACCAGCATGAAGTGCTGGTGCACCATGCCGATACCCAGGGCAATGGCCTGCTGGGAATTGGCGATGTGGACCTGCTGGCCGTTGACCTCGATATGGCCTGAATCGGCGTGGTAGTAGCCATACAGGATGGCCATCAGCGTGCTCTTGCCCGCGCCGTTCTCGCCCACGAGGCCATGCACGCTGCCCGCGGCGATGTCGAAGGACACCTCGCGGTTGGCCTGGACCGCGCCAAAGCGCTTGGAAATCGCCCGGAGGCGGACGGCGGGCGTCATCGCGCCGCTCAGAACTTACAAGCGTTGTCCGCCATGTAGTCGGCCACCTTCACCTTGCCGGCAATGATGTCGGCCTTGATGGCTTCGACCTTGGCCTTCAGCGGTGGCGTGATGAGCTTGGCGTTGTTGTCGTCCAGCGCATAGTCGACGCCGCCTTCCTTCAGGCCCAGCACGCTGACGCCGGGCTTCCAGGCCTTCAGCACGTTGTAGACGGCCACGTCCACATGCTTGACCATGGAGGTCAGCATGGTGCCGGGCTGGATGTGGTTCTGGTTGCTGTCCACGCCGATGGCGAGCTTGCCGGCGTCCTTGGCAGCTTGATATACACCGACGCCTGTGCCGCCGGCGGCGGCGAAGACGACGTCCGAGCCCTTGGCGAACTGGCTCTTGGCCAATTCACCGCCGCGGGTCGGGTCGTTCCAGGCGGTCGATGTGGTGCCCGTCATGTTGGCGAACACCTCGATCTTGGGGTTCGTCGCCTTGGCGCCCTGCTCGTAGCCGCACTGGAACTTGCGAATCAGCGGGATGTCCATGCCGCCGACGAAGCCGACCTTGTTGGTCTTGGTGACCAGGGCCGCCATGGCGCCGACGAGGTAGCTGCCCTCGTGCTCCTTGAACAGCAGCGACTGCACATTGGGCAGGTCGACCTTGGCGTCGATGATGGCGAACTGGGTCTTGGGGAAGTCCTTGGCCACCTGCTGCAGGGCCGACGCCTGGGCGAAGCCGATGCTGATGATGGGGCTGGCACCCCGCTCGGCCATGCGGCGGATGGCCTGCACGCGCTGGGTGTCGTTGCTGATCTCGAACTCGAGATAGGTCTTGCCGGTTTCCTTCTTCCACTGCTCGGCGCCCTGGTAGCCGGCCTGGTTGAAGGATTTGTCGAACTTGCCGCCCATGTCGAAGATCACCGCGGGCTGCTGGGCCTGGGCCATGGCCGATGCGACCAGCAGGGTCAAGGCAGCAAGACGGGGCAGAGAGGTCGTCATGGGCATGGGGTGAGCAAGGCGGAAGGGGCGCATTGTAGAAAACATCCCTCAAGTTTTACTGGATAGGAAAATACCGATTCACGCGAATCAATGGGCCCGGCTGTGGCGCAGCCGCCGGTGAGCCGCACGGGCATGGGGCAGCCAGCCGAGTGTCGCCCAACGCCGCCACATCAAAAGGCCGCGAATCCATTCATCAGCGGCATAAGCAATCCACACGCCAACCAGGCCCCACCCCAGGTAAACCCCGAGAAACCAGCTGCCGCCCGCTAGCACGATGGCCATGGAGGCCGAGCCCACCATCACCGGGTAGCGCGCATCGCCGGCGGCCCGCAGCGCGTTGATGACGACGAGGTTGAAGCTGCGCCCAGGCTCGACGAGCACCGTCCACCACAGCAGCGTGCAACCCAGCGCAATGATGGCCGGGTCGGAGGTGAAGCGGGTCAGCAGCCAGGGCCCTGCCAGCGCAAAGGCCGTCGAGACGACCAGCGCCAGCGCAATGCCCAGCGCCAGGGAACGCCGCACCAGCCGGTCAGCCCGACGCAACTTGCCCGCGCCGATCATGTGGCCGACCATGATCTCCACCGCAAAGCTGATGGCCAGGCTGAACATCAGGATCACGTGCAGGAACTGCGTCGTATAGGCGTGCGTGGCCAGCGCATGGGCGCCAAGCTGGGCCACGGCGGCCAGGCTGGTCATGAAGGCCAGGCGCCAGGAGATGTTCTCCGCCGCGCCGGGGATGCCGATGTGCAGCACCGTTCTCAACGGCGCACGCACCAGCCGCCACCAGTCGGCCGCGCGCAGCCGCAGGTTCAAGCGCGTGCGCCACAGCAAGATATGCAGCATCAGGCCCATGCCGCGCCCGCAGGTGCAGGCCAGTGCATAGCCCACCAGGCCCAGGCGCGGCATGGCCAGCAGGGCCACCACCAGCGTGACGACCTGGATGAGCACGACGACGGCCAGCGCCTCGCGGCTGCGCAGGTGCGAACGCATGACGCTGGACATGTTGGCGTTCCAGGCGTCCAGCAGCAGGGCCGGCGCCAGCGCCTGCAGCAGCGTCTTGGCCAGCGGCGCCACCTCGGGCGGTGCATTCACCAGCGTCAGCAGCGGGCCGGCCGCGAGCAGCGCCACCACAGCCCCGCCCACGCCCAGCCAGGTGCTGGCGCCGACCACGGCGCGGGCCACCGCATCGGCCTGGTCGCGCCGGCCGGCACCCAGGGCCTGGGTGACAGCCACGCTGACACCGGCACCGATGACACGGAACAATACAAAGACCGCGGCGAACACCTGGTTGGCCAGGCCGAAGGCGGCGCCGCTGTTGTCGGACAGCCGGGCGGCCAGGCCGGTGCCGATGATGCCGATGCCGATGCCCAGCAGCAGCTCCAGCAGCATCGGCCAGGTCAGCGCAAACAGACGGGGGCGAGCGGACAAGGCGGTCATTACCGGGTCTTAACGACGGGATTCACACAAGTCACGACAAGCTCGCCAGAATGGTTAGGGTCTATTGACCTGTGAATCGTCCCCGCGCTGGGGTGGCCAAGGGTGCAGAGCTAGGCGCAGTCCGCCGCCCAGGCTGGCCGCCTGGGCAAGGGCTGCAACAACGCGCTGCGCCCTTGGCCACCCCAGCCCGAAGGGTGAGGTCCCGCTCAGGGCCAACTCGTTGTTGCAAGTGCTCGCCGGGTCACCAACCCGACTGCGCCTTGCGCCTAGATTTGGCCCTGAGCGGGACCTCACGCGGGGACGACTCACAGGCCAATAGACCCCAGTCATCCTATAGGAGTAACCATGCCGAAACCCGCGGCCCACGCGTTTGCAAACACCCAGGCCAAGTTCAAGCTCGCCGCAGGCAAGTCTGGGCAGTTTTTCTCCCTGCCCAAGCTGGCCGAGGCCTACCCGAACGTGGCGCGCATGCCGATCTCGATGCGCATCGTGCTGGAGAGCGTGCTGCGCAACTGCGACGGCAAGAAGGTGACGGCCGAGCATGTCGAGCAACTGGCCAACTGGAAGCCCAACGCGGCCCGCGTCGATGAGATCCCTTTCGTCGTCGCCCGCGTGGTGCTGCAGGACTTCACCGGCGTGCCCTTGCTAGCCGACCTGGCCGCCATGCGCAACGTGGCCGCCGCGATGGGCAAGAACCCCAAGGCCATCGAACCGCTGGTGCCGGTGGACCTCGTCGTCGACCACTCGGTCATGATCGACTACTACGGCACCAAGAAGGCGCTCGACCTGAACATGAAGCTGGAGTTCGAGCGCAACCGCGAGCGCTACGAGTTCATGAAGTGGGGCATGCAGGCCTTCGACACCTTCGGCGTCGTACCGCCCGGCTTCGGCATCGTCCACCAGGTCAACCTCGAGTACCTGGCGCGCGGCGTGCACAAGGGCAAGGACGGCGTCTTCTACCCGGACAGCCTCGTCGGCACCGACAGCCACACGACCATGATCAACGGCATCGGCGTCGTCGGCTGGGGCGTGGGCGGCATCGAGGCCGAGGCCGGCATGCTGGGACAGCCGGTCTACTTCCTGACGCCTGACGTGGTCGGCTTCGAGCTGACGGGCCAACTGCGCGAGGGCGTGACGGCCACCGACCTGGTGCTCACCGTCACCGAGATCTTGCGCAAGCACAAGGTCGTCGGCAAGTTCGTCGAGTTCTTCGGCGAAGGCACCCGCACGCTGGCCCTGCCCGACCGCGCGACGATTGCCAACATGGCGCCCGAGTACGGCGCCACCATGGGCTTCTTCCCGGTCGACGAGAAGACCGTCGACTACTTCAAGGGCACGGGCCGCACCGCCGCCGAGATCGAGGCCTTCGAGGCCTATTGGCGGGCTCAAGGCATGTTCGGCGTGCCCAAGGCGGGCGACATCGACTTCACCTCGGTGGTCTCGCTGGACCTGGGCACCGTGGCGCCCAGCCTGGCCGGCCCCAAGCGCCCGCAGGACCGCATCGAGATCACGAATCTCGCCTCCACCTTCGCGCAGCTCTTCAGCAAGCCCACCGCCGAGAACGGTTTCAACCAGCCCGCGGACAAGCTGGCGCAGAACTTCGTCACCGAATCGGGCCTGCCGGTGAAGAACGGCGACGTGCTGATCGCTGCCATCACCTCCTGCACCAACACCAGCAACCCCAGCGTGCTGCTGGCCGCCGGCCTGCTGGCCAAGAAGGCGGTGGAAGCCGGCCTCACGGTCGCCCCGCACATCAAGACGTCCCTCGCGCCCGGCTCGCGCATCGTCACCGAGTACCTGGAGAAGGCCGGACTGCTGCCCTATCTGGAAAAGCTCGGCTTCAACGTCGCCGCCTATGGCTGCACGACCTGCATCGGCAACGCCGGCGACCTGACGCCCGAGCTGAACAAGCTCATCCAGGACAACGACCTCGTCTGTGCGGCCGTGCTGTCGGGCAACCGCAACTTCGAGGCCCGCATCCACCCCAACCTCAAGGCCAACTTCCTGGCCAGCCCGCCGCTGGTCGTGGCCTATGCCATCGCTGGTACCGTGACCCGCGACCTGATGACGCAGCCCGTGGGCTACAACAGCAAGGGCCATCCCGTCTTCCTGGGCGACATCTGGCCCAGCAGCGACGAGATCTACGCGCTGATGAAGCATGCGATGGACCCCGTTGCCTTCAAGGCCAACTACGACCAGGTCGCCACCAAGCCCGGCAAGCTGTGGGACGCCATCAAGGGCGTCAAGGGCCAGGTCTACAACTGGCCCAAGAGCACCTACATCGCCCAGCCGCCCTTCTTCGAGGGTTTCACGATGGTCCCACCGGCGCTGGTGTCGGGCGTCAAGGGCGCCAAGGTCATGGCGCTGTTCGGCGATTCGATCACCACCGACCACATCAGCCCGGCCGGCTCCTTCAAGGAGACGACGCCGGCCGGCCAGTTCCTGACGGCCAACGGCGTGGCCAAGGCCGACTTCAATTCCTACGGCGCGCGCCGCGGCAACCATGACGTGATGATGCGCGGCACCTTCGCCAATGTGCGCGTGAAGAACCTGATGCTGCCCGCCCGGCCCGACGGCTCGCGCGAGGAAGGCGGCTACACGCTGAAGGGCGGCCAGCAGACCACCATCTACGACGCCGCCATGGCCTATATCCAGGAAGGCACGCCCACCGTCATCTTCGCGGGCGAGGAATACGGCACCGGGTCGAGTCGAGATTGGGCCGCGAAGGGAACTCAACTGCTGGGCATCAAGGCCGTCATCGCCAAAAGCTTCGAGCGCATCCACCGCAGCAACCTGATCGGCATGGGTGTGCTGCCGCTGCAGTTCAAGGCCGGCACGAGCTGGGAGTCGCTGGGCCTGACAGGCGCGGAGACGATAGACATCGGCCTGGCCGAGGTGATCAAGCCGCAAGGCGACGCGGCGATGACGATCACCTACGCCGACGGATCGGTCAGGCAGGTACCGCTGACGCTGCGCATCGACACGGCCATCGAGGTGGACTACTACTACCACGGCGGCATCCTGCCGTTCGTGTTGAGACAGTTGCTCGCGGCCTGAGACCTCTCGCCCAAGGAGTACCTTGGTCGGTCTCCCGAGGAGACGGCGATGCTTGCCGGATTGACCGGCAAGCACATCGCCCAACGCGGGCCGGCTAGGGAGCGGCCCGGCGCTCGACCCGCAAGTCCTCCCCCTGTCTAGACAAGTACGCAGCAGGTTTATGGGACAGGTTTGTCCCACGACACGCACGCCATCCACCTCACCAGAATCCGCGGCTTCTTCAACCCAGTGCCCCGACCCGGGGCCGACAGGAGCTTGCATGAAGACCTGGTTCAAGCTGACCGCCGCTGCCCTTGCCGTTGCTGCCATGAGCAGCAGCCATGCCGCCAGTACCGAATGCCTGGATGTGCGCCTCACCAATGCCACGCCCGTCGTGAATGGCGATGTGGACGTCCACGTGGATGTCGCCGTGACCAACCAGTGCCGCACCGCCGTGCAGGTGCTGCGCTGGCAGCTACCCAGCGACACCATGAGCGGCTCGCTGTTCACCGTGACGCGCGACGACCGCCCGGTTCGCTACACCGGCGCCGTCATCAAGCGCGCGGCGCCCCAGGCCAAGGACTATGTGGAGATCGCCGCTGGCGCCACGCTGAACTACAAGGTCGAACTGACCGGCCACTACGACTTCAGCAAGAACGGCCGCTACGCCATCGAGTTCCACAGCGACCGCGGCACCCACGGCTCGGGCGCCCAGTCCATGCACAGCGCGACGACCACCTACCTGTGGGCGCAGGGCCGCAACGAGAAGCTGGACGCTGCCAGCGCCGACGACGAGGCGGCCACCACGATGCGCGCCAACGCCACCGCGGCAGCCGCCAGCATCTCCTACACCGGCTCCTGCACCAGCAGCCAGAAGTCCTCGCTGGCCTCAGCCGTCACGGCAGCCACCAACTACGCGTCCAGCTCGACCACCTACCTCAACGGCACGCCGTCGGGCACGCCGCGCTACACGAGCTGGTTCGGCGCCTACACCTCGTCACGCTGGAACACGGCCAAGGATCACTTCACCAAGGCCCGCAACGCCTTCCAGACCGCCGCCCTGACGCTGGACTGCAGCTGCAACGACAGCGGCACCTACGCCTATGTCTACCCGACGCAGCCGTACAAGATCTACGTCTGCGGCGCCTTCTGGAGCGCGCCGATGACGGGCACCGACAGCAAGGGCGGCACCCTGGTGCACGAGATGATGCATTTCAACGTCATCGCCGGTACCGACGACTGGGCCTATGGCCAGAGCGCGGCCAAGAGCCTGGCCAAGTCCAACCCGACCAAGGCGCTGGACAACTCGGACAACCACGAATACTTCGCTGAGAACAGCCCCTTCCAGAACTGAGTTCCCTCGCGTTTGACGCGCCGCCTTCGGGCGGCGCTTTTTTTGGGGGCTGCCGATCGTGCGGCCCTGGGCTAGGCTCGCAACCATGCGTCTTCACCGCCTATATCTCGCAACCGCAGCCTTGTTCACAGCCTGCCTTTCGTCCATGGCCCTTGCCGTAACGCCCCTGCAGCATGCCGAGCTGAGCTGCCAGTTCCAGGCCACACCCAAGCCCGACGGCCAGGTGTTGCTGCAATTCAAGCTGAGCAACAACGGCAAGCGCGATCTGCACCTGCTGCGCTGGGGCAGCCCCTTCGAGGGCGCCTGGTTCGGACCTTTCGTACAGGCCAGCACGCCACAGGGGAAACTGACTTTCCAGGGCGCGATGCGCAAACGCGGCGATCCGTCGGCCCAGGACTATCTGCACCTGCCAGCCGGCGAGAGCCTGAGCGCGGAACTGACGCTGAACGACGCCTTCACGGTGCCTCCCACCGGCACCCTGCGATTGAAGGCCCACTGGCATTGGCACGACATGATGCTCCGCGGCACACCGCCACGGCCGCGCGCTCAACACCGCGGTCTGGACCAGGACTGCGGCGAAGTCACGCTGAACCGCTGACGGCCTCACCTGACGAACGACTGCCGCCGACAGCGGCGTTACGCTGCCGCCCTTTCGCTCCCCCCCCGCCCTCCATGCACCGCCTTCCTGGCCTCGACCTCCTGCGCAGCATCGCCATCGTCTGGGTGATGTGCTTCCACACCTTCCTCATCGGTGGCCTGGGGCCGGACTGGACCTGGCTGACCCGCTTCGGCTGGGCGGGCGTGGACATCTTCTTCGTGCTCAGCGGCTTCCTGATCGGCTCGCAACTGCTGCGCAAGCTGCAGCGGAGCGAAGCGCTGCGCTTGAGCGACTTCTACTGGCGCCGGGCCTGGCGCATCCTGCCGGCCTTTGCCGTCGTGCTGGCCATCTACGTGGCCTTCCCGGTGCTGCGCGAGGAGCCGAACCTGGAAGCCTGGTGGCAGTTCGCCAGCTTCACGCTCAACCTGCTGATCGACTACGGCCACAACCAGGCCTTCTCGCATGCCTGGTCGCTGTGCGTGGAGGAGCATTTCTATCTGCTCTTCCCGCTCTTGGCCTGGTGGATCACACGTCGTCCCTCCGCCACACGCTTCGCCAGCCTGTGCGCCGCCCTGGTGCTGGGCGGCATTGCGCTGCGCGCCGGCATCTGGCTGCACAACGACGCCATCCAGCCGCAGCGACCCTGGTTCATCGAAGACATCTACTACCCGACCTGGACGCGCCTGGACGGTCTGTTGGTCGGCGTCATGCTGGCCGCACTGCGCGTGTATCGGCCGCAGCTGTGGACGCGGCTGCAGGCGCGCTCGACGGCCCTGCTGTTCGCCGGGCTGGCATTCGCCGCCCTCGCCTTCTGGCTGTTCCGCGACCGCACCGGCCTGGTTGCCAACGCCGTCGGCTGGCCGCTGCTGTCCTTTGGCTTCGGCCTGCTCGTGCTGTCGGCCAGCGCGCCGCAGGGCTGGCTGGGTCGCCGCGCGGTGCCGGGCGCCGGCTGGCTGGCGGCCGCCTCCTACAGCCTCTACCTGAGCCACAAGATCGCGATGCATGCCGTCCACACCTGGATCGCACCCGCGCTGCCGCTGCAGGGACCGGCCCTGTTCCCGGTCTATGCCGTCGTCATCCTGGCCGTGGGCGCCGCCCTGCACTATCTCGTCGAAAAGCCGGGCCTGCAACTGCGCGACCGCCTGGCCCGCTCGCCGCGAACCATTGAAACTGGCAGCATGCCGGCATGACGATCCAACCCGGCTCCGAACTCCATCTGCGTGACCTCGCCCGGCTGCGCCGCGTGCGCGACCGCATCGACCGCGAGTACGCCCAGCCGCTGGACGTCGAGGCCCTGGCCCACGGCGTGCACATGTCGGGCGGCCACCTCAGCCGGCAGTTCCGGCTGGCCTACGGCGAGTCGGTCTACAGCTATCTGATGACGCGGCGCATCGAACGCGCCATGGCCCTGCTGCGGCGTGGCGACCTGAGCGTCACCGAGGTCTGCTTCACCGTCGGCTGCTCATCGCTCGGCACCTTCAGCACCCGCTTCAGCGAGCTGGTGGGCCAGTCGCCAAGCGCCTACAAGCGCGACCAGGCCCAGGCGACGGCGGGCATGCCGTCGTGCGTCGCGCGCCAGGTAACGAAACCGATCAGGAATCGAGAAGCGCCGGAATCGAGCGAAACCTAGACTTCTTTCCGTGCCTTAACCACCCACGGAGATTGACCCCATGGACATCAGCATTCACTCCAGCTTCCTGCCCCAATCCGACCCGGAAGCCTCGCTGGCCTTCTACCGCGACACCCTCGGCTTCGAGGTGCGCAACGACGTCGGCTACAACGGCCTGCGCTGGATCACGGTCGGCCCGGTCGGCCAGCCCAACACCTCCATCGTGCTGCACCCGCCAGCGGTCACGCCGGGCGTCACCGAGGACGAGCGCCGCACCATCACCGAGATGATGGCCAAGGGCACCTTCGGCATGCTGATCCTGGCCACCGCTGACCTGGACAAGACCTTCGCCAAGCTGCAGGCCGAGGACGCCGAGATCGTCGAGGAACCGACGATGCAACCCTACGGCGTGCGCGATTGCGCCGTCCGCGACCCCGCAGGCAACCTGCTGCGCATTCAAGAGAAGCGCTGAATGGCCGACGCTGACAACCACGACCGCATCCGCGTGCAGGGCGCACGTGAGAACAACCTCAAGGACGTCAGCGTCGACATCCCCAAGCGGCGGCTGACCGTGTTCACCGGCGTGTCCGGCTCGGGCAAGAGCTCCCTCGTCTTCGGCACCATCGCAGCCGAGTCGCAGCGCCTCATCAACGAGACCTACAGCGCCTTCGTGCAGGGCTTCATGCCCACGCTGGCGCGGCCCGAGGTGGACGTGCTGGAGGGCATCACCACGGCCATCATCGTCGACCAGGAGCGCATGGGCGCCAATGCCCGCTCCACGGTCGGCACGGCCACCGACGCCAACGCCATGCTGCGCATCCTGTTCAGCCGCGTCGGCAAGCCCCACATCGGCCCGCCCGGCGCCTTTGCCTTCAATGTGCCCTCGGTGCAGGCGACCGGCGTCATTACGGTCGACAAGGGCGGCGCGAGCAAGGCCGTCAAGCAGACCTTCTCGCGCACCGGCGGCATGTGCCCGCGCTGCGAGGGCATGGGATCGGTGTCGGACTTCGACCTCGACCAGCTCTACGACTCGAGCAAGTCCCTCAACAGCGGCGCCATCAACATCCCCGGCTACAGCATGGAAGGCTGGTACGGCCGCATCTTCCGCGGCTGCGGCTTCTTCGACCCCGACAAGCCGATTGCCAAATTCACCAAGCGAGAGCTGCATGACCTGCTGCACAAGGAGGCGACCAAGATCAAGGTCGATGGCATCAACCTGACGTATGCCGGCCTCATCCCCTCGATCCAGAAGTCCTTTCTGTCGAAGGACGTCGATGCGCTGCAGCCGCACATCCGTGCCTTTGTCGACCGCGTCATCACCTTCCAGACCTGCCCCGAATGCCATGGCACGCGGCTCAGCGAAGCGGCCCGCAGCTGCAAGATCGGCAAGCACAGCATCGCCGACGCCTGCTCAATGCAGATCAGCGACCTGGCCGACTGGGTGCGCGGCTTGAAGGGCGCCGAGGTCGCACCGCTGCTGAAGGCCCTGAGCCATCTGCTCGATGCCTTTGCCGAGATCGGCCTGGGCTATCTGTCGCTGGACCGGCCAACCGGCACGCTGTCCGGTGGCGAGGCCCAGCGCGTGAAGATGATCCGCCACCTCGGCTCGTCGCTGACCGATGTCAGCTATGTCTTCGACGAGCCGACCACCGGCCTGCACCCGCACGACATCCAGCGCATGAACGAGCTGCTGGGCCGGCTGCGCGACAAGGGCAACACCGTGCTCGTCGTCGAGCACAAGCCCGAGGTCATCGCGATTGCCGACCATGTCGTCGACCTCGGTCCCGGCGCGGGTGCGGCCGGCGGCGAGGTCGTCTATGAAGGCAGCGTCGCCGGCCTGCGCAAGAGCGGCACGCTGACGGGCCGACACCTCGACGACCGCGCCGCGCTGAAGGACAAGGTGCGCAAGCCCGCTGGCGCGCTGAAGATTCGCGGCGCCAGCACGCACAACCTGCAGAAGGTCAACGTTGACATCCCGCTCGGCGTGCTCTGCGTCGTCACCGGCGTGGCCGGCTCGGGCAAGAGTTCGCTGATCCACGGCTCGGTGTCCAAGCTGGATGGCGTCGTCGCCATCGACCAGGCCGCCATCCGCGGTTCGCGGCGCAGCAACCCGGCCACCTACAGCGGCCTGCTCGACCCCATCCGCAGCGCCTTCGCCAAGGCCAATGGCGTCAAGCCGGCGCTTTTCAGCGCCAACTCGGAAGGCGCCTGCCCGACCTGCAACGGCGCCGGCCTGATCTTCACGGACCTGGGGCCGATGGCCACCGTGTCCACGGTCTGCGAAGACTGCGGCGGCAAGCGCTTCCAGGCGGCCGTGCTCGAATACAAGCTGGGTGGGAAAGACATCAGCGAAGTGCTGGCCATGTCGGTTGCCGAGGCGGCGGCATTCTTCTCCAAGCTCACGCCCGCTGCGCATGCGATTCTGGAAAGGCTGTCAGACGTCGGCCTGGGCTATCTCAGCCTCGGCCAGCCGCTGACCACCTTGTCGGGTGGCGAACGCCAGCGCCTCAAGCTCGCGACGCAGATGGCCGAGAAGGGCGACGTCTATGTGCTGGACGAGCCGACAGCCGGCCTGCACCTGGCCGACGTGGCGCAATTGCTCGGCCTGCTGGACCGGCTGGTGGACGCCGGCAAGTCCGTCATCGTCATCGAGCACCACCAGGCCGTCATGGCGCATGCGGACTGGATCATCGACCTCGGCCCAGGCGCGGGCCATGACGGTGGCCGGGTCGTCTTCGAGGGCACACCGGCCGATCTGATTGCCAAGCCCTCAACCCTGACGGGCGAGCATCTGGCGGACTACGTCGGCGCGGCCAAGCCCAAGGCGCGAGCCAAGAAATCCTAGGCCTGCACCGGCACGCTGATCTCGAACCAGAACCGGCTGCCTTGCGCCAGCCGGCTCTCCAGTTTGATCTCGCCGCCCATCATGCGCACCAGCTGCCGGCTGATGGCCAGGCCCAGGCCCGTGCCACCGACACGCTGCTCGGCATTGCCGGCCTGCTCGAAGGGCTCGAACAGGCGGTAGACCTGGTCGTCGGCGATGCCCACGCCGGTGTCCTGCACTTCGAAGCACAGCCGCACATGGCCCGGCTCGGTGTCGGCCAGCGGCGGCAGGGCGCGTGCCATCAGCAGCACGCCGCCGACATGGGTGAACTTGACCGCGTTGCCCAGCAGGTTCAGCAGGATCTGGTTGAGCCGCTTCTCGTCGGCCAGCACGACCGCTGGCAGCTGCGGGTCGAGCTGCAGATCGAGCGTGATGTGCTTGCCCTCGGCCATCACGCGCACGATGTCGATCACGGCCTGCAGGCGCGGGACCAGTTCGACGGGACCGATGCGCAGCTCGGCCTTGCCGGCCTCGATGCGCGACAGGTCGAGGATGTCGACAATCAACGTCAGCAGGTGCTGGCCGCTGCTGTGGATGATGTCCAGGCCGTTGCGCTGCTTCGGCGTCAGGCCGTCGTCCATCTTCAGGATCTGCGCATAGCCCATGACGGCGTTCAGCGGCGTGCGCAGCTCGTGGCTCATGCGCGCCAGGAACTGGCTCTTGGCGCGGCTGGCGATCTCGGCACGCTCCTTGGCGTCGCTGAGTTCCAGCGTGCGCTCGGTCACCAGGTCCTCGAGGTGGTCACGGTGGGCGCCAAGTTCGGTCTCGCGCTCCTGCAGCGCAGTGATCATGCGGTTGAAGGTCTCGGCCATCGCCGCGATGTCCCGCGGGCCGCCGGCCGGCGCACGGGCATCGTTGTCGCCCAGCTCGACCCTCTCCATGGCCTCGGACAAGGCACCCAGCGGCCGCGTCAGGCGCAGGATCAGGAAGCGCACCGCCAGCAGGAAGATGGTTGCAAACAGCACGGCCACGCCGAAGTTGGCGAGGAAGAGCGAGGCCTGGGTGCGGTGCAGCGTCGCCTTGCTCAGCACGATGCGCACATGGCCGAGCAGTTGCGCGGGGCGCAGCGTCACGTCAAAGGGTGAGGCCTCGGGGCGAGTCCAGACCGGTGCGGCGAAGGCCCAGCTGTCTTCCGTCTCCTGGTCGAGCCAGGGTTCGCTGGCCGCCGGGTCGGGCACGGCCGGTGACGTGGTTGTGGGCAGGCGGTCCCGCTCGGGGCCCAGCGCCAGCAGCAGCCGGCCCTTGGTGTCGCGGATCTCGATGCCCATCACGTCCGGGAAGGCCAGCGAGGCGCGCACCGCCTCCTCGGCGTTGTCGGCAGCGGCGTACAGTAGGGCCAGCGAGCTGTTGGACGCCAGGTTGGCTGCCACGCGCCCCCCCTGCTCCATCAGCATGGCCCGCACCTGGCGGCCACCTTGCCAGGCGTTGACGACCGCCATCAGCAAGGCCAGGCAGAGCGTGCCCAGCGCGACGGCGACGCTGAGATGGCGGCGGAACGAGGTCTCGCGCAACCAGCGCGCGTAGACGCGCAGCGGCCACGACCGCTGCGGCGGCGCGGCCACAGGCACGCTTTCATCCCGAAGGATGAGGGGCGGCTGGCTGTCCAGTGGAACGGGTGGCGTCACTCTCGAACCTCAGCTGGAGGGATAGACCAGATCGAATCCCGACTGCACGGTGGCGACGTCAAGTCCCAGGTGCGCGGCGGTGCGGATGTTGATGGCGGCGCGTGCCTGGCGCAACGGCAGCACGCCGGCCGCGCCCGCTTTAGGGTTGGACGCGAGGCGTTGGGCCGACACGGCCAGTGAGCGCCCGAGTTCATGGTTGTCCGGGTAGAGCGAAAACAGTGCGCCGCGCTTCACATGCGCCAGGTGGCTGGAGAACACGGCGATGTTGCGGTTCCAGCCTTCCTTGAGTACCAGCGTGAGCACGACGTTGTCGTCCACGGTCGTCGGGTCCTGCGGCAGCCAGACGGCGTCGCGGGCCGGGTCGGCCGAGGCCAGCAGCTGGGCGTAGGCGCGCAGAGCCTCGGCCTGATCGGCGGCTTCCTGGGCCAGCAGCTCCAGGCCTTCGGCCCGGGCCGCCTCGCGCGCCAGCTTCACCAGCCAGGTGTTCAGCTTGGGGTCGTAGACCAGGTGCACACGACGCGTGGACGACTTCAGGCGCCGGAGTCGCGCGAGCAGCAAGGCCGGGTCGGGCGCCAGCGTGTGGATGGGAAAGTTGCGGGCCTCGGACTCCTGCACCGACACGACGCAGCCGACCATCACGGCCAGCTCGTCGGCCAGCGCCGCCGCGACGCGCATGCCGCCGCGCCCCAGGCCGATCAATACCTTGACTTCTCGCTTGCGCACCTCGTCGGCGACCTGCGCCGGATTGGCGTTGCTGGCCAACGCGAAGCTCGTGACCGAGCCGCCGAGCCTGTCCTCGATGCCTTCGATGATGGTGGTGAAGACCTGGCGAAAGGGTTCGCCGAGTTCGGGATAGACAACCACCAGCGAGCGCCCGAGCTCGGCCGCCGCGGCCGAACCACCGGTCAGCACCACGGCACCGCCCAGGGCCTGCTGCAACAAGGCGCGGCGCGTGGCGGGGCGAAGGCAACCGGGCTCAGTCAAAAGAAGAACGCTGTGTGGCAGGGTCGGGACAGGTGGGCGGCATTATGCAAAGGCCCGGACGCCTTGGCGGTACAGAGCCGGAACAGCGGCGCGCGCCGAGGAACAGCGTCGTCCTCGACATGCCGTTGCGCAGCAGCGGTTCAGGCATGAACAGGCTGCAGATGCCGAGGCGGATGCACAGCGGCAAACGCCACCGCAACGACGCCGAAAGCCCGTCGCAACGGCGCATGGCAAGGGGCTTTCGATAGGCAACCGGAGGCAATCAATGGGGCTCTGAGCGTTCCGACGCCGGGCGCAAGGTGGGGCATTATGCAGACGGCCACAGGCCTCATGCGCTCCGCTCCGGGAGGAGTTCACGATCGCGCCACAGTCTCTGACGCGACTAGCCGGACCGCCCCTGGGTAACAGCACAATACGCGCCCATTCACCCTCCACCTCGGAGACGCTGGCAATGAGACCTTTCTTTGGCTTGGTGATCCTCGGCGGCGTCTGCCTGACGGCCGCGTCGTCACCTGCCCTCGCACAGGGGCCCAGCGAAGAGGAAGAACTGGCCCAGGTCTACGGCGACAAGACCACCATCAGCATCGCCACCGGTACGGCCCAGACCCTGCGCCGCGCGCCTGCCGTGGCGACCGTCATCACGGCCCAGGACATTGCCGTCATGGGCGCCGCCGACCTGGACGAGGTACTGGAGACCGTGCCGGGCCTGCACGTGAGCCGCAGCACCGGGGCCTATTCGCCGCAGTACCTGATCCGCGGCGTGGCCAGCGATTTCAATCCTCAGGTGCTGATGCTGCAGAACGGCGTGCCCATGACCACGCTGTATGTCGGCAGCCGTGGCGTCATCTGGGGCGGCCTGCCGCTGCAGAACATCGCGCGCATCGAGATCATCCGCGGCCCAGGCTCGGCGCTGTATGGCGCCGACGCCTATTCGGGCGTCATCAACATCATCACCAAGAGCGCACAGGACATCCAAGGCACCGAGCTGGGCCTGCGCGCCGGCTCCTTCAGCACCCGGGACGCCTGGCTGCAGCATGGCGGCAAACTGGGCGCCCTTGACCTGGCCGCCTTCCTGCGCGTCGGGCGCAGCGATGGTTTCAGGCGCATCGTCGAGTCGGACGCCCAGACCGGCCTGGACGCCGTGTTCGGCACCCACGCCAGCCTGGCGCCGGGCCCCGTCAGCACGGGCTATCACGCCGTCGATGGCGGCCTGGAGCTGGGTTACGGCAAGTGGCGGCTGCACGCCGGCTACAAGGACCGCCGCGACGTGGGCACAGGCGCGGGCATCGCCGGCGCCCTCGATCCCGTGGGGCGAATGGGATCGCAACGCGCCGAACTCGATACGGGTCTCAGTGATGTCGACCTGTCGTCGGGGTGGCGGCTGAGCGTGAACGCCAGCTATCTGCACTACACGCAAAAGCTCTCCGTGCCCGTCCAGCTGTTCCCGCCCGGGGCTTTTGGCGGCTCATTCCCGAACGGCGTGTTCGGCTCACCCAACACCTGGGAGCGGCAGGCGCGCCTGTCCACCGCTCTCACCTACAGCGGCTGGGCCGGCCATCATTGGCGCATCGGTCTCGGTCACGACGACCTGAATCTCTACCGCACCCGGGAGTTGAGGAACTTCAACGTCATCACGTCGGGGCCTCTCACCGGCGTGCCGGTTCCCACACCCGGCGGCCAGCTCATCGAGGCGCCGGTGAACGACTCCTTCCTGGCGCCTCACCAGCGCCGTGTCGACTACGCCTACATCCAGGACGAATGGAGCTTCGCCAGGGACTGGACATTGACGGCCGGCGTGCGGCAGGACCGCTATTCCGATTTCGGCCGCACCACCAACCCGCGCGTCGCGCTGGTGTGGGACGCCAGCCTGGACCTCACCGCCAAGCTGCTCTACGGCAGCGCGTTCCGGGCGCCGTCGTTCAACGAGCAATACGGCGTCAACCCGGTGGCCAGCGGCAATGCGGCCATCCGGCCCGAGACCATGCGCACGGTCGAAGCCGCGCTGCAGTGGCATGCCAGCCGGGAGCTGCAGCTGAACTTCAACGTCTTCCGCTATGCCATGGGGGACATCATCAAGACCACCTCCAACCCGGCGCCCGCACCCGGCGCGACCTTCCGCAATGCCGGCTCGCAGCATGGCACCGGCGCCGAGGTCGAGTGGGTGTGGGATGCGCGGCGCGATCTGCGCTTCACCGGCAACTATGCCTACCAGCGCTCCATCGACGAGTTGAACCGGACCGACGCCGGTTATGCCCCGCACCACCACCTGAATGCACGGCTCGACTGGTCATTCGCGGGTGATTCCACCCTCAGCGGACGGGTCAACCGCGTGGGCGACCGCGTGCGCGTCTACGGCGATGCCCGCCCCAACCTGCCCGGCTACACGACGCTGGACCTGAGCCTCAGGACCGCACTTGCCAAGACGGGCTGGGAGCTGTCCTTCGCGCTGCTGAACGCCCTCAACGCCGATGTGCGCGAACCCAGCCTGCCCAGCACCGGCATTGCCAACGACCTGCCCATGGCGGGGCGCTCGCTGACAGCTCAAGCCAGCTACAAGTTCTGAGTTCCAGGCCAGCGCCTCTTGGGCGCGCCCTCATAGGCCATGTGATCACAGGACAGCGGGAACAGCGCGCCCGCGGGGCGCTCGGCGGCCTCGATATAGCAGGGCGTCATGCCCGCCAGCAGCATCGGCACCTGGAAGTGGTGGAATTCGGTGACCGACAGGCCCAGGTCCGCGGCCAGTCCCGCGGTGAAAGCCGCATAGTTCATCTTCAGCCGCGCATCGCGTGCGACCAGCAAGCGCTCAACCTCGTGCGCCAGGGCGAGGTGGGGTCCGTCGGCCAGCCCCAGCTCGCGGGCAATGCCCAGCAGCCAGGGCAGGCGCTCATCGGTCGAGTGGATGGGTCGGCCGTAGCCAAAGATGCGCCGCTGCGCCAGCTCCTGCTGCACGATGTCCGCCAGCGGTTCACCCGCGCTGACGCCGCGCTGCGCCTTGATGAGAAAGTCGATCGCCCGCACGCAGGGATGACCACCGTAGACGGTCGCCTCCGACATGCCCAGCGCGGCCGACATGCCCAGCGCCGGCGTGCTGCGCGCACTGCCTGCCAGCGCCGCGACGCGGTTGTTCCACAGGCGCGCATCGGGGTAGCTGGTGCAGACCCACATCGCGTGCAGAAGCTTCAGCGCCGGTTCGTCGAAGCGCCGGCCGGTGATCGACAGCATGTAGAGCTCGACCCAGTCTGCGTGCCGCAGGTCTTCGTGCAGGTCATGGCCAAGGAAGACCGCACGGGTGCCGACAAAGGCCTTGCCGGCGCGTGTTGCCAACGGCTTCATGCGGCCACCTGTTCGGCAGGGTCGTTCAGCAGGTCCAGCTCGAAGAACGGGAACTGTTTGGGGCCGATGCCGCGCTGCTCCAGTGCATGCGCGGCGGCACCGGGCAGACGCAGCAGCAGGTAGAGCATCTCGCCCTGCTCTGCCGTGAAGCCCAGGTCGGTCAAGGCGGCGGCGGCCACGCCCGTCATGGCCAGCGGCATGCTCGCCACGGCTTCCAGCGCCGGCTGCTGGCTTGCCAGCCAGGCGCTGCGCAGGCTCCTGGTATTGCGCGCCAGGTGGGTCAGCAGTTGCTGGGCGAGGGGCGCCATGCGCTCGGCGTGCGCGTCGAAGCCCGGCAGGTGATCGCATTCGGGCCAGATGCTGGCCACGCCAGCGTCGGTCTGGCGGAGTGCCTGCGTCCACGGCGCGAGGTCGGTGCCGCAGCGCTGCCAGAGTTGCATCGCATGGAAGACCTCGCGCGCACCGCCTTGCTGGCCGGCGCCCACCGCCAGCGCGGCCATCAGGCTGGCGGCGGCGGTCGAACCACCGGTGCCGGCGCACATCGCCGCATGCACCGACGGGTCGCGCGGCCCCGGATTGGCCAGCGCAAGTGCCAGGTCTTCCAGCAAGGCAGCCTGTGCGGGCTCGGGCGCTTCACCGCGGAACAGCAGGAAGAGCATCTCGACCCAACGCGCACGCCCCAGCATCTCGCCATAGACGTCATAACCGTGGCAGTAGGCGGCGCGCGTGGCGAAGGCGTTGCCGGGCTCGGGCTCCTCCAGCCAGATGCGCGTGTGCACTCGCTGCAGCGCTGTCATCGCGCCGTTCCCAGCGTCTTCATACGCAGGTTCATCGGCGGCACTTCCTCGCCGTCGATGCGGATGTCCAGCAGCGTCGGCCCCTGGCGCGACAGCAGCGCGTCGAAGTCCAGCGCGTCCAGGTCCTTTGGCGAGCGGATCACATGCCCCGGGATGCCCATGGCGGCGGCCATCATCGCGAAATCGACCTTGGGCAGCTGGAAGCCGATGGGCTCCGCGCCCGCCAGGCGCTGGCCATGCTTGACCATGCCCAGCGCGCCGTCGTTGAGCACGACATAGAGCACAGGCAGACCCAGCTCGGCGGCCACCGTGATCTCCTGGCCGTTCATCAGATAGCTGCCGTCGCCCGTCAGGCAGACGACCGGGCAGCGCCGGTTGGCCATCGCAATGCCCACCGCCGAACCAATGGCCCAACCCATGGGCGCGAAGTCCATCGTCACGCGCAGCCAGCTGGAGCTGCGCGAGCGCCTTTCCTTGCCGGCCGGCAGATAGGCACCACCCGGCATGCGGGCGCGCTGGTCGTGCGGCGCCAGATAGTGCACCGCCCAGGCGGCGCTGTTGCCGGCGTCGGCGACGAAACGGGTCTGCGGCGGGCAACGCTCGCTCAGGGTGGCCAGCAGGCGCTGCGGCTTCACCGGCGCGCTGTCGCTGTGGATGGCCTGCGGGTTGTCGACCATGGCCTCGTAGGCCTGGCGCGCCACCTGCGGATGCATGAAGGGCAGCAGTTGCCCTTCCGGACCGTTCTGCGACGGGGCCAGCAGCGTCATCAACTGCTCGCACACCGACTTGATGTGGCCGCGCACATGCAGCCGCGCCATCTGCGAGCGCATCAGGTTCTCGTCGCTGTCGTCCACATGGACGAGGCGGCTGTTCAGCAGCGCGGCTGACCACCCCCCGCTGTTGAACTCACCGAAGCCCGTGCCCAGGGCGATGACCAGATCGGGCTCGCTCGACAGCAGCTCGGCCGCGCTGGCATGGCCACCAAAACCGAACACGCCTTGATACCGCGGGTGACGCGGGTTGATGAAGCCCTTGCCGTCGGGCGTCGTGATGAAGCTGCCGTCGGTCAGCTGCACCAACTGCATCAATTCGTTGGCGGCATCGCCGCAACCGTCACCAATCAGCCACACGGGCTGGCGGGCCGAGAACAGCAGGCGCGCGAGCTGGCGCACGGAGGGCAGGTCAACCATGGCCGGCGCGCGGCGCAGCAGGCCGGCAAAGTCCGGCGTTTCCATGCCGTCGGGCAGAGGCTCGCGCAGGATGTCCACCGGGATGGACAGGTGACTGGGGCCGCTGGGGGCTCGCTGCGCCTGCATCAGCGCGTTGAAGAGCTTGGTGGGCAGTTGCTCGGCGTGTGAGACCAGCGAGTTGTAGCGCGTGCAGGGGCGGAACATCGCCATTGTGTTGATGCCGGTGCAGCTCGATTCCTGCAGCGCGCCCTTGCCGAAGTTCTTGATCGGCGGCTGGCCGGTGATGACCAGCATGGGCACGTTGTTGTCATAGGCGCAGGCCACGCCGGTGATCAGGTTGGTGGCACCCGGCCCCGAGGTGGCGATGCACACGCCGATGCGGCCGGTCTCGCGGGCATAGCCGTCGGCCATGTAAGCCGCACCTTGTTCGTTGCGGGCCACGACGGCCTGTGGGCCACCGCGGCGAGCGCTGCGCGCCAGGGCGTTGTAGAGCGGTTCGATGGCGCCGCCCGGGACGCCGAACACATATTCGACGCCCAGCGCGGCCAATGCATCGACCAGCAAATCGGCGGCGTCGCGCACGGCAGGTTCGCGCGCCCCATCCGACGCCGGATGGGGCGCCTCGGTATAGAACGGGGCGAGAGCAGTATTTGATTCCACGTTGCAGCAGTCGATAGACACCGCACCGGAAGGCCGCATGGCGCTGCGAAGAGCGCCATGCACCTGCTTGTCGGCACGACATCGGGAAGGATGAGTCCACCATCGATGAACCCAGAACGGTCGTCCGAAACCATTCGGACAACCTCGCTCCTCCCTACGTGCGCTTGGGGCGCCGGTGCTGACTACACCCGGCCCTGCGACATCTATGCCAGCACGTGAATACGTTTCCGCAACCGCGCAATGACCGCAACTGTATCCATATGCAACAAAACTACATCCCCGCGAATGCGGGCGGCAGGACATCACAGGGTCAGGGCTTGACCTTCACTCCTGTAAGTTGCGCGACAGCTGCGAGTGTTGTCTGCGCCGCGTTGAGGCCGAGCAGGAAATCCTTGTCCGAGTAGTTCACGAACAGGTCGGTCGGCTGATGCCAATGCGGGTTCCAGCCTGCGCCGATCTGCTGGCCGCGCTCGTTCTCGCGCAGCGAGATGGCCGGCACCTCGTCCATGAAGGGTGTGGAGTCGGTGTTGGTCATGTGAAAGCCCACGGCCGCCGGGTAGTTCGTCGCGTACTTGTCGTTCGCAGCGCGGAAGTGCCAGGCCAGCTTGGCCGCGCCGTCCGCATGCTTGGACGTGGACTGATACTCGATGTTCACGTCGGCCTCGGCACGCTGCTCCTTCGGCGGCGCGTAGACCGGCTGGCCTTTGGCATCCAGCACCGGCTTGCCCGCCGCGTCCAGCTTGGGCACAGGCATGCCGTGGTCGAACATCATCATGTCGTGCTGGATCATGCCCAGCCACTTCGGCTCCGGGTAAAGCCCTGAGCCCTTGGGCGACTCGATGCCCTGCAAGCCCTTGCGCTGCTCGACATAGGCATAGGCGCCGTTCAGGCCGGTCTCCTCGTTGTTCCACAGCACGAAGCGGATGGAGCGCTCCGTCGTCACGCCGGGCAGGCTGAGGATGCGCGCCAGCTCCATGACCAACGCGGTGCCAGAGCCGTTGTCATTGGCGGCTTCGCCCCAGCCGATGCCGTCCATGTGCGCGCCGACGATGTACATCTCGTCCGGCCGAGTGGTGCCGACCTTGGTGCAGTACACGTTCTCGCGCAGCGAAGTGCCCTCGGGCGTCGGCTCGGCATTGAGCTTGCGCAGGCGCTCGTCGGGTTGGGCCAGCGGGTCGGTATTCACGCCGATGGGCGCGCGCTTGCCGAACAGCGTGCTGCCGCCCTGCCCCGCCGGGCCACCGGCCAGCGGGCCGCGCGGCGCGGCCGGTGTGCGCTTGGCGGGTTCGGTGAAGGAGTACTGCAACCGCTCGGTGTTCGTGCAGCCATAGCTTTTCAACTGCGCCTCGATCCAGTCCAGCGCCGCCCGGTTGCGCGCCGTGCCCTGGCGGCGGTCGCCGAACTGCGTCAGGCCCTTGATGGTGGCCTTGTACTTCTCGAGCTCCAGGTGCTTGACCAGGGTGGCGACGGGATCGGCCGCATCGGCGGCTTGCGCCTGGGCCAGGCCGGTGGCAGCGATCAGTGCGGCGGCGACGGTGGCGGTCTTGAAGGACATGGCTGGCGAAGTTGAGTCGGGCAGGCACGCATCCTAGGCCGGCAGCCCCAGGCTCGCTGACAGCAGCAAGGCCGGCGTGGCGCGGTCATCCGGGTCGGTCACTAGCAACAGTTGCAGCGCGCCGTTCTCGACGGTCACGGCGATGCCCTCGGCCTTGCAGCGCAAGGACAGCGGCCACATGCCGACCAAGCGCCCATCCGCCGCCACGACCCCGACGGCCGACCCTCGGCACGGGCCGTCCAGATAGCTGTCGTCCGTGGCCTCCGCCGCCGCGCAGAACACCCAGCCCCCGTGCGGCAGCGCCGCGCCATCGGTGAAGCACATCGGCACGCCGTCGATGTCACCCAGTTCGTACTGCATGCCCGACACCGGCTCGGGCGCCTGCCCCGCGCCGTCCAGCCAGGCCTGGATCGCCAGCCAGTCGTAACTGATCAGCACATTGACCGGGCTGGCCTGGTTGCCCCGCTGCAGCAGGCAGAACCGGCCGGCAGCGACAAAGGCGCCCTCGATGTTCAGCTGCTCGTGCCGGGCGTGCAGCGGCTCGTACAAGGGCGAGAGGTCGATCTCGCGGACAGCGCCATGGAGCTCACCCGCCGCGTTGCACGCCAGCAGCGCCGCGCGTTGGCGTTGGGGCCGGGACCCGGAACCCAAGGCCAGCAGAGCACCCTGCGGGCAGCCCGCCCAGGGCGGCAAGCGGGCCAGCGCCTCCAGGTCGGGCTTGGCGGCCTTGCGGGCCTTGGGCTTGTCAGGCAGTTCGCCGTCGAAGAGCCTGTGCAGCCGGCCGGGGCGGTCGCCCGACAAGCCAAAGACGGCCAGCGTGTGCTCGTCATCGGCAACGACGAACAGCCGCTGCCCAACCTGAACCAGACTGCTGGCTGCGCTGAGGTGGCCCAGAGCGGCATTTGTCTCGACGGACAGGGTTCGGACGACTCGGACCTTCAGCATGGCAAAGCTCCCTGCAAGCGGGCGGGCGATGCTAGCGGCGCTGGGAGAGCGGCTGAAGTTGTGTGGCCAGTTGGGGCGTCTGGCTGAGACGATTTGCAGCGGGATCGAACATTAACCACTCATCGGTACGATGCTGTGTGGGGTAGCGGGCCGCAGCCATGACGATCTTGATCCAGACTGCCAACCATTCAAGAAGGCCTAGTGAAAAAGCGATGCGACCTGCGCGACCGAAGACGGAAAGAGAGTTGCGGCAAGACGCCCTGATGAAAAGGCTGCATGAGCGGAGCAACGTCATACCTGCGGTCTGCCTGTTGGAAAGTGACCCGCCCGAGCAACGGTTCGCCATCAGGGAGATGACGCTAGACGATGTCGGTGCGGTCGTTGACATATCGCGGCGCACCCTGACACCGAAAGCAGGAAGTTCCGAAGAGCTTAAGCACCTGATTGGGCAACTTATCGAGCAAGCTGAACTGGGGGAGGTTAATTGTGGACAACCGCCTAGAAAAGTCTGCAAAGCGGAGCTCGAAGAGTTCCAACTCTTGATCGGGTTGCCGGTCTTCAGCTACCGCGCGACGTAGGTTTCAGCGGATGGCGAACGACCGCTCGCCTTAAGCGGTCGTCGCAAAGGCAGCTTGCTTCTTTGACGGCAAGCTGCAGGAGTTCTTGCTGGCTCCGGTACATTTTCTGACATATGGATAAGCCAACCGTATTTATCGCGTCCTCGAAAGAGGGCTTGTCCATCGCAGACGCCATCAATGTGAACCTTGATCACGAGATGCAATGCACCCTGTGGCGGAACGGGACTTTTAAGCTTGGATCAGATCAGCTCGGCGATCTAGTCAGGAAGTCTTCTTCCGTTGACTTTGCGATCTTTGTTTTTTCTCCTGACGACGTCTCAACCATCAGAGACAAGGCCCAGGTGGTTGCTCGTGACAATGTGGTGTTCGAGCTGGGCCTGTTCATCGGCGCGCTCGGCAAAGACCGCTGCTACGTAGTCAAGCCACGGGGCGTTGACATGCATCTACCTTCAGACCTGGCAGGCGTAGTTACAGCCGACTTTGCGGCGGACCGTTCTGACGGCGACATCGCATCAGCCTTAAATGCCGCCTGCAAGCAAATCAAGGATCGAACTAAGGAGTTGGGTGTGCTGCCTCGTTCAGCAGTCTCTCAATGGCGTTCTCCTGGTCAGCACGTTGCAAACCCCGCTGAGTACGAGTTGAGCGACCTGGACCTTGAACTGCTTGGAAAGTGCGCTCATGGCCATGTTGCTTTTCCGCAAGGCCGCTCGTACCACCACATAGTCGACAAGGTCGGTGGACCTGACTTTCGAATCGCGCTTTCGATGGTGAAGTTGGGGCGTCTAGGCTATATCGAAAAGTCCATCGAGACGGACGAGCACGACGCCTACTACGCATATCGAATTACTGACGCTGGCCTTGATGCATTTGTGGCGCATGAAGATCGGTACGCCGACATGCACGAAGCGGAGGCGAGCCGTGGGTATGGCGCTCCTGCTTCCAGGCCGCGACGTCCCACGCCAGCCGCGGCGCCCAAGTCGACCGGGTTTGACGACATGGATGACGATATTCCGTTCTAGGGCTAGCCACACAACGCGGAAGCTCGGCGATGAATGCCAGCTCGCAGCCTGAAGTCGAGTCTCGCTCCAGAGTTATGGGGCTCACCACGCACTCGCCTCACGCCCCGCCACTCGCGTCATCCCCTTGCGCAGCTCCCCCACCCACAGCACGCTGCTCGCCATCCCCACACAGACGGCCCACTGCTGCAAGCTCAGCGGCGCAGTACCGAAGGCCAGGTTCAACGGCGCGAAATGAACCGCCGCCACCTGTAGCAGCACCGACAGCGCAATCGCGCCCCACAGCCAGCGGTTGACGAAGAGATTGCGAAACGCGCTGGCCGTCTCTGACCGAGCGTTGAAGCAGTTGAACAACTGCGCCAGCACCAGCACCGTGAAGCCGGCCGTGCGCGCGGGCGAGGTCGCCCTCCCCCGCAATCAGGCCGCCGGGCAAGTAGAGGTCAATCGTCGCCAGCGTCGCGAGCGCCATTGCCAAGCCTGTCCACACCACGCCCCACAGCATGGGCGCGTCGATGGCGCGCTCGTCGGGCCGGCGGGGCGCTGGCAGCGCTTCAGCCTGTCACGCCGCCACCCCGAACAATTTGCCGACGCCCGCCGTGATCGCCATCGCCAGCGCGCCCCAGAACGTCACCCGCACGATGCCGCGTGCGATTGGGGCGCCGCCCGTGTAGGCCGCCAGCCCCCCAGCAGCGCCAGAAACAACAGCGGCGTGGCGCCAACGATCAGCACGAGGGAATGCGCCGGTGCCAGCCAGGCGCTGAGCAGGGGCAGGCCTGCCCCGACCGTGAATGCGGCTGCCGATGCCCATGCCGCCTGCAAGGGCCTGGCGCCGACGGCCTCCGAGATGCCGAGTTCGTCGCGGGTGTGGGCGCCGAGCGCATCGGTGGCCATCAACTGCCGGGCGACCTGTTGCGCAAGTGCGGGGTATAGGAGCCTGTCGGGCTTTGGGTCGGGTGCGCGCCGGGGCAACGCGTCATTCGAGGCCGGCGCGCCGCAGCCTGGCGCGCAAGGCATTGATCTCCTCCAGCAGGTCGAGCACCAGGGCCGCGCCGGCGGTGCCGAGTGCGAGGTCGGCGTTCAGGCGCAAGGCCGTGCGCGTCGCGCGCAGCGATGTCCCCGTGAAGGCCCACTGCTGCGGCGCGTCGCCCTCGGGTTGCAGCACGCCTTCGTCGACCAGCGACAGCACCTGGGCCGGGCTCGCACCGGCGGCCTGGCACAGGCCGCTCAGGCTGAAGACGATCTCTTCCTCGACGATGACAGCGTCGATCACATCACTTGAGTTGTCGGCCATGGTTGTCATCCTTCCTGCGCGACGCGCGGGTCATAGTCCGGAAACGCCGCCCGCAGCGCGGCATAGGCCGCCTGGGCCGCGTCGGAGTCCGCGCGCGGCAGCGTTAACGTCAGCACGGCATACAGGTCACCCGGCGGCTTGGCCGGCAGGCCACGGCCCTTCAGGCGCAGCTTGCGGCCCTGGGTGGAGCCGGTGGGAATGGTGAGGTGCACCTCACCCGAGGGGGTGGGCGCTGCGACGGTGGCGCCCAGCGCGGCTTCCCAGGGAGACACCGGCAGGTCGACATACACGTCTCGGCCATCGATCCGGAACTGCGGATGCGGTTTCAAGGCGATCTCCAGGTACAGGTCGCCCGCAGGTTCGCCGCCGTGGCCAGGGCCGCCCTGGCCCGCCAGGCGCAGGTGCTGCCCCTCGCGCACGCCGGGCGGAATGTTGACCTCCAGCTGGCGGTCATGCAGGGCGACATGCCCCTGGGCATCGGCCACCGGCACGCGCAGTGAGATCGTGCGACGCGCACCGCGATAGCTGTCTTCCAGGTCGATCATCACCTTGGCGTGGTGGTCGCTGCCGGGCGCCTGCCGGCGGCCGCCTGCGGCGGGCCGTGCGCCCGGCCCACCGCGCCCGAAGATGGATTCGAAGAAGGCGCTGAAGTCCTCGGCGCTGGGCGCTTGCTGCCTACCGGGCCCGGCGCCGCCCCGGCCGCTGAACTCGAAGCCGCTGTCCCAACCCGGCGGCGGCTCGAAGGTTTCGCCGCGCGCGTGGCGCTGGCTGATGTCGTCGTAGGCCGCGCGGCGCTCGGGGTCGATCAGGGCTTCATGCGCCTCGGCCACATCCTTGAAGCGCGATTCGGCATCCGCCTCCTTGCTGACGTCGGGGTGGAACTTACGTGCCAGCTTGCGGTAGGCCCGCTTGATCTCGTCCTGGGTGGCGTCTCGCTGCACCCCGAGCGTGGCGTAGTAGTCCTTGAATTCCATCGAGTTCCCCTCTGCGGTGTCGTCAGTTGGAGCCGGCGGGTACAGGCTCAGGCGCGGGTGCTTCAGCGTTGGATGCCTTGGCGACCAGCCTGGACAACTCGGCAAATCCGATCGGCGGCACGGTCAGCCAGGGCAGCGTGAAGAGGCGCCTGGCCAGGCCATTGGCCATGCGTGCCATCTGCTTGCGTTCGCCCGCCAGCCGCGCTGCCAGCAAGGGGTCGCGCGTGCCAGCCGCCAGCACGCTCTTGTTCAGCACCCAGGCATAGGGCTCGATGCTGGCGCGGCGCAGGTCGTCCTGCAGCGCAGCCGCCTGCGACACGGGCGTCACTTCCGGCAGCGTGACCAGGATGATCTTGGTGTACGTGCTGTCCTGCAACCGCATCAAGGGTGTCACCACCCGGGCCGCTCCCGGCCCCTCGAACTCCCGCATCATCTGGCGGTGATAGGCGCCGGTGGCGTCCATCAGCAGCATGGAATGGCCCGTGGGCGCGGTGTCGAGCACGACGAAGGCACTGCGGCCCTCGCTGACGATGCGCGAGAAGGCATGGAAGACGGCCACCTCTTCCGTGCAGGGCGATTGCAGGTCTTCCAGCAGCAGCGCCTGCTCGGCCGCGTCGAGCTTCGGTGACCTGGCCGCCATGATCTTGTCGATGTAGCGCTGCGTCTCGACCTTGGGGTCGATGCGGCTGACGCTCAAACCCGGCACGTCGCCGGCCAACGTCGAGGCCAGGTGGGCCGCCGGATCGGTGGTGCTGAGGTGCACGGTCTTGCCGCGCTGGACCAGCCCCAGGGCCAGGGCCGCCGCCACGGTCGTCTTGCCGACGCCGCCCTTGCCCATCACCATGATCAGCCCGTGCCCGGCGGCGGCCAGTTCGTCGGCCAGCGCGTCAAGGCCTGGGAGCTTGCCGCTGGCTTCCACGACCGCAGCCGTGGGCGGCGCGACCGGGCCGGCATCGGTGGTCAGCAGTGCGCGCAACGCGGGCAGGCCGACCGTGTCGAAGGCCCGCAGCGGGACGCGGTCCTGCGGCAGCGCACGCAGCGATGCGGGCATCGCGTCCAGCGCCTGCTGCCCCAGGTCTTCGATGGCGCAGGCCACGGCGTCGCTGCGCTCACTGGCGTGGAACACGCCGTTGATGGCCAGCCGCTGGTTGTGCAAGCCCAGCTCATGCAGCTCGGCCGAGGTGTGCGCGGCTTCATTGATCGCGCCCTTGTCCGCCCGCGTCACCAGGATGACGGTGGTCTGGGCCGGGTCGCTCAGCGCTTCCAGCGCCGCCCTGAAGCGCTCCTCCTGCATCTTCAGCCCCGAATGCGGGCCCAGGCAGGAGGCGCCCCGGTCGTTGCCGTCGAGAAAGCCGCTCCAGGCCTTGGGCAGGCTCAGCAGTCGCAACGTGTGGCCGGTCGGCGCGGTGTCGAAGACGATGTGATCGAAGCGCCCGTCCTTGTCGGACAGCAGCGCGGCGAACTCGTCGAACGACGCGATCTCGGTGGTGCAGGCGCCGGACAGCTGCTCGCTCACCGTGGAGAGTTCGGCGTCACTGGCGCCAGTGCCCATCTGCGCCAGCACCCGCTGCCGGTAGGACTCGGCCGCCGTGTCGGGATCGATGTTCAACACGGACAGCCCCGGCGCGCCGGGCACCGGCGTTGGCGTGTTGCGCAGCTCGATGCCCAGCATCTCATCGAGGTTGGAGGCCGCATCGGTGCTCACCAGCAGCACCTTCTTGCCGCCATCGGCCAGCGTCAGCGCGGCGGCGGTGGACAGCGAGGTCTTGCCGACGCCGCCCTTGCCGGTGAAGAACAGGTGCCGTGTGGCCTGGGTCAGGAAGCTCGGCGCCTGCGCGGCCGGCATCAGCCAGGCTTGCACCTCGGCATGCGAGGGCAGCCCGCCGCTGTGCACGACCCGGCCGCCGATGACGACCGCCGGCGTCGCGCTGACGCCATGGCTCTGGATCGCCTCGTGATCCTCGACCTTGATGATCTCGACCTCGACGCCCTGCTCCTTCGCCACCCGCTCGATCATCGCGATGGTGGCGTGGCATTTGCTGCAACCCGAACCTAGAACCATGATCTGCATTGGGACTCCTCGTGCTGGGCCGAAAGACTGTTCAACGTTTCAAATCAGGTCCAGCACATAACGCATGGTTTCATGGTCAGACCCGGCCTTGTCGAGCCTGAACCCGCCCTGCGTCGCCAGCTCGCGCATGCCTACGTTCTCGCGCAGCACCAGCGCCACCAGGCGCTGCGTGCCGTGGCCTTGCAGGTAGCCCACCATCTTGTCCAGCAGCCGTTGCCCCAGGCCCTCCCCTTGCAGCTCGGTGGCCAGGATGATGGCGAACTCGGCCTCGACGTTGTCGGGATCGGCCACGGCGCGCACGACGCCCAGCGTGCACTGCGTGCCGTCGGCCTGCGCCTCAATCACGACGAAAGCCATCTCGCGGTCGTAATCGATCTGCACCAGGCGGGCCAGCTCGCTGCGCGGCAGTTCGCGCCGCATGCTGAAGAAGCGCAGGCGGATGTCCTCGGGTGCGAGCTGCCCGGCGAAGGCGAGGTGCCGGGCCTCGTCCTCGGGGCGAATGGGCCGCACCAGCAGCTGGCGGCCCTGCCAAGCCCAGGTCTCGGCGAGTTCGGCCGGGTACGGTTGAATGGCAAAGCGCGAGGTGCCGGCGCTGGCTGCCGGGGTGACGCGCAGGCGCGCGTCCAGTGCGATGACGCCGTTGCTGTCGGCCAGCAGCGGGTTGATGTCCAGCTCGGCCAGCTCGGGCAGGTCGGCCAGCATTTGCGAGACGGTCACCAGCACGTCGCAGATGGCGTCCATGCGCGCGGGTGCATGGTCGCGGTAGCCGGCAAGCAGCTTGGCCACGCGTGTGCCGGCCACCAGCTCGCGGGCCAGCACGCGGTTCAGCGGCGGCAGGCCGATGGCGCGGTCGGCCATCACCTCCACCGCCGTGCCGCCCTGGCCGAACAGGATGACCGGGCCGAACACCGGGTCCACGCTGGCGCCGACGATCAGCTCCTGCGCATGCGGCCGGCTCACCATGGCCTGCACCGTGAAGCCGGCAATGCGTGCTAGCGGCTTGATCGAGCGCACCCGCGCCAGCATCTGCCGGGCGGCCAGCCGCAAGGCCGCGTCGTCGCTCAGGCCCAGCACCACGCCGCCCACGTCCGACTTGTGGCTGATGTCGGGCGACAGGATCTTCAGCGCGACCGGGTAGCCGATGGCGACTGCGGCTGTCACCGCTTCGTCAGCGGTGGGACCCACCGCGACCGTCGGCACGACCGGGATGCCATAGGCCTGCAGCACGGCCTTGGCCTCCAGCTCGTCGAGCATCTCGCGGCCATCGGCAAGCGCCGCCTCGACGACGGCGCGCGCCGCCGCGCGGTCCGCCGGCCCGGCCTCGCTGGCGGTGGGCGCCTCGGTGAGCAGCGCCTGGTTGCTGGCGTAGCGGGCCAGCATGGCGAAGGCGCGCACGGCTTCCTCGGGCGTGTCGTAGCCGGCCACGCCCGCGCCTTCAAAGGTGCGCCGCGCCTCGGCCACGCCGGCGTCGCCCAGCCAGCAGCTCATCAGGCGACCGGCGGCCTCGCGGGCCAGTGGTGCGCAGGCAAGGGCGATGTCCTCGCTGCGCACGATGGCCGTCGGTGCGTGCATGAAGAGCACCGTGCCGGTGTCGGGGTCGTCGAGCAGCGCGCGCAGCGTGGCGGTGTAGCGCTCGACCGGCGCGTCGCCAATCATGTCGACGGGGTTGCCGTGCGACCAGGTGGGCGGCAGCACGGCGCCGAGTTTGCCGCGCAGCGCCTCGCTCAAGGGCGGCAGCTCGACGCCGGCCAGCGCGGCGGCGTCGGCCGCCATGACACCGGCGCCGCCGCCGTTGGTCATCAGCGTCAGGCCGCGCTGTGGGCTGCCGCGGAAATGCGCCAGCGTTTCGGCCGCCATGAACAGGTCTTGCAGCGTATCCACGCGCAGCATGCCGGCGCGGCGGATGGCGGCATCGATGACCACGTCCGACCCCGCCAGCGCACCCGTGTGCGACGCGGCGGCCTGCAGGCCCTCGCCCGCGCGGCCGGCCTTCACCACGATGACCGGCTTGTTGCGCGCCGCCGCACGGGCCGCCGACATGAACTTGCGCGGCGACTCGATGGACTCGATGTAGAGCAGGATGGCCCGCGTGTGCGGGTCGCTGGCGAAGTGGTCCAGCAGGTCGCCGAAGTCCACGTCGGCCCGCTCGCCCAGCGACACCATGTGCGAGAAGCCGATGCGCCGCGACCGCGCCCAGTCGAGCACCGCCGTCACCAGCGCGCCCGACTGCGACACGAAGGCGATGTCGCCGGGCAAGGCGTCGACATGGGCGAAGCTGGCGTTCAGGCCGATGCGCGGCGACAGCAGGCCCAGGCAGTTGGGGCCCAGCAGGCGCAGCAGATGCGGCCGGGCGGCGTCCAGCGCGGCCTGCTTCTGAACAGCGTTCAGGCCGGCGGTCATGACGATGGCGGCGCGCGTGCCCAGCTGGCCCAGCTCGGCAATGAGGCCGGGCACCGTGTCGGGCGGCGTGCACAGCACGGCCAGGTCGGGCGCCTCGGTGAGGTCGCCGACGCGGCTGGCAAGCGCCACACCATCCAGCTCGGCGTGCTTCGGGTTGACGCCGAAGACGGCGCCCGCGAACGTGCCGGCGCGCAGGTTGCGCCAGACGGTCGCCCCGACGCTGCCGGGGCGGTTGGAGGCGCCGACCACCACGACCGAGCGTGGTGACAGAAGCTGGTCGAGGTGGCGGATGCTCATAGAGGGTGTGAGTGAATTCGGCGTGCTCGAGCGGCCCGTTCAAACGCGCCCAATCAAGGCGCAAAGCGGAGCCGTAGTGGGGCTACGGCGAGCATTTGCAACGCCGAGTGGGTGTGTTTGGGCGGGATGAGCGGGCATGCAGGATTTGCTCGCACCCTCTTTCAGGGCGTGATCGCCACCTTGAGCACACCGTCGCGCTGGTGGCCGAACAGCTCATAGGCCGCCTCGATGTCGTCGAGCTTGAAGCGGTGGGTCACCATCGCCTCCAGGTTGACGCGCCGCGCGGCGATCACGGCCATCAAGCGGCGCATGCGCTCCTTGCCGCCGGGGCAGAGGGTGGTGACTATTCTGTGGTCGCCCAGGCCCGCGGCAAAGGCCCCGAGCGGGATGGTCAGGTCGGTGGAATAGACACCCAGGCTCGACAGCGTGCCACCCGGCCGCAGCACGCGCAGGCAGGCCTCGAAGGTCTGCTGCGTGCCCAGGGCCTCGATGGCGACGTCCACGCCGCGGCCGTCGGTCAGGCGCATGATTTCTTCCACGGGGTCGACCTTGCTGGCGTCGATGACATGGTCGGCGCCCATCTGCGTGGCGATGGCCAGGCGGTTGGCCAGGCGGTCGACGCCGATGACCATGGACGCACCGCTGAGCTTGGCGCCGGCGGTGGCGCACAGGCCGATGGGACCCTGCGCAAACACGGCGACGGTGTCGCCGATGCGCACGCCGGCGCTCTCGGCGCCACTGAAGCCGGTCGACATGATGTCGGGGCACATCAGCACCTGCTCGTCGGTCAGCGAGTCGGGCACCGGCGCCAGGTTGGCCATGGCGTCGGGCACCAGCACGTACTCGGCCTGGCAGCCGTCGATGGTGTTGCCGAATTTCCAGCCGCCCATCGCCTTCCAGCCATGCGCCGTGCCGGCGCCGTCCTGCGAGCCGCAGCCGCACAGGCAGGCGGTGCTCCAGCCGCTGGGCGTGATGGCGCCGGCGATGACGCGCTGTCCCTCGCGGTAGCCGCGCACACCCGAGCCGAGCTTCTCGATGACGCCCACGGGCTCGTGGCCGATGGTCAGGCCGCGTTCGACCGGGTACTCGCCCTTGAGGATGTGGATGTCGGTGCCGCAGATGGTCGTCGTGGTGACGCGGATCAGCGCGTCCTGCGGGCCGACATCGGGCATGGGCTTGTCCTCCAGCACGATGCGCCCGGGCTCGACGAAGACAGCGGCTTTCATCATGACCATGGGAAATCCTCCAAAAGGCGCTACGCGCCTGGAAGGTTCCATGACGTCAGGCCACCCTACTCCGAGGCCTTGCCCAGGTGCAGGGTGGGAGCGCCGTTGCAGGGTAGGACGCGAGGCCGGCGGCCGCTTTGCGCCAGATCAGTTCAGGCCCGCCTTGTCCAGGCCGAACATCTTGTCCGCCGAGCCCGGCACATTGCGCACCGCCACATTCATGCGGTTCCAGCCATTGATGGCGGCAACGCGCCAGGTCAGCTCGGACAGCTCTTCCGGGGAGAAATGCTCGCTGACCTCGGCATAGGCGGCGTCGGAAATGCCTTCAGGCGGGATGCGGGTCAGCAGCTCGGTCCAGGCCAGGGCGGCGCGCTCCTTGGGCGTGAACAGCGTCGACTCGCGCCAGATGGCGACGTGGTGCAGGCGCAGCTCGCGCTCGCCGTGCATCTTGGCCTGCTTGACGTGCATGTCCAGGCAGAAGGCGCAGCCGTTGAGCTGGGAGGCACGGATGTCGATCAGCACGGCCAGGGTCTTGTCCATGCGGAAGGCCATGCTGAAGTCCAGGTACTTCTTGGACAGGTCGGCGGACTGGCGGAAATAGTCGAGGCGGGCTTGGTGCGTGCTCATGGCGATGTCCTTGGGTGTTGTGGGCCGACAAAATCGCCGGCCTCACACTCAAGACGGATCAGCCGCGGCGTTTGTGACACGCATCCGGATCCCGCTGAGCTTGTCGGGGTTGCGCTGGATATAGACGGCACCCACCTGGCCCGACTCAGCCGACGGTGCCAGCGCAATGGTCTGCACGAGTCGACCGCCGTTGCTGTCGTCGAGGATGAGCAGGCCCGGCAGGCCGTTGACGACCGCCGGCAACAGGCGCCAGGACCGGCTGGTGGGCAGTTGCGCGAAGCCGATGAAGGTGCGCGCGATCTGCGCACCGCCATGCAGGGGCTTGGGCACCGCGCTGACCTTGCCGCCGCCGTCGGCCATCAGCACGGCGTCCTCGCTGAGCAACTGCGCCAGGGCCGAGACGTCCTGGCTGCGCACGGCATCCATGAAGGCGTTGACGAGCCGATCGGCCTCCTCCTTGGCCACCTCGCGGCGCGCATAGTCGGCCTTGATGTTCTTGCGCGCCCGGCTGATGAGCTGGCGGCAGGCGGCCTCGCCGCGGTCCAGGTGACGGCCGATCTCGTCGTAGTCGAGGTCGAACACGTCGTGCAGCAAAAAGGCGGCGCGCTCCAGCGGCGACAGGCGCTCCAGGGCCAGCATGAAGGCGATGGACACGTCCTGGGCGAACTCGGCCTGCTTCTCGGGGCCGGGGGCCCAGCCGAACAAGGCTTCGTCCTCCAGCATGGGCTCGGGCAGCCAGACGCCCACGTATTGCTCGCGCTGCACGGCGGCGGAGCGCAGCTTGTCCAGGCAGAGATTGGTCACCAGGCGCGACAGGAAGGCGCCCTCGTGCTGGACGGTGGCGACATCCACCTCGGCCCAGCGCAGCCAGGCCTCCTGCACGATGTCCTCGGCCTCGGCGCGCGAGCCGAGCATGCGGTAGGCCAGCGCGCGCAGGCGGCGCGCATGGTCACGGTCAAAGCGCAGGGCGCGGGCGGTGGGCGAGAGGTCGTCGGTCATGGCGAGAGTTTCGTGCTTCAACTCCCCCCTGACGAAACGGATCCCACGTTTGTGACATCAGCGCGCTGATTCCACCGCCGCCAGCAGCATCCAGGTCGAATGCGGAATCCACTGCTCCACCCAGCGCCATTGCTCACCGTCAGGCCCCGGGCCGAAGGCGATGCCTTCACCGGTATCGCTGCCCACCGCGCCGGTAATGCCGTTGGAGATGCCGCCGGCAAACATGTCGCCCGCGCTCGACGGCACGGCCGGCGGGTTGCGCTTGCCAAAGCCGTAGAGCATGGAGATGCCATAGGGGTTGCGGCCCAGCGTCCAGTCGAGCTGGCTTTGCGCATAGCCCGCCCAGCCTTCCGGCATGGCCGCGCCGAGGGCACGGCGACCGGCGGCCATCGCCGTGGTCAGCGAGGCCAGGCGGGCACTTTCGCCCTGCCACCAGTAACCGGTCTCGTTCTTGTGGGGGATGAAGAAGCCCTCCATGACTTCGCCTTCGGACTTGCCGTCCTTGCCGGCGAGCTGGAAGGTTTGCCGGGCATAGCCATAGGGATTGGCGACGCGCTGGGTGATGGCGATCTCATGCTTCAGAGCCGCCGCGATGGCCGAGGCCGCGCGGCCACGACGCGCCTCCTGGGTCTCGATGGCCAGATAGTGGGTGAGGCTCAGCGCGGGCAAACCCGCTTCGACCGCGTGGTAGTAAGGTCGCGAACCACCATCGCTGATGAAGCCACCGGCGGCGGTCTGGCGGCCCATCAAGCTCTCGGCGCGCAGCCGGGCCGCATCCAGGAAGCGCGGCTCGTGCGTCGCGTGGAAGAGCTCGACGGCGGCCATCAGCGCCGTGTAGTCGTCGATGATGTTCTCGACGCCATTGGCGGTGTACTGCGCATTGAACTGCTGCAGATGATCGAAGGCCTTGACCGCATCGGTGAGGTAAGTCGCGCCGCTGAACTCGCCCTGCCGGCCGGACTGCTTCGCCAGCAGTGAGGCCCGCGCCAGCGCGGCGATGGCCATGCCGCCGCCCGCGCGGTAGGCCGAGCGATAGAGCCGGGTGTATTTGCCGTCCTCACCCTCGTAGCCGACCACCATGCGCTCGGCCTTCTCGTCGCCCCATTTGTCGAACACCGTCGTGTAGAAATAACCCTCGGTGTCGAGGATGCGGTGCAGATAGTCGGCGCCCCAGAAGGCCTCGTTCTCGGCCCGCTTCAACAGCCCGGCGCGGCGGTAGAGGTCGGCCGAGCCGTGCGATGTATAGGCCAGCACCCAGGCCGCCATCGACGTCTGCTGCGGATTGAAGAAGTTGGCATAGCCCAGGTGGGACAAGTACTTGCCGGTGTCGCCGCCGGCATCCTTCCAGCCGCCATGCACGTCGACGAAACGGTCGGTCTCGAAAATGCGGATGTGGCTGTCCCCCTTGCCGGTATGGCGGCTGCGGTGGAAGTAGTCCAGCGTCTTGTCGGCAATCGTCGTGAACAGGGCCCGGTCCCGCACAGGGACCGGCGCCGACAGCGCGCGCTTGTTGTCCAGCGTGGCCTCGACGCGATAGACGCCCGCCTTCTCGATGGCCGAGAAGTCGACCTCGAAATAGCGCTTGCCCGCGCCCCATGCCGAGAACTCGGGCAAGGCTTTCAACTCCCCCTGGGCAACGACCTTGCCACCGGCCAGCACGCGGTAGCGCCCGGCCTGGGCCAGGCCCGTGGACTCGACGACAGCCCTTTTGGGGCCGACGCGTTCCAGCGCCACCTGGTTGATCTGCACCAGCAGCGGATCGGTCGGCAACTTGACCGACACCGTCGTCACCGGCGCAGCCGCCTCGGCGGCCACGGCCAGCGGCAAGGCGGTCGCCAGGGCCGCTGCAATCAGGATTCGCTTCATTCCCATGCCATGTTCTTGGACCACTTGATGCCCGAGGTCGGGCATTTGCCGCTGTTGTCGGGGTAGCTGCTGTTGATGACCGAGTTGACCGTGCTGACGCTGTTCATGGCCGGGTTCTTCTTGTAGATGTCCAGGGCCATGCTGGCCCGCCAGCAATTGCCCGCATCGTCGCCGAGGCTCCCGGACTTGAGCCAGCGGATGTACTGGTCGGTCAGGTAGGTGGCGAAGCAGGTTTCGGCGCTCAGGCTGCCGCAATTGCCAGCGTTCTTGACCGAGGTGAAGGCCGAGACGCTGCCAATCGAGCCGGTGTTGACCTGCACCTGGAAGGCCATGCCGACGAGGTTGTGTTTGTCGAAGGCCGTGAAGCCGATGCCCTTCAAGGCGCTCAGGACCGGCAGCAGCTTGTCGTTGTTGATGTGCGCGTAATGGCTCATCACATACTTGTCCTGCTGGTTGTCGAAGGCCGACTGCAGGGCCTTGCAGATCTTGGTCAGGGCCGCGCGCTTGGTGGAGTTGGAGCGGCTGAGGTTGGGATAGGGGTCGAGCCGCGAATCATCCGCCTTGAAGTTGGCGGCCGACACGCCGGTGACCTGCACGCCCCAGTTCTTCATGTCGGTGTTGGTCGCGCCGGTCTTGCCCAGCACATAGGGCGCGAAGGCGTTCTTGAAGTAGTCGGGGAAATCGCCCACCGTCGTCACACCGACCGGGCCGAAGGTGTCACCGCGGTAGTCGGAAATGCCTTGGCTGGCCTCGTAGTCCACCTCGCAATAGCGCCAGGGGCCGACGTCCTGGTAGTTGGTGGTGCCGTTCTCAGGGTAGGCGTCCATGCTGAGCACGGCCTGCCATTGGGCGACGGTCAGCTTGCGGTTCTTGTCGAAGACGTTGCCGTAGACCTTGGCGTCGCCCACGGGGATGACGCCGCTGGCCGCCGCCGGCTGGACGGCCGTCACCAGGGCCTGGCCGCTGGCGGTCTCAGTCTGGGTGTACAGCCAGCCGTCCTGCACAAAGGCCGTGCTCTTGGCGGCATTGCTGCCGGCCGCATTGCCAGCCCCAATTGCCAGCGAAGACAGGCTCAACAGGGCGAGGGCCGCACACGAGCCGATCCGGAGTGATTGCATGTTTGCCTCAACGAAGTCTTGTGGCGATGGAAGAGCCACGGGGTTGTGGATGCCCACGAGCAGCGCAAGCACTGCCGGCGAGGAGCGCAACTTCACTGCTGGGTGCGCCGGGCCAGACCTCGTCCCTCCAACGGGACTTCACGTCTCATGGGCGGCGAATGTAGGGCCGCCAAGCCGGCATCGTCAATATTTAAATCCAATGGTTGTATAAATTTATTTCAAACGTGATCGACGCCGGAACCACCGCCTCGGACAGAATCGCGGCCCGGGCACAGGCCCCACCTATCATGGGCACCAAGAAAGCGCCGTCAGCACGCATGAGAACTACCGGCCGAGGAGCCACCCAACAGTCCAGCGCCCCCTTCAACCGCCGCGTGGTGCTGGACTTCATCCGCCAGCAAGGCGCCGCCTCGCGCAAGGACATCGCCGACATGGTGTCCCTGAGCCCGCAGACGGTGGCCAACATCACCAACGACCTGGAGGCCATCGGCCTCATCGTGTCGCGGCGCCAGAAGGTCGACAAATCGCGCGGCCAGCCGCCCATCGCCTTCGAGCTGAATCCCCAGGCCGGCAACGCCATCGGCATCAGCCTGGAGCCGGGCCGGGCCTCGGCCGCCCTCGTCAACCTCGTCGGCGAGATCCGCAGCCGCTGCGAGGTCGAGCTGGACACCAGCGACCGCCAGCAGATGCTGGCCTCCATGCTGCAGCTCGTGGCGCGCCTGCGCCGCGAATCGACCGAACGCCTCTGGGGCATCGGCGTCGCCCTGCCCGGCCCGCTCGGCCATACCGACATCAGCTTCGTCGGCCCGACGGCGCTGGAAGGCTGGAACGACCTGTCCGTGCTGGACGAACTGCGCGAGACCACCGGCCTGCCTCTTTTCTACCGCGTCGACAGCGTTGCCGGCGCCCTGGGCGAGACGCTGTTCGGCGTCGCCAGGCACCTGGACGACTTCTTCTACCTGCACCTGGGCCTGGGCCTGGGTGGGGCCCTGGTCATCGGCCGCTCGGCCTACCCCGGCGCCGACGGCAATGCCACCGAGATCGGCCATGTGCCCATCGTGCCCGGCGGCACGCCCTGCTATTGCGGCAACCGCGGCTGCCTGGAGCGCTACGTCTCCATGCACTCCCTGGCCGAAGCCCTGGGCGTGAGCGATCACGATGTCTGGACCCTGGACCTCAGCGCACGCCTGCAGCAGCCCGCCGACGAGGCCCTGCACCGCTGGTGCCGCCAGGCCGCCGACCGCCTGCGCGACGCCGTCTGCATGATCGAGAACATGCTGGACCCGCGCTCCATCGTCATCGGCGGCTCCGCGCCCAAGGTGCTGGTGGAGCATCTCGTGGCGCTGGCCCTGCCCTGGCACCGCTCGGTGCGTGGCGGCATGGCGGCGCCCGAGACCCGCATCGTGCTGTCCGACCGCCAGGACGACTCCTCCATCCTCGGCGCCGCCGTGCTGCCCATCTACGAGATGCTGTCGCCGCGCCTGGAAGTGCTGCAGCAGGACCGCCGCAGCGACCTCGACGTGGGCGAATTGCTGGGCCATCGCCCCGTCACCAAGCGAATCGGATAAATATTTCAATCCATTGGATTTAATTATTGACACGACTTCCGGCGGGCTCCTATAGTCGGCGCCCATGGACACGGATCGCGCCCTTTTCACCCCTCAGCTCAGCGTCGTCGGCGACGTCGGCGTCGACCTGGTTCTCGGCTCGCTGGAAGGCTGGCCCAGCATCGGCACCGAACTGCTGATGCCGCGCAGCGAGCTGCGTGCCGGCGGCTCGGGCGCCAACGCGGCGCTGGCCGCCCGCCACATCGGCCAGGCCACCCACCTCATCTCGGCCGTCGGCAACGACCATTTCGGCCACTGGCTGGCCGAGCAGTTCAGCGGCATCCGCACCCACCTGGAAGTCTGCGACCGCGAGACCACCATCTCGGTCGGCCTGATGCACAGCTGCGGCGAGCGCAACTTCTTCACCACCCACGGCCATCTGCAGCAGCTGTCGGTGCAGCATGTGCTCAAGCACCTGCACGCCACGCCGGTGCCTTCCATCGCCCTCTTCACGGCGCCCTTCCTGCTGCCCCACCTGCGCATCCGCTACGCCGACCTGCTGGCCGAGGCGGCCTCGCGCGGCTATCGCATCGCCCTGGACACCGGCTGGCCGCCCGAGGGCTGGGACCGCGACGAGGTGCTGGGCTGGCTGCTGCACTGCGACCACCTGCTCATCAACGAGCTCGAGGCGCGCAGCATCGCCGGCACCAAGGATCTGGACGATGCGCTGACGTTGATCGCCAAGGCGCTGAAGCCAGGGGCCAGCCTCGTCGTCAAGGTCGGCGCTCGCGGCGCGCTGGGCATCGAGGCTGGACGTCGTGTCGCCCACGACACCGAGCCGGCCGACATCTTCGACACCATCGGCGCGGGCGACGCCTTCAACGCTGGCTACTTGGCCGCCCGTCTGCGCGGCAGTGATCTTGCTGAGAGCCTGGCCGCAGGTTGCCGCACGGCGCGGGCCATCCTGTCCCGCTTCCCGCGCAAGACCATCCGCGCCGGCGAATTCGCTGACTGCGTGGCCGTCTGAGCACCAAGCCATGAAGCACCGCGCGCTGATCGTCGGCTACATCCTGCTGATCTGGTTCGTGATCTCCTTCGTCACCAACCTGATCGGCCCACTGATGCCGATCATCATCCAGGACTTCAAGCTGAGCCTGGCGCTCGCGGGTTTCCTGCCCTTCTCCTTCTTCCTCGCCTACGGCCTGGTCTCGGTGCCCGGCGGCATGCTGGTCGAGGCGCGCGGACCGCGCTTCACCATCCTGATCGCCTTCCTGCTCAACCTCGCCGGGTCGCTGGCCATCGCGATGTGGCCCAGCTACGGCACGGCCATCGCCGGCCTCTTCGTCATCGGCCTGGGCATGGCCCTGTTGCAGGTCGTCATCAACCCGTTGCTGCGCACGGCAGGCGGCGAGGCCCATTTCGCCTTCTTCTCGGTGATGGGACAGCTCGTCTTCGGCCTGGCGTCCTTCCTCAGCCCCTGGGCCTTCCAGCTGCTGATGGAGAGGCCCGGCGCGGCCGGCAGCCCGCTGGTGTGGGTCGCCTTCTACTGGATCTTCACGGCCGGCTTCGTCGCCCTCATCCTCGCCAACCAGACCCTGCCCCTGCCCCGGGTCGAGTTGAAGGACGACGAGCGCGCCGGCGGCTGGGCGGCCTACAAGGAGCTGCTGGCGCGGCGTGATGTGCGCCTGTTCTTCCTTGGCATCCTGGCCTATGTCGGCACCGAGCAGGTGCTGGCCAACTGGATGTCGCAGTTCCTTTCGACCTATCACGGCTTCTCGGCCACGGCTGAGGGCGCCGATGCCGTCGCGCGCTTCTGGGGCCTGATGTCCGTCGGCTGCCTGCTCGGCCTGGTACTGCTGAAGCTGCTGGACTCGCGCGTCGTGCTGGCCGGCTTCACCGTGCTGGCCATGGTCTGCGTCGGCATCGCGCTGTTCGGCCCCGCGGCCGCGTCGCTGTGGGCCTTCCCGGCCTCGGGCTTCTGCCTGTCGGTGATGTTCTCCATCGTCTTCTCGCTGGGCCTGAACTCCGTGCCCCGCCACCACGGCGCCTTCTCGGGCGTGCTGTGCACCGGCATCCTCGGCGGCGCCGTCGTGCCGCTGCTGGTGGGCGTGCTCGGCGACGCCATCGGCCTGCGCGCCGCCATGACCACCGTCTTCCTGACCCTGGCCTACATCCTGAGCGTCAGCGCCTGGGCGAGGCCACTCGTGCGCAACGAGACCGTCTCGTTGGCGCAGTTGTTGTCCGGCACCAAACCCAAGCCCAGACCCGGGGCCTGACTTCCCGACTCAAACACGCCGTGGCTTTCGGGCCAGGACGGCGGCCGCCCATACACAGACACAAGGAGCCGAGAGCGATGAGAACGAACCGAGCTGGATACGCCAAGACCGTCACCGCAGCCGCCGTGAGCCTGCTGGCCGGCGCGGCCTTTGCCCAAGAGACGACGACCGCCACGACGGACAAGGACAACGCCAGGAATGAGCTGCCCACCGTCACCGTCAGCGCGACGCGCGTCAACTCCAACCTGCTGAAGACGCCGGTCGCCGTCACCGCCATCACCCAGGAGGCGCTGAGCCGCGAAGGCATCCACGACGTGCGCGGACTGTCCGGCACCGTGCCCAATCTGCAGATCTCCTCGGGCGCCGATTCCGGCATCCAGATCAACATCCGCGGCGTCGGCTCGACCAACTTCACCGAGATCGGCGACCCCGCGGTGGGCCTGCACGTAGGCGGCCTCTACTCGCCGCGGCCGCAAGGCGCACTCGCCCTGATGTTCGACCTCGAGCAGGTGGAAGTGCTGCGCGGCCCACAGGGCACGCTGTTCGGCCGCAACTCCACGGGTGGCAGCGTCAACATCATCCCGGCCAAGCCCGAGTTCGGCTCGACCTACGGCAATCTCGAGACCGACTTCGGCAACTACCGCAAGCGCCAGGTCAACCTGATCCAGAACATCGCCGTCAACGACAAGTTCGCGCTGCGTGCCACGGTCAGCAAGGTCACGCGCGACGGCTGGATCAACCAGCAGCAGGACTTCTATGACGTCAATCTGCCGGCGCATGGCTTTGTCGCCGATGGCATCCCTGACGTGGACCAACGCCGCAACACCCTGGTCTCCAAAAACAAGTACTACTACAACCGCGACGAATGGGCGGCGCGCATCGCCGGTCGGCTCAAGTTAACCGACAACATCGAGTGGCTGCTCGCCTACGAGAAGTTCCAGAACAACGGCGCCGGCGACGTCGCCATGAAGGACTGCGACATGGCGGCCGGCACCGCCTTCGCCTGTACCGGCGGCAAATGGGACGTCAAGATCAACGTGCCCGGCAAGACCGACATGTCCATCGGCACGCTGCGCTCCAACCTGGTGTGGAACCTCAGCCCGCAGAGCAGCATCGAGTACGGCTTTGCCTTCGCCAACCAGAAGCGCACCCAGCAAGCCGACGACGACGGCGGCTACCACCCCATCGCCAGCCAGGTGACAGCCAGCCTGCCCGTTGGCCCCGATGGCGACTGGGGCACCTGGCCCGTCAGCGACATGACCTCGTTCACGCTGGGCTCGACCTACAAGTCCAGCGTGCACGAGCTGCAGTTCAAGCACCACACCGACACGCTGCAGCTCGTCACCGGCCTGTTCTGGATGCACGAGAAGAACGCCATCGACTACGCGCAGGAGCAGCTGGTGACGGCGCCTTTCGGCTTCCCGACCAGCCAGTTCTATCACCAGCCCGACCGCCAGATCGACGCCAAGGCCGTGTTCGCCCAGGCCGACTGGAAGTTCACGCCGACCTGGACCGCCACCCTCGGCGCCCGCTACAGCGTCGACAAGAAGACCGACAAGAACGGCCAGGTCTTCGGCGGCTGGGACGGCTCCACGCCGGCCTACTACAACGGCCTGTTCCATCCCGGCACGCCCGGCGAGCCGGGCTTTCGCGCCCACAACGGCCGCGATTTGACCGAGCAGATGGGGCCCTTCGCCGGCACCGCCGCCTATGCCGAATGGGGCCCACCGGCCGGCAACGACAACGCCCAGAGCTGGAAGAAGGTCACCTACCGCCTGGGCCTGCAGAAGCAGCTGACGCCGCTGGACATGGTCTACACGTCGCTGTCCACCGGCTACAAGGCCGGCGGCTTCGGCGACAAGGACGACCGCTGCGGCGGCCACGACTGCGTGGACGGCCCCGCCGGCCCGCAATACACCTTCTTCCCCTACAAGCCCGAAACCGTCACCAACTTCGAGATCGGCTACAAGGGCCTGCTGCTGAACAAGCGCCTGAGCCTGTCGGCCACCCTCTTCTTCAGCCGCTACAAGGACATGCAGGTCACGGGCGACAACTTCGCCTCGCGCATCAAGCGCACCGAGCCCTGCCCCGAAGACAACCCGACCTGCGACATCGTCACCAAGTGGCAGACCGTCAACGTCGGCGTCGTCAGCATCCCGGGCATCGAGCTGGAGGTCGACTACAAGCCCTGGCCCGGCGCGCGCCTGGGAGCCTTCTTCAGCTACATCAACAGCAAGATGAAGGACTACCCGTCCTACAGCGACACCTGGAACTGCGGTGTGCGCGAGGAGATGGGCGCACCGCACTGCCCCGAGCCCTACAGCGGCCCCATCCGCGAGTTCGCCGGCCGCCAGATCCTGGACATCACCGGCAACCACCTGCCCCTGTCGCCCAAGTACAGCTTCGGCATCAACTTCTCACAGAGCTTCATGTTCGGCGAGGGCTGGGAGCTGACGCCCTGGGTCAACCTGAAGTGGCAGGACAAGATGTACTTCACCCTGCTCAACCTGGACAACCCGCACATCTCCGACGGCCAGAAGGCCTTCACCAAGATCGACGCCAGCCTCAAGCTGCAGGCGCCCAAATACTGGCGCGCCGAGCTCTATGTGCTGAACGCGACCAACAAGATGACGAAGAACGCGGTGCAGGACGGCGGCGGCTTCGTGCGCGCCTACTGGAATGATCCGCGCACCTACGGCATTCGGGTGGGGATCGACTACTGAGGGTCACTCATGCTTGCCGGCGCGGGTTCGGCATTCAGGTGGCTGTCGGCGCTAGGCGATTTGTCGAACGGAGAGCGCGGAAATTCCGTTTTGCAGCGGGTGCCGTCATCGGCGATCAGCCGCCGAGTTCACGCTGCCTGGCAGGAAGCAGTCGCCGGCGCACCTGGCCGGCTGACGGCTTCAACGACCGGTGTCGAGGGCGCTACGGTCGTCCAACCTGGCCGCCCGCGGCTGTCGCCGTCAACTCGCGCCGGAATGTCTGCTGCTCGAAGCGTTGGAATGGCGCTGTCGACCCGTTGCAGTCATCGATGCTCTCGGAATAGGGTGCTCGGAGCTGACGCTCGGGAAATGCGCTACTCAGTCTTCTTCGTCGCAAGAACAAGCGCTGTTCCGAGCAGTAGCGAGCCCATGCCCGCGTAAAAGTGCGCCACCGTGAGACAAAGACCCCCGCATACAAGGCCGGCGCCAAAGTGATGACTGCCCTCTCGTCGGGCGGAGGCGCAAACGGCCAGCAACAAGGCAGTGACTCCCAGTACAACGCCAAAGCACAGCATCGCGTCCAAGGCGGTTTCGTCGGTGAACGAGAACAGGCTTGGCGCCTTGGCCTCGTCCATACTGCCCTCTGACGGCTGGCGAATGAAGCCGAGCTCGTCAGCCGTGTTCAAGAGCCATGCGCTGGCAGTGCCACGGAACGACTCGCCATGCCGAGCCACGATCACAAAGATCAGTCCGACCGAACCCGCCAAGATTGAACCTAAGCCTGCAAGCGCTTGCACCCTCAACTGTTGAATCCTCTCCGCGGCCCACGAGGGCGTGTCGTTTGTCCCCCGACTGCGACCAAATGGTCGAATGTCAAAAGCCTACCTGAGTGCGGCCGATGGCCAGCGACAGCCCCTGGCCGGTCGGCGCCGATCGTCATCGCAACGCCACGCGTGCCGCAAGGATCGTGAAGGAAGCATCCTTGCCTGATCCATATCGAAAAACGCGATAGCGCGACAAGTCGATGCGGCTTGCCAGGAGGGGCGGTAGGCTCAACACCTCTTCTCCGAGTGGCGTCATCGGGTAAGGCGTCTGGTTCGGGTTCGGTGTATGGACGTAAACGGCGTCGCTCGCGGAGTCAGCAGGCTTGACCGATGCGAACACTTGGTACGCGTCTTCGAAGCTAGTCAACTCGACTTGAGCTCTTCGAAATGCATGCAGGAGCACCGCCAAATGCCGGCGCCGATCAAGCCAGCTCTTGTTGCCGAGACCGTCCCAATCGAAATGCTGGTGGGAATAGTCGCACCACTGCTTGCGCGCCATGTCGACCTTGTATGAACGCGCCTTTCGCCATATGGCGACGTAGTAGGCACGATCAGGCTGACGTAGCATCTTCACTCGCGGGTTCGGACTCTTCATTGCGCTTGACTGTATCGAACGTGTCTGCATCGCTCGATACCAGACATTTGTGAGAGGCAGCTCCTGGCCGGGCGCAGTCAGATTGACTCATACACATCCATGAGCGCATTGCCTTTTGGGCTGCTCTTTAGCCCGCTTGTCGTATCGATCCTAGGCATCGGCGTAGGTCCAGCAGCGGTGGTGGTAATTGCTTGGTCGGGGTCGCCTGCTTGACGAGGAAGAACACTATCCCGTCTGGTTCGCATTCGCCGCCTCGCTCGGTACACGCACGAGATCCGCCGTATCGGACACCCATTGATCCGGATCTCCGCGATACGTCTCCAACCGCCGACGCGCTTCGGACCTCCAGCCGCCTTTCGCTGCCAGTTCGCAAAGCAGCGCCAACCCAATGCGGCGAAGAGCTCCGGATGCCTCCCCGCCCAGTGCCCCCTCCAGCGTGACAAGGCTCTGCTCGCTTCGGCCAGCCACGCACTGGGCCATCGAAGCAACCGCGTCTGCGACGACGCCCGGGTGCAGCAAGCTCTTGGCCTGCAATCGACGAAGCAGATCCAAGGCCTGGTCGGGTGCGAAGACGGTGAGCGCTACCTGGACGGCTTGACCAACGTGCCAGCGTCGATCGATCAGCGCATCCGCAAGCGGGGTCGCAGAGGTGGTGAGTTCCGCCGCGCCTTCGCGCCTGAGATGACGGTATGCAGAGACGATGGCCGCGAGCGAACTCGGCTGCTTCACCGCAGCGAAGTTGGCCGCCAAAGCTTGGCCAGCGGTGCGGCCATAGGTTGCGAGCAGAACCTGCGCCGCCAGTTGAACCAGCGCGGTGTCGATGTCGTCGAGCTGCCCGACGAGGGCGTCTCGCAGGGACGACTCCCCTTTCGCTGGTGGCATCTGAACGAGGCGCTCGAGAGTTTCCTTGCGAATGAGCGCGTCGGCATGTTGAAGCAACAGGGCCATGTGCTGCCCCCACGCGCGTTGGCCTTCGGGCGTCAATCCGACCTGGGGCACACGGATCGTGGAACGTGCCAACGCCGGAGAGCCGTCGAGCGCGGCGGCGCGAAGGCGCAGCCAGGTCTCCGGCTTGTCGAGGAAGTTCCAGTACGCGCGCAGCAGCGCGATGCGCACGTCCGGGTGCAGAGACGCGTCCTCATCGAAGCCTTCCAGGAAGTTGTACGCAGCGTCGCTGCGTAGGTCGCCGACGAGCCGCACGACTTCCTTGGCCACGGTGACCTTGTCCCGTGGCACCTGGCCGATCAGCCGGAGTGCCTGCGCAGCCGGCATGGCGACCACCGATTGCCGCAAGGCGTAGATCGCGACGCGGGCGCGCGCATCATCGAGCGCGGAGATCAGGGTGGGGACTCCACGGCCGCCGTCCGCGCGCCCGAGTGCTTCCAGCGCCTTGTCGCGCAGCGCCGCATCCGGAGAATCCAAGCGCGCGAGCCGGATGACCGGATCCAAGGCGAGCGACGGCATTGCGGCGTATCGCCGGACAACGCCATACAGTTCCCATGCGTTCCGTTTGGGGCTGTTCAGAATCGCAAGCAGCGAGTCGCCATAGCGCTGTTGCTGAGCCGCGGTCCAACGCTCGAAGCCGCTCTCAAAGACCGGCAGGAAGGCCGCCTGACCGGAGGAGAACCGGCCGCTGAACTGGCGCGGGGTCAAGAACGGCGTCAGCAGGTCTTGCCGGTTCCTGTGCAGGTGCTGAGCCACGGTGCTGACGGTGATCCAGCCAGGCTCTCGATCGAGCAACGGTGGGATCCATTCGTCCAACCGCTTCGGAGGCCCTATGTGCGCCAATGCCTCGAGGCCTGATCGGGCGTCATTGGCACGGCCGTCGCGGGAAAGTGCGAACAGGAGATCGGTGAAGGATTCGACCGCCCTCGCCCGGCAACCGAATGCCAGGATCAGCCGAACGGCGACGGTCCCCTGGTTGCGCTGGACCCAGGTCTCCAGCATCGGCATCAGCGGCGGCGCAACTCGCCGCATCTCCCGGTCACTCATGCGCGATTCCCAATGGGCCGCGCCGATCCGACCGATGCCTCCCAGTCGCTCGACCAGACGCGGCAAGGTGGTCGCGACGAAATCGGAGTGCATGACGATGACCCCCATCAGCCACTGCACCGCAGCCGACATGGTCATGGACGAGCAGTCACGCGCGCGAAGCGCCGCATCGATCAGCGCTGTGAAGCTGGGCAGATGCCTGGCCTCCCAGCGCGAGACAGGCAGCGCCGCCAGTGCCGTGAACATCGCGAGCCGCACCGGATCCTGCTCGTTGTCACGTGCCATGCAGAAGTCGAGCACGGCGTCCAAGCTCGCGGATTCATAGCGGGCGGAATGGACCACGGCAGCAACAGCCTGCGCGCGCAGCTCGCCATCCGGCTGCGACAGGTAAGGCCGCGCCAGTTGCGAAGCCTCAGCAAACGGCAGACAGCCGAGGAATGCCACGCGCGTCATCGGCTCTGTTTCGAGGAGGCGCGCTGAGAAAGCACGGCGTGCTTCTGACTGACGCGTCTCCTTCGATAACGCGCGTACCAGCGAGACGGGCACCGCGCCGCTGGGCGCTCGCCACCCTTCACCTGCGAGGCCGTACAGCGCTGCGCGCAGCACTGGCGTCAGCCGAGGGAATACGGCCTGCAGGTTCGGCAGCGCATCCGCCGCGTGCAGAGCACATAGGGTCTCGGGATCCAGCCTTTTCAGCACATTGACCGGCAAACCGACACGCGCCGTGCCTGCGTGATTCAGCAGGATGCCGGCCACAGCCTGAGGGAAGTGCGCCGCGTAGCGGCCCAATGGAAGCGTCGTGATCGGCATCCGGCCTGCCGCGGCCGCAAGCAGCGTCAGCCCGGCGTCGCGATCCTGGCGTAGCAGGCCATGCAGGGCTGCCACGACCCTCAGGCGAAGGACGTAAGAGACCGGCTCGGCTTCCTCAAGTTCGCGAACTAACGCATCGCGGGTGTCCCCCGGCAGCCGCTGGGCCAGCGTTGCCCATCGCGAGGGTGCGAGTGAAGCAATTTCGTCAGTGGCGAGCCTTGCAGCGATGAAGGCATCACTGGTCCAAGGCAGAAGAGGCAAACAGTCCGCCTGCGACAGCCGGGAGTGCACCGCATCGTTGACGTGCGCCCGGCCCGCCTTCCATAGCCGCCAGGCCAGTGTCTGGCGACAGCGCGGCGCCAAACCGGGCATCCGCTCGAGCACCACGTCGTCAGGAACCGTCCGCGCAGCGAGTCGCGCGGCGCGCAGGGCGAGGGATTGAGACGGATCACCCAGGAAGCCGGCAATGACGCCTACATCCCGCGACCCCGACGCGGCCATCACGGCCAGCAACCGCTCGTAGTGCACCTCCGAGCCCGCCAGGGTCTGCAGCGCTTGCGCCAGCCGGCGATTCTGGGCCGACTCCCGTCCAAGCTCGATCATCCGGCGGAATCGCTGGTCATGGCTGAGGGCGCTGACCTCATCGACGATGTCCCTCGCGGTGGGTGCGGTCCAGGGGAGCTTCATGACGATGGGAGGGTGTGGCGATAAGGGGACCGGAGGATACGGCGTCACCGTAGGAGCGTCCGGACGAAACAGGAAGCTCGCAACCGTGGATATTCACCAGCGCATTGACTCACGGGAGTTGCGACCCGGTGATCCCGCCAAGGCGTGCGAAAGGCGCGCGCCTGTGCGCCGAAATGTGCCGACTCGAAAAGCGGCCTTTGAAGGTATCTACCCGGTCCGGCTTACACCGGAAACGGCCACGCAGCCTACGGGTCGATTTGAGCCGCTCGCGCCGAGCAGAAGCGGTCGCTGAACCGGGTACGGTGCGGCGGGGCACTTTCGAGCGACAGGTTCGGATCGCGAAGCGGCCGGTTATGGCGGGAGCGGTCGCTCAGACCTTGAAGCGCGACCGACCGAGATCAGCCAGAAGCTGTCTATCGGAGGCTTCAGCAATCGATGCAAAGGCCGTGGCGCGGGAGGTCTGGCTCCCCAACTCGGCCTCCGCGGAACGCTCCACGGTCCCCCTGCATTTACCATCCACCCATGAACCAATCGCAGCACGAATACCTCGTTGTGTCGCGTGGGCTGTGGGACGAAAAAGCGTCTCGCGAGGACGTCCAGCGCGCCATCGATCAGTTCTACGTCTGGTACGAGGGCCATCTCGCGGCGGGGCGGATGATGCCCGGCAGCCGGTTGGCGCCCGAAGGCAAGCTCGTTGCCCATGGGCTGGTCACCGACGGTCCCTTCGCGGAGACCAAGGAGATCGTCGGCGGCTACTGGTTCATCGTCGCCACGAGCCTGGAGGAAGCGGCCGAACTCGCCGCGCAGAACCCCTGCCTGGCCTTCGGTCTGACGCTGGAGATCCGCCCCCTCGACGCCGAGCGGGCGCGAGCGACGGACATCACCAACGAAACGCCGCCGCCCTGGCGTCAGCGTTGAGGCCTGGCGCCGCGCCGTCGCGCAGAACAGATGTTCGTCCTCCAACCTATCGGCCATGTGCGCTCACCGCTGACGAGCCGGGAGCAGGCGCCCAAGCAAGGCGATGAAGGCGCCCCCACGGCGTGGCTGGAGTTCCTGCCCGCTTTCGAGGCGGGCCTGCGCGACCTGCAGGTCGGTGACGACATCCTGCTGCTGACCTGGCTGGACCACGGCCAGCGCGAGACCTTGAGCGTGCATCCACGCGACGACCTGAACGCCCCGCTGCGCGGCGTGTTCAGCACGCGCTCGCAAGACCGGCCCAACCCCGTGGGGCTGCACCGCGTCACGCTGGTCGAGAAGGACGGCCCACTTCGCTACAAGGCGCTCCATCTCGAAGCGTTCGACGGCACGCCGATCATCGACGTCAAGCCGGTGCTGGATCGCCTGCGGGAGCGCTAGCGCAGATACCGGTTCGGCAGATTGCCCAGCCGCGGCGCGGGCCGCCCCAAGGCCGCGAGCAGTTCGACGATGTTGGCGTAGGTATCGGCCTCGGTGCGCTGCATCTGCGGCAGCAGGCCAAGCTGGGCATAGGACAGCGGCGTCACGTCGTAGCAGACCGTCTCCCAGTCGAAGCCGCGGCCCCAGGTGATGCCTCGCACTCGCACATCAGCCCGCGCGCCAGCCGTAAGCAGCAGGCGCATGACGGGCGCCGAACGGTTGGCATTCGAGTTCACGGCGTGGAAGAGCGGCGTCTGGCCGTTCAGCCCGTCGGCGTCGACATCGGCCGCGGCGTTCGGGTCTGCGCCCAGTGCCAACAGCCGCTCGGCGACGGCCGCGTGGCCGTACTCCGCCGCCACATGCAGCAGCGTGGCGCCGTCAAGCGGCGTGAAGGTGCAGGGCATCTGCGTGCGGTGCCGCAGCAACGCTGGATTGGTCGCCACGGCGGTGGCCAGCGCGTCGGCGTCGTTGAGCAGCACGGGCGCCAGGTGCGGGTCGTCCAGCACGGCGCCACGTTCCAGCAGCAACCGAAGGCAGGTGGCAAACCGGTCCGAACGAAAGTACATCTCGATCAGATGGTTGACCACCGTCTTGCCGCCGATGCTTGAACTCGCATCGAAGCCGGCATCGAGGACGGCCCGGATGTCTTCAACGTCGTGCGTTTCAAAGGCGGTGAGCAGACGCTCGGAGATGCCGGTCATGACTTGCTTTCGGTAAGCAACCGGTGCGCCTTCACGGCGCGGCCTGGGGACTGGGGACTGGGTGTTGGGAAGCGATGCTACGACCGCCGGCCTGCCGGGCCCGCCTTCCTTTGCCAGGGCGAGCTCGCCATACTCCGGCCGGTGCAGGAACTCGAACAAATCCTGGTCCTCTTCGTCGCCGCCGTGGCACTGGCTGCCGCCGCGCGGCGTGCGGGCGCGCCCTACCCGGTGTTCCTGGCCATTGGCGGCGCGCTGCTGGCCCTGGTGCCGGGTGCACCCAGCCCCAGCCTGCCGCCCGAACTGGTGCTGGCCCTGTTCGTCGCGCCGGTTCTCGTCGACGCTGGTTACGACGCCTCATTGCGGGACCTCAGAGACAACTGGGCGCCGCTGGTCAGCCTGGTGATCTTCGCGGTCGGCCTCACGACGGCCGCAGTGGCCATGGTGGCTCACGCCCTCGTGCCGGGCCTGCCATGGGCCGCGGCCGTGGCACTGGGCGCCATCGTCGCGCCGCCCGATGCGGTGGCGGCCACTGCGGTGCTGCGGCCGCTGCGCCCGCCGCAGCGCATCCTGGGCATCCTCGAAGGTGAAAGCCTGCTCAACGATGCCAGCGCCCTGCTGATCTACCGCCTGGCCGTCGGTGCAGTGGCGGCCGGCGGCTTCTCGGTGCAGGCGGTGGCGCCGACCTTCCTGCTGGCCGTGCTGGGCAGCCTGATCGCGGGGCCTGCGCTGGGCTGGCTGGTGCAGCGCATGTTCGAGCATGTGCAGCACATTCCCACGGCCATCATCCTGCAGTTCATTGGCACCATCAGCGTGTGGCAGCTGGCGGAGCATGTCGGGCTGTCGGGCGTGCTGACCACGGTCTGCTTCGCCATGACGCTGGCGCGCATGGCACCGGCGCGCATCCCTGCCCGTGTTCGCATCCCCACCAACGCGGTCTGGGCCACGGTGGTGTTCGCGCTGAACATTTTTGCGTTCATCTTCATCGGGCTGCAGATCCGCCCCATCCTGATGGCGCTGGAGCCGTCGGCGCGAACGCAATACCTGCTGGTGGCCGCCGCGGTGCTGGTCACCGTCATCGTCGTGCGCGTCGCCTGGCACATGTCCTTCAACGCCGCGATCCGCTGGCGCGACCACCGCCACGGCTTCAATCCGCCGCGGCCGATGCTGCGGCCCAGCGTGGGCAGCGGGCTGGTGATCTCCTGGGCGGGCATGCGCGGCATCGTCACGCTGGCGGCGGCACTGGCGCTGCCCGAACGCTTTCCGGCCCGCGACCTGATCGTGCTGACGGCCTTTCTCGTGGTGCTGGGCACGCTGCTGATCCAGGGGCTGACACTGAAGCCTTTGCTGCGCGCGCTCAATCTGAAGGACGGCGACCCGGTGGCGCATGAAGAGCATGCCGCGCGCCAGCGCATGCTGGAGGCCGCCTTTGAGCAACTGCCCGCAGACGGCTCCCCCGCCGTGAGCCTGGTGCGCAAGAACCTGAAGATGCACCTGGGCCGGCCGCTGCATGAAAGCGGCAGCCCGTTCGCTTCATTCGGTGCCGAGTACGACAACAGCTACCGCGCCGCGCTGCAGGCGGCCCGGCAGGTGCTGCTGGCCATGCGCGACGCCGGCGACATCGGCGACGACGCCTTCCACACGCTGGAGAACGATCTGGATTGGCTGGAGGTGTCGGATCCGCTGCGGGCGGCGAATGCCGATGCGACGGAGTAGATGCGACGAAGTAGGGGTGATCGATTGAGGATGCCGTCTTCAACGAACCTGGACTCGACCCGGCACCGCGGCGTAGGATGATTTTTGCCTTGCCGGCCGAGCCACGGCGACAAGTTCATTGTGTTTGGCTTTGACGGAGAGTCATATGGGCTATCACTTGGAAGGTCGTCTGCTCGAGGTTTGCAACTGCAATGTGCTGTGCCCGTGCTGGATCGGCGAGGACCCAGACAACGGCACCTGCGACACCATCGTCGCCTGGCGCATCGACAAGGGCGTGATCGACGGCGTGGACGTCGGCGGCAACACCATCGCAGCCGTGGCCCACGTCCCCGGCAATATCCTCAAAGGCAACTGGACCGCCGCGATCTTTGTCGACGACAAGGCATCGGCGGCGCAGGAGGCAGCCCTGCTCAAGGTCTACACGGGCCAGGCCGGCGGGCCGGTCGCCGATCTCGCTGCCCTCATTGGCACGGTGGTGTCGGTCGAGCGGGCGCCCATCAAGTTCACCGTGCAAGACGGCAAGGGCATCCTCGAGATCGGCAGCAACTACTACGCCGAACTCGAGCCCTACCGCGGCGCGATGGGCGGGCTGACGACCTTGTCCGACACCGTGTTCTCGACGGTGCCGGGCGCGCCGGTGTTTGTCGGCAAGGCCCCGACTTACCGTTCCAAGAACCCGGCACTGGGCATCGACCTCGATCTCAAGAACCACAACGCGCTGCAGAGCACCTTCGTCTTCGACGCATGAGCGCCGCGCAGGGCCGCCCCAAGCAAGCTCGCTCCCGCTTGGCGGGAGTGAGCCCGGACATGGGATGCCCTGTGGGCATCCCATGCCTGGCGAACGCCTGGCCGCGCTGTCGGCCAGGCAAGGCCGCAGGCCGAAGGGTGCACCATTGAGCGCCGCTGGCGGCGCCGTAGCGGCGGGTCCGCCAGCCGGCGATTCCCGTCATCGCCGCGTGTTCCTCGTCGTGCTGAGCGCGTTGGCCGGGCTCGCCTGGCTGGCGCTGTGGGCCTGGGCGGGCAGCCCTTATGGCCGCTACCTCGACCACGGCGACTGGACGGCCTCGGGCCCGGCCGCCTCCGTCTGCCGGGCGATCCCCGGTGGCAACGTCATCGTGCCCGCCCTGCTCTACAGCGCCGCCTGGATCCTGATGACCACGGCCATGATGCTGCCGACCACCCTGCCCCTGTTCAATGCCTTCGACCGGTTGACGGCGCGGCGGGCGGACCACCGCCGGCTGCTCCTGCTGCTGGGCCTGGGCTATATGGCGGTGTGGGGCGGCTTCGGGCTCGTGGCCCATGTGCTGCACGCGGGGCTGCTGGCGCTCGTCAACGGCGTGCCCCTGCTGGCCTGGCATGGCTGGCTGATCGGCACGACCATCATCGCCTTGGCCGGGGTCTTCCAGTTCAGCAGCCTCAAGCACCGCTGCCTGGAGAAGTGCCGCACCCCCTTGAGCTTCGTCATGCAGCATTGGCGCGGCCACGCCGAGGCGCGGCACGCGTTCATGCTGGGCGCCCACCACGGCCTGTTCTGTGTCGGCTGCTGCTGGGCATTGATGCTGCTGATGTTTGCGCTCGGCACCGGCAGCCTCGGCTGGATGCTGTTGCTGGCCGCGGTCATGGCGGTTGAGAAGAATGTCCGTTGGGGCCACCGGCTGAGCACGCCGCTGGGCGTCGCGCTGCTGGGCTGGGCCGCGGTCCTGGTGGGGGTCCATGTCTGAGTCGCGCGCCGGCCTGCCCCTGCTGAAGACCTTGGCCCTGACCACGACGGCGATGCTGGCCTTCGCGGCGAATTCGCTGCTTTGCCGGCTCGCCCTGCGGCAGGATCTCATCGATGCGGCCAGCTTCGGCAGCATCAGGCTGGCCGCCGGGGCGGTCACGCTCGCGGCCATCGTGCGGCTCAGGCCCGGCCAGGCCGCCGCCACGCATTCCGACTGGCTCGCCGCGGCCATGCTGTTCGCCTACGTCGCCTTCTTCTCCTTCGCCTACCTCAGCCTGTCAGCGGGCACGGGCGCCCTGATCCTGTTCGGCGCGGTCCAGGTGACGATGTTCAGCGCCGGGCTGCGCTCGGGCGAGAGGTTCCGGCCCCTGGCCTGGTTCGGCCTCGCTCTGGCCGTGGCGGGGCTGGTCTATCTGGTGTCACCCGGCGTGGCGGCGCCACCGGTCCTCGGCGCGGCCATGATGGCGGCAGCGGGCCTGGCCTGGGGCCTGTACTCGCTGCGCGGCCGCGGCGTGAGCGACCCGTTGGCGGCAACAGCGGGCAACTTCCTGCGCGCCACGCCACTCGCTCTGCTGGTGAGCCTGCTGTTCGCAGCCCAGGCGCGCGCCAGCACCACCGGTATCGCCCTGGCCGTCGCCTCGGGCGCCGTCACGTCCGGCATCGGCTATGTCATCTGGTACGCCGCGCTGCGCGGGCTGTCCGCGCTGCGGGCCGCGACCGTGCAGCTGTCGGTGCCGCTGATTGCCGCATTCGGCGGCGTGGCGCTGCTGTCGGAGGCCGTCACCCCGCGCCTGCTGCTGGCCTCGGCGGCCATCCTCGGCGGCATTGCGCTGGTGCTGGCCAGCAAGTCGCGGCGCTGATCACGGGCAGCGCAGGAAGACGCCCTGCACGGTGCATGAACCGCGCGGTCCGACAAGGGTGGGGCCGACCCGCGTCAGCGTCGAGCCATCGCTGGCCAGGCAGGTGGCGGCATTGCACTGGGTCACGGTGACCGGCGCTTGCGGACGCGGCAAGGCCACGGGCGGCACGGTTGGCATGGGCACCCGGGGCGCCACCACGCCAGGCCGTGCGGGCGCGGTCGGCACCACCCAGCTGTGCTGCGAGGGCGGCGGCGAGGTGGTGAGCCCGCCAAGGCAGGCATCCGCCACGCGCTTGCGCAGCGGCTGCAGACGCACGGCCACCGAGTGCTGGCGCTGCTGATCGGACAAGCTGGTCGATGAAGCGGCAGCGGCCGCCGCGATGGCCTCCTCCGCTTCGTCCAGCGCATTCAGCGCGATGCGGCAGGCCGCTGATCTGGGCAGCTCCTCGGCCTGAGCAGCGCCGACCATCCCGCAAAAGGTGGCGGCGAGCAGAAGGACGGCGAAGCGTGCAGTCATGGCCTGGCAATCTTGCGCCATTCTTCGCAGGGGCGCTGTAGGCCAGTACCGGCGGCTCAGGTCCGACGCAGCCGCGGCCAGGCCAGCAGTGCTACCAGCCCCAGCCCGCCCGCCAGCGCATAGCCGGCCACGCTGGCTGCGTTGGCCGCGCCGTCCACACCCAACAGGTCCAGCGCCGCCACGCCGGTCTTTTGCAGGTTGAGGTAGAGCGCGAACAGAAACAACGCGAGGAAGGTGCGCGAGCCCTGGGTCAGCCGGCCCAGCAGCGTGGCGGCTGCGCTCAAGAAGAGCAGGCCGGCCACGCAGGCCAAGGCTTGCACCGTTGAGATCCGCAGCAAGGCCGGCAAGGCCAGCAGCAGCCCCAGCCCCAAGGCCGCCAGCACCTGGCGCCAGCCGCGCTCCCATGCGCCGCCGGGTACTGCGCTGGCCAGAGCCCATGTGCCGCTCTGCAGATCACGCGAACTCACGTCCGCCACCGCCATGCCCCAGGCGCACAACGTTGCGGCCAGCAGCGCGGGAACGAGGTCCGTCGACACCACCGCGCAGGCCACCGTGCCGGCCCCCATCGCCAGGGCCAACAGCGGCTGGCTGAGCAACACCAGGCTCACGTCCGCCAGCCAGCGGCCGGGCAGGCCTGGCAGGCGGGCGCTGGCGCGCAGCAACAGGCCAAGGGCGGCGGTGAAAGGCCGCAGCAGCGGGCGCAGCAGCCATTGCAGCAACTGCACGATGCGCCAGCGACCGGCGGGGTTGCGCAGCTTCACGCGGTCTGGTGCATAGCGATGGAAGAACATCACGGCGGGCAGCAGCGGCAGCAGGGCCAGCGCCATCGAGCCCAGGCGCAAAGCGATCAACTCAGCGCTCCACAGGCCAGCGGGCATGTGCAGGCGGGGCAGCGTCGCGTCGAAGGGGCTGCCACCGACGCTGATGTGGGTCACGTCCATCAACTGGCTCACGCCGACCAGCAACGGCGACATGCCATTGATGTCGAACACCTGCCAGCCGGTCAGCCGCACGGCGCCCTGCCCCAGCGTGGCCGGGATGAAGGCGAACTGCACCATCCAGAAGACCCAGTAGAGCGCGTCGCCACGCTTGCCCATCAGCGGCGCCCAGGCGTCGGCCAGCACGGCCAGGCTGGCGCACAGCATCAGGCCGGGCGCCAGCCCGAACACCAGCATCTGCAGATAGGGCAAGGGCTGCAACGGGCCTTCGCCGCGCACGAGTTGCAACACCCAGACCGTCAGCATCACGACGGTGCCCAGCGAGAGCAGGAAGCCGAAGGCGCCCAGCCAGCGCGCGCCCAGCAGCTGCGCGTTGCTGACGGGTGTGGCGGCCAGCACGGCAGCCGTGCCGCAGCGCACGTCTTCCTGCGTGCGGCCACGCGCCAGGTAGAAGCCAGCCAGGCCGAACAGCAGCGACGCGATCAGGTTGCTCGCAAAGGCGAGTGCCTGGCTCTCGTAGGCGATGCGCTGCTTGTTCACGACCATCATGGCCATGCCACTTTTCGGGTCCAGCACCATCAACCAGCTCACGGCCACCACGGCCAGCAGGATGACGAGGCTGCTGAGCCGGCGGCTGCGCAAGCGCCATTCGTTCAGCACCAGGGTCTTGTAGAGACTGGTGTTCATGCGGCCTCCCGCGCATCGGCATAACGCTGGACCATCAGCGCCTCTTCCAGGCTGGCGTTCGCCGGCTCGGCCTCGGCAAAGGGGCGCGACGGATGCGCCATGCGCACCTGAATGCGGCTGCCCTGAGGCTGGGCCTGCAGCACCTGCACATGGCCCTTCAGCGCTTCGTAATCGGCTGGCGCGAGCTGGGCCATCCAGACCTTGCCCACGGCGCGAGCGATCACGGCTTCAGGGGTTTCGAAGGCGACAAGGCGGCCCTGACGCATGACGGCCAGGTGCGAGGCCATGTTCTCGACGTCCGACACGATGTGGGTCGACACGATGACCAGGCGCTTGCGCCCGAGGTCGCCCAGCAGGTGACGAAAGCGCAGGCGCTCCTCGGGGTCGAGACCAGCCGTGGGTTCGTCGACGATGAGCACGTCGGGGTCGTTCAGCAGGGCCTGCGCGATGCCCAGGCGCTGGCGCATGCCGCCCGAGAAGCCGATGGCCGGGCGGTGGGCCTGCTCGTGCAGGTTCACCAGCTCCAGCAGGTCGTTCAGCCGCTGCCGGTCGCGCACGCCCTTCAGCGCCGCGAAGTACTGCAGGAACTCGAGTGCCGTCAGATGCGGGTAGACGCCGAAGTCCTGCGGCAGATAGCCCAGGCGCCGGCGCATCAGTTCGGGCTTGGCGACGATGTCCTCACCGTCCAGCAGGATGCGCCCGCTGGTGGGCCGCGTGAGCGTGGCCAGCATCTGCATCAGCGTGCTCTTGCCCGCGCCGTTGTGGCCGATCAGGCCGACGACACCGGGCTTCAATTCCAGTGACACGCCGTCGACGGCATTGAGTTTTCCGAAGCTCTTGGAGACGTTCTGGATCTGCAGCATGGCCACTCCTCATCTTGTGAATGAGCGCAGCCTAGGGATCCAGAGGCCAGCCTCCAACGCGCTTGCGACAGACCGCTCACCGCGCGGTTCAGGCCGGCGAAAGCGCGGCCTGGGCCGGCGTCAATCGACGACGCCAAACAGCGGCCCGAGCTCGCTCCAATGGTCGTTGCGTCCGAGCCTGGGCGCGTAGAGGCTGGACACGGCGCCGTCAAGATACAGCGCCTCCCTGCAGTGCAAATCGTCGCGAAAGAAGCTGGCGAACTCGTGCAGCGTGACGGGCTGCTCGGTGATGACGAACAGGGCTTGTGAACCCAGCACACAGACGCCGTTGCGGATATAGCGCGACGCCGAATTGGCGCTGAAGGCCGGATGGATCTGGCCGTCCTTGAGCAGCAGCGGCCCGGACTGGGTGGCGAACAGGACACCCTCGCGCAGCGCCGGGTAGTCCACCGCGTCGACGACCTGAGCTCCGTGAGCCGTCAGCAGGAAAACACCGTTGGGCTTCAGAAAGAAGTTGCCTTCTCCACTCAATAGATTGAGCGGCGCGAGCTCGCGCCCGTCGATGACCAGCAGCCCGACGGGGCTCGCGTCCGCGTGGTACATGCCGGCGTTCATGCCGAAAGCCAGCGTCTTGCCCTGTCCTCTCAACCAGGCCGACAACTTGTCCAGCCGACGCAGCGGCCGGCCCCGGTCATCCTGCCAGAACAGACGCAGCTTCTGCGTGGCGAGGTCCACGCGCACGACAGTGAAGCGGCCATCGCCTTCAGCGCGGGCAGCCAGGCTGGCCACCACCAGCGCAGACCCCAGCACCAACGCCAGCAGCAGCCGCTTCATCGGCCACGCCCCCGCAGCGGCTTGAGCAGGCCCCGCAAGTCGTTGTGATCCATCTCGTACATCAAGGCCAGCAGCCGTCCGATCTCGCCCTTAGGAAAGCCTTCGCGCGCAAACCAGCCCAGGTAGTTGCCGGACAAGTCCGCGATCAGCGTGCCCTTGTGTTTGCCGAAGGGCATCTCGGTCGTGACGAGCTTCAGCAGGTCTTCCGGATTCATGTCTTGAGCCGGTAGCCCACGCCCGCCTCGGTCACCAGCCACTGCGGCCGGTTGGGATCGGCCTCGAGCTTCTTGCGCAGATTGGCCATGTGCACGCGCACGTAATGCACGTCCTCGGCATGGCCCGGGCCCCAGACCGCCTTGAGCAGGTGCTGGTGGGTCAACACGCGTCCCGGAGCGTTGGCAAGCTCCTGCAGCAGCCGGTATTCGATGGGCGTCAGGTGCAGCTCTTCGCCGGCTTTGGTGACCGTGCGTAACGCGCGGTCCATGGCGACGTCACCAAAGCGCAGCACCGGGTCGGCGTCGTTGCCGCCGCCGCCGTGCCTGCGCAGTTGCACGCGCACGCGGGCCAGCAGTTCGGCCACGCCAAAGGGCTTGACGAGGTAGTCGTCGGCGCCGGCGTCCAGGGCCTGCACCTTGCGGTCCTCGCCCTCACGGGCCGACAGCACCAGGACGGGCGCCTGCGACCAGCCGCGGAACTCGCGGATGAAGTCCAGGCCATCGCCATCGGGCAGGCCCAGGTCCAGCACAACCAGCTCGGGACGGCGCGTGGCCGAGTCGATCAACCCGCGTTGCAACGTCGCCGCCTCGAAGACCTCCAGGCCTTCGCTCTCCAGCGCCATGCGCACGAAGCGCCGGATCTCCGGTTCGTCCTCGATCATCAACACGCGTGCAGCGCTCACTCTGGTTTCTCCGCCGGCGGCTGGCCGAGCGGCAGTTCCACTCGCACACAGGCACCGCCGGTCGCGACATTGTGGGCGCTGATACGGCCGTCATGCGCCTCCACGATGGCCTTGCAGATGGCCAGGCCCAGGCCGACACCGGGCGTGGCGCTCTCGCGGTCGCCGCGCTCGAACTTGTCGAAGAGCTTGTCCTCGAGGCCCGCGGGAAACCCAGGGCCGGCGTCGCTGACGTCGATCTCGACATGCCGCCCCGCCGTGCGCGCCCGGATGCGGATGGCGCCGGCCGCGTACTTGGCCGCGTTCTCCAGCAGGTTGACGAGCACGCGCTCGATCAGCACGGCGTCCAGCTCGACCAGGGGCAGGTCCGCCGGCAGATCCACGACAACCTCGCGGTCGATCAAGGCTTCTTCCAGGCTCGCCAGTGCGCTGCCGACGACCTCTTGCAGCGGCAGCCAATGCCGGTTCAGCTGCACCGTGCCGGATTGAAGCCGCGCCATGTCGAGCAGGTTGCCGACCAGCGCAGTCATGCGCAGCGCCGAGCGACGCATCGCGTCGGCCACCTCGGCCTGAGGCGTGTTCAGCGGCGTGAGCTTGAGCGCATCCGCCAGCCCCACCAGCGCGGCCAGCGGCGTGCGCAGATCGTGGGACACGGCCGTCAGCAGCGAATTTCGCAGCCGCTCGGACTCGATCTGCAACGTGCTCTGCTGGGCCACCTCGATGTAGTGGATGCGCTCCAGCGAAATGGCCAGCAGCGCTGCACAGGTGTCCAGCAGCTCGCGCTCCTCGGGCGACCAGCGGCGGCCCTGCCCTTGGACGGCCAGCACGCCACGCAGCCGCATCGGCGCGGTCAGCGGCAGCATCAGGCAGGGGCTGGCCGGCAGCGTGTCGGTGCCCTGCCCTGCCGGCTGGCCATGGTCGAAGGCCCATTGGGCGACACCCAGGTCCGGCTGCACGCCTGCGCCCGGCAGCGCCACCAGCATCTCGCGGCCGGGCGTGGCCCCTGGCGGCGGCGCCAGCACGGCCGAGGCGGCGCCGAACTCGGCGCGCAGGAAGCGCGTCGCGATCTCGGCAACCTGTTCCACCACCAGCGCGGCACCGAGGTCGCGCGACATCGTGTACAGGCCGCGCACGCGCCGCTCACGCTCCTGGGCCGCGCGGGCCTGGGCCTGCAGCCCGGCCGCGAGCTGGCCGATGACGAGGCCGACGAGCAGCAGCACGGCGAAGGTGACGAGATATTGCGCATCGCCGACGGCAAACGACCCTCTCGGCTCGACGAAGGCGAAGTCGAAGGCAGCCACGCCGAGCAGCGCCGCCAGCGCCGCCGGCCCGCGGCCAAAGCGCAGCGCAACGCCAACAACGTTGAGCAGATAGAGCATGGCGATATTGGTCGGCGCCATGAAACCCAGCAACACGTGGGCCAGGGCCGTCGTCAGCGCGACGCCCGCCAGCGCCGCCGCATGGCCGCGCCAGGCCTGCAGAGGAATCAGGGCACCACGCGTCGCCGCCGCGGGCTGCTCGCGCGCACCGGTGGGCAGCGCCACCTGCAACACGTCCATCTCGTCGGCCAGGCGGCTCAACGCCTCGGCCAGGGACGGCCGGCCAGGCCAGCGCCAGGCCTGCTCGCGCCGGCCCACCACGAGGCGGGCCAGGTTGTGCTCGCGCGCATAGCCCACCAGGGCCGCGGCGACCTCGGGCGCCGACAGTTCGGCGGTGCGGGCACCGAGCGACTGCGCCAGCTCCAGCGTGCGCTGCACGCGCTGGCGGGCGGCGTCGCTCAGGCCCTGGGCCGTCTGCACGTGCACGGCATGCCAGTCCAGCCCGAGCTGCTGCGCCAGCCGGGCGGCGCTGCGCACGACCTTTTCGCTCGCCGCCGCCGGGCCGATGCAGGCCAGCAGCGACTCGCGGTTGGGCCACACCGTCCCGGCGCTGTGCTCGCGCCGGTAGGCCTGCATCTGGTCATCCACGCGGTCCGCCGTGCGGCGCAGGGCCAGCTCGCGCAGGGCCAGCAAATTGCCCTTGCGGAAGAAATTTTTGGCGGCGCGCTCGGCCTGGTTCGGCAAATAGACCTTGCCTTCCTTGAGCCGCTGCAGCAGCTCGTCGGGCGGCAGGTCGACGACGACCACCTCGTCGGCCGCATCGAAGACCTTGTCGGGCAGGGTTTCCCAGACACGGATGCCGGTGATGCCGCCAACGACGTCGTTCAGGCTCTCCAGGTGCTGCACGTTCAGCGTCGTCCAGACCTCGATGCCGGCCTCGCACAGCTCCTGCGCGTCCTGCCAGCGCTTGGCGTGGCGCGAGCCCGGCGCGTTGCTGTGGGCCAGCTCATCCAGCAGGAGCACGCCGCCCGCTTGCTCGCGGCCCCAGGCCAGCGCGGCATCGAGGTCGAACTCGCGCAGGGTCTGGCCGCGGTGGACGATGTCCTTCAGCGCCAGGCGCGGCAGATCGCGCGCGATGGCCTCGGTGTCGGCGCGGCCGTGGGTCTCGACGACGCCGATGCGCACCACCCGGCCTTGGGCGCGAGCCGCATGCGCGGCGGCCAGCATGGCGAAGGTTTTTCCAACACCCGCGTTGGCGCCGAAGAAGATCTTCAGCCGGCCGCGCTGGGCGGCGGCTTCGTCGCGCTGCAACTGGGCCAGCAGCGCGTCGGGGTCGGGGCGGGTGTCGGTCACAACCATCCGAGGCGCTTGAAGCGCCAGTACAGCGCCCCGCTGACGAGGACGATCACGCCCAGCGCCATCGGGTAGCCCAACGTCCATTTCAGCTCGGGCATGTGCTCGAAGTTCATCCCCCAGATGCCCGCCAGGGCCGTGGACGCCGCAAAGATGGCGGCCCAGGCGGCCAGGCGTTTGGTGACGAGGGACTCGTCCAGCGTGACCAGGGTGAGGTTGACCTGGGTCGCCGCGATGATGGTTTCGCGCGCGGCGTCGATGCTGGCCTGGATGCGCAGCAGGTGGTCGTAGACGTCGCGGAAGTAGTCCTGCAGGGCCTTGCAGACGACGGGCACGCGGCCACCGTGCAGCTTGGCCGTCACCTCCAGCAGCGGCGTGACGGCATGGCGCAGCGTGGCCAGGCGCTGCTTCAGCGCGAACAGGCGCTGCACGACGGACTGGCGATCCTGATGGGGCTGGAACATGGTCGCTTCCAGTTGCTCCAATTCGGCCTCGATGGCGTCGATGAGCGGGAAGTAGCGGTCCACGACGGCGTCCATCAGTGCGTAGAAGACGAAACCTGGCCCCTGGCGCAGCAGATGCGGCTCGCGCTCCGCACGCCCGCGCACGCCCAGGAAACCCTGGCTGCTGCGGTGGCGTACCGAGACGATGAAGCGCGCGCCGACGAAGACGTGCACCTCGCCCACCTCCAAGCCGTCGGTGCTGGTCTCCAGCAGATGCATCGCGGCGAACAGCATGTCGCCGTACTCTTCCACTTTGGGCCGCTGATGGCCCTTGCGGGCATCCTCGACGGCCAATGGCGGCAAGTCCAGCTCGTGCTGCAGCAGGTTGAGCTCCTCATCGCTCGGGTCGCGCAGCGCGATCCAGACAAAGCCGCTCGTTCTCTCCAGCGCCTCGGACACCCCCTCCAGGCTGGGCTCGGCCACGATGCGGCCATCCTCGTACACGGCGCTGTTGATCAGCATGGCGGTCTGCCTGGAGTCATCTTGCGGTGATCGTCGCACGCTCCAGCGCGAGGTTCAGGGCCAGCACGTTGACGCGCGGCTCGCCGAGGAAGCCGAGCCGGCGGCCCTCGGTGTGCTGCTCGACCAGCGCCCTCACCTGCTCCGGTGGCAGCCCACGTGCGCGGGCGACGCGGGCGAGCTGGTAGTCGGCGGCGGCCCGGCTGATGTGGGGGTCCAGGCCGCTGGCGGAGGCGGTGACGAGGTCGACCGGCACCGGCGCCAGGTTGCCCGGGTCGGCCGCGCGCAAGGCGTCGATGCGCGCCTTGACCGCATCGACCAGGGCCGGCGCCGTCGGCGCGAGATTGGAGCCGCCGGAGTTGGCCGCGTTGTAGGGCGAGGGCGCGGTGGCCGAGGGGCGGCTCCAGAAATGCCCGGGGTCGGTGAAGGCCTGGCCGATCAGCTCGGAGCCGATCGGCCTGCCGTCCTGGATGAAGAGGCTGCCATTGGCCGCATGGGGAAAGAGCGCCTGCGCCAGGCCGGTGACGGCCAGCGGGTAGGCCAGGCCGGTGACGAGGCTGAGCAGCACGAACAGGGTCAATGCGGGGCGGAGTTGGGTGTTCATGATTCAAGCAAGGTGAAGGGCCACGAGCAGCAGATCGATGGCCTTGATGCCGATGAAGGGGACGATGACGCCGCCCAGGCCGTAGACGAGCAGGTTGCGACGCAGCAGCGCGGCGGCGCCGATGGCGCGGTAGCGCACGCCCTTCAGCGCCAGCGGGATCAGCACGACGATGATCAACGCGTTGAAGATGACCGCCGACAGGATGGCCGAGTTGGGACTGGCCAGGCGCATGACGTTCAGCGCGCCGAGCTGCGGATAGGTCGACACGAAGGCCGCCGGCAGCACGGCGAAGTATTTGGCCAGGTCGTTGGCGATGCTGAAGGTCGTCAGCGACCCACGCGTCATCAGCATCTGCTTGCCCGTCTCGACGATCTCGATGAGCTTGGTCGGGTTGCTGTCCAGGTCGACCATGTTGCCGGCCTCTTTCGCGGCCTGGGTGCCGCTGTTCATCGCGACGGCCACGTCGGCCTGGGCCAGCGCCGGGGCGTCATTGGTGCCGTCGCCGGTCATGGCCACCAGCCTGCCCTGGGCCTGGTGCTCGCGGATCAGCGCCAGCTTGGCCTCGGGCGTGGCCTCGGCGAGGAAGTCGTCCACGCCAGCCTCGGCGGCGATGGCTGCGGCCGTCAGCCGGTTGTCGCCGGTGACCATGACCGTCTTGATGCCCATGCGGCGCATCTGCGCAAAGCGCTCCTTGATGCCGGGCTTGACGATGTCCTTGAGTTCGACGACGCCGAGCACCCGCACGTCATCGACGACAACCAGCGGCGTGCTGCCCCGGCGGGCGGCCTCGTCGACGCTGGCCTGCACGCTGGCCGGCCAGCGGCCGCCCAGGGCTTCAACGTGAGCGCGCACCGCGCTGCCAGCACCCTTGCGGATCCGGCGGGCGCCAAGATCCACGCCGCTCATGCGCGTCTGCGCCGTGAAGGGCACGAACTCGCCCCGTTCCGTGGCCGTGGCCGTGGCCGCGCCGAACTTGCGGTCGGCAAGCGCCACGATGCTGCGGCCCTCGGGCGTCTCGTCGGCCAGCGACGCCAGGCGCGCCACCTCGGCGAGCTGAGCCTCGCTGGCGCCTTCTACCGGCCAGAACGCATCGGCCTGGCGGTTGCCCAACGTGATGGTGCCGGTCTTGTCCAGCAGCAACACGTCGACGTCGCCCGCGGCTTCAACAGCGCGGCCCGAGGTGGCGATGACATTGGCCTGCAGCATGCGGCTCATGCCGGCCACACCGACGGCCGACAGCAGGCCGGCGATGGTGGTCGGAATCAGGCAGACCAACAGCGCCACCAGCACGACGAGGCTGACCGGCTCGCCCGCGCCGGCCACCGCCACGCTGAACTGCGAGAACGGCAGCAGCGTGGTGCAGACACCCAGGAAGACCAGCGTCAGCGCGACCAGCAGGATGGTCAGCGCGATCTCGTTGGGCGTCTTCTTGCGCTTGGCGTTCTCGACCATGGCGATCATGCGGTCGACAAAGGTCTCGCCGGGGTTCACGGCCACGCGGGCCACGACCCAGTCGGACAGCACGCGGGTGCCGCCAGTCAGCGCCGAGAAGTCGCCGCCGCTCTCGCGGATGACGGGTGCGGACTCGCCGGTGATGGCGCTCTCGTCCACCGAGGCGACGCCGTCGATGACCTCGGCATCGGCCGGCACGACATCGCCGGCCTCGATCAGCACGACTTCGCCCTTGCGCAGCGTGCCGGCCTCGCGGGGGTGCCACTTGATCGTGTCACGTGGCGCACCGGGCTTCCAGTCGTCGGTCAACTTGGCCCAGGTTTCCTTTTTCAACCCGCGCAGCGACGCCGCTTGCGCCTTGCTGCGGCCCTCGGCCAGAGCCTCGGCGAAGTTGGCGAACAGCACGGTGAACCACAACCAGACCGTTACCGCGACAACGAAGCCGTTCGGTTGCGCGACGGACAGCGCCGTCGTCAACAGGCTGCCGAGATAGACCACGAACATCACCGGGTTGCGCAATTGCGTGCGCGGGTCCAGCTTGCGGAAGGCGTCGACCAGGGCGGCACGAGTCAGCGCCGGGTCGAGGAGGGAAAAACCAGCGCGAGTCTCAAGAGAGCGACGGGCCGCTCCCGAGCTCTCTTGCCCCCCTCGGGGGGCCTGGCGCACAGCGACAGGTTCGGGGGCACTCATGATTTGCTCCAGAGGATGAGGTGCTCGACGACGGGGCCCAGGGCCAGCGCCGGCACATAGTTCAGAAGACCGACCAGCAGCACGGCGCCGATCAGCAGCACGACGAAGAGGGGGCCATGCGTGGGCAGGGTGCCCTCGCCCGCCGCCAGCCGCTTCTTGCCCGCCAGCGAGCCGGCCATGGCCAGCACCGGCACGATGACGCCGAAGCGGCCTATCCACATCACCAGGGCCAGCAGCCCGTTGTAGAAGGGCGTGTTGGCCGACAGGCCGGCGAAGGCGCTGCCGTTGTTGTTGCCGGCGGACGAGAGCGCGTACAGCGCCTCGCTGAAGCCATGCGCGCCAGGCGCCGCGATGCCGGCCTTGCCGGGCTCCACGATCACGGCGACGGCCGTGCCGATGAGCACCGCCAATGGCGTCAGCAGGATGGCCAGCGAGACCATCTTCATCTCGTGCGCCTCGATCTTCTTGCCGAGGTATTCAGGCGTGCGGCCAATCATCAACCCGGCGACGAAGACGGCCAGGATGGCGAACACCAGCATGCCGTACAGACCCGCGCCGACGCCGCCGAAGACGACCTCGCCGAGCTGCATCAGTACCATGGGCACGGCCCCGCCCAGCGGCGTGAAGCTGTCGTGCATGGCGTTGACGGCGCCGCAGCTGGCGGCCGTCGTGATGACGGCGAACAGCGAAGAGGCGTCGATGCCGAAGCGCACTTCCTTGCCCTCCATGTTGCCGCCCGACTGCGTGGCCGTCTGGGCCGAGTCGACACCCAGCGCTGCGAGATGCGGGTTGCCGGCCTGCTCGGCCGACGTGGCGATGACGACGGCGACAACGAACATCGCCGTCATCGCCCCCAGCAGCGCCCAACCCTGGCGCATGTCGCCAACCTGGCGGCCCAGCACGAAGCACAGCGCCGCCGGGATCAGGAAGATGGACAGCATCTGCAGCGCATTGGTCGCCGCGGTCGGGTTCTCGAAGGGGTGGGCCGAGTTGGCGTTGAAGAAGCCACCGCCGTTGGTGCCCAGCATCTTGATGGCGAGCTGCGAAGCGACCGGACCGAGAGCAATGCGCTGGCTCTGGCCGTGCTTGTCTTCCATGACGGGCTGACCGTCGGCGCCCTTCAGCGGCTGGCCGGCTTCGTCGAGCTTGGGCTCCTGCCATGTCTGAGCCTCAATGGTCGTGACGTCCTGATAAGGCTTGAGCGTCTGCACGACGCCCATGCCGGCGAGAACGATGGCGAAGACGAAGGACAGCGGCAGCAGCACCCACAGCGCGGCGCGGGTCAGGTCGGCCCAGACGTTGCCGATGGCCTGGGCGCTGTGGCGCGCGAAGCCACGCACGAAGGCGATGACGACAGCGATGCCGGTAGCGGCCGACAGGAAGTTCTGCACCGTCAGCGCGAGCATCTGCGTCAGATAGCTCATCGTCGACTCACCGCCATAGCCCTGCCAGTTCGTGTTGGTCACGAAGCTGATGGCAGTGTTGAAGGCCGAGTCTGGCGACACCGCGGCCAGGCCCTGCGGGTTCAGCGGCAGCAGATGCTGCAGGCGCTGCAGCGCATAGACGGCAGCGATGCCGAGGGCATTGAAGACGAGCAGGCCGAGGGCATAGCGCAGCCAGCCTTGCTCGGCGTCGGCATCCACGCCGGCCAGCTTGAGCAGGCCGCGCTCGACGCGGCGCAGCCACCCGACGCGGCCTTCCATGGCCGCGTGAATCCAGCGTGCCAGTGGCCAGGCCAGCACGAGCAGCACGACAAGAAAGACGATGAGCTGGACCCAGGCCGAGGTACTCATGACAAGTCCTCCGGGAACAGCAGCGCCCAGAACAGATAGCCGACAAGCCCGACGACGAGGATGGCGGCGGCGAGTTCGAAGCCACTCATGACTTCCTCCTCGCCAATTTTTCGCAGCCCCAGGCCGCGAGCCCGGTCAACAGCGCGAGAGCCGCGCCCAGAACCAGAAACATGATGTCCATGACACCTCCATAACGATGGAAGTGATTCTGGAAATTGCGCCCTCAAAGCCTCGCCAAGATCGAGGCGGGGGGTATCAAGAAAGCATCAAGATTTGCTTATCGCGAGCTGAGTGATGTCGATGCCGCGCTCCCGCGCAATCGCCTCCAGCACAGGCAGAAGCGGGCCCAGCTTCTCGTCCAGCGCGTCGCGCACCGTGTCGACGACCACCTGCGTGCTTCGCTCGATCTCGATGTGGATGGCGTCGCCCACACCCTTGTCGCCGAAGGTCGTCATGCGCAGCGTCTCGGGAATGAGCCACACCTCGAACCAGCCCGACCCGTCGCGCTCGCGCCGGGCCTCGGCCACGGTGAGGCTGCAGCCGTTGACGCCGATGTAACCCTTGGCAAAGACATAACGCATCCACGGCGCGGGCAGCGCGAAGCGGATGACGTGGTTGTTGTCGGGCTTGCGGATCTCGGCAATGCGGGCGGAGACGTCCACGTGGCCGGACAGCGGATGGCCGCCGATCTCGACGCCTTCCCGGGCCGCGCGCTCGACGTTCAGGCCAGAGCCCACCATCAGGCCGCCCAGCGTGGTGAGGCTGAGCGTCTGCGCCATCACGTCGAAGCTGGCCACGTCGGAGGCTGGGCGCTCGGTGACGGTCAGGCAGACGCCGTCGCAGGAGACGCTGGCGCCAATAGCCAGCTCTGCGTCAAAGCCCTCGGGGAACTTCAGATGCAGGGTGTGCAGGCCCTCGCGGGCTTCGATGGATTCGACGCGGGCGACGCCCTGGACAATGCCTGTGAACATGGAAAACAGGCCTCCAAGGAGGCCTTTTGAACAGCGTTCGGGCCAGCTTACCAGCTGACCTCACGGTCCGGCGTCGAGCCGATCTTGTGGATGGATTGGTCGGCGCCTTCGAACTCCTGTTCCGCATCCAAGCGCAGGCCGGTGATGCGTTTGATGGCGCCATAGACAACGAAACCACCGGCCAGCGCCCAGGCCACGCCACCCAGCGTGCCGATCAACTGAGCGCTGAAGGACACGCCGCCGATGCCGCCCAGCGCCTTCTGCCCAAAGACGCCGCAGGCGATGCCGCCCCAGGCGCCGCACAGGCCGTGCAGCGGCCAGACGCCCAGCACGTCGTCGATCTTCCAGCGGTTCTGCGTCAGGGTGAAGAACTGCACGAACACCCAGCCGGCAATGCCGCCGGTGACCAGGGCGCCGAGCGGATGCATGACGTCCGAGCCGGCGCAGACGGCCACCAGGCCGGCCAGCGGGCCGTTGTAGGCAAAGCCCGGGTCGTTGCGACCCAGCAGCACGGCCACCAACGTACCGCCGGCCATGGCCATCAACGAATTGACGGCGACGAGGCCGGAAAGCTTGTCCAGCGTCTGCGCGCTCATCACGTTGAAGCCGAACCAGCCCACCGTCAGCACCCAGGCGCCCAGGGCCAGAAAGGGAATGCTGGACGGCGGGTGGGCGCTCATCGCGCCGTCCTTGCGGTAGCGGTTCAAGCGCGGGCCGAGCAGCAGCACGGCGGCGAGACCTATCCAGCCGCCCACGGCATGCACAACGACGCTGCCGGCGAAGTCATGGAACTCGGCGCCCGTGGCGGCCTTCAGCCAGGCCTGGATGCCGAAGGCCTGGTTCCAGGCCACGCCTTCGAACACCGGGTAGATGAAGCCAACGATGACGCAGGTGGCGGCCAGTTGCGGGCCGAAGCGGGCCCGCTCGGCAATGCCGCCCGACACGATGGCGGGAATGGCCGCCGCGAAAGTCAGCAGGAAGAAGAACTTGACCAGCTCATAGCCGTTCTTCTGCGCCAACTGCTCGGCGCCGGCGAAGAAGTGGCTGCCGTAGGCGACCAGGTAGCCGACCAGGAAATAGGCCAGCGTGGACACCGCGAAGTCCACCAGGATCTTGACCAGGGCATTGACCTGGTTCTTCTTGCGCACGGTGCCCAGTTCGAGGAAGGCAAAGCCCGCATGCATGGCGAGCACCATGATGGCGCCCAGTAGGATGAAGAGCGCGTCTGCGCCCTGCTTGATCGATGACTCCAACGCTGCCTCCGGCCGGCGGCTCCAGACTTGGGCGACATGCACCAATCCGAACCAAACCGCACCGAAATTGCAAATTCAATGCCCGCTTTTAAGGCGTAAATTTGCGGCCAGAGAGCAGCGCAGGCAATCGTTCAGCTCTTCTTTGGTGCATTCAATGCACTCTTCTCGAACGATTCCGCACCAAATCCGAGCGTCCAGTGGCCGTCCGGCCAGCGCACGACGGGCCGCTTGATGACGCTGGGCTCGGTCAGCATCAGCGCCATGGCCGACGCGTCGTCAGTGACGGCGGCCTTCGCGGCGTCGTCCAGCTTGCGCCAGGTGTTACCGGCGCGGTTGACGATCCTGTCGCGGCCAAAGGCCTTGATCCAGGTCGGCAGCAGCTCGGCCGGTACGCCCTGTTTCTTGAAGTCATGAAAAGCGACTTCCAGGCCTTGTTCGGCCAGCCAGGAGCGCGCCTTCTTGACGGTGTCGCAGTTGGGAATGCCATAGACGGTGATCATGGGCGCCAACTTACCATGGCTCCATGATCGACTGGCTTGACGAAGCTTCCCTCGACTTTCCACCCAGCTCGCGGGCGCTGGGCCCTGGCACCGATGCCCCCGGCCTGCTTGCCGCCGGCGGCACCCTGGACCCCGAGCGCCTGGAAGCGGCCTACCGGCGCGGCATCTTCCCCTGGTACGGCCCCGGCCAGCCGCCGCTGTGGTGGGCGCCCGACCCGCGCATGGTGCTGAAGACGGCCGACTTCAAGCTTTCGCGCTCGCTGCGCAAGACGGTGGCACGCTTTGCCTCCACGCCCGGCTGTGAGATCCGCGTCGACTTTGATCGCGCCACCGTGCTGCGTGCCTGCGCCAGCGCGCCGCGCGAGGGTCAGTCAGGCACCTGGATCGTGCCCGAACTGCAGGCTGCCTATCTCGCCTGGCCGGCCATGCACAGCATCGAGACCTGGATGGAGGGCGAACTCGCCGGCGGCCTGTACGGCGTCAACCTGGGGCGCATGTTCTATGGCGAATCCATGTTCATGCGCCGCACCGACGCCTCCAAGATCGCCCTTTGCGCCCTGATCTGCCTGTGCCGCCAGTTCGGCATCCCCTGGATCGACTGCCAGCAGAACACCCCCCACCTGGCCTCGCTGGGTGCGGCAGAAGTCCCACGGGCAGCCTTCGAGGACCACCTCGCCACCCACGTGGGTGGACCTACGCCCGGCCCCTGGACCTATCATCCGGACTACTGGCACAGGCTTCTGACCTCGACGTGACCCATCCCAAAGAACTGCCGCTCGCGCAGATCCAGTTCTATGCCACGGCCGCCTACCCGTGCAGCTATGTGGCGGGCCGCCAGGCGCGTTCCCAGGTCGCCACGCCCAGCCACCTGATCCACGCCGACGCCTATTCCAACCTGGTTGCCGCGGGTTTTCGCCGCAGCGGGCTCTTCACCTACCGCCCCTACTGCGACCAGTGCCGCGCCTGCATCGCGCTGCGCGTGCCGGTCGCCAGCTTCGAGGCCACCCGCAGCCAGAAGCGGGCCTGGAAGGCGCATCGCCACCTGCAGGCCAAGGTCATGCGCCTGGGCTATTCGCCCGAGCACTACGCGCTGTACCTGCGCTACCAGGCCGGCCGGCACTCTGGCGGCGGCATGGACCATGACAGCGTTGACCAGTACACCCAGTTCCTGCTGCAGTCGCGCATCAACTCCCGCCTCGTAGAGTTCCGCGAAACCATGCCTGACGGCAGCACGCCGCTGCGCATGGTGTCCATCCTGGACATCCTCAACGACGGCCTGTCGGCGGTCTACACCTTCTACGACCCGGACGTGCCGGGCAGCTTCGGCACCTATGGCGTGCTGTGGCAGATCCAGCAGGCCAAGGAGCTCAAGCTCAGCCACCTCTACCTGGGCTACTGGATCGAGGAGAGCCCCAAGATGGCCTACAAGGCCGGATTCAGGCCGCACCAGATCCTCAAAAACGGCGTCTGGGAGGATGCCGTTTGCGAACCAAAACAATGACCTGCAGCGTCGGGAAGTCCTAGGCTGATTTCGCAGGTGCGGCTCCTGGCCCAGGCAGCGGCCCGAATCGCAAGCAGGTCGCTGTCCAAGTCGACGTGATTACCCACAGATTTCAGACGTGACGATGGTGGCGGCTCACTGCTTTGTCTTGCCCGCGCCATGCGGCGCCAAGCTTCAGTCGCCGCCGAACATCTCGCAGATCACGCCACGGAGCCATTGGTTGGCCGGCGCACGATGGGCTTGGGCATGCCAGAAGACGTTGATCGCAATGTCCGGCAGCTTGACTGGATGCGGCAGGTAGCTGAGGTTGAAAGGGCCGGCCAATTGCTGCGCCAACCGCTCCGGCACGGTGGCCACGAGATCGGAATCCTGCAGGATGTGCCCGACGCTGACGAAGTGCGGCACAGAGAGCCGCACCGTGCGGTTGATGCCCGCCCGGCGTATCAGTTCGTCGACCTTGCCATGGCCCGTGCCGGCCGAGACGATGACGAGGTGCTCGGCGTTGCGGAAGTCGTTGAGCGTGAGCTTGCGTTTCTCCACCGCGTGCCCACGCCGGAACAGGCAGACGTAGCGCTGGCTGAAGAGGCGCCGCTGGAAGAAGCCGGCCTTGAGCATGGGCAGCAGGCCGATGGCGAGGTCGACGCGGCCGGCCTCCATGTCGTCCCGGAGGTTCACGGCGGTGTTGCGAACCGTGTTCAAGGTGATGCCGGGGGCTTCCCGGCTGAGGCGCTCCATCAGGCGAGGCAGAAAGACGATCTCGCCGATGTCGGTCATGCCGATGGTCATGGCGCGCTGCACCTGGGCGGGGTCGAACTCCACGCGCTGGTTGATGCCGCTGTGAATCATCGAGAGCGCGTAGCCGATGGGCTCCGCCAGCTGCTCGGCAAACGGCGTGGGCATCATGCCCTTGGGCGTTCGCACGAAAAGCTCGTCACCGAACTGCTTGCGCAGCTTGGCCAGCGTGTTGCTGACGGCCGGCTGCGTGAGCTCCATCAGCTCCGCCACCCTGGACACCCGGCGTTCCGCCATCAAGTGGTGGAACAGCACGAGTTGGTTGAGATCGATGTCTCCGAGCTCCATGCGTCGTCTCCGCCGTCACATCATTCCTGGTGATGTGATCTATTCATCAGATTCTATTGGCTGAGGTCACCGAAGTGGACAACATGCCGCCAATCGCAAACGACTTGGCCGGCAAGCTGCATGGAAGTCCTCATCCAACCACTGAATCGCGTCATCCATGTCGAGCCGGGCGCGAATCTGCTGGAGGCATTGCAGGCGGCCCAGGTGCCGATGTCCTACTCCTGCATGGCCGGCCGTTGCGGCACCTGCCGCTGCAAGCTGCTCGAGGGCGAGGTGCTGGAGGGAGGCAAGGAGCAGCAGCGCCCCTTGGACGGCGCAGACAGCTACGTGCTGGCGTGCCGGACCTATCTGACCGAGCCCTGTGTGATCGAGATCCCGGAGCCGGACGAGATCGTGGTGCACCCGGCGCGCATCCTGAAAGCCACGGTCACGGCAGTCGAGGACATGACGCATGACATCAAGCGCGTGGTCCTGAAGCCGGCCAAGCCGTTGGCGTTCTCGCCAGGGCAATACGCTCAACTGCAGTTCACGCCGGAACATGCCAGGCCCTATTCAATGGCAGGCATTCCGCTCGAGGGCGGCGATCTTGAGTTCCATGTGCGCGTCGTGCCCGACGGGCGCGTCAGCGGCTACATCGCCCGTCAGTTGAAGGTTGGCGACGCCGTGCGCGTCAGCGGGCCGCTGGGGTCGGCCTACCTGCGCCGCAAGCACGACGGGCCGATGCTCTGCATCGCGGGAGGCACGGGTCTGGCACCGGTGCTGTCCATCCTGCGCGGTGCGGTTGCCGAAGGCATGCGCAACCCCATCCATTTGTACTTCGGGGTGCGCTCGCCACGGGACGTCTATGGCCTGTCCTGGCTGCAGGAACTGGCCCGCGATCACGCCGGCCTGAAGCTCAACGTCGTCGTCGCCTCGGGCGGCGATCCCAAGCTGCACCGCTGTGGCCTGGTCACCGATGTCATCGATCAAGACCTCGGCGACCTGCGCGGTTGGCGCGCTTACCTGTGCGGCTCACCACCGATGGTGGAAGCGGCCTCGCTGATGGTGCGCCGCAAGGGCATCGAGCCCGAGCGCATCCATGCCGACGCCTTCTACACCCAAGGAACCTGAGGAGACCCCTTATGCATGCTGCCGCCTTGAGCGCCGAGCAGCGGGCCGCGCGCGCGACCTTCTACGAACGAATCGGCACCCAGAACATGACGCCGCTGTGGGAGGTACTCGGCGCGCTGGTGCCGCCGCAGCCCCGCTCGCCTTTGCAGGCAGCGCTGTGGCGCTATGCGGAGCTGCGCGAGCAGGTGATGGAGGCTGGCCGGCTCATCACCGCCGAGGAAGCCGAGCGCCGCGTGCTGATCCTGGAGAACCCGGCGCTACGGGGCCATTCGTCGATCACGCAGTCGCTGTACGCGGGCCTGCAGCTGATCCTTCCTGGCGAGGTCGCACCCGCGCATCGGCACACCCAGTCGGCATTGCGCCTCGTGCTCGATGGCGAAGGCGCCTACACCGCGGTCGACGGCGAGCGCACGACGATGCGCCGCGGCGACTTCATCATCACCCCGGCCTGGACCTTCCACGACCACGGCAACCTCGGCACCGATCCGGTCGTGTGGCTGGACGGGCTGGACATCCCCATCGTCCGCTTTCTTGACGCCGGCTTCTCCGAGAAGAGCGAGAACGCGAGCCAGCAGCTGCGCCGCCCTGAAGGCGATGCCTTGGCCCGCTATGGCGCCAACATGCTGCCGGTGGACTACCAGCCGCGGCTGGCGGAGCCCACCCGTGTTTTCGTCTACCCGTTCGAGCGCACCCGCGCCGCGCTTCAAGGCGTTTCGCGCGGCGACATCGATGCGCACCTGGGCCACAAGCTGCGCTACGTGAACCCGGCGACGGGGGCCTCGCCCATGCCCACCATCGGCGCCTTTGCGCAATGGCTGCCGGCCGGCTTCGAAACCCATACCTATCGCAGCACCGACAGCACCGTCTACGTCTGCCTGGAAGGCGGCGGCGAGGCGCGCATCGGCGACCTGACGCTGCGCATGCAGGAGAACGACGTCTTCGTCGTGCCGTCCTGGCACGCATTGCAGCTTCGTGCGGACCGCGACAGCCTGCTGTTCAGCTTTTCTGACCGCCCCGTGCAACAGGCGCTAGGCCTGTTTCGCGAACAGCGCCAATGAACCCCTGACCCAAGGACTCCCACATGAAGCTCGCCCTCCAAGCCCCACCGCTGCACACCCTCGCCATCGCCAACAGCGACGAGCGCGTTGCCGTGAATCGCGTCTTCTGCGTCGGCCGCAACTACGCCGCGCATGCCCGCGAGATGGGCAAGGACCCGGACCGCGAAGCGCCGTTCTTCTTCATGAAGCCGGCAAGCGCCGTCGTCGACGCGGCCGCGCCGGTGAGCGTGCCCTATCCGCCGCAGACCAAGAACTACCACCACGAGATCGAACTCGTCGTGGTGCTGGGCAAGGGCGGGCGCAACATCCCGGCCGCACAGGCGCTCGACCATGTCTACGGCTATGCCGTCGGCCTGGACATGACGCGCCGCGACCTGCAGCTCGAAGCCCGCGACAAGGGCCGGCCCTGGGAGTTCGGCAAGTCCTTCTCCCAATCGGCGCCCATCGGTGCGGTCCATCGGGCCGCAGACATCGGGCATCCCGCCGAAGCCGCCATCAGCCTGACCGTCAACGGCCAGGCACGCCAGTCATCCGACATCGCGAAGCTGATCTGGTCCGTGGCCGAGTCGATTGCCGTGCTGTCCGAGTTCGAGGAGCTGCAGCCCGGTGACGTGCTGATGACCGGCACGCCGGAGGGCGTGAACGCCGTGGTGGCGGGTGACGTGATGCTCGGTGCGATCTCCGGCCTCGGGCAGATCGAAGTGCGCGTCACGGCCTGAAGGCTGAGCGCCCAGAACAACAAGGAGACAGGCATGGCCGACACGTCCACCATCTTCCCGACCGAGGCCCGGTGGGAAGGCGAGGGGAGCTCCCGCATCCCCTTCCTGGCCTACACCAGTGAGCAGCTCTACCAACGCGAGCTGGAGCGCTTCTTCTACAAGGGCCACTGGTGCTACGTCGGCCTGGAGGCCGAGGTGCCCAACGTGGGCGACTTCAAGCGCACCGTCATCGGTGAGCGATCGGTCATCATGGCGCGCGACAACGACGGCGCGATCAACGTGATCGAGAACGTCTGCGCGCATCGCGGCATGCGCTTTTGCCGCGAGCGGCACGGCAACCGCAAGGAGTTCGTCTGCCCCTACCACCAGTGGAGCTACACGCTCAAGGGCGACCTGCAGGGCGTGCCGTTCCGGCGCGGCATCAAGCAGGACGGCCAGGTGCACGGCGGCATGCCGGCGGACTTCAAGACCAGCGACCATGCGCTGACCAAGCTCAAGGTTGCCGTGCGCGGCGGCGTGGTGTTCGCCTCGTTCGATCCTGACGTCGAGTCCTTCGAGGACTTCATGGGCCCGACCATCCTGGGCTACTTCGACCGCATGTTCAACGGCCGCAAGCTCAAGATCCTCGGCTACAACCGCCAGCGCATCCCGGGCAACTGGAAGCTGATGCAGGAGAACATCAAGGACCCGTATCACCCGGGCCTGCTGCACACCTGGTTCGTCACCTTCGGGCTCTGGCGCGCCGACAACAAGTCGCAACTCCGCATGGACGACCACCATCGCCATGCGTCCATGATCTCGACGCGCGGCAGCGCCGGCAAGTCGGAGCAGGTGACCCAGGTCTCCAGCTTCAAGGAGACCATGCAGCTGCACGACCCGAGCTTCCTGGACATCGTCCCGGAGCCCTGGTGGGGCGGGCCGACTGCGGTGATGACGACGATCTTCCCGAGCGTCATCCTGCAGCAGCAGGTCAACAGCGTGTCGACCCGCCACATCCAGCCCAGCGGCCACGGCAGCTTCGACTTCGTCTGGACCCATTTCGGCTACGAGGACGACACCGAGGAGATGACCCAGCGGCGCCTGCGCCAATCCAACCTGTTCGGCCCGGCTGGCTTCGTCTCGGCCGATGACGGCGAGGTGATCGAGTTCTCGCAGCAGGCGTTCGAGAGCAAGCCCTTCCACCGCACGCTGGCCGAGCTGGGCGGGCGCGAGGTCGAGGACACGGAGCACATGGTCACCGAGACGCTGATACGCGGCATGTACCGCTACTGGCGCCAGGTGATGGAGGACTGAGCCATGGCCGCATCCATCAACTTCGAGGACTGGCTGGCACTCAGCCAGCTGTACGCCGACTACGCCGCCGCCGTCGACTCCGGCAACTGGGACCTCTGGCCCGAGTTCTTCGTCGACGACTGCGTCTACCGCCTGCAGCCACGCGAAAACCATGAGCGCGGCTTCCCGCTGGCCACGCTGGCCTTCACCAGCAAGGGCATGCTCAAGGACAGGGTCTACGGCATCAAGGAGACGCTGTTCCACGACCCCTACTACCAGCGCCACATCGTCGGTGCGCCCGTGGTGCGCCGCGCTGAAGCCGACTGCATCGAGTCCGAAGCGAACTACGCGGTGCTGCGCACCAAGCTGTCCGAGGCCAGCACCGTGTTCAACGTCGGGCGCTATATCGACGTGGTCGTGCGCACGCCGGGCGGCTTCAAGTTCGCGTCGCGCGAGTGCATCTACGACAGCGAAATGATCCCGAACTCCATCATCTATCCCATCTGAAAGCGACGCCCATGAGCCATGACAACTGGATCGACGCCCTGGGTCGCGATCAGCTGCCTGCCGACGACGTGATCGGCGTCGCGGTCGCGGGCCGCGACATCGCCGTCTACACCGTCGGCGACGAGGTGTACGCCACCGACAACATCTGCACGCATGGCCATGCGCGGCTGTGCGACGGCTTCCTGGACGGCCACGAGATCGAGTGCCCGCTGCACCAGGGCAAGTTCGACGTTCGCGACGGGCGCCCGATGTGCGAGCCGGTCACCGAGGCCCTGCGCAGCTACCCCGTGAAGATCGACGGCCAGCGCGTTTATCTGCAGATCGACTGACCCACTACTACAAGGAGACAAGCATGAGCACGACATCCAAGATGATCATCCTGGGCGCCACTGCGCTGGCCGTTGCTGGCGCAGCGCAAGCGGCCGTCATCGGCCTGGTGGCGCCGCTTTCCGGGCCGCAGGCCCTCGTCGGGCAGGACCAGGTCGACGGCTTCAATCTCGCTGTCGAGCAGCTCGGCGGCAAGCTCGGCGGCCAGCCGCTCACGCTGCTGAAGGAAGACGACCAGCTCAAGCCCGAGATCGGCCAGCAGGCCGTTCGCAAGCTGATCGACAAGGACAAGGTCGATGCCATCGTTGGCCTGTCCTTCTCCAACGTGTTGATGGGCAGCCTGCCCAGGCTGGTCGAGTCGGGCGTGGTGGCCATTGCCACCAACGCCGGCCCCTCGCCGCTGGCCGGCGCGCAGTGCAAGGCCAACATCTTCTCGATGGCCTGGCAGAACGACGGCTCCGCAGAGGCCATGGGCAAGTTCGCCCAGGACAAGGGCATCAAGCGGGTCTACCTGATGGCCCCCAACTACCAGGCCGGCAAGGACATGCTGGCCGGCTTCAAGCGCTACTACAAGGGCCAGGTGGTCGACGAGGTGTTCACCCAGGTCAACCAGCCCGACTACTCGGCCGAGATCGCGCAGCTGCAGGCGGCGGCGCCGGACGCGGTGTTCGTCTTCTACCCCGGCGGCATGGGCATCAACTTCGTCAAGCAGATGAGCCAGGCCGGCCTGATGGGCAAGCTGCCGCTGTACTCGGTGTTCACCGTGGACGGCACCACCCTGCCTTCGCTGCGCGACGCGGCGGTCGGCGCCATCAGCGGCGCCATGTATGACGCGTCGCTGGACAGCCCCGAGAACAAGGCCTTCGTCGCCGCCTTCCAGGCCAAGTACAAGCGCACGCCCAGCCTGTATGCCGCCACCGGCTATGACGCGGCCCAGCTGCTCGATGCAGCCCTGCGCAAGTCAGGCGGCGACCCCAAGAAGCTGGCCGCGGCGGTCAAGGCGGCGGGCAGCGAGTTCAAGTCGGTGCGCGGCCCGTTCCGCTTCGGCAAGAACAACATGCCGGTGCAGAACTACTACGCCTTCGAGACCTGGCGCGACGCGGGCAAGATCGCGACGCGCCTGGTCGGCACGCCGCTGAGCGCTCACGCCGACCCGTACGGGCAGCAATGCCCGCTGCCTTGAGGGGCCGGGCATGAATGCCACGCTGCTGCTGGCGCAGCTGCTCAACGGGCTGCAATACGGGGTGCTGCTCTTCCTGCTCGCTGCCGGCCTGACGCTGGTGTTCGGCATCATGAGCTTCGTCAACCTGGCGCATGGTTCGCTCTACATGCTCGGGGCCTATGCCGGGGCGCTGGCCTATGGCGCCACCGATTCGTTCGCGCTGGCGCTGCTGGCGGCGGCCGGTGGGGCGCTGGTGGTCGGCATTGCGCTTGAGGTGGTGATCGTCTCGCGCCTGTACCGACGCGACCACCTCGACCACGTGCTGGCGACCTTCGGCCTCGTGATGTTCTTCAACGAGCTGGTGCGCATGGTCTGGGGGCCGCAGCCGCTCTTCGTCCAGGTGCCGCAGGTGCTTGACGGCACCGTGAACCTGTTCGGCTTCACCTATCCCGCCTACCGTTTCGCGATCATCGCGGTCGGGTTGGCCGTGGCGGTGGGGTCGCACCTGGTGATCCACAAGACGCGCCTGGGCATGCTGATACGCGCCGGCGCGCAGTACCCGCAGCTGGTGTCCGCGCTCGGCGTCAACATCGGCTTGCTCAACGCGGTGCTGTTCGGGCTGGGCGCCGCGTTGGCCGGGTTAGCGGGTGCCATGGCAGGGCCGGTGCTTTCGGTGCAGTCGGGCATGGGCGAGCCCGTGCTCATCACCACCCTGGTCGTCATCGTCATCGGCGGCATCGGCTCGGTGAAGGGCGCCCTCTACGCGGCCATGATCGTCGGCGTGGTCGACACCTTTGGTCGCGTGCTGCTGCCCTTGCTGCTGCGCCAGATCGCCGAACGTTCCATCGCCGATGCGGCCGGCCCGGCGCTGGCATCGATGAGCGTTTACCTGTTGATGGCCCTGGTGCTGGCGTTGAAGCCGCAGGGGCTGTTCCCGGCTCGACGCGCCTGATCGGAGAGTGACGATGTCCACTGCCTATTCGCGGCCGGCCACGCTGGTTCCGCTGCTTCTGTTCGCGGGTCTGCTGGCCGTGCCTTTCGTTGCCCAGGCAACGGGCCAGCCGTTCTGGACCTCCTTTTTCACACGCATCCTCATCTACGCCATCGCCGCCTCGGCGCTCAACGTGGCGCTGGGTTTCGGCGGGCTGGTCAGCTTCGGCCATGCGCTATTCCTCGGCCTGGGCAGCTATGCCGTGGCGTTGCCCGCGGCGCATGGCATCGACAGCGGCTGGGTGCATCTGTTGATCAGCCTGGGCGTGTGCAGCCTCGTCGCGCTGGCGGTCGGGGCCATCAGCCTGAGGACCTCGGGCATGTCCTTCATCATGATCACGCTGGCCTTCGCGCAGATGGGCTACTTTCTGCTGGTCAGCCTGAAGCAGTACGGCGGCGACGATGGCCTGGCCATCGCGACGACCAGCCGCTTCGGCGCCGGCATCGATCTCGGTGCTTCGCCGGTGCTCTACGGCACGGCCTGGGTGCTGCTGGCGCTGTTGACCCTGTGGGTGGCCAGGCTGCGCCTGTCGCCCTTCGGCATGGCCTTGCGTGGTGCGCGCCAGAACGCACGCCGGGTGCAGGCCATCGGCCTGGCGCCGCGCCGCGTGCAGCTGGCCGCCTTCGTGCTGTCGGGCGCCATCTGCGGGCTCGCCGGCCTGCTGCTGGCGAACATGAACGCCTATGCCTCGCCGAGCACGATGGCCTGGACGGTCTCCGGCGACCTGATCGTCATGGTGGTGCTGGGCGGCATGGGCACGGTGTTCGGCCCCGTGCTGGGCGCGGTGGTCTTCCTGGGCGTGGAGGAGTTGCTCAAGGGCTATACCGAGCACTGGATGATCGTCTTCGGCCCGCTCATCGTGCTGATGGCCTTGCTGGGGCGTGGAGGGCTCACCGGCCTGCTGCAGCGCCTGCACAAGCCGGCCGCTGCCGGCCCTGTCGTTCAGGCCATTCAGAAGGGGCATGCGTGATGGCCGCCTCCGCACTCAGAACAGACCGCCTGGTGATGCGCTACGGCTCGCTGCTGGTGACGGACAGCGTGTCGCTGGACATCCGGCCCGGCGAGTTGCACGCCGTCATCGGGCCCAATGGCGCCGGCAAGACGACGCTGATCAACCAGCTCAGTGGCGAGTTGCGCCCGCTTGAAGGCCGCGTGCATTTCGACGGGCGCGACGTCACCGGGCACAGCATGGACCGCCGGGCGCGTGCCGGGCTGCTGCGCTCCTACCAGATCACGTCGATCTTCGAGGAGTTCACGGTGCTGGAGAACGCGACGCTGGCGGCAATGGCCGTTGCGCGCCAGCCCTGGCGCTTCTGGCGTCCACTGCTCGATGACGTGGCCGCGCGCACCGCTGCCGAGGAGGCCATCGGCCTGTCTGGGCTGTCGGCTCAGCACGGCTCGCCGGCCGGCGAGCTCGCCTACGGCCAGCGCCGCCAGCTGGAGCTGGCAATGGCCTTGGCGGCCCAGCCCTCCCTGCTGCTGCTGGACGAACCGATGGCCGGCATGAGCGCGCAGGAGTCCATCGCCGTCATGGCACTGCTGCAGCAGCTGAAAGGTCGCTACACCATCGTCCTGGTCGAGCACGACATGAACGCCGTGTTCTCGCTGGCGGACCGCATCACCGTGCTGGTCTACGGGCGCGTGATGTTCACCGGGACGCCGGACGAGATCCGCAATCACCCCGAGGTGCGCGCCGTGTACCTGGGCGAGGAGACGGTATGAATGAACGCAAGCCGTATCTGTCCGTTCGCGGCCTGCAGGCGGGCTACGGCCGTGCCCAGGTGCTCTTCGACATGTCCTTCGACGTCCGGCCGGGCGAGGTCGTCACCTTGCTGGGTCGCAATGGCATGGGCAGGTCCACCACCGTCAAATGCCTGTTCGGCATGCTGCCCTGCCTCGCCGGAGACATCACCGTGGCCGGCGAGCGGGCCAATGGCCGGGCGCCCCATCGCATCGCCCGGCAAGGCCTGGCACTGGTGCCCGAGGGCCGGCAGATCTTCACGGAACTGTCGGTCGAGGAGAACCTCGTGGCGACCGCCCGAGGGCCTGCGGCCTCAGGGCCGGCGAAGGCATGGACGCTGGACGGCATCTACGCGCTGTTCCCTCGGCTGAAGGAGCGCCGCACCAACCTTGGCTCGCAGCTTTCGGGCGGCGAGCAACAGATGCTGGCCATTGGTCGGGCGCTGATGACCAACCCGCGCCTGGTGGTGCTGGACGAGGCCACCGAAGGCCTGGCACCGGTCATCCGCGACGAGATCTGGCGAACCATCCGGCAGCTGAAGGCGGAAGGCCTCGCCCTGATCATCATCGACAAGAACATCAACCGACTGCTGGACCTGGCGGACCGCCACTACGTCGTCGAGAAGGGCCGCGTCGTCTGGAGCGGAGATTCCGACGCCATCCGCAGTCAGCCGCACCTGATCCACCAGTATCTGGGAGTCTGAGCATGAAGCTCTACGGTTTCTTCCGCAGCGGCACCTCGCACCGCCTGCGCATCGCCTTGAACCTCAAGGGCATCGCCTACGAACAGGTGCCCATCGATCTGCGCACTGAGCGCCACCTGACCGCCGAATACAAGGCCATCAACCCGCAGCAACTGGTGCCCACCCTCGACACGGGTGATGCCCTGATGACGCAGACGCCGGCCATCATCGAGTGGCTGGAGGAGTGCTTTCCCAAGCCAGCATTTCTGCCCGAAGACGCCCAGGCGCGAACGACGGTTCGAGCGCTCGCGGCCGTCGTTGGCTGCGATATCCACCCGGTCAACAACCGGCGAATTCTGGAAACACTGCGCCGCAGCTTTGGTGCCAACGATGCGGCGGTGAACGAGTGGTGTGGCACCTGGATTGCAGCGGGATTCGACGCGTTCGATGCACTGGTGGCGTCGCACGGCCGCAGTGGACCGTTTTCCTACGGTGACACGCCGACGCTGGCTGACGTCTACTTGGTGCCGCAGATTGAAAGTGCGCGGCGCTTCAAGGTCGACATCAATCGCTGGCCGCGCCTGGCAGGCATCGACCAAGCCTGCGCCGGGCTTGACGCGTTCCGGCTGGCGACTCCGGCGTTGCAGCCGGATGCCGACAGACCCGCGGGGCATTGACCCGATTGGCGACCACGCACGATGGGCCAGGGCCTGGGCTGCACGTTCAGACGAGCACTTCCACGCAGGCCGGGTGGCCCAGGAAGCCTTCGGGGCTGGCGCTGCGGCCATAGGCGCCGCTCTGATAGACGACCGCCAGGTCGCCAATCTCGCCCTTGGCCATGTCCATGCGATCGGCCAGCAGGTCCAGCGGCGTGCACAACGGGCCGACGACGCTGGCCGGCTCGGTCGCTGATTCGTTGCGGCCCTGGGGTTCGACGGACGCCGGGTAGTTCTTGCGCAGCACCTGGCCGAAATTGCCGGACGCCGACAGGTGGTGGTGCAGGCCGCCATCCGCCACCAGGAAGACCTGGCCGCGCGAGACCTTGCGGTCAACGATGCGGCTGACATAGACGCCTGCCTCGCCGACGAAGTAACGACCCAGCTCGATGACGAGCTTGGCCTGCGGCAGGTCGGCCTTGGCGCGGGCCTGCAGCCCGGCAAGGTTGTCGGCGATGGGTGCCAGATCGAGCCGCGATTCGCCTGGGAAATACGGGATGCCGAAACCACCGCCCAGGTTCAGGAACTTGACAGGTGACGGCGCGGCCTCGGCCAGGCGCAGGGCCAGTTCGTAGCTCTTGAGCTGGGCCTCGCAGATGGCCTCAGCCTTGAGGTTCTGCGACCCGGCGAACAGGTGAAAGCCCTCGAAGGCCAGGCCATCACTGCTCAGCCGGCCCACCTCAGCCAGCACCTCGGGCAGAGCCTCAGCGTCGATACCGAACTGCTTGGGGCCGCCGCTCATGCGCATGCCCGAGCCCTTGAGCTCGAAGTCGGGGTTCACGCGCAGCGCGACGCGGGCTGGCAGGCCCAGGCGCTGCGAGGCACGGGCCAGCGGCACCAGTTCGCGCACCGACTCGACATTGACGAGCACGCCGGCCGCGACGGCCTGGCCCAGCTCGATGTCGCGCTTGCCGGGGCCGGCAAAGCTGACCTCGTGCGGGTCGGCACCGGCGTTCAGCGCCACCTGCAGTTCGCCCGCCGAGGCCACGTCGATACCGTCCACCAAGCCGGCCATCAGCTGCACCAGCGCCGGCATCGGGTTGGCCTTCATCGCATAGTGCAGTTCTAGCCCCAAGGGCAGAGCCGCGCGCAACTCGGCGACGCGGGCTTTCAGCAGCCCGCGGTCGTAGGCGTAGAACGGCGTCTGGCCGACTCGCTCGGCGAGCACGGACAGGCGCTGGCCGCCGACCAGCAGTTCGCCGTTGGCATCGCGGGGGAAGAGCACGGGGGCATGCTCAAGGGCACGCTTCTGGGGGATGGGATCGCTCATGCAGCGTGCTGTTCAAGCCAGTCGGTCGAGAGGGTTTTGCGATCGATCTTGCCGTTGGGGTTGCGCGGCAGCGGGCCCGAACGGACATCGACGCCGTGCGGCACCATGTAGGCGGGCATGCGCGCCTTGCAAGCGGCAGTCAGTGCAGCCAGATCCAGCTCGGAAGCGCCTTCCGGCGGTGTTGCGATGACCTGGATGGCCTGGCCGAGGGTGTCGTGATAGACGCCGAAAGCCACGCATTCACCCACCAGGCCGGTGGCGTACAACACTTCCTCGACCTCGGTCGGGCTGACGCGATAGCCTGAAGTCTTCATCATCTCGTCACGGCGGCCGACGAAGTACAGGAAGCCTTCGGCGTCGCGCTTGACTGTGTCACCAGAGAACACCGCGAACTCCGGCAACTGCAGGCCGCCTTCGCGCCCGCCCACGCCGACCGGGAGCGGCTTGTAGCGCTCGGCCGTCTTCTCGGCGTCGTTCCAGTAACCCAGGCCGACGAGCGCACCGCGGTGCACCAGCTCGCCCGGCTCGTCTGGCGCGCATTCGCTGCCATCCTCGCGCAGCACCAGGATCTCGGCGTTGGGGATGGCCTTGCCGATGGAGTCCGGCCGGCGGTCCACCTCGCCCGGCGGCAGATAGGTCGAGCGGAAGGCCTCGGTCAGGCCGTACATCAGAAAGGGCTGGGCGGATGGCGCCTTGGCGCGCAGCAGGTCCAGCGTCGCCCGCGGCATGCGGCCGCCGGTGTTGGCGAAATAGCGCAGGTTGGCGTCGATGGCGGCCGGCCATTCGAGCTGGGTCAGCTGGATGTACAGCGGCGGCACGGCAGTGAGGCCCGTGACCTTCTCGCGCTCCATGGCCTTGAGCACGTCCTTGGGCAGCAGGTAGTTCAGCAGCACGACGCGGGCGCCGCTGTGGAAGGCCGTGGTCAGCTGGCTGAAACCGGCGTCGAAGGACAGCGGCAGCGCGGCCAGCAGGGTGTCACTGGCACGGTTTTCCAGGTAGCTCGCCACGCTCTTGCCGCCCGCCACCATGTTGCGGTGGGACAGCACGACGCCCTTGGGCCGCCCGGTGGAGCCCGAGGTGTAGAGGATGGCCGTCATGTCGGTGTCGATGACGCGATGGCCGGCATGCGCTGGGCTTTGCAGCAGCGCAGCCCAGTCATGCACCGGCACCGGTGCCGAGCCCGCACCGCTGGTCAGCACGACATGGCGCAGCGACGGGCATTGCGTCAGCACGTCGCCCAACTGGGCCAGGCGCTCGGGCGATGTGACGAGCACCCGTACATCACAGTCCTGCAGGATGAAACCGACCTGATCGGGCTTGAGCAAAGGGTTCAGCGGTACGAAAACGCCACCGGCAGCGGGCGCGCCAAAGCTGGCGACGACGGTCTCGAAGCGCTTTTCCAGGTAGATGGCGACCCGTTCGCCACGGGCCAGGCCCAGTTGCATCAGGCCGCTGGCAAAGCCGCGCACGGCGGCATCCAGCTCGCCATAGCTCAGCGTCGCCGCACCATAGGTCAGGGCCGGGGCGTCGGGCGTGCGCTCGGCGGCAACGGCCACCAACTCGTGCAACAGGGTCGATTCGGGCATGAAAAAAGTATCTCACGCGACCCTTGAGCCAAGGGGTGAGCGCCCCGGGAGCAAGGGGGGGAGGACGGCTAAACTGCGCGGCTGCTTTTTGGAAGCTCCCAATGGACAAAGATCAGGTTCTCAGCCATGTGCTGAGGCTTCTCGACGAGGTGCTGAGCCTGAACGGCCGCGCCCAGACCTTCACCCGCGACACCGCCCTGCTCGGCGCCCTGCCCGAGCTGGACTCGATGGCCGTGGTCAGCCTGATCACCGCACTGGAGGAGCAACTCGGTCTCGCCGTCGACGATGACGACATCGACGGCGACACCTTTGCCACCGTGGGCTCGCTGGCGGACTTCGTCGCCGCCCGGCTCTGACCGAATCAAATTCGCGAATGAACGTCGACCTCACGCCTCGCTTGGCGCCCCGGCACCCGGTGCCGGGACCGCACAACAGGCAGGTCGACGCAGAGGCCCAGACGCTGCCCTGCCTGCTTGACCGGCCGGGAGCGCTGCTGACCAGCAGCGGCCGTGCAGCCATTCTGCTTGGCCTGGAGAGCCTGGCGCTCACGCCGGAGCAGCGCGTGCTGGTGCCCAGCTACCACTGCCCCACCATGGTGTCGCCGGTGCTGACGCTGGGGCATCAGCTGGGTTTCTATCCCATCGACGCGGATGGCCGCCCCAACCTGGACTGGCTGGAGCAGCATGCACCCGCCGATACGCGCGTGCTGTGCGTCGCCCATTTCTTCGGCCTGCCGCTGGATCTGCGCGATCTGCGCGCCTGGTGCCAGCGCCGCGGCGTGCTGATGCTGGAGGACTGCGCGCACGCCATGTTCGGCCAGGGTGAAGGAGGCGCCGTGGGCGCGCTGGGCGATGTCGTCATTGCCAGCCTGCCCAAGTTCTTCGCGGCGCAGGACGGCGGCCTGCTACTGGTCCGGCAGCCGGCCCGGCCGTTGGCGGCGCTGACGCCCGTGGGCCTGAAGGGTCAGCTGAAGGCGTCGCTGGACGATCTGGAAATCAGTGCGCGCCATGGCCGCCTGGGGCACTGGCGCCTCTGGGCGAGCCCGCTGCTGGCTCTCAAGCAGCTGCTGCGCGGTGGCAGCGCGCCGGCGCCCAGTGCAGCGCCTCAAGCTGCCCAATTTGATCCAGCGGGCGACTATGCACGCATCGACGTGGCGCTGTGCCATCGCGCACCGACGCGCGCTGCCAGGCGCGCGGCGTTGTTGACGTCCCGCGGTCGCGTCGTCGCCAGGCGGCAGCAGCACTACCGCGCGCTGGCTGAGGCGCTGGCCAACCAGGCGGGCATGCATCCCCTGTTCCCGGCCTTGCCCGAGGGCAGCGCACCCTACGTCTTCCCGTTGTGGGTGGACGAGCCGGACGCCGTCTACCAGGCCTTGAGAGCGCTCGGCGTGCCCGTATCGCGCTGGGACTGGCTGTGGCCAGGAGTGCCGGATCTGGCCGGTGATCAAGGAAAAACCTGGTCCCGCCACGTACTGCAGTTGCATTGCCATCAAGACATGAGCGACCAGGACCGACACTGGGTGATCGACTCTCTCCTCACCTACCGCAAGAGTTGATTGCCTTGAAAACAACTTCAAAGATGGACTGGAAACTCGTTCCGGCAAAGCAGTTGGCCGCCCTGGCCACACAGTGGGATGCACTGCAGGCGAAGGCGTTGCCGCATGCCTTCCTGCGCAGCGATTTCCTGCTGTGCTTGCTGGACCAGTTCGGCCAGGGTAGAGAGCTGCTCGCCTATCGCGAGGACGGCACGGGCTGGACGGCGGCGCTGCTGATCCAGCCCCAGGGCCAGGGTCGCTGGAACAGCTTCCAGCCGTCCCAGCTGCCGCTGGGACCCGTGCTGCTGCCGGAGGACGAAAGCCTGGAGGCGTCTCTGCAGTCCCTGCTGCGGGCGCTGCCCGGCCTGGCCTTGACCGTCGGGCTGACGCAACTGGACTCGCTGGCCCACGTCGGGCCTTTCAACAGCGCGCGGCTGCGCCACCAGCACTACATCGACACGGCCTGGGTCGACGTCGAGACCGGTTTCGAGGCCTACTGGGAGGGCCGCGGCAAGAACCTGCGCCAGAACACCCGCAAGCAGCTGAAGAAGGTCGAGGCCACCGGTGTGACGCCGCGGCTGGAGATGATCGACACGCCCGGACCGGTCGCACTGGCCATCGAACAGTACGGCACGCTGGAAAGCAGCGGCTGGAAGGCCGAGCTCGGCACCGCCATTTCCGTGGACGGCATCCAGGGGCACTTCTACCGCCAGGCGTTGGAAAACGCAGCAGCAGCCGGGCGGGCCCGGATCTACCGCTACTGGTTCGGCGACGAAGTCGTCGCGATGGACTTGTGCGTGCACCAGGACGACTGCCTGGTGATCCTGAAGACAGCCTATCAGCAGGCCCACCAGGCGGTGTCCCCGTCGACGCTGATGCGCGCTGAGGAGTTCAAAGCTCTTTTCGACGAAGGCCGCTTCAAGCGCATCGAGTTCTTTGGCCGCGTGATGGAGTGGCATACGCGCTGGACCGACAACAGCCGCCAGCTTTTCCACCTGACCGCCTACCGGTGGGCCTGGCTCAAGGCGCTGCAGGACTGGCTCAACCGCAGCAAGACCCGCGCAGCTTGAAAGCCTCAATCGACGCCTTCTTCCTGCCAGCCGGCGGCGAGCAGCGGCTGTGCCTGTTCCATGCGCCGGCAGGTACACCACGCAGCCGGGTGCTCTATCTGCATCCCTTCGCCGAGGAGATGAACAAGTCGCGCCGCATGGCCACCCTGGCCTGCCGCGCGCTGGCCCAGGCAGGCCACGCGGTCTTGCAGATCGACCTGCGCGGCTGCGGTGACTCCTCCGCCGACTTTGGCGATGCGGGCTGGGCCGATTGGCAGGCCGATGTGCGTCTGGGCCTGGAATGCCTGGATGCCCGCGTGCCTGACTCGGTTCAGGCACCGCTGTGGATCTGGGGCCTGCGCGCCGGCTGCCTGCTTGCCGCCGCCGACTGGGGCCGGCCAGTGAACTACCTGTTCTGGCAGCCGATGACGAATGGCAAGCTGGCACTGCAGCAGTTCCTGCGCCTGAGGCTGGCCGCCGAGATGGCCAACGGTGCGAACAAGGGCCAGATGGACCAGATGAAAACCGAACTGGCCGCGGGCCGCCCGGTCGAGGTCGCCGGCTACCGGCTGGGCGCGCCACTCGCCCTCGGGCTGGAAGCCGCCAAGCTCGCGCCCGCCGGCACGCCCGGCCGCGTCGAATGGCTGGAGCTCAGCACCCGCGAGGACGCCGTGCTGACGCCCGTCAGCGAACAGGCCATCAAGGCCTGGCAGGACGCCGGCTGGTCGGTTCGCCCGCAGATCGTGCAGGGGCCGGGCTTCTGGGCCACCAGCGAGATCGAGCTGGCGCCCGCGCTGATCGCCTGCACCCTGGAGGCCTTGTCATGAAGGAATCGCTGCTGAACTTCGACTGCGAGGGCGAGCGCCTCATCGGCATCCTGGCCGAACCGGCGAACACCGCACCCGCCGAGGTGGGCGTGGTCATCGTCGTCGGCGGCCCCCAGTACCGCGTCGGAAGCCATCGCCAGTTCACGCTGCTGGCCCGGCATCTGGCGAACCACGGCGTTGCCGCTCTGCGCTTCGACTACCGCAGCATGGGGGACAGCCCCGGGGAGACGCGCGACTTCCTGAGCGTCGACGCCGACATCGCCGCGGCCATCGCCGCGCTGCTGGCGGCCCGCCCGGCACTCAAGCGTGTGGTGCTCTGGGGCCTGTGCGACGCGGCCTCAGCCGCCCTGCTCTACCTGGAATCGACCGGCGACCCGCGCGTCGCCGGCGTGGCCCTGCTCAATCCCTGGGCCCGCTCCGCCGCGACGCTGGCGCAGACCCATGTCAAGCACTACTACTGGCGCCGGCTGCGCGAGAAGGGCTTCTGGCTCAAGCTGCTGCGCGGTGGCGTGGGCCTGACGGCGTTGCGCACCCTGGGCGGCAACCTGCGCCTGGCCCGCGGCGCCGGCAAGGCCAAGACCGACTCGCGCAGCTTCCAGGATCGCATGGCCGCCGGCCTGCGCGCCTTCAACGGACCGGTGCTGCTGATCCTCAGTGGCGATGACTACACTGCCCGGGAGTTCGTTGGTTTTGCCCGGTCCTCGGCGGCTTGGCAGGGTCTGCTCGTGCGCCCGACGCTGGATCTGCACGACATGCCCACGGCCGATCACACGTTTTCGGCGATACAGGACCAGGACTCCCAATGTCGCATCTGTTTGGACTGGTTGAGGACGCGATGCCTAGCAATCTGAACCCCATGAACTGCGCCGGCCGAGCACTGCTGGCCCTGACCGTTGCGCTGGCCACGCTGCCGGTTTCCGCGCAGATGCAGCGCCCGGCGCTGGCGCCGCCTGGCTGTGGCGAAACGCACAACACCTATGGACCCTTCGATTACCGCACGGCCCACCAATCGCAGCGCTACATCGTCGAGATTGCGCATTTCACGCATGGCGTAGAGACGTTGACCCGAGGTGCTACCGGCCCATTCGGCAACGACATCGGATACACGCTGGCGGTATTTCCCAACCATCCACGCGCCATCCAGTCCGTCGAACGCCTGGCGGAAAAGGAGAAATCGGATCCCGCCAAAGGCACCGACATGACCGTCGAGTGCTATTACGCCCGCGGCATGGCTTTCGTACCGAACGACCTGGTGTTCCGGATGTTCTACGTGAGCTATCTGATCCGGCGCAATCGCATGGACGACGCGCGCAAGTCTCTCGACTACGTGGTGGAGCAGGCCGGCGACAACCCGCTGACGCAATTCAACGCGGGCTTGCTGTATTTCGACATGAAGGACTACGACAAGGCATTGGCCCAGGCGCACCGCGCCATGGCCATGGGCATGACAAGGCCGGAGCTGCGCGACCGACTGAATTCGGTCGGCCGCTGGAAGGATCCCGAGCCGACCGAGGGCCCCGACGCCGCCGCGTCCGCTGCGTCTGCCACTCAGGCCGCCTCGACTCCCTCGCAGACCTCCCGCTGAGCCTCATGCCGCGCGTCAACATCGTCATCCCTGCCTACAACGCCGAGGCCTTCATTGCCGACACCGTCCGCTCGGCACTGGGCCAGACCTTCCCCGATCTGCAGGTGACCGTCATCGACGACGGCTCCAAGGATGCAACGGCCGCGAATGCCGCCCTGGACGACGCCCGCGTGCGCGTCATCTCGCAGGAAAACCGCGGCATGTCGCGCTCGCGCAATCGCGGCATGGCCGAAACGGATTCGGAATTCGTCGCGCTGCTGGATGCCGACGACCTCTGGCACCCGGAAAAGCTGCGCCTGCAACTGCAGGCCTTGCAGGCCAGGCCGGATCACGACTTCTGCTATTCGGCATTCGACGTCTGGCATGGCGAGCCCCGGCCCGACTATTTCAGGCAAACCCGGCAGGGCACCATCGATGAGTCGCGGTCCGGCTGGATCTACCCCGTGCTGGTGCTCGACAACTACGCCCTGCCCTCCTCGGTCATCTGGCGGCGCAGCGCCTGGGATCGCATGGGCGGCTTCCTGACGGACAACCAGCAGACTGACGACTGGGAATACCTGGTGCGCGCCAGCACCCAGCACCGCTTCATACGCCTGGCCGAGTCCTACGTGCTGTACCGCCAGCATCCCGTCTCGCTGTCGCGCCGCATCCCGGCCACCAACACCACCGAGCTGATGCGCGCCGAGCTGATCCGGCGCTTCGGCATGAGTTCGCCAGCCGGGCACGACGTGGACCCCGTCGCGCTGCGGCGCTTCCAGCACAAGGGCTGGTGCAATTTCGCCGACGCGCACACCGCCAAGGGCGATCTGTCGCTGGGCCTGAAGACCTTTGCCGGCCTGCTGCGCAGCGGCCCCGATCGCGGCCACACGCTGACCAAGATGGGCAAATCGCTGTTCCGCCGCTGGGTGCCGAATGACTGAACGCCTGCGGGTCGGCATCAGCGCTACCAGCCTCAACACCGCGCATCTGCGCGGCATGGGCAAATACCTGCTCGAGATGTGCAGCCAGGCCCGGCCCGAGGACGGCGTGGCCTGGACCCTGTTCGCGCAGGACGCGCGCCGCCCTATGCACCTGCCGCGCGAGCAACAGGTGCAGGCCGACATCTTCGACTTCCCCGGCGACCGCTTCTCGCTGTGGGAGCAGGTCGGCATGCCGCGCCGCACGGGTCAGCACCACCTGGACGTGCTGCACTGGGCCGAGAACACCATGGCCTGGTGGCAGCCCTGCCCGGCCGTCGTCACCATCCACGACACCATCCCCTGGGAGATGGAGACCGACACGCGCTGGCAGCACTGGTATTGGCACCGGCTGATGCCGGCGGCCTTCCGGCGATGCGCGGCCGTCGTGACGATCAGCGAGTCGTCCAAGCGCGACATCCTGGCGCGCTGGCCCGAGCTCGAGGCCAAGCTGACCGTCATCCCGCACGGCATTGAAGAGGCCTATTTCGAGCCCCCCATCAGCACGTTGCCGGCCACGCTGACGGCGGCCCTGGCCGGCGCGCGCTTCGCCGTCTATCTCGGTGGGCCGATGCAACGCAAGCGCTTCGACTGGGCCCTGCAGACGCTGGCCGCCCAGCCCGATGCGACGCTGAAACTCGTCGCCTGCGGCTTTGGCGCCGACGCTCGCGAGGCCGCGCGCAAGGCCCTGCCCCACGAGCTGCAGGGCCGGGTCGTATTTGCCGAGTTCCTGTCCGACGCCGAACTGCAGGCCCTCTACCGCGACGCCGTCGCCGTGCTCTACCCAACGCTCTACGAGGGCTTCGGCTTCCCGGCCGTCGAGGCCCAGGCCGCCGGCACGCCCGTCATCTTCAGCCCGCTGGGCAGCCTGGCCGAACTGGTCGGGCCGTTGACGACGCTGGTGCCGGCCGAGGACCTGGCGGCCTGGGCCGCCGCGCTGAACGACGCCGCGACGCTGCCTCCCGAGGCACGTGCCGACAAGGCGGCCCGTGCCGCCGCCTGGGCCCAGGGCTTTCGCTGGGGCGAGAGCTGGCGCCGCCATCTGGAGGTTTACCGCCGCGTGGCCGCCCAGCGATGAAGCGGCTGGCCGTCATCGTCTGCACCTGGAACCGGGCCGCCCTGCTCGCGACCACGCTGGCCTCGCTCGGCGCCATGCACGCGCCGGCCGACACGGCCGTCGAAGTGCTGGTGGTGGACAACAACTCGACCGACGACACGCAGGCGCGACTCCAGGCCCTGCAACCGGGCTGGCCGCTGGGCCGCCTGCATGTGCTGTTCGAGCCCCGCCAGGGCAAGCAGTTCGCGCTGAACGCCGGCATCCGCCGCGCCCGCGAACTGGGCTGCAATGTGCTGGCCTTCACCGACGACGACATCCTCTTCCCCGTGGACTGGCTGGAGAACATCGCCGCCGTCTTCGGCGCCGGCGGCCCGGCCCTGGCCGGCGGACGCACGGAGTTGCAATGGCCCCCCGGTGGCCGGCCCGCCTGGTATCACGACAGCATGGCCGCGGTGGTCGGCGGCGCCGACCTCGGGCCTGAGCGCATCGCGCCGACCCCGCCGGAGTACGCACCGGCCGGCGCGAACCTGGTGGCGCGCGCAGCGCTGTTCGATCGCGTCGGCCTGTTCTCGGAACTGCACTTCCGGCACATGGACCTCGAATTCGGCCAGCGCTGCCAGGCGCGCGGCGAGGCGGTGACCTATGAGCCGTCCCTGTGCATCACTGCGCCCGTCGACGCGGCCGTGCTGACGCGCCGCTATTTCCGCCGCTGGGCCTTCAAGGCGGGCCTGTCGTCCTGGTGGCCGCCCGGCAGCCACGAGTTCGCCGGTGTGCCGCTGTGGCAATACCTGCAGCTGCTGCAGGATGGCCTGGGCTGGCTGCTCGGGCCGTTGCGGCGCGAACCCGTGGCCGAGCGTTTTGCGCGCGAACTGCGCCTGCTGCGCTGCTGGGGGCGCGTGGACAGCCGCTGGCGGTCGCACTGGTCTCCGGCGACCTACTCTGCCTGGGTGGAACGCCACTCGCAGAAGAAGCAGGGCCTGTATTGATGAACACGGTCCGCCGCTCGCTCGGCTTCGCCTTCCTGGAACGCTATCTGCTGATCGGCCTGCAGCTGCTGTCGTTCACGCTGCTGGCACGCCTGCTGACGCCGCAACAGATCGGCCTGTACTCGGTGTCGATGGCGCTGATCAGCATGGCCCAGGTCGTGCGCGACTTCGGCCTTGCCAACTACCTGATCCAGCGCAAGGACTTGGGCCCTGAGGATGTCGGCAGCGCCTTGGGCACCTCGTTGCTGCTCGGCGGCGGCCTGTTTGCCGGCATCCACGCCGTGGCGCCGTGGATCGGCGAGTTCTATGGCGACGCGAGCCTGACGCACATTGTGCGAATCATCTCCATCAACTTCCTGATCCTGCCCTTCAACTCGATCTCGATCGCGCTGCTGCGGCGCGACATGCGTTTCGACGTGCTGATGCGCGTCAACGTCGCCGCCGCGGTCGTCGGCACCTTCACGACGCTGGGCCTGGCCTGGGCCGGCGTGGGCGCGGCCAGCCTGGCCTGGGGCGACGTTGGGGCCAGCCTCATTACCGCGCTGGGTGTCAGCCTGGCCGGCGCCTGGGGGCGCCTGGCCCGGCCACAGCTGCACCGCTGGCGCGAGATCCTGCGCTTCGGCGGCCCGGTCACGGCAGCCAATGTCGTCACCTCGGTGTCCATGGACATCAACGACCTGGCCGTGGGCAAGCTGCTGGACTTCGGCCAGGTAGCCATCGCGAGCCGCGCGCAAGGCCTGATGAACCTCTTCCACCGCGACATCATGGGCACGGTGCGTTCGGTCGCCTACCCGGCCTTCGCTCAGGCCCACCGCGACGATGAGCGGCTGGAGCAGCGCTTCGTGCAGAGCCTTGGGGCTGTCAGCGCCGTCGCCTGGCCGTTTTACGGCTTCGTCGGCCTGTTCGCGCTCGAGGTGCTGCGGCTGATGTTCGGCTCGCAATGGGATGCGTCGGCGCCCCTGGTGCCCATCTATTGCGCCGCCGGCGCGGTCAGCGTGCTGAACAGCCTGATCCCGACGCTGATGTTGGCCGCTGGCCATTCAAAGCTGGTGGCGCTGGCTGACCTCATCATCCAGCCGGTCAAGGCCCTGCTGCTGATCGCCGTCATCTGGCATTGGCGGGCGCTGGAGCCGCTGGCGCTGGGCGTGCTGGCGATGGCCGTGGTGGCCGTGCCCTATTTCTATGCCTTCAAGCAACGCTGCCTGCCCAGCGACTTCGGCGCCATTGCACGCGAGCTGGCGCGCAATGCGCTGCTGGCCCTGGCCTGCCTGCTGCCCGCCGCCCTGGTGGCGGCCTGGCTGCGCCCGGCCGGCCAACCGCTCGCCTTCCACGCCTTGCTGGCCTGCGCCGGCCTGACCGTGCTGATCTGGCTGGTCGGACTGAAACTGCTTGGCCATCCGCTGTACGCGGAAATCCGCGCTTTCCTCGATCGACGCCGTGCCGCGGCAGCCGCCTCATGAAGGTCTTCGTCGTCATCGTCACCTTCAACGGCGCCGCATGGATTGCCGGCGCGCTGCAGTCCCTGCGCGACAGCAACCATCCCGGCACGGCCGTCGTCGTCGACAACGCGTCCACCGACACCACCCGCGACCTGGTGCGCCGGGACTTCCCCGAAGCCGTCCTCATCGAAAGCGCCACCAACCTCGGCTTCGGCCGCGGCAACAACCTGGGCATCGCCCACGCCCTGCGCGCCGGCGCCGACGCGATCTTCCTGCTGAACCAGGACGCCTACGTCACGCCCGAAGCCATAGCCCAGCTCGTGGCCTTCCTGGAGGCCGAGCCGGGCTTCGACATCGTCAGCCCCCTGCACTGCAGCCCCGACCTGGGCCGCGTCGACCCGAACACCCAGAGCGCCTATCTACAGCGCCATGCGCCGGGCTATCTGTCCGACGCCTGCCTCGGCCGCGTGCAGCCGCACTACCCCACCCGCGGCATCAATGCGGCGGCCTGGATGCTGCGCGCCGGGGTGTTCAGCCGTGTCGGCGGTTTCGACCCGCTGTTCTTCATGTACGGCGAAGACGACGACCTCATCGAGCGCTTCGCCCATCACGGCCTGCGCACGGCGCTGCTGCCGGCCGCGCGCATCGTGCATCTGCGCGCCAAGGCTGCCCGTGCGCCGCAGAGCTGGGGCAGCCAGGTCGCCAGCCGCGGTGAGCGCAAGCGCTCGGAGCTGTTGCTGGACTTCAAGCGCCCCGGCGGCAGCCTGCCCGGCCAGTTGCTGCGGCTGCTGGCCGCTGGCGTCGTGCAGCCGCTGGCTGAGCTGCTTGCCAACCACGACCTGAAGGCCTTCCTCGGCAGCCTGCTGGCCAGCCTGCGTGTGCTGGCGGAGCTGGGCCGCATCCGCCACCATGCCCGTCTCTGCGCCAGGACGGGCGCACATTTCCTGGATCTCGACACCCCATGAACCCCGGCCTGGACTGGCAACTCCACACGCTGACCCCGGTGCAAGGCCTCGGCCCCCACCGGGAGGCCTGGGATCGCCTCAACGGGCAGCTCATGGGCGGCCACGGCATGCTCGATGGCTTGTTCGTCGATGCCCTGCTGCGCCATTTCGCGGCGCAAGGCGTGCTGCTCGCCATCGCCAGCCGCGAAGGCGAGGCCGTCGCCATGCTGCTCATCAACCCCCAGACGCGCGGCCTGGGTGTCTGGTCCAGCTTCCTGCCCTCGCAGACGCAGATCGGCCCCAGCCTGATCCCGGCCGGGTTGGAGCTGCGCGGCCTGCTCGTTGCGCTGCCCGGCTATGCGAGCGAGCTGGACCTGTTGTGCAACGACCCGCACTTCGGCGACCTGCGCGAGCTGCCCAGGCTTCCCGTGCAGAGCCAGCCGCATGCGCTGACGATGAGCGTCAGCCTGAAGGGCAGCTTCGATGACTACTGGGCTCAACGACCGCGCAAGCTCATCCAGAACATGCGCCGCTACCTGCGCCGGCTGCAATCCGAGCCAGGTGGAGAACGGTTGACCGTCACCAGCGCACCCGAGTCGATCGAGGCTGCGGTGCAACGCTACGCGGGGCTGGAGTCCAGCGGCTGGAAAGGCCGCGAAGGCACGGCCGTCAGCAGCGACAACCCGCAGGGGCCCTTCTACGCCGAAGTCATGCGCGAGTTCGCCGCCCGCGGCGAGTCGCTGGTCTACGAACTCTGGTTGGGCGAAGAACTGCTGGCCTCGCGCATGCTGCTGCTGAGCGGTGGCATGGCCGTCATGCTGAAGACGGCCTTCCACGAGCAGTTCGAGCGCTTTGCGCCCGGCCGCATCCTGCTGCTGCGCACGCTGGAGGACTTGTTCACGCGTGCACCAGGCGGCGGCGTCGAGTTCTACACGAACGCCGAATCCGACCTGCTGGCATGGTCCACGTCGCAGCGCTGGATCAACCATGTGAGCGTCTATCGCCACCGCGGCCTGCCGGCCCTCTATGGCCTGCTCAGGCGCGGCAGCCGCGGCTGGCACGGTCGTGCCAGCCAACCGGTGGACACCGACATCATGGTGAGCCGCAGCGGCGCCAGCGTCGACACCTACATCCACGTGCGCGAGCTGCCGGCGGATGCACTTGCCCTGATGCACAAGGCCGAGCAGCGCCATGTCGAGCTGGGTGCAGACTGGTACGCCAACCTGATCGACACCGTCTATGCAAGCGAACCGCAGGCCCAGGTGCGCATCCACGTGCTGCGCCGCCAGGGGCGCGTGCTGGCCGTGCTGCCCACCGTCGCGCAGAGCGGGGCACTGGGCCGTGAAATCAGCGCGCTGTCCAACTTCTACACAGCCATCTACGCGCTGGCGATGGAAGACGACGTCGAGGCCGAGGATCTGCTGCCGCTGACACGCGCCTTGCGACGGACGGGCGGCGGCGCGGCCGCCTATCGTTTCTCGCCGATGGACCCGGATTCGCGAGAGTTCGCGCTGCTCAAGAGGGCTTTGACTCTTGCCGGCCTCAGCACGCATGCCTACTTCTCGTTTGGCAACTGGTATGAGCCGGTGCGCCAGAACTGGGCCGACTATCTAAAGGGTCGCAGCGGCCAGTTGCGCAGCACGATCAAGCGCATGGGCAAGAAGTTCGCAAGTGAAGGCGGTCGGCTGGAGGTCGTGCGCGACGGCGACGCGCTCGAAGGCGCACTGGCCGCCTATCGCGATGTCTACGCCCACAGCTGGAAGGTGCCCGAGCCCTACCCCGACTTCATGCCAGGCCTGATCCGCCTGTGCGCGCGCCGCGGCTGGCTGCGCCTGGGCCTGGCCTGGCTTCACGACAAACCGGTGGCGGCCCAGATCTGGATCATCGCCAACGGCCGTGCCAACATCTACAAGTTGGCCTACGACCAGGCTTACAAGGCGCTGGCTCCGGGCACGCTGCTGACCGCCCTGCTGATGGAGCAGGCGCTCGACCTGGAGCGCGTCCAGGAGGTGGACTATCTGATCGGCGACGCCCCGTACAAGGCCGAATGGATGAGCCAGCGCCGCGAACGCCTCGGGCTGGTCGCCTACGACCCCTTGACGCTGCGCGGCCTGGTCGGCCTGGTGCGCCAGACCGTCGGCAATGCCTGGCGGCGCCTGCACGCACTGCGAAGCACTGCCCATCCCAACGACAATCCCGCGTCCTGACCCCAAGATCCGCATGCAAGCCCAAGCCCTGCCGCCCGACACGCCGTTCGCCTCCGGCTCCCCCCGCTTCAGCGCGCGCGCCGGAGATGCGTTGGCCGCTTGGCGCCAAGCCTATGCCGCGCGCGGCGCCGCCTGCGCGACCGACGTGGGCGGCGAATTCGCCGTCGCGCTCGACCTCCCCGGTGGGGGCAGCTACCTCGCCATCGATCGCTTCGCCGTGCACAGCCTGTGCTACGCCGTGCGGGACGGCCGCCTGCACTTCGCGACGCGGGCCGACGAACTGGCCCGCCAGCTCGGCATCCGCGAGCTGGATACCCAGGCCCTCTTCAACTACCTCTTCCATCACTGCATCCCGTCCCCGCGCACCATCTACGCCGGCATCCACCGCCTGCCGCCGGCCCACTACGCGCTGTTCGAGAACGGCCAGCTGACCGTCGCACCCTACTGGGTCGCGCGCTTCGACGAGCAGGCCCGGCCCAGCTTCGACGCGCTGAAGGAGGAGTTCCACGGCATCCTGCGCGCGGCGGTCAAGGACAGGCTGAGCGCCGACGGCAAGACCGCCTGCTTCCTGAGCGGCGGCACCGACAGCTCCACAGTCGCCGGCCTGCTGCGCGAGGCCACGGGCCAGGCGCCGGCCAGCTATTCCATCGGCTTCGAGGCCGAGGGCTATGACGAGATGGAATACGCGCGCATCGCCGCCAAGGCTTTTGGCGCCGACCATCACGAGTACTACGTGACACCGGCCGATCTGGTGGCGGCCATCCCCGACGTCGCCGCCCATTACGACCAGCCGTTCGGCAATTCCTCCGCAGTGCCCGCCTTCTACTGCGCGCGCAAGGCGCATGACGATGGCTACCACCGCATGCTGGCCGGCGACGGCGGCGACGAGCTCTTTGGCGGCAACACCCGCTATGCCAAGGAGCGCGTCTTCCATGTCTACAGCCAGATTCCGTCGCCGCTGCGCACCGGCGTGCTGAACCCGCTGTTCGTCAACCCGGTCACCGGCAACATCCCGCTGCTCAAGAAGGGCACCAGCTACATCCGCCAGGCCCGCGTGCCCATGCCCGACCGCATGCAGAGCTACAACCTGCTGGACCGACTGGGCATGAGCGAGGTGCTGACGCCAGCCTTCCTGGCCGCCGTGGACACCGGCGCACCGCGCGACCACCAGCGCGCCACCTGGGCCGCCGGCCCGCACGAGGCCAGCCTCGTCAACCAGATGCTGGCCTTCGACTGGCGCTACACGCTGGCCGAGAACGACCTGCCCAAGGTCGTCGGCACGACAGCCCTGGCTGGTGTGGACGTCGGCTTCCCGCTGCTGGACACGCGGCTGCTGGATTTCTCGCTGAAGCTGCCGACCAGCTACAAGCTCAAGGGCCTGAAGCTGCGCTGGTTCTTCAAGGAGGCGCTGCGCGGCTTCCTGCCCGACGAGATCCTGACCAAGAAGAAGCATGGCTTCGGCCTGCCCTTCGGCCCCTGGGCCGTCAAGGACGCGGCGCTGAACGCACTGGCCGCGGAATCACTGCGCGGCGTGGCGGCACGCGGCATCGTGCGCACCGAGTTCGTCGAAAGCCTGCTGACCCAGCGGCTCAAGGAGCATGCCGGCTACTACGGCGAGATGGTCTGGATCCTGATGATGCTGGAGCAGTGGCTGCGCCGGCACGCGCCAGACTACCGGCTCGCCTGAACGACGGGCTGCAAGCCCTCCTGCCGATCAAGCGGTTGCTGACCTATCCACTTTGACGGTTGGGTGCCCTCTTCGGGTCGGGGCATCCATCCCATCACCTGCAACGGCCCGGCCATCCTGACTATTGAGATGCGGTCCAGGCCTCCACTTCGGCAATGCGCGAGAGATAGTAGGCCGAGCTGTTCACCAGCACGCGGATGCGCTGTGTGGTGATGGGCGCGAAGACGAACTGCCGCCACACCTTGTTGTTGTTGATGACGCTGCCGCCCGGCACATCCACCCACCCGGCACCGTTCCAGTACTGGACTTCGAAGTGCAGGATACCGAAGTTGCTGAACGTCATCGCCAGCGTCGGCACTGAGGGCGAGTAGGCGTTGTCCTGCAGCGTGAACACATCGATTTCGCTGATCGTCTGCATGCCGTTGAAGTCGATCTGCACCCAGTCCGGGTAGACGCCCGAAGTGCCATCCGCCCACGCGCCGCCCGCTCCCCAGTTCAGCCCCAGCCGATCGCCGTCGATGACCGCGCTGGCGGGAAATCTGGAGTCAAAAGTGCTGGACGCTGTGGCGACGCCGCCGTTGGCGGCTGCAGCAACATTGACCGCCTGTCCCCCTGTTGCCGCCGTGATCACCACCGCCTGCGTCTTGCTGTGGGTCAGGCCTCCAGCGTCGGTCACCGTCAACGTCACCGTGTAGCTGCCTGCCGCGCTGTAGCTCTTCGTGACCGACACCCCGCTGGCGCTCGTGCCGTCCCCGAACGTCCACGCGTAGCTGGCGATCGGGCCTTCCGCATCGGTGCTGCCGGCGCCGGAGAAGCTCAGGCTCGCGCCCACCTGCCCACTCGTCGGGCCGCTGATGTTGGCCACCGGCGCCTGGTTGGCCAGCGCCGTGATCACCACCGCCTGCGTCTTGCTGTGGGTCAGGCCTCCAGCGTCGGTCACCGTCAACGTCACCGTGTAGCTGCCTGCCGCGCTGTAGCTCTTCGTGGCCGACACGCCGCTGGCGCTCGTGCCGTCGCCGAACGTCCACGCGTAGYTGGCGATGGGGCCTTCCGCATCGGTGCTGCCGGCRCCGGAGAAGCTCAGGYTCGCGCCCACCTGCCCACTCGTCGGGCCGCTGATGTTGGCCACCGGCGCCTGGTTGGTCGGCGCCGTGATCACCACCGCCTGCGTCTTGCTGTTGGTCAGGCCTCCAGCGTCGGTCACCGTCAACGTCACCGTGTAGCTGCCTGCCGCGCTGTAGCTCTTCGTGACCGACACCCCGCTGGCGCTCGTGCCGTCCCCGAACGTCCACGCGTAGCTGGCGATCGGGCCTTCCGCATCGGTGCTGCCCGCGCCGGAGAAGCTCAGGTTCGCGCCCACCTGCCCACTCGTCGGGCCGCTGATGTTGGCCACCGGCGCCTGGTTGGCCATGCTGCCCGGCGTCCACGCCTCCACCTCGACAATGCGAGAGAGATAGTAGGCCGAGCTGTTCACCAGCACGCGGATGCGCTGTGTGGTGATGGGCGCGAAGACGAACTGCCGCCACACCTTGTTGTTGTTGATGACGCTGCCGCCCGGCACACCCACCCACCCGGCACCGTTCCAGTACTGGACTTCGAAGTGCAGGATACCGAAGTTGCTGAACGTCATCGCCAGCGTCGGCACTGAGGGCGAGTAGGCGTTGTCCTGCAGCGTGAACACATCGATTTCGCTGATCGTCTGCATGCCGTTGAAGTCGATCTGCACCCAGTCCGGGTAGACGCCCGAAGTGCCATCCGCCCACGCGCCGCCAGCTCCCCAATTCAGCCCCAGCCGATCGCCGTCGATGACCGCGCTGGCGGGAAATCTGGAATCAAAAGTGCTGGACGCTGTGGCGACGCCGCCGTTGGCGGCTGCAGCAACATTGACCGCCTGTCCTCCCGTTGCCGCCGTGATCACCACCGCCTGCGTCTTGCTGTGGGTCAGGCCTCCAGCGTCGGTCACCGTCAACGTCACCGTATACGTGCCCGCCGCGCCGTAGCTCTTCGTGGCCGACACRCCGCTGGCGCTCGTGCCGTCCCCGAACGTCCACGCGTAGCTGGCGATGGGGCCTTCCGCATCCGTGCTCCCGGCGCCGGAGAAGCTCAGGTTCGCGCCCACCTGCCCACTCGTCGGGCCGCTGATGTTGGCCACCGGCGCCTGGTTGGCCGGCGCCGTGATCACCACCGCCTGCGTCTTGCTGTGGGTCAGGCCTCCAGCGTCGGTCACCGTCAGCGTCACCGTGTAGCTGCCTGCCGCGCTGTAGCTCTTCGTGGCCGACACCCCGCTGGCGCTCGTGCCGTCTCCGAACGTCCACGCGTAGCTGGCGATGGGGCCTTCCGCATCGGTGCTGCCGGCGCCGGAGAAGCTCAGGTTCGCGCCCACCTGCCCACTCGTCGGGCCGCTGATGTTGGCCACCGGCGCCTGGTTGGCCATGCCTCCCGGCGTCCAGGCCTCCACTTCGACGATGCGCGAGAAGTTGTTCATCGCACCTGCTATCAGGACTCGAATACTGGTCGTACTAACCGGTGCAAATACAAATTGCCGCCACACCTTGTCATTTCCGGTGACATTGCCGCCTTCTACAGTCACCCATCCGCCGCCATCCCAATACTGGACGTCGTACTGAGTGATTCCATATTTTGCGAAGGTCATCGCCAGCGTAGGCGCCGACGGCGATTCCTTATCATCCTGCAGTGTGAATACGTCAATTTCGCTGATCGTCTGCATGCCGTTGAAGTCGACCTGCACCCAGTCGGGATAGACACGCGACGTGGCATCGTTCCACCCCCCTCCGGCGCCCCAATTCAAACCCTTTCTATCACCGTCATTGATTGATTTAACCGGGTAATGGCCGTCATACACGCTGGAGGCAGATGCAATACCGCCATTGGCAGCCAACGCCACATTCGTGGCAACACCTGGAGGCGCTCCAACCGAAAACAAAGCGGTCTTCACAGAACTCAATCCATGATTATCCACCACCGTCAAGGCGACTTTATACGTGCCGATGTACTGGTATGTCTTGGCGACGCTGACTCCGACTCCGGTCGTGCCATCGCCGAAATCCCAAACATAAGAAGCAATGGAACCACCAGGGGCGCTGCTCAACGCAGCGGAAAACTGCGCAACCGCCCCTGCAGTTCCAACACCTGGCTGTATTTCAAAATTCGCGCTTGGCGGCGGGTAAGCCCCTTGTGAAACCACAACTTGCTGCGTAGCAGTAGATGTCGCACCCACGGAGTCGGTAACCGTCAACTGGACGGTGTAGGTTCCAGCGTTTGCATAAACCTTCCTAGCTGAAACTCCAACCGCGGTCGTGCCGTCGCCGAAGTCCCACCCATAACTTGCAATGTTGGCTTCAGCATCTGTACTCGCAGAACCGGAAAAGGTAGTGAAGATTCCGGCCTGCAAATTAACCGAGGGCACGGAAATGACCGCCACGGGGGGCGTGTTCGGCTGAAGGCAAAGCTCCCAGATGCCGAACAGCGCCGAGCCCCTGGAGTGGCCGTACACCGAGTAGCCACACCCCGTGGAAGGTGCAAACGTAGTCAGCGCAAGAGACACGTTCCCCGGGTTTGTTGTCGGCACGTGCACCTCGGTCCACAAGAGGGTTCTCGTGTCGAAAGTCCACAGATCGTCCAATGCCGAACCGGAAGGCGAAACGCCACCAAACAGAACGACAACTCCATTTTTCGAGTCGAAATACATCTGCGCGTAGCTGCGTTCGCTCGGGCCAACGGCTCCGGTTACTTCCCTCCAACTGTTGGTTGCAGGGTCGTACAGCCACGTGTCGTTTAAATAGGCATTGTTGATGCACCGCACCGACTGTCGATCAAAGCATACCCCTCCAAACAGCACGAATTGGCGACTGAAGGAGTCGTAGACAAACTGGTTCTCTATCTGGCCGCGGGGCTCAGGCGAAGTCCCTTGGCCAGCAGGGATCGCAAGCGTAAATTCTCTGGTCGAAAAATTCAGTTTATACAATGAATTATCATTGCTGGCACTTCCGAACATATAGGCATTGGCGCCATCTCCAGCGAACCCTGGGCTATGACGCTCTGTGGGCGCCAATCCGGTATAGCCCCAGTGACGCTCCATCAGCCTGATGTATTGCCCAGTACTCAGGGAGTATGCCCAAGCACCGCTTCCGAAGTCCGCGTATACGGAATAGGCCGCACCGGCGCCGATCCCGATATCGCGGTCCAACGTCAGCGTCTTGAGCGCCGCATCATAGGACAGGACCACGGCAGTCGGGCTACCGCCGTTTTGCACGAGCCAATCCTTGTAGAAGTCATTCGTCGTGGCTGGCAGCGTCGGATCTACCAACTTCGTGCCCGTCGTACCGGCACCAGCAGACCGCGTAAAACCCTGCTGGCTGGCACATCTGTAGCCACTGCCACCATTCCAAAGCCAGAAATAGTTATTTATGGGATCAAATACCACGCCGCTTTCGTCTGAGCCATTGGGTTTATTGAACGAAGTATTGCCCGCGCAGCTGTTATTGGGATCGAGCAGCGTCCATGACTTGGCAAGAGGATCAAAAGCCCAAACATCGTTGAGATAGGCTCCGCCGCCGGCCCCTCCCCAAAAAACCGCCTGATTGAGCGAGTCCACCCACGTCATGGCGCTCCACTCGCGCCATGGGGGCGCATTGGTCGTGGAAATCTGACGCCATGTAGCAATAAATTCCGCAGCGCGCGCGTCGTTCGCCGCAAGTCCCAAGGAACAGATGCAAGCGCCGAGCAAGACCGCGAGGAGCCGGTTGAGAAGGACGCGCATAGGAACCGAAATCGAGATGTGTAAAGAATCCATCAATACCTCAACGTGAAGCGGAGGTTCACGGAGCCCTCTTCCCTTGCGAGCGCGCATAGCGGACTCGCCTCGTCATCAAATGACCACTTTTACATCACACATGGACACTGGCGTCGACATTCCGCAACCCAAACCCTCGGCTCGGGGGTGCAGCAGGCACGTGTTGCGCATCGCCGTCGGCACACTCGCCGCCTGACCTTGGCCTGCACACCGTCATCGGAGAAGACCAGGCCCAGCCGCAGTTGCGGTCGTCTTGACCTCCAGCAACCGCAGCACGGCGGGGGCGACTATTGCGGCGCCAGTCATGCTGAGGTGGTTGTCGTCGAAGTACAGGCTGGCATCCCCCTCCAACACCTTACAACGCGGGCCGCCGCACAGCAGCTGGTCCAGCCCGACGCGTTCGGCTTGCCCATCAGCGGTCAGCCGCTGCACCAGGGCCAGCGACGCGGCCTGCCGGATGCGGTAGTCGGCCGCCATCTGGCCCTGCGCGGCCAGCTCGTCTCCGCGTCGCCAGCGCATGGCGAGAGCCGCCGGCACCGGGTAGTGGTAGGTGGGCACCGGGTCCAGCAGCAACACCTGCTTGCCGGCAGCGTGCAGGCGCTGGATGCTTTGCACCAGGCCCGCCTCGAAGGCCGTCGCGCCGGGGCCGTCCAGATAGAACTCGTAGCGCGCCACCAGCAGCACGCTGTCGACGCTGGTGTCAGCCACCAGCCTTTCCAGCAGCGCGCTGTTGACGGCCGCACAGCGTGGCCGGCCGGGGGGCTCGAAGCCCAACGCCGGCGGGCAGGTCGAGCCCGTCAGCTGAGCCACACGCCGGTCCGTCGCCTGGTCGCCCAACGCACGGGCGATCTCGACGCCATGGCTGTCACCCCAGACCGCAAGCGTCTTCGTGGCCGAGCCCGGCCCGAACAGGCAGCGCGCGCCATAGTTCAGCCAGCGGTTGCCGCTGGAGTGGCAGCGCTTGCGGTCGAGGCTGAAGTCGCTCGCGCCGGCACGCAGCACCGCATCGCGGCCCGGCTGGGCGGCACGCTGGTCGGACACGGCCGTCAGCGCCCAGGCCGCGCCCAGGCTGGCCACGATGGTGGACGCCCCCGCCACGAGCATGACCGGCTGCGCCACCTTGGAGCGCCGCACCGGTGCCTCCACCCAGCGCAGCGAGGCCCAGGCCAGCGCGACGGACAAGGCCACGGCCAGCGCGGCCTGCACCGGCGAGGGCTGGTCCAGCACCAGATGCCGCGTCAGCACCAGCACCGGCCAGTGCCAGAGGTAGAGCGAAAACGAATGCGCGCCGATCCAGCGCAGCGGCGCGGCCGACAGCCAGCGCGTCGCGACCGCCCGTTGCGTGGCACCGACCCAGATCAACGCCGCCGTCGCGAGGCAGGGCCACAGCGCCATCGGCCCCGGGAAAGCGTGATCGGCCCGCATCAGCAACAGCGAGGCGACGAGGGCCGCGAGCGCCGTCCAGCCCAGCCCCGAGTCCACCCAGGCCGGGCGCGCGGGCGGTGAATCACTGCGGCTGGACCACCAGGCCAGGCCCGAGCCGATCATCAGCTCGAAGGTGCGCGCTGGTGCCGCGTAGAAGGCCAGCTCGGCGTCATAAGGCATCAACCGCAGGCACCAGGCCAGCGACACGAGGCCCACGCCCAGCAGCATGATGCCGATATGCCGGCGCGCGAAGCGCCACAACAGGGCCAGCAGCGGCGGAAAGACGATGTAGTACTGCTCCTCGACGGCCAGCGACCAGGTGTGCAGCAGGGGCTTGAGCTCGGCGGCTCCTTCGAAATACCCGGTCGTCCGGTACAGCTCGATGTTGGAGACGAACAGCCCCGTGGCCCCCAGCAGTCGCGCAAACTCGCGCAGCGCCTGCGGCTCCAGCAGCAGCAGGCAGGCCGGCGCGACCAAGGCCAGCATCGCGAACAGCGCCGGGAAGATGCGCCGGATGCGCGCCGCATAGAAGGAGGCGATGCTGTAGCTGCCAGCGGCCAGGCGCTGCAGCAGCAGCGTCGTGATCAGATAGCCCGAGATCACGAAGAAGATGTCCACCCCGACAAAGCCGCCGGGCATGGCCGCGGGCCAGGCGTGGAAGACCACGACGGGCACGATGGCCAGGGCCCGAAGTCCCTCGATGTCGGGCCGGAATTTCATCCGCGAATGGTCAGGCCAGTGCCGCGGCCAAAGCCCCGACGACCTGGTCTTGCTGCTCCTCGGTGAGGTCGGCGCTCATGGGCAGGCTCATGACGCGAGCCGCCGCGGCGATGCTGTGCGGGCAGGCGTCCGGCTGGCCGTATTTGGCATAGGCCGGCTGGTGATGCAGCGGGCGCGGGTAATGCACGGCGGTCGGCACGCCGGCGGCCTTGAGCTTGGCCTGCACGGCCTCGCGGTCGTCCACGAAGACGGTGTATTGCGCCCAGACGCAGTCGCGGTCGGGCCGGACTTCCAGCAGCTGCAGGCTCGGGATGGCCGCCTGCAGCTTGGCGCGGTAAGCCTCGCCGAGCTCGAGCCGGCGGCGGACCTCCCACTCGAAGCGATCCAGCTTGCCCAGCACGACCGCGCATTGCAGCGTGTCCATGCGGCCACCCACGCCGACGCGGGTGTGCAGATAGCGCTGGCTCTGGCCATGGATGCGGATCTCGCGGCAGGCCTGGGCCAGCGCGTCGTCGTTGGTGAAGATGGCACCACCGTCGCCATAGCAGCCCAGCGGCTTGCTCGGGAAGAAGCTGGTGCAGCCGAAGGTGGAGGTGTTGCAGCTCTTCTTGCCGTTGTACGACGCGCCGAAACTCTGCGCGGCGTCCTCGATGACGGCCAGGCCATGCTTGCCGGCAATGGCGTTGATCTCGTCCATGTCGGCCACCTGGCCGTACAGGCTGACCGGCATGATGGCCTTGGTCTTCGACGTGATCGCGGCTTCGATGAGCTTGGCGTCGATATTGGCCGTACCGGGCTCGATGTCGACGAAGACCGGCACGCCGCCGGCCAGCACGATCATCTCGGCCGTGGCCGCGAAGGTGAAGGGGCTGGTGATGACTTCATCGCCGGGCTGCAGGTCCAGGGCCATCAGGCAGATCAGCAGCGCCTCGGTGCCGCTGGCGACGCTAATGCAGTGCTTGGCGCCGGTGTAGGTGACGAGGGCCTGCTCCATCTCCTTGACCTCGGGGCCCAGGATGTACTGGCCGTGGTCCAGCACCTTCTGGATGCGGGCGTTGATGTTGTCGCGCAGGGCCGCGTACTGGCTCTTGAGGTCGATGAAGTCCATCAGATGATCTCCAGGCGGTTGCCGCTCAGACGGTAGCGGTCGCCGGTGTGGGGGCAGGTGGCGTCGACGGGCTGTTCGCTCGCGACGGGCAATTCCAGGCGCTCGCCGAAGCGGCTCATCCAGCCGATCTGCTTGGCGGGCACGCCCACCATCAACGCGAAATCGGGCACGTCACGGTTGATGACGGCGCCGGCGCCGATGAAGGCGAAGCGGCCGATGGTGGTGCCGCAGACGATCGTGCTGTTGGCGCCCAGCGTCGCACCCTGCTTCACGAGGGTGCGGCGGTATTCGTCCTTGCGCGTGACTGCCGAGCGCGGGTTGTAGACGTTGGTGAACACCATGCTGGGGCCGCAGAAGACGTCGTCCTCCAGCGTCACGGCGTCGTAGACGGAGACGTTGTTCTGGATCTTGACGTTGTCGCCGATGGCCACGTCGTTGCCGACATAGACGTTCTGGCCGAAGGAGCACTTGCTGCCGATGCGGGCGCCGGCGCTGATGTGCACGAAGTGCCAGACGCGGCAATCGGCGCCCAGCTGGGCGCCTTCGTCGACGATGGCGCTTGGGTGGATGGTGGTGGCCATTTCAGTAGGCCAGCGGCAGGTTGATGCGCTTGCCGTCGCGGGAGCTCATGTACAGCGCGATCAGCAGCTCCAGCGACTTCAGGCCTTCGCGACCGTCGGTCTCGGGGTGGGCCTCGCCGCGCAGCGTCTGGATGACGTTGTCGTAGTAGAGCGGGTGGCCGAAGCCGTAGACCGAGGTGGTCTGGTAGCTCGCGTCCTTGATCAGCGCGTCCATCTCATGGGGGGCATCGAATTCCCAATGCTGGATCTCGTTGACCGCCAGGCCGCCGACGCGCACCGAGCCCTTCTCGCCCAGCAGGGTGATGGAGCCTTCGAGGTTCTTGGGATAGGTCAGCATGCTGACGTTGACAGTGCCCATGGCGCCGCTGCGCCACTTCAGCGCCGCCGCGCCGCTGTCCTCGACCTCGATGTTGCGGGCCAGCGTGCCGGTGTAGGCCATGACACTCTCCACGGGGCCGCAGACCCAGTCGAGCAGGTCGATGTAATGGCTGGCCTGGTTCATGAACGCGCCGCCGTCGAACTCCCACGTGCCGCGCCACTCGGCGCTGTCGTAATAGGCCTGGGGGCGGGTCCAGAAGACGTTGACGGCGACGTTGTAGAGCCGCCCGAAGCGGCCCTCGCTCATCGCGCGCTTGAGCAGTTGCAGCGTGGGGTTGCGGCGGTTCTGTTTAACGACGAAGAGGCGCACGCCGGCGTCGTCGCAGGCCTTGACCATGGCCAGGCCGTCCTGCCAGCGCGTGGCCATGGGCTTCTCGGTCATCACGTCGATGCCGGCGCGGGCCACCTCGATGGCCTGGCGGGGATGCAGGCCGCTGGGCGTGGTCAGCACGACGCAGTCGATGCCGAGTTCGGCCTTGGCAGCCAGCAGCTCGGTCAACGACGCAAAGCCGCGGCCCCCCGTCTTGGCGACGGCGGCCGCCAAGGCCGCGGGGTCGGTGTCGCACACCGCCACGAGCTCGGCGCGCTCGGCGTGCTTCTTGATCGCCTCCATATGGTTCTGGGCGATGCGGCCGCAGCCGATCAGCGCGAAACGGACCAGGCGGCCGATGACGGGAGGGCGGGACTGTTGCATAGGGTTCACCTGTGAGGGTTCGGTCTGTCTTGTCGGTCTAGGCGGCATTGTCGGCAGCTCGCCGCCAGAACCGCGTCAGTCTTGCAAAGGCCGGATCGGCGGCCAGCGGGTGGCGGCACCAGCCCAGCGCCAGCAGCCACGAAACGCAGCAGCTGAGGATGGCCAGCACGAACCAGAGGATAGGCATGGTCTGGCCAGGCTCGCGCGGGTGAAGCACCAGCAGCAGCGCGGGCGGCGCCAGCGCGATCAGCGCCACGGCCATGCTGCGCACGAGCTGGCCACGCAGCACGCGCCAGTCGTTGGGCAGGAACTTGCCCTTCACGACATAGACCAGCGGCAGCTGCAGCAGCATGGCCAGCGCCAGCCCGGCCGCGCAGGCCCAGGGCTCGCGCCAATACGCCGCCGCCGCGACGATGAGCGCCGCTCGCGCCGGCTGGAAGACCACCTCCATGCGCGTCAGCAGGTCCATGCGGCCCATGGCCACCATCAGGTTGCCGATCAGGCTGATCGCCGCGGCCAGCGCGCCGGCCAGGCAGAAGATGGGCACCAGCGGCGCCGCCGCGTCCCACTGCGGGCCGAACAGCAGCCGCAAGGTCTCCAGCCCGTAGAGGGCGACGAAGCCGTAGAAGGGCCAGGCCACCACGCAGACATAGGTGACGCTGGCGATGTAGAGCGGCTCCATGGCCTGCTGCTCGCGCACGGCCTTTGCGAAAGCGGGATAGGCCACGTTGCGCACGGCGCCCATCAGGTCGCGATGGAAGAGGTTCATCAGGCCCTGGGCGCGGCTCAGCAGCGCGACGGGCGTGAAGCCCATCAGCTTGCCCACGGCCAGGTCGTTGATGTCCATGGACACCGACGTGACGACGCCCACGACCGAGCTCTGGGCGCCGAACTTGAACAGGCTGCGCCATTGCGACAGCCCCGGCCGCAGCAACCGCCGCTCGCCCTGGGCCCACCAGGCGGCGAAGCCCGTGGTCGCACTGACGACCAGCGTGCCGGCCACGAGGCCGATGGGCCCCCAGCCGGCCCAGGACAGGCTGACGCTGGTGATGGCACCGGCCAGCGTCGCCACCAGGTTCGCGACGGCCAGGGCCTTGAAGGCGAGGCGGCGGCGCAGCAGCGCCAGCGAGATCGTCGAGAACGGCAGCAGCAGAAAGTTCATGGAGGCCAGCCACAGCAGGTCGCGCATGCGCGGCTCGCGATAGAAGTCGGCCACCCAGGGTGCCACGGCAAAGACGATGAAGCCCAGACCGATGCCGATGATCAGCGTGACACCCAGCGCCGTGCGGATGTGATCGTCGGTGAGGTCCTTCTCCTGGATCAGGTAGCTGGCGACGCCGAAGTCGCGCAGCACCTGGGCGATGCTCATGACAGCCAGCGTCACCGAGTAGACGCCAATCTGGTCCGGCGTCAGCAGCCGGGCAATGATCAGGTTGCTCGCCAGGTTGATGACGATCAGCGCATACCGCTCCGCGAAGGAGAACAGCAGCGCACTGCGTACGCCGCTCATCTCAGTGGCTCCAGGCGCCGGCCGTCGGCGGCCGCGTCCAGCACACCGGCCAGACGCCGTGCTGTCGCCGCGCGGCTGTAGCGCTCGATATCGCGCGGCGTGTCCACGCTGGCCTCGCCACGCAGCCAGCGCTGCAGCGTCTGGGCCAGACCCGCCACGTCACCCGGCTCGACGCGCACGCCGCCGCCGGTGCCGTTGAGCACCTGAGCCACCTCGCTGGCCTCGGGCACGACGGCCAGGATGGGGCGGCCGCAGCCCAGGTATTCGAACAGCTTGCCCGGCAGCGACGCGGTGGCGTAGTAGCCCGTCGGCACCGGCAGATAGAGCAGGTCGGCCTGCTTCATCAGCGTGACGGCCTGGCCGTGCGGCACGGGGCCCAGCTCCGTCACCCATGCGGTGACTCCAGCCTCAGCCGCCGGGCCTGGTTTGAAGCCAGCGGCCTGCACGCGCAGCCGCGAAAGCTCCGGGCAGCCTTGGGCCTGAAGCAAGGCGATGGCCGCATACAGGTCCTGCAAACCGTAGCCAGGGCGCCAGACGCCGGTGTAGGCGATGCGCAGCAGGCCATCAGCGACGGGCGAGGCCTCGCCAGCGAAGTCGGCCGGCTCGAAGCCGTTGGTGATCAGGTGCAGGTCGCCGCGGCCGCAGTCGCGGCCGATGCTGTCCACCAGTGCGTGGGTCACGGTGACGACGGCCGCCGCGTCGCGCGCCGCCAGCCGCTCCAGCGCCGGGTTCTCGCGAGCCTGCTCGGCCGACACCTGCTCCCAGGCCATGTCGCCGCTGGGCGTCCACTGGTCGCGATAGTCGAGCACATAGGGTTTGCCGGTGCGGCGCGACACCTCGCGGGCGATGAGGAAACCGGTCCAGGGCCAGCCGCTGGCGTAGATGGCGTCAAAACCCACGCTGTCGCGCAGGGACAGGGCCCGCTCGACGGCGGGCTTGAGCCAGCCCGCGGCCTGGTCGGGCACTTCGGACCGCGCACGCAGCCGCCAGGCCAGCGCCGCGACGGCGCGCTCACGCAGGCGCCCGGGCAGCCAGCCGGCCCAGCGGCGGGCCAGCACGCGGCTCTGCAGCGGCACGCGCTCGACCCGCGTGCCAGGCCTGACCTCACTCAGCAGCTCCGAGTCGACGTGGGAGCGCGGGTCGGGCTCCAGGCTCAGCACCAGCGGCTCCCAGCCCAGATCGGGCAGATGGTTGGCGAAAGCGAGGCTGCGCCGCGTGCCGGAGTTGGTGATCGGCGGGAACAGATAGGCGATGAAGAGGACGCGGCGCATCAGCTGAGCAGGTTGCGCGCCAGCCGCAGGCCGAACTTCAGCCGGTCGCGATCCCAGGGCGTGAAGCGCGGGATCTGGAACACGTCGTCGCCGCGCCGCGCCGCGGCCCAGCGCGTGGACACGGCCGCATCGAAGCCGAGTTCGCGCACGAGGGCGGGATGCACCTCGGGCAGGTAATCCGTCCCCGGCTTGCCGTTGGGATAGGCGAACAGGCCGACCTTCTCGCCCAGCAGCTGCTGCAGCACATCGCGGCTGCGGCCGATCTCGTCGGCGGCCTGGCTGGCGTCGAGCGTGGCCAGGATGGGATGGCTGACCGTGTGAGCACCGATCTGCATGCCGGCACGACGAAGGCTGCGCACCTGCTCGCTGCTCATCATCAGGTCGTCCGGCGGGTTGACCTCGGCGCGCGCCGCGATGGCATTGACGCAGGCCAGCCGCGGCTCGGGAGGCAGGTATTTCACGCGTTCGATGAGCTTGCCCAGCATCGCGCGGCGGCCAGCGGTATCGCCCAGTGCCAGTTGCCCCAGGTCCTCGCCGCGACCGTCCTGCAGGCCGCGCAGGTCCAGCATGGACTTGGCGCTGAGCCGCACCGATTCGATCAGCGTGTCGTTCCACATGCGGCCGCCATCCAGAAAGCCGGTGGCGACAAAGAAGCTGCACGGCAGGCCGTGCTTCTGCAGCAGCGGCAGGGCGACGTCATGGTTGTCGGCATAGCCGTCGTCGAAGCTCAGCGCGGCAGCCCGTGCCGGCAGGCTGCCATCGTGAAGCTGCCGGATCGCCGTGTCCAGCGGCAGCACGTTGAACCAGGACTTGGCCCAGCCCAGCAGTTCATCGAAGCGGGCCGCGTCGACCTCGTCGGGGAACAGCGGGTCGGGCTCGCGCAGCACGCGGTGGAAGATCAACACGGTCAGGCGCGCACGCGCGCCGGCCGGGGACAGCAGGCTGAACAAAGGCTTCATGGCAGGGGGATGCTTTTCTTCTTCTCGAAGCGCTTCTTCAGGAACTCGGGCCAGTAGATGACCGGCTCCTCCTTCTCCCGCAGCCACTCCTTGCGCTCCAGCCAGCGCCGGCCGACGACGGCCAGCACCAGCACGTTGTACGGCAGGTCCCAGTAGCTCAGGCTCAGGAAGGCGCCGCCCACGGCATAGCCGGCCAGGCTCACCTGCAGCATGCCGCCGAGGTCCGACAGCCATTGCGTCTCGGGCTTGCCGCGCGCCTTCGTGCGCAAGGTGCCGGCCGTGAACCAGCCCATGGTGAACAGCGCCAGGAAGATGAACAGGCCGACGAAGCCCTGTTCGCCCAGCACCATGAAATAGATGCTGTGGGCCGCGTGCACGTCGTTGGGGTCCGGGCCATAGACGGCAAAGATGACCCCCGTCCAGATCATGAAGCCGCCACCGAAGAAGTTGGACTTCGCCAGATTCCAGGCCATGCCCCAGGCATTGATGCGGCCCATGGCCGACTCGTCCTGCTGGTAGGTCTTGATGGTGTTCATGCGTTCCCACCATTCAGCCGGCATCAGCGACAGCAGGGCCACCGCGACGACGACCATCGTGACCGCACCCACCATCTTGTTCTTGCCGCGCCACCACAGCACCAGCGCCATCGCGGCAATGGCCAGCAAAGCGCCGCGCGAATGGCTGCCCAGGGCCGCCATCGCCATCAGCACCATGCAGATGGTCATCGTCGTCTTGGCCCATTTGGCCTTCATCTGCATCTGCAGGAAGCGCATCAGCGGGATGACGATGACGATGGCCAGCGCGATCTCGTTGTTGCCCTCGATATAGGTGTTCTCGGGCCCCCAGACTTTGTAGCTGCCGCCGGTCAGGACCGTGAAGGCGCCCCCCTTGACACCGAAGAAACCGATAGAGGCGACCAGCACCCAGGTCAGCAGCATCATGTGGCGCTTGCTGTGCAGCAACACCATGGTGACCAGGATCATCAGATCGATCTTCATGACCCGGCTCCACAACTCGAAGCTCTGATCAAAGATCATCGAGAACGGCAAGGTGATGCACATCCACAGCATGAAGACCATCAGCGTGACGTTCTCGCGGTTCAACGAATAGTCACGTCTGTCCTTCGTGATGAAGAGGCCGATCAGCGTCGCTCCGCCGATGGCGGCGGCGAAGGGCATTGTCTTCAGCGCCCAGGACAGCTGGTGGGGATTCATGATGCTCAGCCAAGTCCAGCCGAGGATGCCAATCCAAGGCCGCCTGAACGCCTGCAAGAAGATCCAGCCCAGGATCACCAGCAATGTCAGATCACGCATGCGCGGCCACTCCGGCGATGGACTTGAACAAAGCGATCTGACCGTCCGTCGTGGCCTGCCAGCTGAAGCTTTCGGCATAGCGGCGCGTGGCCGCGCGGTCTATACCCTTGGCCAGCAACGCCCCGATGGCCGCGGCGAACGCGCTGCCCGTGCGTTCGCTCACCAGCCCACCCGCCTCGGGTGCGGCAACAACCTCGGGCGTGCCCCAGATATCGGTGGCGGCAACCGGCGTGCCACAGGCCATGGACTCGAGCAGCACATTGGCCCAGCCCTCGCGGCTGGAACACAGCAGCAGCACGTCGGCGGCGCTGTACCACTTCAGCAGCTCGGTGTTGGGCAGCGAGCCCGTCAGGCGCACCTTGTCGGCGACGCCCAGACGCGCTGCCAGCGCCGTCAGTGCCGCCCTCTCCTCGCCCTCGCCGATGACGACGAGGCGGGCTCCGGGCCGTTGCTTCGCCAGCTCTGCCAGCGCCTCGATAGCGATGTGATGGCCCTTGCGTTCGATCAGGTGCCCCACGGACAGCAGCAGCGGCTCGCCGGACACACCGAGCTCCGCGCGCATGTCGGCCTGCGGCAGGGGGCGGAAGCGCTCCAGGTCTACGCCATTGCGCAAGGTATTCAGCTTCGCCGGGTCATGGCCCCAGCCGCGCAGCACGTCCATCAAGGCGGCGCAGACGCCGATGGAGCCTGATGCGCGCCCGGCCGCCCACTCGATCATGCGTTTGGGCAGGGCGTACTGGGGAATGAGGTTCAGGTCGGTGCCGCGCGCGGTGATGGTCAGCGGCTTGTTGAACCACTTGGACAGCAGCGCGGCGGCAACGCCGTCGGGATAGTAGTAATGGGCGTCGATGAGGTCGAAATCGAAGCCCTCGTCGATCAGTTTCTGCACCGCGCCACGCGCGCCCAAAGCCAGCGTCAGCGGCGCCAACGTCATGCCCACTTTGGGCAGCAACAGATAGCGCGGGTGCAGCACATCCAGGCCGTTGCGCTGCTCACGCGCCGGCGTGGCGGCGAACCTGGCGTAGTCGCCCCAGCGAGGGCTGGTGGACGGGAACCAGGGCACGGGGGCCACGACGCGAGATTCGACCTCGCCGCTCTTCATCAGCTCGCGCAGCCGCGTCTCCACGAAGATGCCGTGGCTGGGCCGAACACTGCTCGGGAACAGCGTCGAGAAGGTGAGGACCTTCAGCTTTCTCACGCGACGGCCTCCACGGCTTCGATCAGGATGCGGCCGAAGACTTCGGCGGCCACGCGGTGACCGAATTGGGCCTCGACCAACCGACGCGCCGCCTGTGACAGCTGCAGGCGCAGGGCGCCGTCATGGATGAGCCTGAGCGTCGCCTCGGCCAGCGCCTCGGCGCCGTCGGCGCGCAGAAAGTGGGTGCCGTCGTCAACGTCCAGGCCCTCGATGCCGATGCTGGTGGACACCACCGGCAGGCCCATGGCCATGGCCTCGAAGGCCTTGATGCGGGTGCCGCCGCCGACACGCAGCGGGATGACGAAGGCCTGGGCGTCGCGGGCATGGTCGCGCACGTCGTCGACGAAACCCGTGAAGCTGACGCCGGGGACATTGCGCTGCACCAACGACGCCGGCGGATTCTTGCCGACGACGCGCAGCTGTGCGTTCGGTACCTGGGCGCGCACACGCGGCCACACCTCTTCGATGTAGAAACGGATGCCGTCGACATTGGCTTCCCAGTCCATCGAACCGGTGAAGACGACGGTTGGGCTGCCGTTAGCCGGTGCCTGCCAGGAGAAGAAGTCCAGGTCCACGCCGGTGGGGATGGCGCGGGCCGTCTTCAGCCCGTCGTTTTTCTCGAACATCTTGGCGTCGCGCTCGGACACAGCCACCACCCGCGTGAAGCGGGCCAGCGCCTCGCGCTCGAAACGGCGCATCTTGGCCGCCTGCGAGGCCCACAGCCAGCGCAGCGGCGCTCTCGCCGCCGTCTTGGCATGGCGCTCGAAGATCTCGGCCTCGACGTTGTGCGTGAAGCAGACCGTCGCGCCTTTCAGCTTCTCTGGACGCAGCACGGCGGCGTGGACGAAGTCGAAGACGACCACGTCGAAGTGCTCGGCTGCCAGCGCCTGCTCGACCGCGGCCACCGCGGCCGGCGTGCGGTCGTTGACCACGTTGATCGGTAGCGAAGACAGCAGGTCGGGTGCGCGTTGCCAACGGGGCCGTGCCTCGCTCGGCTGCCAGCCGATGAAGCGTTCGCACAGACGGTCGAGTTCGCCCTGCCATTCGCGCTGCTGCTCAGGCGTGGCCGGCGACAGCAGCGTGACATCGAACCGGTCGCTCTCCTTCAAGCCGCGCAGGATGTTGCCCGTGCGGATCTTGCCGCCGGCATCGGCCGGGAACAGGAAGACCGGCGAGACGAACGCGACCCGAAGTCGGTTCACCAGCAGATGCCCTCGTACTGTGCGAATCCAGCGTCGCGCAGGTCGGCGTAGCCGTTCAGGTCGACAACGCGCGCGCGCTTGCCCAGCGCGATGATGCGCTGGCGGGTCTCGGCGTCGGCATGGCCGACGACGATGATCTCGGCGCGCGCCAGCACGGCGTCGGGCGTCTCCTGCAGCAGCTTGTCGAGGTGGGGAATCTCGCGGTCGATGTATTCCTTGTTCTTGCCCAGCAGGCGCGCGATCTTGACGAACTTGTCGTAGATCGTCAGATCGAAGCCCTTGCCCAGCAGCTTCTCGGCCAGCACCACCAGCGGCGAGTCGCGCAGGTCGTCGGTACCGGGCTTGAAGGCCAGGCCGAACAGGGCCACGGGCTTGCGGCCGTTGGCGGCGATCAGCTCATAGGCGCGGCCGATGTGGGCGTCATTGCTGTCCAGCAGCGCGCCGAGCACGGGGATGTTCACGCCGCGCTCGCGGGCGATGGTCAGGAAGCCCTTGACCTCCTTGGGCAGGCAGGAGCCGCCGAAGGCAAAGCCAGGGCGCAGATAAGCCTTGGAGATGTTGAGCTGGGTGTCGCGGCAGAAGAGCTCGAGCACGTCGCGCGAGTCCAGGCCGGTTTCCTTCAGCACGGCGCCGGCTTCGTTGGCGAAGACGATCTTCAGCGCGTGGAAGACGTTGCACAGGTATTTGACCGACTCGGCCACGCCCACGTCGGCCGCGACGAAGTTGCCCGGCACGCCGGCATACAGGCGCTTCATGACCTCCACGCCAGCGTCATCCAGGCTGCCGACGATGGTCTGCGGCGGGTTGTGGAAGTCGGAGACCGACGAGCCTTCGCGCAGAAACTCGGGGTTGAAGACCAGCGACAGCCGATCACCGATCTTGCGGCCGGCGGCCTTCTCCAGCAGCGGCGCGATGCGGGCGCGCGTGGTGCCCGGGGCGACCGTGCTGCGGATCACCAGTGTGTGCTGGCCGTCCTTCTTGGCGATCTCGGCGCCGATCTGGCCGACGACGGCGTCCAGCGCGGTCAGGTCGGGCATGTAGTTAGGCAGTGAGGGCGTGGCCACCGAAATCAGCGAGATCTCGGTGTCGCGCACCGCGGCGGCCACATCGCGCGTGGCCGTCAACTTGCCGGCCTTCACGGCGGCGCCAATCAGCTCCTCGATGCCTTCCTCGACGACCGGCGACTGCCCGGAAGCGATCAGCTCGACCTTGAGCGGGTTGATGTCCACGCCCACCACTTCGTGGCCGAGTTCGGGCAGGCAGGCGCAGGAGACCGCACCGACGTAGCCGAGACCGAAAACCGAAACCTTCATGTCGTCCCTTTATCTCTTGAAATCGTTCAGGCCGCGGCGCGCGCGGTTGCGGCGCCCAGGCCTGCATTGCGCAGGAAGGCATCGAACATCAGCAGCACCCACAGCGGCTGGGCGTGGTCCATCACGCCGCGCTCATGCTGGTCCAGCAGGCGGCCGATGACGGTTGGGTTGAACCAGCCCGTCTGGGCCAGCGCGCCCTGCTGCAGGGCCTGGCGAGTCTGCTCGCGCAGCGGACCGCGCAGCCAGCGCGCCAGCGGCACTGCGAAGCCCATCTTGGGCCGGTACAGCACGTCATGCGGCAGCATGGGCTCCAGCGCCTTCTTGAACAGGTATTTGCCTTCCTGGCCGCGCAGCTTGAGGTCAGAAGGCAGCGAGGCGACCCATTCGACCAGTTGGTGGTCCATCAGGGGCTCGCGCACCTCCAGGCTGTGGGCCATGCTGGCGCGGTCGACCTTGGTGTTGATGTCGCCCGGCAGATAGGTGTGGATGTCCAGGTACTGGATCAGCGCCAGCGGGTCGTCGGTGTTGGCGCGCTGGGCGTGATGGTGGAAGACCTCGCTGGCATGCCAGCCCTGCAGGTCGCGCTTGAAGGCGTCGCTGAACAGCTCCTGGCGCAGCGGGTCGCGCACCAGGCCCATGGTGTTGAAGTAGGCGTCGACCGAGTTGCGGGCGATGGCCTGGAAGGTGGTCTTGGCGCGGAAGACGCGCGGCGCCCAGTCGGCCTTGGGGTAGAGCTTGGCCAGCGGGCCGAACACGCCCTTGCGCAGGGCCAGCGGGAAGGCGCTGCGCATGCGCTCTTCCATCATGTGCATCTTGTAGCGACGGTAGCCGCCCAGGCTCTCGTCGCCGCCGTCGCCGGACAGCGCCACCGTGACGTGCTTGCGCGCCAGCTCACAGACGCGGTAAGTGGGAATGGCCGACGAGTCAGCGTAGGGCTCGTCGTAGAGGTGGGCCAGCAGGTCGACGAGGCCGAAGTCGTCGCTGCTGACGACCTCGACGCGGTGGTTGGTGCGATAGCGGTCCGCCACCTGCTGGGCGAACTCGGTCTCGTTGAACTTGGGGTCGTCGAAGCCGATGGAGCAGGTGTTGACGGGTTGGTCGTCCAGCTGGGCCATGGCCGCGACGACGGCGCTGGAGTCCACGCCACCGGACAGGAAGGCGCCCAGCGGCACCTCGGCCTTCAAGCGCAGCTTGACCGACTCGGACAGGCGCCGGCGCAGTTCCTCGGCGGCCTCTTCCTCACCGATCTTGGCGTCGAGCGTGAACTTGACGTCCCAATAGCGCTGCGGCGTGCCGATGGGCTGGCCGCGCTTGACGAGCAGGCGGTGGCCGGGGGCGAGCTTCTGCGCGTGGCGGTAGATGGTCCAGGGGTCGGGCACATAGCCCAGCGCGAAATAGGCCTCGACGGCGCGCGGGTCGATCTCCTGGCGCAGGCCGCCGTGGGCCATCAGGCTCTTCAGCTCGGAGCCGAACAGCAGCCAGCCGTCCTCGGTCATCGCGTAGTGCAGCGGCTTCACGCCCAGGCGGTCGCGGGCCATGAACAGGCAGTCGCGCTTTCGGTCGTGGATCATGAAGGCGAACATGCCGCGCAGGTGGTGCACGCAGTCCTCGCCCCAGTGCTCCCAGGCGCGCACGATGGCTTCGGAGTCGCTCTTGGTGCGGAACACATAGCCGTGGCCGCGCAGCTCGTCCATCAACTCCAGGTAGTTGTAGACCTCGCCGTTGAAGACCAGGGCCACCGTCTTGTCGTCGTTGAAGATGGGCTGCTGGCCGGTCGCGATGTCGATGACCGACAGGCGCCGGTGGCCGAAGCCCACGCCGGGCTCGATGTGCAGGTCGCCTTCATCCGGCCCGCGGTGATGCTGGGACTCGTTCATCCGGTGCAGACGCTCGCGCTCGGGGAGGCGCTGGCCGCGGGTATCGAACAGACCGGTGATGCCGCACATGGGTTGGACCTGGTTCAGCCAATCATTGGGTAAAGCCGCGCCTGCCGAAACGGCAAGGCACGGGGAAAGGCGGATTCTTACCGAGCTTGGTGACCGCGCCGGGCGTTCGCTGTCCCTGGTGTGATGTCAGGCACGGGTTATCCCCCTGTCCGGGGGATGCTTGACCCGCGGGCAACGGGGGCTGCGGCCTGCCGGCAACGCCGATACTTCGGCGCCCTCCACCGCCCTGCTCCCAAAGCGCCGGCCATCTTGATCGCTCAGCTGTTCTCCTTCCTGTCCGTCGGCGTGCTCGCCACGGGCCTGCAGTACGTGCTGACGGCCGGCCTCGTGCTGGCGGGCTGGCTGCCGCTGGTGCCGGCATCCACCGTGGGTTTCCTGGTCAGCGCGACGTTCAATTACTGGGCCAATGCACGCCTGACCTTCGCCGCCCAGGGCAGCGCTGCGCGCAATCGCCCCCAGCAGTTGCGCTTCATCGCCATGGTGGCCCTGGGCTGCGCGCTGAATGCCGGCCTGCTGCGCATCGCCGTGTCGCTGGGCCTGCACCCCGTCTTGAGCCAGCTCATCGCCACCGCCGGCGTGCTGGCCAGCAATTTCACGCTCAGCCGCCTCTGGGTGTTCCGCAAACCTTGACTGCCATCCCGCCATGGAACTGATCGACCCCGCCCAATTCCACCGTGCCAGCTGGGCCGGCGCCCAAGCGCCGGTCGTCAACTTCGTGCTGCCCTGCTACAACGAAGAGGCCGTGTTGCGCGAGACGGCCAGCCGCTTGGGGCTTTTGCTGAACGAGCTCAAAGCCGAAGGCCTGATCGCCGCGGCCAGCTCGGCCTACTACATCGACGACGGCAGCCGCGACGGCACCTGGGCCCTCATCGAGACGCTGGGCCGCGAGCGCGATGACGCCTGTGGCATCAAGCTCAGCCGCAACCGCGGCCACCAGAACGCGCTGCTGTGCGGGCTGATGACGGTGAGCGGCGACGCACTGATCAGCCTTGACGCCGACCTGCAGGACGACCTGTCCATCATCCCGGACATGATCCGCGCCTTCCGCAATGGCGACGAACTGGTCTACGCCGTGCGCCGCCGCCGCGACACCGACACCTTCTTCAAGCGTTTCACGGCGGAGGGCTACTACAAGGTCCTGGCCATGATGGGCGTCGAGGTCGTCTTCAACCACGCCGACTACCGGCTGATGGGGCGCCGCCCGCTGGAGGCGCTGCGCAACTATGAGGAAACCCACCTCTTCCTGCGCGGCATGATTCCCCAACTCGGCTACCCCAGCAGCGTCGTCAGCTTCGACCGCGCCGAGCGCTTTGCCGGCGAATCCAAATACCCGTTATCCAAGATGCTCAGCCTGGCCTGGCGGGGCGTCACATCGTTCTCCGCCGCACCACTGCGGGCCATCACGGGCCTGGGCGCCATGGTGTCACTCGTCAGCGTGGCCTTCGGTCTTTGGGCGTTGTTCATCAGGCTGTTCACCGAGGTCGCCCTGCCCGGCTGGGCGTCCACGGTAATCCCGATGTATCTGCTCGGCGGCATCCAGTTGCTCAGCCTGGGCGTCATCGGCGAGTACCTCGCCAAGGTCTACGAGGCCAGCAAGCAGCGCCCGCGCTTCCATGTGGAGGCCATTTCGGGCCACTGGGGCCAGAAGTGAGCGGCACGGCGCAACGCGCCCGCCCGCTACAGCTGCTGGGCGTCGGCCTGGCGGTCGCGCTGGCCTACGCCTGGCTGTGCTCGGCGCTGAAGGTCGATGACGTCGACCGCTACTGGCACGAACTGGGTGCCAACAGCTTCTTCTGGGACCTGGGGCACCTGTGGATGCAGCCGCTGGCCATGCTGCTGTACCGCGCCAGCGGCGGCGTGCTCGGCGTGAACCACACGCTCGAGGCCATCAATGTCCTCTCGGTGGCTTGGGGCTGCGCGGTGTTCTTCGCGACGCTGCGGGAGGCCGGCCATTCGATGCTGAAGAGCGTCGCCGCCGTCGTCTTCGTCGCGGTCAGCTTCAATCTCCTGACCCTCGGCCCCACGGCGCACATCAAGCTGATGGTGTTCCCGCCGCTGGCGCTGGCCCTGCACCATGCGCTGCGCTGGGAACGCGCCGAGGCCGCCGGCCAGCCCGGCACGCGCGACATGATCGCAAGCGCGGCCTGGTCGGGCGTGGGCGTGAACCTGCTCGTCAGCGTACTGCCCCAGGCCCTGCTGCTGGCCCTCTTCATGCTGATCCGCGGTGCACGCCGCCGGGGCTTCATGGTGGCACTTCGCCAGACCCTGCCTTATGCGATCACACTGGCCGTCGTGGGCTTTGCGCTGCTGCTGGCCGCCTATGTGATGGCACGCCAGACCGGCACGACGCAGGCGCAGGACCTGCTGGGCTTCACGCTGGGTGGCCTGAAGGAGAAGCAGGCCTTGCAGAACTGGCTGGTCTCCTGGAAGGAGATGCCGGTCCGCTTCGCCTTCAGCCTCATCAACAACTTCGCCTTCCTGCCGTCCCTCGGTACGCTGGGCCGGGCCTATATGTGGGGCTGGCTGCCCGATGTGCATGCGGTGCTGCCATCGTTGCTGGGCCAGGCTTTGCTGGCGGCGCTGGTGGGGCTGCTGCTGGCAGCCATCGCCGTCGTGGGTGCCCGCCAGGCGCTGCGCAGCGCCGAGCCCGGCCTGCTGTCACCCTGGGCCTTTGTGCTGGGCGCGGCGGCCTTCTCGTACTACTACAACCTCAACGACCCGGAGCACTGGTTCCAGTTCACGATGCCGGTCGCGGTGCTGGCGCTGCAGTTGCGCCGGCGCTGGCTGGACGTGTGGCTGCTGGGCGTCGCGATGCCGGCGCTGCTGGTCGTCAACCTCATCGGCTACGGCATCCCCAAGGCGCGCTTCGCGCTGGCTGAGCGCCAGCAGGCGCTGCAGGCGGCGCTGGGGCCGCAGGGCTTGTACGTGGGTTTTGCCGCCTACCCGGGTGAGCCGGACAGCAGCCTCTTCGACACGCCGGGCGTCGAGCGCTTCAACATCGACCTCGTGCAGATGAACGACACCAAGGCCGATACGGCGGCGCTGCTGGCACGCCTGGATGCGCAGGTCGATGCCGCGCTGGCACGCGGCGGTCGCGTGCTGGTGTTCCGTGCGCTGGACGAGCAGGACTGGCGCGGCCCGGTCATGCAGGTGGCGCTGGCCGGCTTGCCGCGCGCCAAGCTGCGCGAACACCTGGCGGCGCGCTATGCGATCAGCGGCCCGGTTGATGCCGGCGGGTTCCCCGCCTACGAGCTTCGGCCGCGCGCCGCCGACGCGTACAAGGCCCCATAGGCGGCGATCATGCCGTCCAGGCTGAACTGCGCCCGTACGCGGGCCAGCGACGCCTCGGCCAGACGCTGGCGCAGCGCCGCATCGTTGACGAGCCGGGCCAGCGCCGCGGCGAGCGCAGCGCTGTCCTGCACCGGCACGAGCAGGCCGTTCGCGTCGTTCTCCACCAGTTCGGGGTTGCCCCCCACGTCCGTCGCGACCGGCGCGCAGCCGCAGGCCATGGCCTCCAGCAGCGTATTGCTGATGCCTTCGGCCTGCGACGGCAGCGCAAAGATGTCGAAGTTCGGCAGCAGGGCCGCGACATCGCTGCGGTCGCCGGGCAGCCAGGCCTGATCGGCTGCGCTCCGTTCGGCCAGCCGCGCGCGCGCCGCGTCGAACAGTGGGCCGCCGCCGAGCATCACCAGGCGCAAGCGCGGCCAGTCGGCCGGGCAAAGCTCGCGCAGGCTCAGGAAGGCGTTGACGAGGTTGAGCGGGTCCTTCACGGCCTGCATCCGTCCCACCGCGCCGATGACAAGATGCTCGCCGCGGCGATAGGGCCAGGCCTCGGGCGGGACGGCCGCGGGCATGAACCGCTGCGTATCCACGCCGTTGCAGATGCGCTGCACGCGCTCGGCCGCAAAGCCGACCGGGCCGGTCAGATAGGTTTCGATGGCCTTGGACAAGGCCACGAAGCGATGCACGCCAGAACCGTAGACACGGCGCAGGCGCTGGTTGGTGCGGCTGACGCCGCCGAGATCGTTGACGTCCCAGCCGTGCTCGCTGTGAACCCGCAGCGGCACACGGGCGGCCCAGGCCGGCAGCTGAAACTCCATCGCGCCGAGGTTGCGCGTGTGCACGACGGCGGGGCGCAGCTCGCGCAGCAGCCGGTAGACACGCGGATAGAGCCAGAAGCCCTGCCCTGGCGGCTTGTTCAATGCGATGAACTGCGTGCCGGGCGCTTTCACCCGCTCCTTGAACGCAGTGATCTCGGTCACCGCCACCACCGCGTGCCGGAACGCCGGCAGGTGGTTGATGACGTTGACGACGCCGTTCTCCAGCCCGCCGGTGTCGAAGCGGTGCAGTAGGTGCACGACCAGGGGTCGCAGGTCCGCTTGCACAGGTCAGCGCCGCCCGGCCGCCCGTAGGCGCTGACGCGCCCCCTCGGGGGGCAGCGTGCGAAGCACGCGTGGGGGCTCCATCCTTACAGGCGCCAGAGGCGGAAGCCCGCGTCCACCAGCGCCTTGGCGTCGAAGGCGGCCTTCACGTCGATGAAGGCGCCGCCCTTGACGAGCTTCTTGCCAATGTCCGCGGCGCTGAGGCCGGCGTACTCGCGGTGCGACACGGCGGCCACGATGGCATCGGCCTGCGGCAGGTCCTCGAAGGGCATCAGGCGCACACCGTACTCGTGCATGGCCTCATCGGCCTCCGCCTGGGCGTCGGTCACGAAGATCTCGACGCCGTAGGTCTTGAGCTCGTTGATGATGTCGATGACCTTGGAGTTGCGCAGGTCGCCGCAGTTCTCCTTGAAGGTCAGGCCCAGCACGTTGATGCGCGCGCCTTTCACCGGGCTGCCGCTGGCGATCATCTGCTTGATGGTCTGCTCGGCGATGAACTTGCCCATGCCGTCGTTGATGCGACGGCCAGCCAGGATGACCTGCGGGTGGTAGCCCAGCATGTCGGCCTTGTGCGTCAGGTAGTAGGGGTCCACGCCGATGCAGTGGCCGCCGACCAGCCCCGGCTTGAACTTCAGGAAGTTCCACTTCGTGCCGGCCGCCTCCAACACCTCGGAGGTGTCGATGCCGAGCTTGTCGAAGATGATGGACAGCTCGTTCATCAGCGCGATGTTGAGGTCGCGCTGCGTGTTCTCGATGACCTTGGCGGCCTCGGCGGCCTTGATGCTGGACGCGCGGTGCACGCCGGGCTCGACGATCATCTCGTAGACCTTGGCGACCGTGTCGAGGGTCTCGGGCGTGTCGCCGGACACGATCTTCAGGATCTTGGTGAGCGTGTGCTCCTTGTCGCCCGGGTTGATGCGCTCGGGGCTGTAGCCGACGAAGAAGTCCTGCTTCCATTTCAGGCCCGATTCGCGCTCCAGCACGGGGATGCAGACCTCCTCGGTGGCGCCGGGGTAGACCGTGCTCTCGTAGACGACGATGGCGCCCTTCTTCATGTGGCGGCCGACGCTGGTGGAGGAGCCGATCAGCGGGCGGAAATCGGGGATGTGGGCCTCGTCAACCGGCGTGGGCACGGCGACGATGATGACGTCGGCCTCGGCCAGCATCTTGGGATCGTCGGTGTAGACGGCGTGCTTGGCCGCCTGGACTTCCTCGTCCGTCAGCTCGCGGCTCGGGTCGGTGCCGCGTTGGCAGGCTTCCACCTTGTTCTTGGCGATATCGAAGCCGATGGTGCGCACCTGCTTGCCGAACTCCACCACCAGGGGCAGGCCCACGTAGCCCAGGCCGATGACTGCGAGCGTATTCATGGATCGTTTCTCGTTGCTGTGATTTTTGAAGGCGCGTGATTGTCACTGCTGGCGCGCGGCGTCGCGGTCGCGCACCCCGCGCAAAGCGGTGTCCAGACTGCCCCAGTGCGCGTGCAGGAATTCGCGCAGCAGGGCGTCATCAGCGCCGGCGACGGTCTTGTCGGCATAGACCAGGATGACCGCCGCATCGTCGCCGTGGCCCAGCAGACTCTGCCAGGCGCCATAAAGCTTGGCCTGCCAGTCGCTGGTGAAGGGCCGGCCGTTGATCCAGTAGATCTGCCAGACGCGCAGCCGCGGCGCCATGTTGCCGCCGCCGCTGACCTGGTTCAGGGCCTGGCCGCGCAGCTCCCCGGTGCGCCAGGTCAGGCCGTCCAGCTGTGCCTGGCCGGCGCCCGTGCGCGACCATTCCTTGTCGTCCTCGTCATTGACGAGGTCGTTGACTGAGGTGACGAGCTGGCGACCATAACGCTGGTCGCGGTAATAGCCGACATAGACCCCCACCGGCGCGTCGCCAGTGGCGGGCGCGAACCGGCCACGCAGGACCGCTCTGGGGTTCTTGAAATGGGGGTTCCAGTTGGTCAGCGCTTCGGGCGACCAGGTCCAGCCCGCCAGTTGAGGCGCTGCAAGGCTGGGCTCGCCATGGGCACCCGAGTGCGCGGCCTGGGCCCGCATGCCCGAAGGCAGGGCCGCCAGCAGCAGCGCCGCCACCAGGACCGTCGCGAAGCGCGTAGGCGACAGCCCCAGTCCGGCCGCATCCGGCGAGGCCAGCACGGGCTCGGGGTCGGGGTCCGACCAGCGCGCCCCGATCATGAACATCGCCAGCATGATGAGTCCGAAGAAGACCCAGCCGTAGATGATGTGGTCTACGCCCACGGCGAGCTTGTTGCCCGAAAGATGGCCCAGCATGACGATCATGTAGGCGCGCAACCAGTTGGCCACCAGCGGCGTAACAATGGCCACGCCCACAAAGGCCCACCGCTTGCCGGTCGTGCGGTAATTCAAGTAGGCGAACAGCGTGCCCACCATGACCGAGGCCATCAGGTAGCGGATGCCGCTGCAGGCTTGCACCACGGACCACGAGCCCGACGGAATGACGAACTGCAGCGCCTCGCGGAACACCGGGATGCCGGTGGCGCGCAGGGCAACGATGGTGAAGTCGGCCGTGCGCTCCATCAGCCAAGGCGTCAGGAAGTCGCCGAAAGGCACGGCGAAGAACAGGAAGCCCAACGGGAAGGCAATGCGCCCGGCGGCCTGCGTGCCGATCAGCGCAGGCACCAGGGCCACGGCCATGCCGAGCAACGCGAATTGAGTTGCGGCATTGGCGGCGGCAAGGTCACCGATCAGCCACAGCAGGCCCAGGGGCAGCAAGGCCAGCAACCACCAGGGCGCTGGCCGCGGCGTGATCGACGCCAGCTCGGCGCGCCGACGCCAGACCAGCCAGGCCGAGATTGGCGGCACCACCCAGGCATGGGCAAAGGTCTCGGAACGGTTCCAGATCTCGACCATGGCGGCGCCGGTCGCGAAATACAGGATCGCGAGCAGCCCCCAGGCCAGGGCCAGGCCGAGCAGGGGCAGTCGCCAGGGCTTGGGCAGGGTGATCAAGCAACCTCCAGGTAGCGGTCCAGGCCAGCCAGATGGGCGTCCCAGCTGTAGGCGCCGAGCACGAAGTCGCGCGCCGTACGGCCGGCCGCATTGGCAGCCTCGTGATTGGAAAGCAGCGCGCCGAGGCGTTCGGCGTAGTCCGCTTCGGTATCGGCCGGCTGCAGCCCAGGCTGCACACCCGCCGCGATCGCACGCACGCAGGTACTGGCTGCGACAACCGGACGTGCCATGGCCATCGCCTCCAGCACCTTGTTCTGAATGCCACGTGCCAGCCGCAGCGGCGCAACAACCGCGGCCGCGTATTGCAGATACGGTCGCACGTCGGGCACAGTGCCGGTCACGTTGATGGTGTCGCCAGCGAGCGCCTGCACGGCGGGCGCCGGGCTGCGACCGACGATGTGAAAGCGCAGTGCCGGAAAGCGCTCGCGCAGCGCGGGCAGGATGTCGCTGGCGAACCAGGTCACCGCGTCGACGTTGGGCCAATAGTCCATGGCGCCAGTGAACACCAGCGGCAGCTCGCCGGACGCAAACGGGTTGGTGCGCGCCGCGTCCGGCGTGAAGAAATCGGCATCGACGCCGTTGCCCAGGGCCGCGAGGCGTAGCTTATGGCCGGGGCTCAACGCGCGGAACAGCGCGACTTCGTTGTCGGTGACGAAGAAGCTGCAGGCGGCGCCTTCTGCCACGCGCTGCTCGAAGCCAAGCAGCTTGGCGAACTCGCGGCGGTAGAGCCAGGACATCGGCCAGGCATGCTCGGGTGCGTAATCGCGCCACTTGGCGGAGTCGACGTCGACGAAGTCCACCAGCGTCTTCACGCCCTTCAGGCCGTGCGTGTATTGCGCCATCACGCCGCTGAAGACGACGACGGCATCGAAGCCGACACGGGCCGCGGCGTCGTCCACCCAGGCCTGCAGGCCGGCGTCGCGGTAGTACGGCAGGCTCAGCGCCTCGCCGCTGAGCAGGCCGCGCAGGCTCAGCAGCTTGGCCGAGCGCGGGTTCAGGCGCGCCACATGCACGTTCTTGCACAGCGCGCGCACGCGCGGCAGGTGCTGCTCGTCATCGGGGTCGTCGAGGAAGGTGCCGAGATGGACCTCGTGCCTCGCCGCCAGGTGCTTGAGCAGATGGTAGGAGCGCACCTTGTCGCCCTTGTTGGGCGGGTAAGGCAGGCGGTGGACGAGGTAGAGGATCTTCATGATCCGACGTTCACCCGAGGTTCTTCACGATGAAGGGCCCGAGCCAGTTCGCAAAGCCGATGGGCAGCTTGCGCCAGGCCTTGATCATCAGCTGGTACTTGGGGTTGTTCGGGTTGTTCTGGGGAATCGCGTCGCGCTTGAACAGCCGGTACTCGTAGCTCAGCGGCTGCGGCTCGAAGCCCCAGTTCTTCTTGAACGCATAGGGGCCGGTGCCCTGCTTGCTGCGGCCGTAATCGAAGACCTTGAGGCCCCGGGCGCAGGCCCGGCGCATCAGCTCCCAATACTTGAAATCGTTCGCCGCCAGGTCGCGTGCCGCTTCATCGTCACCGGCGTAATAGGGCAGGCATTCGTCGCGGAAGTAGAACGTCAGCACGGTCGACAGCGGCTTGCCGCTGGGGCTCGTGACGGTCAGCACCTCGGCATCCGCGCCAAATTCGTCCAGCAAGGCCTGGAAGTACTTCTTGGGCATGGCCGGCGTGCCGTGGCGGTGCACGTTGTCGGCGTAGAGGTCGAAGAAGCGATCGACATTCGCGTCGATCTCGGCCTTGAGCTCGTTCTTGATGCCCTTGCGCACCATCGCTCGTTGCTTGCGAGGGATGGCCAGCATGTTGGCCTCCTCCTCCGCAAGGATCTCCTTGCGGAAGGTCACGTAGAGATCCTGGCGCGGCCAGTCGGCGTGGCGCGTGGGGCCGAGGTTGCGGTATTCGAGGTGCTCGGCGCCCTGCCCTCGCGCGATCTTCTCGGCCTCGGCCTCCAGCGCTGCGGTGGCCTCGTCGTTCAACGCGGCCACGCCGCCATAGACGCCGAACGGCAGGCTCGTGACCGAGTGGCCGAACAGCCGGCTCTTGACCTCGGCCAGCGGCAGCACGCCCTCGATGACACCGTCTCGCTCGGCGTAGAGGAAGAATCCCTTGTGGCCAAACACCGACTGGATGATGCGCAGCCAGCCGCTGCGGTGGAAGAAGGTCGCTTGCGGGTGGGCGAAGACGAAGGCGTCCCAGCGCGCGGACAAGGCTTTGTCTTGCGCGGCCAGGCGCGCAATGCGAAGGGGGGAGTTCATTCAGGCCGGGCTCAGCGAGGGCGCCGAAGCGCGCGGGCTGGCCTCACGGCCGAGGAAGATCTCGTCCATCCGGCCCCAGCGGAAATCGCCGAGCAGCCGCGCGATCCGGTCGTGGGTGCGCGGGATGTTGACGTAATGGCGGAAGCGCGTCTTGGCGTTGATGCCGGGGATGCGCGGCTGCTCGCTGTCGATCTCCCACGGATGGAAGTAGAAGACCGCAGGCTCGCCGTCAATCTCGTTGACGCGGCGGATCATCCAGCGTGACAGCGCATAGGGCAGCAGCCGGAAATAGCCACCGCCGCTGCTGGGCAGGTTGCGCGAGCCCATGCGCAGGGTGGTCACCGGGATCTCGAGCAGGCCCTCGCGCACCGGGTAGGCGAAGCGGGGCGAGTCGGGCATGCCGTAGTGGTCGTGGGCGATGGGGTAGACGCTGCTGGAGTAGCGGTAGCCGGCATCGCGCAGCACGTCGAAGGCCCAGAGGTTGGCCTTGCCGATGGAGAAGCTCGGCGCACGGTAGCCGATGACGGGCACGCCGCCCAGGTCCTCGAGCATTTTCTTGGCACGGCTGATGTCGTCCAGGAAGGCCGTCGGGCTGAGGTCGCTGGCACGCTCGTGGCCATAGCCATGGCTGGCCAGTTCGTGCCCGCCGGCCACGATGGCCTTCACCACCTGCGGGTAGCGCTCGGCGATCCAGCCCAGCGTGAAGAACGTGGCCTTGACCTGCTTGGCGGCCAGCAGCGCGAGGATGCGCTCGATATTGCGCTCGACGCGGCATTCCAGGCCGTTCCAGTCCTCGCGCTTGATGTAGGGCGCGAAGGCGGAGACCTGGAAGTAGTCCTCCACGTCAATGCTCATCGCATTGCGCAGGGCCGGGGTCTTGGTGGGCATCAGCATGATCGGAACTCCATCAGTGCTGCTTCACGGCGTCCACCAGCTTCTGCAGCAGCGCCAGCGTCTGGAGATTGATGCGCTCCAGCCGCATCATGCTGCGCTCCAGGCGCTGCAGGCGGTCGGTGTGGTGATCGGCGCTGAGGGCCGCGATCTCGCTGGACAGGCCATCGACCTCGGCGACGCTCAACTTCAGCCTCGACACGTCCAGTGCGCCAGGTGCACTGTCCAGCGCACCGGGGCGGCTGTCGGGCAGTTTGGCTGGCGTGCTGTCCAGCGGGCTGACGTCGCTGTGGCGCGGGATCTCGCTCTCCTGGGCGATGTCGCGCAGCACTTCCTTCACGTCCGCCAGCGTCAGATGGCTGCGGCCCTGCATGAAGCCCAGCAGCAGCAGGCGGTCGCACAGGCGGTTGATGCGGCGCGGGATGCCGTTGCTGGCCTTGTGGATGGCCGGGAAGGCGTCGTGGTCGAAGGTCGGCTTGCCGGCGGAGCCCGCGCACTTCAGGCGGTGCTCCATGTAGCGCTGGGTCTCGTCCTCGTCCAGCGGGCCGATGTGGCAGGTCGCCGCGACGCGCTGGCGGAACTGCTCCATCTCGGGCTTCTGCAGGATGCCGCGGAACTCGGGCTGGCCGACGAGGAAGGTCTGCAGCAGCGACTGGTTGGCAAACTGGAAGTTGGACAGCATGCGCAACTCCTCGACCGCGCGGGCCGTCAGGTTCTGCGCCTCATCGACGATGAGCAGGCAGCGCTTGCCCTGGGTGACCTGGTTGACGAAGAAGGCTTCCAGCGTCATCAGCAGCTCGGACTTGGGCGCATCCTTGACGCGCACGCCGAAGGCCGCGCCCACCATGCGCAGGGTGTCCTCGGCATCGAGCTGGGTCGTCACGACGTTGCCGATGACGACGTTGCTGCGGTTCAGGCTGTCCAGCAGGCCGCGCAGCAGCGTGGTCTTGCCGGCACCGATCTCGCCGGTGATGACGATGAAGCCGTCATTGCGCAGCACGCCATAGTCCAGGTACGCCTTGGCCCGGCGATGCTGCTTGCTGCCGTAGTAGAAGTTCGGGTCCGGGCTGAGCTGGAAGGGCTTGCTGCTCAGGCCATAGAAGGCTTCGTACATGTCAGAACTGTTGCGTCAGGTTGGCGTAGGCCGCATTCTCGGAATAGGGCCTGACACCTTCGAAGCGGCTGTGGCGCGCACCAAGCTGAATGCTGATGCGCGAACCCAGGCGGCTGTTCCAGTTGGCCACTAGGCTGGTCAGCTGGGTGCGGCGATTGCTGGAGTCGCCGATGGTCTCCTGGCGCGAAGCCGTCAACGACACCCCCGACACCGGCGTGAGCTGGTAGCTGCCCGACAACGAATAGGAGCGCTGGTCGATGCGCGAGTTGTTGGCCAGATCGCCCTGGTTCAGATTGTCCCCCAGGCGGCTGGTGACGGAACGGCTGACCGTGGCCGTCACGTTGCTGCGCACGCCCTGGAGGGCAAAGCTGAGCATCTGGTTGCGCAGCTGGCTCGGCCCGGTGGACAGGAAGCCCACCGCGGCCTGCGCATCGGGCGACAAGCCCTGTGACAGCAGATAGGCACGCACCAGGGTGTCGCGCTTGATCGGGTCCGGCTCCAGCGATGCGAACAACAGGAAGTACAGGTCGTAGTTGGTCCGCACGCCGCCCGTGGCGCCAGCGTTGCCCAGCGTGACGTTGCGGGAGTCCGAGAAGCGCCAGACCGAGTTGCGCATGCGGTGTTCGAAGCTCAGGCCGTGGCTGTTGCCATAGCTGTGACGCTGCCAGTTGCCATTGACGCGCGTACGCGGCGTGGGCGTCCAATCGGCGGTCAGGCCGCCCGTGAGCCCGCTCTGCTCGCCGCCGCTGCGGCTGAGGTAATCATTGCGCTCCTGGCCCGCATTGACGCTGAAGAGCCAGTCGGGGTTGGGGTGGTAGTTCAGGCCCGCCGTCGCCGAGCTGGTGCGGTTGGAGAACGCAGCCTTGGGCCGTACCTGCTGTGTGTTCGCCTGAAGGAACCAACTCAGCACGCCAGCGCTGAGCTGTGCGATGCGCATGGAACCACCGCTGCCGTGACTGTCGCCCAGGGCGCTACCGCGCACCTCGGTAACCGAAAGATTGCCACGCAGATCCACGCTGGCCAATCCACCCAGCTGACCGTGCAGCAACGGTGAGACGTTCAAGGTGCCCGTCTCGCGCCGGTTGGGGTTGTCCAAAGCGGACACCGAGCCTTGCGAGCCCAGCGTGGGTGCCGCCTGTGAGCCGAAGGCCGTCGCGTTCTGCTGCCCGATGCTGGCCTGCGCATCGACAAGGAAGGTACGAGGAATGATCTCGGCCTGGGCGTTTGCCGTCAGCGCGTTCTGCAGCTGGGACTTGTAGGTCGTCTTCAGGTAAGTGACGCCGTTCAGCGAGTAGTCCAGGCTGCCGCGCAGCGCACCCGTATTGCGCACGATGCTGACGCCGGGGGACACCGTCGCAATCACCGCCGCATCCTTTTCTTGATCGTCGAGGCGCAGGTTGTCGGTCCAGCTCAGTGACACGCCGATGCGAGGCTGGATGGCGCCACCGCCGGCACCAGCAGCAGCGTCTCCCTGCTGGGCGTGAGCCGCGATCGCACAAAGGGCGAGGGCCAGAGGCAGATGGCGCGGCTCAGGTCTGAGCCGAGTCATTGCTGCCATATCCGTAGCCGTAGCCGTATCCGTAACCGTAGCCATACCCGTAGCCGTAACCACCGGCAGCGTTGGGGCTGGCCTGGTTGAGCAGCATCATCTTGACCGGGCAGGTTTCGATGGCGGCGAGGGCCTGCTGGACGGCGCTCTGCGCCGTCTTCTCGGCATGGACGACGATGACGATCTGGCCCATGTGCGAAGCCAGTACGCGTGACTCCGTCGTCAGCAGCAGCGGCGGCGAATCGAAAATGATGATGCGGTCGGGATAGCGCTTGGCCATGTTGTCCAGCAGATGGCGCATGGCGTCGCTGGCCAGCAGTTCGGTCGCACGCGGGTGGGGTGTGCCGCTGGGCAGGATGGTCAGCTTCTCGACATTGGTGCGCAGCAGCACCTCGGACATCTCGACACGCTCTTCCAGCACGTCGAGCAGGCCGGGGCCTTGCGGCAGGCCCAGCATGCGCAACACCGACGGGCGGGCCACGTCGGCGTCGACCAGCATGACCGTGTTGTCCAGTTCGGCCGCGATGCTCAGCGCGAGGTTGATGGACGTGAAGCTCTTGCCTTCACCGGCCAACGCACTGGTCACCATCATCAGGTTGGCGTGGTTGATCGTCGCGGCGCCCTTGCCCATCGCGTTCTTGATCAAGGGGCGCTTGATGACCCGGTACTGGTCGCCCGTTTGCGAACGCGGCGTGTGGGGCATCAGGAAGCCCTGCGCGGCCAGCGCCACGACGTCCAGCTCCACGCGTTTGGACGACGGATGGAGCCCATCGTCCAGGACCGAGATGCCCACATGGGGCCGAGGCTCTGCCTGCGGCTGCGCAGGCAAAGCGGCGGCGGGCGCGGCCAAGGGCGCGACGACCGGCGGCTGCGCCGCCGCTGGCTGCGCCTGCTCGTCGCCGGGCAGCACAACGCCGGCCTGGCGCAGTTGCTCGAGCCGCTTGGCGGCTTGTTCAATCAGGCTCGTCATGTCAAACCACCTGCCGGCTCAGTTGCACAGCCAAGACCGTCAATGCGACGGCGAACATCGCCAGCAGCCCTCCGGCCCCCGCTGAGAAACGAATCAGGTCGACGCGCTGGCGGGCACGATCAGCATCCGTCACAAGCCGCGTCACGACACCCAGGATGGGCAATTCCACGCGGGTGCGCAGGTCGTTCGCGTCATGGAAGACGGGGCGCAGCTGGCTGGCGGCAAAGGTCGTGAACAGGCCGACGCCCAGGGCCGCCGCCATTGCACCGGCGAGCAGCAGCAGGCGGTTCGGCGCGACCGGCTTGGGATTGGCGCGCGGCGGGTCGATGACGCGGAAGTCCGCCACGCCGGACGCCACATCAAGCTCGCCGGAGATCGACGCCTGTTCGCGGCGCTGCACCAGATCCTCGTAGTTCTTCTTGTGAATCGCGTAGTCGCGGTTCAGCTGGGCAGCCTCGGCCTCAACCTGAGGCGCCGTCTTCAGCGCCACCAGGGCCTGAGAGTAGCGCCCCGAGTATTCGTCGACGCGGGCGCGCAGGGCCGCGACCTGGACTTCGGTCGTCACCAGGACGCGCACCAGTTCCTGCGTGGCCAGGCTGCCGCTGTTCTGGCCCACGGAAGCCGTCGGGACATTCATGGCGGCCTTGCGCAGCTCGGCGAGCTCGCGCTTTCTCTGCTCCTCGAGATCCTTGATGAGCTTGCGCGTGGCGATGATGTCGGGGTGCTGGTCGGTGTAGCGCTGCAGCAAGGCGTCGAGGCTGCGGCGATGCTCCGCCAGGCGGGCATCGAGTTCAGGCGTGCTGACGTTGGCGTTGGATTCCTGAATCAGGCTCTGGGCCGTCGTCTGGGCGCCGCCGCGGGCCTTCTCGGCCTCCAGCTGGGCCTTGGCGGCATCGCGCGCATTGACAGCTTCGCGGAACTCCAGGCGGGCGCGCTCCAGCTGGCCACTCAACTCCGCGATATGAGCCGCGGAGTCCTTCCCATCGCCCGACATATTGGACAGGTTCTTGAGCCGGAATTCCTTGAGCCGTGTTTCGGCCTCTTCCAGCTTGGCCTCATAGGACTTGATCTGCTCGTTGATGAAGGTCGTTGCCGTCGAGGTGCCCACGCGCGTCTGGCCCAGGCTGGATTCGACAAAGATCGACACCAGCGCCTGCACGACACGCTTGGCCGTTTCCGGATCGCTGTCGCGGTAGCCGAGGATGTAGAGGTTGTCCCGCCCGCTGCTCTGGATGGACAGATTGCTCGTCACCGTCTCGATGGTGGATTCCTGCTGGGCCTTGGACTGGTTCTTCAAGTCCAGGTCGGCCATGCGGACCAGCTTTTCGACATTGGGCCGGCTGATCAGCGTGCGGCTCAGCATCATCACCTGCTGCTCGACATTGGGCTGCACGGCCAGGCCGGACATCAGTGGCTTCAGGATGGACTGGGTGTCCACGTAGATGCGGGCGCTGGCCTCGTAGCGGTCAGGCAGCACGAACACCACCACGGCGCCGACCAGCCCGGCCACCCAGGCCACGACCAGGCCGACCCAGCGGTATTTCCACATCCGCCGGACGATGATCAGAAGCTGACCAATCAGCAATTCCATGGGGAACAGTCTCGGTTAAAGCTATGGCTAGGAGAGGCCGGCAGCGAACGCAGGTCCTCTCCCTTCAATTCAGAACAGGCTCTGCGGAATGATGAGGATGTCGCCCGGCCGCATTTCGACATTGGCCGACACGTCACCGCGCTTGATCAGGTCCTTCAGGCGCACCGAGTACTGCTTGTTGCCCTCGGCCGTGCGCAGGATGGTGGCGCTGTTGCCGGATGCAAAGTCCGTCAGGCCGCCGACGGCGATCATCACGTCCAGCACCGTCATCTTCTGCTTGTAGGGCAGGAATTGCGGCTTGGCCGCCTCGCCGACGACGCGGATCTGCTCGCTGTAGGGGCCAATGAAGCTCGTGACGATGACAGTGACGACCGGGTCGCGCACGTATTTGCCGAGCTGCTTCTCGACTTCACGGGCCACCTGCACCGAGGTCTTGCCCTGCACGACCATCTCGTCCACCAGCGGGGCGGCGATCTTGCCGTCCGGGCGAACCGGCACCGACATCGACAGCTCCGGATTGCGCCAGACCTGGATATTGAGGTTGTCACCCGCGCCGATGATGTAGCTGTAGTCATCGTTGGCCACTGCCGCCGGCGCTGGCGGGAAGCTGGTGCTGGCGCAGCCGGCCAGCACGCCGATGGCAAGCATTGCCAGGGCCCGGCCCCACCACGCGCCGGCTGCCTTTGCCGCCCTCTGCGAGCCTCTTGCCGACGTCATTTGCGCATCACGGTTGTTGGAAGCGTTCAAGGCGAGTCCTCTGTGGGTCTGTTCATCGAAGGCCCCCGCAAACCGTTGCAGTCGAGAGGGAACGGCAAAACCTGCCGTCACCCAGGGCCAAAGCCTTGGAATGATGCCATAGCCCCACCCCATGTCTGGCAACCTAAATCGGGGGCTTCCCCCGGGCAACGCGGACTTTCACACGCGCGCGGCGACCGCGAAATCCGCTCAGGCGTCGGGCGCCCGAGCCAGGTTGTAGCGCCCCGGCGCAATCAGATTGTCCGGGTCGAACACGGATTTCAGCGCCCAGGCGGTGCGCCAGAACGAATCCTGGGGGTCGACCACGTCCTCCATCATGTCCGCCCGCGCCCGGTACACCTCCAGGCCGCAACTGCGTAAATATTCCCACAGCGCCCGCGCGCAGGCTCGGGCGTTTGCAACCGCAGCCGCGTCGCCGCGGTCAAACAACAGATTGGCCACCGCCACCAGCGAGGTGGTCGTCTCGATATTCAGCGTCACATAGAGCTCATGGCCGAATCCGGCGGCGACCGCTTTCATGGCATCGACGACCTTCGCCACCGCCCCGCCTGCCATGGGCAGCGCCGGGTTGATGAAGATCAGGCCACAACCGGAAGCGTCCAGTTCCCGCGCCGGCAGCTGCGGCTGGCCATATCGCCATAACAGGTTGGTGATGGCGGCATCGGTCGGCCGGCCATCCGCCAAACCCTGCAAGGGCCGGATGGCCGAAATAGCCGCCGCATTGGCGCGCGCCCAGGGCCACAGGTTTCGCAAGGGATTCAGCAGCCGAAAACCGGCCGCCAGCTTGGCATCGTCCACCACGGTCAGCTTGGCCATGCCGCCCAGGACCCGCCTGACCTCGGCAATCGCGGCCTTTACCTGGGCGGCGCTACCGGCGACGCCGCCCAGGCTGGTCCATTCATAGGGCGCCACCGTCGCCAGCGCCCGATCCGCCTCGGCCGCCAGGTCGCGCTCCGCAACACCGCAGGAAATACGCAGGTATTCACTGATGCCCGACATCATGCTGGCCCGCGTGCGCGCCTGATTGCCGACATGGGTCACGCCACTCATGACGCCCAGCCGCTTCAGCAGCGCCAGGCCATCCAGGAAGTCCCCTAACTTCGAGACATCACGCAGGGCCAGCGACACGGCAACCGAGCGGGCCGGCCGCGGCAGCAGTTTCAGGCAGGCGCTGGTGACGATGCCGTAATTACCCTGGAAGAACAGGCCATCCAGCATCGGCCCGAGGCCATAAGGGTGGGCATGCGCAAGCGGCGAATCCTCGCCCAGGCGGCGAAACCCGGTCCGCAGCAACTCCCCTCGGCCGGTCACCACCTCAAGCCCGAAAACATCCTCGCGGCGCGGCCCCAGATATCCCACGCCCCGGTCCAGCGCATTGCCGAGGATGCTGGTGTCCACCGACGAACCCGTCACGTTGAAGCTCAGGCCCGGGCAGGACTCGCTCAGGAATTCGTGCAACTGCCGCTGCGTCACCCCAGGTTCGATGACCGCGACAGGATTCGCTTGCGAGATCTCTGCCGCATTGCGTATGCGGTTCATGCCGCTCAGATCCAGCAGCACGGCGTCTGCCTGGGGCGGCGCAGCCGAGCCATACCCCCAGTTCAAGCCGGTCGATAGCGGGTAGAGCGAAATCCCCCGGCGGCGCGCCTCGTCCACGCAAGCCTTCACCTCATCGACAGTCGTGGCCCGCCAGCAGTCCAGCGCCCCGCGGTCCCAGCCGGTCACATTGCCAGAGTTCCGCCGCGTCACTCCATGTTCGCCTGACAGTCCGTCCACACCATCTCCCTGCCCGCCTGCCTGAGACGGGTGTCGGAGGACTTTACAGCGACCATCAACCAGCCCTCAAAACACCGGCAATACGTCATCCAAGAGCACGGCAACTCGTTGTTTTAAAAGGGAAAGCAGGCGGCACCTTCAAAGCTGGCACGCGACCTGCTTATTACCCAGCGTCCGGGGCCGCGCCCCAACTTCTAGCAAGTGAATCAAGGAGATTCAAATGAGCAAGACCCTGAAGACGCTGGTTGCTGCAGCGGCCCTCGCAGTGGCCACTGCCGCATCCGCCACCCCCATCGTCGGCAAGACGAGTGTCAGCCTGGGCCAAGTGATCGTGTCCTTCGGCACCGTCAACTGGGTTCCGGATCCCGCTCCCGATGCTTACCAGACCGCTGGCAAGACCTACGGCCAGTTCGCCACCAAGCAACTGGGCGGCACCGGTTCCTTCAATGACCCGGCGTTCGGCACGATCTTCGCTCCGACCGCTGGCTGGGTGCAAGACATGACCCAAGGCGCGGGTCCGAACAATGTGCCTATCGGCGTGAACGGCACGCCGATCCCCAACTTCCTGCACTTCGATGCCAAGCCGAACTGGCTGTTCAGCGAAACCTACCTGGCTCCCGGCCAGTTCGGTTCGCCCTTCATCTTCACCGACAACGCCGGCAATACGTCGGTCACGATGAGCATCCTGGGCCGTGCGTGTGATGACACCAACGCCAACAAGAGCTGCGACATCGGCGAAGACGAAACCAAGTGGACGGGCATCTTCTCGGCGCAGTACACGAACACCTCGACTGCAGCCCTGGTTGCCATCATCCTGGGTGGCGGCACCCTGGATCAGAACGACTGGTCTGCCACCATCGAAGCCACCAAGCTGCCTGAGCCCGCCACGGTGGGTCTGGTGGGTCTGGCTCTCGCTGGCCTGGGCTTCGCCGGCCGCCGTCGTCAAGCCAAGTGATGTGAACAGCGACGCCAGTCGTCGCTGCTCCGCACTCAGAGAACCCCGCCACGGCGGGGTTTTTTATTGGCCGCGCGATTTGTCTCGCTTGGACGGACAGTCGCCCGTCGACGCTGGTCAGCGGTCGATGTACTTCAGCATGGGCGCTGCATCGCGGATCAGCACGGCGTAGCTGATGCCCGTGGGGGCGCTGAGCGCGGCCTCCCGGGTTCCCTTGATGGCCCCGCCCTGCAGGACGCCGATCACTTCGCCGGTCTCGATGTCCAGCACCGGCCCGCCACTGTTGCCCGGGAAGGCCAGGACATCCAGCTGCAACACCTCGAAGGCACCGGCACGCAGTTGCCGCACCGCGCGTTCGGTCAGGCCCGAGGGCGCGGCGGCGGGCGGCACGATGGCCGTGCGCGCCGACACGATGCCTCTGTGCGTCACGTGCACGTCATAGCCCAACGCATTGCCGATCGGAAATCCGATCAGGGCGATGGAGGTGCCCTCCGGCGCCTCCCTGGCGGCTAGGCGCAGCGCGGGCGCGGGTGGTCCGTCCATCTGCAGCAATGCAAGGTCATGCGCACGATCCAGGCTGATGAGCTTGGCGCTTCGCATCACCCACTGCGCGTCGGGCGTCCAGATCTTGACCGCGATGCTGCGATCGACTCGATCGGGCGTTTCCGTCGGCACCACGTGCGCATTGGTCAGCACGTGCAGGCCGTCCGCGACAACAAAGCCTGCCGCCTTGAACCCGAAGCGGGGGTTGTCCATCAACCCCCAGCTGCCCACGACAACGACCGAGCGCTTGGCCCGCGCAATCAGTTCCGGCAGAGTTTCCGCACCGGCTGCGGTGCCGATGCATGCCAGTGCGGCCGCAAGGGCCAGCAGGCGACGTCGGCCGGGGCTGTTCACAGCTCGCCTGCAACGTACTCGGTTTCCAGCGCACTGACGGCGCGGCGCCAGACATCGTCGGGCTCATCCACGCGAAAGCCATAGAACTCGCCGGTGTCGGTGTGGTGGTGTCGCATCACCTTCACGTCCAGCGTGGCCTTGTCCTGCACGCCCAATTCCACCCGGACCGCACCATCAGCCCCGATCGGTATGTCGAGCTTGGACTGCGCCTGGAAGCCCGACAGGGAAATTTCGATGACGGTCATCACGATGGAGCGCTCATCGCCGTCGAGCCGCACACGCAGCTCGGCCGGGCAGCGCAACGAGAAGCGCTGATGCCGGCGCATCGGATGAAAGCCCGTGTCCGATCCACTCATCATCGGCAGAACGGCCCGGAACTCGGGCTGGTCGTAGATGGACCACAACAGCGCCTTGCGGCGGTCGTCCAGTTCCGCGAAGACCTGGCTGCGCTGATTGAAGAAGTGGTCGAGGATGTCCGGCGTCAACACCGGATCATTGGTCGTGAAATAGCGGCGCTTGGGCAGCTTGATGTTGGGCAGGCTCAGCTGGACGAAGTAGTTATAGAGGTTCTTGCGTTCCCTGCGCTTGCCGTAGACGCGCCGGAATATCTCTTTCGCTACCGGCAGGTCCAGCGTGGCGCCGACGGCTGGCGCACCATTGGCGAAGTCGTAGTTGGCAACGACGTTTTCCTGCAGCCGCTCAAAAAACAGCAGCGACTCGTAGAGCTCGATCTTGTCCGGATTGACCGCGATGACGAGGTGGCGCGTGTCGAAGTACTTGGTGCAGTACTCGTACATGAACTTCATCAGCGGGAACAGGATGGCGCCACCCGTCTGGCGGAAGTCCGGATGCACGGCCAACGCTGAAATCTCGGCGATCTGGCCCTGCTTGGCGCGCACCTCACTGAGGTCGAAGACCGACTGCAGCGGAAAGCCGAACACGCCCTCGCGGATCATGGACATGGTACCGACAACGCGGCCGTCGTACTTGGCGCACAGCGTGGTTGTCGTCGGCAGCGCGTGATACATGGTGACGCGCAGGCCTGAGGGCGACGGCTTCATGAAGCCGCTGGCCACGTAGGCATCATGCAGGATGCGGAAGCAGTCCTCGAGCTCCTCGCGGGTCTCGGCGACCTTGAGCTCCAGCCTTGGATCCGGCGCCGGGTCGCAGTCGATCATGCCGCGATAGATGGCATGCCGTGTGTCGCGCGGCAGTCGGCCGAAGCCCCGCCGCATCAACTGGTGCAAGCGTTTTCTGAAGCTGGCTTGTTTGATCTTCATGACGCTGCCCGGTCGATCCGAGGGTTAGTTGAGCAACAGATTACAGCTCCGCCAGCAACTTCTGCACATCCGCAGTCCTGGCAAAACTCTTGCCCAGTTCGTTCAGCTTCTGCAACTCGATCTTGGCTTCGGCCTTCTGGTTGCTCTTGATCAGGTATTCGGCGAGATGAAGGCGGTGCAAGGGCTGCTCGGGATCCAGCTGAACCGCACGCCTTTGCAGCACCAGGGCCTTGTCCACGTGACCCGCACCCGCCTGGATTTCCGCCGCAGTGTCGGTGAGGGAAGGTGAATTCGGCGCCAGGCTGAGCGCCTTCTCGATCATTTCCAGTGCGCCGGGCCGGCCAGCACGATGCAGCAACCAGGCCAGATTGTTCAGCGCCACCGCATTGTTGGGCCGCACGGCAATCACCCTTCGGAAATGCCGTTCTGCCCGGTCGAACTCACCGCGTGCCAGCGCCTGGTCGCCCAGCAGGTAGTCGAGCGCCGGCGAATCCGGGTACTTGGTCAGCCAGTCGGCAGCCAGCTTGTCGGCCTCCGCCTGCGCTCCCGCGCTGGCCTGTGTCAGATAAAGCTTGATGACCGTCTCTTCCAGCGGACGCTTGGACAGGCTGGTACGGAATGCCACCACCGCCGCCGGCCAGTTGCGCTTCGCGGCCTGCACATCGCCTTCAAAAGACCAGCCCTGCGGCTCGTTGGGCGCCTGGGCCTGCACGGACTTGGCGATGGCGAGGGCCTCATCCATCTTGCCGGCGCGCCCCAGCAGCGTGATCAGCCGCATCTGCGCTTGCAGATGGTCGGGCTTGATGGCCAGCACCTTGCGCAGCTGGCTCATCGCCGCTGGCGCATCCTTGCGCGCGTCGTACAGGTCGACCATACGCATCATGGGCAGCACCGAGTTCGGCTGCAGCGTCGTCATCTTGTTGAACGCCTGGGCGGCCTGATTCAGGTTGCCGACTGCCATCTCGGCCAGGCCCACCGCCTCGTACACCTTGGGGCTGTCGGTGAAACGGCTGGCGGTCTCATTGGCGATCTGGCTCGCCAGCTTGTTCTCTCCAATTTCCATCAAATAAGAAACCAGCGCGAGGCGGGGCAACTGATGGTCCGGGAAGCGCCTGATGGCAGCGTCCAGCTGGCTGCGGATGTCCTCCGCGCGTGCGCCAGCCCGGGTCTTCGCCGAGATCAATGCGACGGTGCCGTCAATTGACTGCGGATCTGCCGCGACGACCTTTTCGAAGCGGCCGACCGCGGCTGCCGGCTTGCCATCCTCGTAGTCCATGGCCGCCAGCACGGTGGCGGCAGCCATATAGGACGGCAAGCGCCGCAAAGCCTCTTCGTAATGTGCGCGAGCCTTGTCGCGATTGCCGCGCAACTGCTCGGTACGTCCGCGCAACAAGGGTGCCACCGGCGTGCCGGGCTGCTTCTTTTCCACTGCATCGATGATCGCAGCGACGTCGTCCAGGCGATTGCGGCGGTACAGCGACATCGCCATCGCCACTTCGGCCTCGACACCGGGATCCTTGGCGGCGACGGACTTGAGCTCTTCCATGGCCTGCTCGGTCTGGCCCGCCGTCATTTCAGCCACGGCCAGGGCAGTACGGCCGCGCGTGTTGCCAGGATTGAGCTTGACGGCCTGGGCGTACATGCGCTTGGCCGCCTCACCGTTCCCCATCTGCAGATGGGCATCGGCGGCCACCGAATAGGCTTCGGAGCTGGCCAGCTTCTCGTCATCGAGCAGCGGCAGCACGAACCCCAGCGCCTTTCGCGCATCGCCGGCGCGGAGCTGCGCACGCGCCATCAGGACGCGCACGGGGCCTGGCGCCGGCGAATTCGGCAGCGCCTTGCCGAGGTGGGCCACGGCCTGGAGGTAGCCGCCTCGCTCGTATTCGATCGTGCCAGCCAGGTACAGGAAGGACGGGTTCTGCGGCGCCATCTTCAGCAGTTGCTGGGACAACTCGGCGGCCTTCTTCAGGTCACGCTTCTCGAAGGCCAGCGTGGCCGAGTAATACAGCACCAGGGGATTGTTCGGCTGCACCTTGCGCAGTGCGGCCAACTGCTTGTCGACGCCATCGAAGTCACGCTGCGCCATCAGCAGCCGCATCACGCCGACGTGGGCCTGCAGCTCGTCACCGTTGCGCTTGAGCGCTTCGCGATAGGCCAGCATCACCTGGGCGGGGTCGGCACCGTTGCTTTGCAGTAGCTCGGCCTTGGACACCCACGGCCGCGCCGATTCAGGATGGGCCTTGAGCGACTTTTCCACCTGCTCCATCGCACCGACCCGGTCGCCGGCGACGAACATCAGCTGGGAAACGGCGAGTTGCGCGACGATGTTGTTGGGATCAGCCTGCAGGGCGGCGTCTGCCGCGGCGCGCGCCTGCACATACTTGCCCTTGGAGCCATAGGCCGTGGCCAGCGCGGCCTTCAGCTCCGCCTGGCGCTTGGGGTCGGTGAGCTGGACATCCGCATATTCGGCGATGAACTTGGTGGACTCGCCGCGCAGGATCATCGCTGCGGCCATCAAAGGCACGAGCTCGTCCTTGCTGTAGCCACCTTCGCGCGCCTTCGACAACTCGACCCAGGCGCCGTTCGCATCGCCGGTCTCCAGCAGGGCCTTGCCAAGCCAGAAGCGGGCATCGACGAGCGACGCATCCTTCTGCAACGCGTTCTTGAACTCGATGACGGCCGCCTTGTATTCAGCCTTCTGCATGCGGGCCTTGCCCGACTCGACCATCTGCGGCGCCGACGGACCCCAGCAACCGGTCAGAAGCACCGAGGCCACGAGCACGGCACCGGCGAACCGCGCGGGTGTGGAATGCATCTTGTTGTTCATTTGATCTGCAACCGGTTCATCATGTCGTAGAGGGTTGGGCGGCTGATGCCTAACAGTTCGGACGCACGGACGATGTTGCCATCGGTGCGGGCGAGCGCCGTGATGAGGGCCTGGCGTTCGGCGTTTTCGCGCACGGTGCGCAGGTCCAGCGTCACGTTGTCATCGGCCGGTGCCGACGCCGGCCGCAGACCGAGGTCCACCGCCGCGATGCGGTCCTCCTCGGCCATGATGACGGCACGCTTGAGCATGTTCTGCAGTTCGCGCACATTGCCCGGCCAGCGATGCGCTTCCAGCGCTCGCACGGCATCGTCGGCCAGTGTGGGTACCGGGCGGCGCATTTCGGTCGCGAAGCGTCGCGCAAAGGCATGCGAAAGCAGCACCGGGTCGCCCACACGGTCACGCAGCGGCGGTATCTCGACGACGATCTCTGCCAGGCGGTAGTACAGGTCTTCACGAAAGCGACCGTCGACGATCCGGGCCTTGAGATCCTGGTGGGTCGCGCCGACGACGCGCACGTCGATCGGAATCTCCTGGCGGCCGCCGACACGCTCGATGACCCGCTCCTGCAGGAAGCGCAGCAGCTTGGCCTGCAAGGGCATGGGCAGGTCGCCGATCTCGTCGAGCATCAGCGTGCCGCCGTTGGCGGTCTCGATCTTGCCCAGCGTCGACTTGTTGGCACCGGTGAAGGCCCCCTTCTCGTAGCCGAAGAGTTCGCTCTCCAGCAGCGTCTCGGGGATGGCCGCACAGTTGATGGCGACGAAGCGGCCCTTGCGCTTGGAGGCGTCATGCAGGCCCTGGGCGAGCACTTCCTTGCCGGTGCCGCTTTCGCCAAGCAGCAGCACGGTGGCGTCGCTGGGGGCCACCTTCTCGATCATGCGGCAGACGCGCTGCATGCCGGGGTCGCGCGTGATGAGGCCCGAGAAGACGTCGCTGCTTTGCTGCGTCTGCAGGCGGCGGTTCTCCTGCTGCAGCTCATAGAGCCGGTAGGCGCGCTCGACGGTCAGGCTGAGCACGTCGGGATCGACGGGCTTGGCGAGGAAGTCGTAGGCACCCATGCGGATGGCGCGCAGCGCGTTGCCTTGGTCGTTCTGGCCGGTCAGCACGATGACCTTCACGCCGGGGTCGAGCTCCAGCAGCTTCTCCAGGCATCTGAAGCCCTCGGACACCGAGTCCCGATCGGGCGGCAGGCCGAGATCCATCGTGACCACCGCCGGGTTGTGACGGCGGAACTGCAGCACCGCGCTGGGGACGTCATCGGCCGTGACCGATTCGAAGCGGTCCAGCGACCACTTGAGCTGCTTCTGCAGGGCCAGATCGTCTTCGACGATCAACAGCGGCGCATGGCGAGGCGTGTTCATAGGTGCACCCTTCGGCCTGCGGCCTTGCCTGACCGACAGCGCGGCCAGGCGTTCGCCAGGCACGGGATGCCCACAGGGCATCCCATGTCCGGGCTCACTCCCGCCAGGCGGGAGCGAGCTTGCTTGGGACGGCCCGGCGCGGCGCTCATTGAACGTCCAACGCCGTCAAGGGTGCGTCCGCCTGCGCATGGAACAGCGGGAGTAGCAGGGTCACGGTGGTGCCCCGGTTCAATTCACTCTGCACGCTGATCTTGCCTCCCAGTTCCTGTATGTATTGATAGCTCTCGTGGGCGCCTATGCCCATGCCGCTGGCCTTGGTGGTCTGGAACGGCTTGAAGAGGCGATTCTGAATGAAATCCTCGCTCATGCCGCAGCCGCTGTCCTCCACGCGAACGCGCGCCTGGCTGCCCTGGGCATCCAGGGTCAGGCAGACCCGGCCGCTCGCGGGCGTGGCATCGAAGGCGTTCTGCACGACATGGCCAAGCACGCGCTCCACGCGCTCCGCATGCCCACGCGTGCTGACACCGCCCTGCAGCGTCAATTCCAGTACCCTGCCCTTGCTGGAAGCCGCAGCCGCAAGGCGCTTGGCGATCTGCTCCAGGTCGACACCGCTGGTCACGCCATGCGGCTTGTCGCCCTCGCGCAGCTGGAGCATCAACTGGCGCATCTTCTCCAGCGAGTTCTCCACCGTATCGAGCATGTCCTGCTGGAATTCAGGGTTGTCGCGCAGGCGCTTGGCGTTCTTCATCATCAGCGAGAGCTGGGTGACGATGTTCTTCAGGTCGTGCACGACGAAGGCCGACATGCGGTTGAAGGCATCGAATTTGCGCGCCTCCAGCAACGCCTCCGTGGCCTGGGCCTGGTCCAGATAGCCTGACGCCTGGCTGGCGGCCGTGCGCAGCAGGTCGCGCACCTCCCAGTTCACCTCGACAACCACACGCGGCCGCCCCAATACCGCAAAGCCGATCAAGGCTTCGCGCACCAGCAGGGGCACCAGCAGCCAGCAACGTGGCTCCTCGGCCAGCCAGGCCGGCAATTCGAGGCCGGGGTAGGCCTCAGGGCGTTCACGACACTCATCCACGTCGACGATCCAGGCGCGCTCGCGCCAGAACGTCGCCAGCGGGCCATCGTGCGCCTCGCTGCCCAGTTCGGCGGGCAGGTTCCAGCGGGCGGCCTGCACGAAGTCGCCACCCGCGGCACGCGGCAACCACAGCATGCCGCTCGGGCTTTCGACCAGGTTGGCGAGGGCGCGCACCACGGTTTCGGCCGTGTGCTGGGGTTCTGCGCTGCCGGACAAGAGCTGGGTGAACCGCAGCCACTCCTCGCGGTAGTCGTAGCGATAGCTGAAGAAGTTCTTGCTGATGTAGACACGCAGGCGCGAACGCATCGACCCGGAGGCCATCAGCAGCGTCAGTGCCACCAGCGCGACGAAAACCAGGGCCACGGACAGCGCCCGCCCCCACTCGCCGCCGGTGTAGCGCACGTAGTAGCCCACGCCGGCCACCATCAGCAGGTAGACGCCGACGAGCAGCAGCGTCGCCGAATGGAAGACCGCCGCCCGCGACACATGCAGCCTGCCGAGCCAGTCGGCATAGCGGCGGGACGCCACATAGAGCAGCGGCACCGCCGCGGCATGGACCAGCGAGCGAACGCTGATCGCGTCACCGTCAAAACGCTGGAACAGCGCGGCCTGCGACCCGATGAAGAGGTCGAAGACAAAGATGGCACCCAGCCCCAGGCAGACCGGCTTGGCATTCCATCGCGCGTCGCCGGTCGCATTGCGCAGCATCTGCTCGACCATCACAAGGCCCAGCACTGCCAAGCCCAAGGCGGCGAAGGCCTGGGGACGAGCCAGGCTCTCCGCCGGTACGCTCTCGCCGACCAGGAGCAACACCAGACGCGCCAGCACCGCGACGACCGCGAGGGGACGCAACCAACCCAGGCCACCGCCCCGCCGCGGTGGCGGGAGCAGCATCAGCATGAAGGCAAACCAGAAGCTGATGCGCAGCAGGTCAAGGCCCGGAACGACCCAGGTCGGCAAGCGGTCGGACCAATGCCTCAGTTCATCCATCAGCGCCAGGCCGGCCCAGATCGAACTGGCTGTCAGCGCCGCCAGGAACACCATGGCGAGCACGGAGACGGGCATGCTGCCCCGCAGCAGCCGCTGCGCGAAGTAGAGCGCGAACAGCCCGTAGGCCGCACAGCAGATCAGATCGCCAAGGCTGCTCAAGGAGAGGAAGGGAGCCAGCGCCTCAATCATGGCGCCCGGGGCAGAGTCCAAATCGGCGACAAGAGACATGCATCATTCAAGCATGCCCCTGGCGTTCGGGCATCGGCGCTTACGCCGAAGCGCCGCCGCGCTCAGCGAGCGCCCTTGCCAGTCAGCACCACGGCCACCGTCTCCAGCATGATCAGCAGATCAAGGAAGAGGGAGTGGTTCTTGACGTAGTACAGGTCGTACTGCAGCTTCTCGACCGAGTCTTCGATGGTCGAGCCGTACTCATAGCGCACCTGGGCCCAACCCGTGACGCCCGGCTTCACGCTGTGGCGCACAGCGTAATAGGGGATCTTGCTGATGAGTTCGTCGACGAAGAACTGGCGCTCCGGGCGCGGGCCGACCATGCTCATCTCGCCCCACAGCACATTGAAGAGCTGGGGCAGTTCGTCGATGCGAACCTTGCGGATGAAGCGACCAATACGCGTCACGCGGTCGTCGTTCTTGGTGGCCCAACGCGGCTTGCCGTCCTTTTCAGCATCGGTGCGCATGCTGCGGAACTTGATGACGTTGAAGGGCACACCATTCAGCCCCACCCGCTCCTGACGGTAGAGCATCGGCCCACGCGATTCGAAGCGGATGGCCAGGGCCGTGATCAGCATGATGGGCCAGGTCACCGCCAGAATCAGCGCGGCGAAGACGATGTCGCACACGCGCTTGATCGCGGCGCGCAGCATGCCCTGGCTGAAGCCGTCACCAAACACCAGCCAACCGGCATTGACATGCTTGATGTTGATCTGGGCCAGTGTCTTCTCGAAGTGGGTGGCGATATCCACCACGCGCACGCCGGACAGCTTGCAATCCAGCAGTTGCCGCAACGGCATGCTGCCGCCGCGGCGCTCGCTGAGGGCCACGACGATCTCGTCGACGTTGTGCTTGAGCGCAGCTTCGGTCAGGTTGGCGCCGTCATTGATGATCTCGGCGCGCGGCACTTCGGGCTGGTCCTCGTTGGGGCCGGCGTAGAAACCGACGATCTGCGCATGCGGATCGGAGGCGCGCAAGGTATTGCCGACGGAGCGGGCCGCAATGCCGGTGCCGAAGATCAGGATGCGGCTGCGCATGCGTGCCTGAGTACCCGAATGGGCCGCATAGACACGATGCACCATGACTGCGGCGACAGCGCTCATGGCAACCAGGGTCAGCATGTCGCGGTGGCTGGTGTTCGAAGGCACCAGGCTGAAGATGGCATAGGCCAGCGGCAGGCCAAACAGCAGCCCGAACAGGGCCCGGGCGCAGGACTCCGTGATCGAGCGGTTGTGCACATGCTGGTAGAAGCCCGTAGCCGAATTGATCACGAACATGCAACCGGCCAGTGACAGGCCGTGCGACGCCGCGAACGGCAGCACCATCTGCGCCGACTCACCTTGGCTGAGCACGACCGCAATGACGGCGAAAACTATCAGGCCGAGATCGAAGAAGACCTGAAGCAAGGTCTGCTTATGCAGGTAATGGTTGAATATTCGAATCATTTGCATTCCCCGATCATTACTACTGGCGTTCCCGCATCTGCAATCCGATCAATGGAATTCGAATCAATATCGATATTCCATTCACCCTAGCGCGGAGACCGCCTGCCGTATCGCCACCTCGATGACAACCTCGACTGCGCAGACCTCCTCGGAGACCGCCCGGCCGGCTCTGAATGCCCGTTTCGGCCACACGCCGCAACGGACATATCCGACCAACCCTTGATCGCGCCGGCATCATGCCTCTGGCCCCCTGGCTTGAAAGCCCCCCGTTTAGAGGGTGCTTGCCCCTTGAATCCGCGTCGTGCCGCAGCCCGCGAGGTCTCCGCCGCGGTCATTTTCACAACGGGCCGCAGTAGAACCGAAAGCGGGCGACAACACCATGACAGGGATGGCGCCAGCCGCTGCAAAACGTGCGAAACGCACAGGCGTCACATTGAAATCCGACGAAACCCGATTCATGCGCTCTTGCGGCGGCGAGGTCCGGTTTTCGAGCAAATCAAATATTGCCCCGCTTATTTTCTGGGCAGTATTCACGATCGACCGTAAGGCTTGTCGCAACGAGCACTCCTTTGTCGTCCTTGAATCTGATCGATCCCATTTCGGAGCTCCTCAAAGCGACGAACCCGCCAAGGGCGGGCTCGTCATGAAAAACGCCCGCCGAGGCGGGCGTTCTGGACGCGAATCCGAATCAGCGCACGACCGCGATCTGCTCGCGGGCGCCGCCCTTGTAGGTGAACAGCGTCAGGGCGCCGTTCTTGATGTCGCCCTTCTCGTCGAAGGCGATGGTGCCGGTCACACCCTTGTAGCCGGCCGTCTTGGCCAGCACAGGCAGGTACTTGGCCGGGTCAGCCGAACCGGCCTTGACCATGGCAGCCGCCATCACATTGACGGCGTCATAGACGTACGGCGCGTAGATCTGCACATCGACGTTGAACTTGGCCTTGAACTTGGCCTTGAAGTCGTCCATCGACTTCTTGGCTTCGCCCTCGACACCACCGGCTTCGGCGCAGACGACCTGGCCATCGGCCATCGTGCCAGCGGCCAGCTTGGGCAGTTCGCCCGAGCAGATGCCGTCGCCGCCCATGAACTTGGCTTCGATGCCAAGCTGCTTCATCTGGCGCAGCATCGGGCCGGCCACGGCGTCCATGCCGCCGAAGAAGACGACGTCGGGCTTCTTGCCCTTCAGGGAGGTCAGGATGGCGGTGAAGTCCGTGGCCTTGTCGTTGGTGAATTCGCGGCCGACGATCTTCCCGCCCGCGCCCTTGACACCCTTTTCGAACTCGTCGGCAACGCCCTGGCCATAGGCCGTGCGGTCATCGATGACGGCAATGGACTTGCCCTTCAGGTCCTTGGCGGCGTAGCGGCCCAGCGTGCCACCCAGGTGCACGTCGTCAGCCACGACGCGGAAGGTCGTCTTGTAGCCGTTGCGGGTGAACTTGGGATTGGTGGCCGACGGCGAAATCTGCGGAATGCCGGCGTCGCTGTAGACCTTGGAGGCCGGGATGGAAGTGCCCGAGTTCAAGTGACCCACGACGCCGTTGACCTTGGAGTCGACCAGCTTTTGCGCAGCGGCGGTGCCTTGCTTCGGATCGCCGGCGTCGTCTTCAGCCAGCAACTCGAACTTGGCCTTCTTGCCGCCGATCATGACGCCCTTGGCGTTCAGGTCCTCGATGGCGAGGCGGGCACCCAGTTCGTTGTCCTTGCCCAGGTGGGCAATCGCGCCACTGGTCGGTGCGACGTGGCCGATCTTGACGACCAGGTCCTGCGACATGGCAGCGCCGCTGAGCAGTGCTGCGACTGCACCCACCACGATATTCAACTTGATTTGCATGGATCAACTCCAGTTTGAAAGAGAGAGGAACAAACAGAGAACCGTTGATTTTTCAACCAATTGAACATACCCCAAATCCGGGGGGCTCTCATTCGGGAAAGCGTGGACGCAGCGTTGTCAACCCGCCGCGGAAAAGTGGTCCAGCTTGGCTCCCGACTGCTGGTAGACGCGATAGCGCGCACGCCCAGCTTGAACGCGCTCGGGGGCCTGTCCGATGACCTCCAGCACGCGTTCAAATGCAAGCGCATCCGAAGGCATGCCGTCGCGCAGGTTCAACAGCAATCCGCGGTGTGGCAGACGCGCCGCGTCATCAACCAAGAGGACCTCGCCCGGCGCGGGTGCCGTGGCGCCGTCCCAACGCCGATGCGGGATGAAATCCGCCGCGTCGAAGCTCCACAGCAACTCGTCTAGACGAGTTGCCTGCGCCGCCCCCACGCAGACACCCACCGGCTTGCCCGACGCGAGGGCGCGACGGATCAAGCGGCAGGCAAAGTGCAGCGGGTCCGCCGCGTCGCTGTAGAAACTGACCTGCAGGGTCACTTACTTCGCGTGACTCAACACGAAGTGCGTCAACAGGCCCACCGGCCGGCCGGTCGAGCCCTTGGCAGCGCCGCCCTTCCATGCCGTGCCGGCGATGTCGAGATGGCCCCAGCGGTACTTGCTGGTGAAACGCTGCAGGAACTTGGCCGCCGTGATCGAGCCGCCCGCGCGGCCGGCGATATTGGGCACGTCGGCGAAGTTGCTCTTCAGGCCTTCGGCGTACTCGTCGTCCAGCGGCATGCGCCAGCAAGGGTCGAGGGCCGCGTCGCCCGCTGCGGTCAGCGAAGCGGCGAGTTCGTCGTCGCTGGCGTACATGCCGCTGCGCACGCCGCCCAGCGCGATGACGCAGGCGCCGGTCAGCGTCGCCACGTCCACGACGACCGCGGGCTTGAAACGCTCCGCATAGGTCAGCGCATCGCACAGGATGAGGCGGCCTTCGGCGTCGGTGTTCAGGATCTCGATGGTCTGGCCGGACATCGACGTGACGACGTCGCCCGGCTTGATCGCGCGGCCGCTGGGCATGTTCTCGCAGGCAGCGACGATCATGACCAGATTGAGCTTGGGCTTGAGTTCGGCGATGGCGCGCAGCGTGCCGATGACGCTGGCCGCGCCGCCCATGTCGAACTTCATCTCGTCCATCTCGGCACCGGGCTTGAGCGAGATGCCGCCGGTGTCGAAGGTGATGCCCTTGCCCACCAGCACGACGGGCGCCACCGTCTTGGCCGCGCCGTCATAGCGGGCAACGATGAAGCGCAGCGGCTCGTCCGAACCCTGGGCGACGGACAGGAAGCTGCCCATGCCGAGTTTCTCGACGGCCTTCTTGTCCAGCACCTCGACCTTCAGGCCATGGGCCTTGCCCAGGCCCTGCACGACCTCACCGAGATAGGTCGGCGTCGCGAAGTTGGCCGGGCGGTTGGCGCATTCGCGCGCCAGTTCGACGCCGGCGGCAATGGCTTCGCCACGAGCCAGGCCGGCCTTGGCCGTCTTGATGTCAGCCTTGCCGACCAGCAGGGCAAGCCTGGCCAGCTTGGGGGCTGCCGGCGCACTGGGCTTGGTGTGGCGGTAGACATAGACCGCATCCGTGGCCGCGAGGGCGGTCTGTTCGGCCAGCGATTCGACGTTGCCGACGTCGAAACCCACAAACGCGACAGCCGCGCTGACCACGCCACGGGATTTGATCTGCGCCAGGCCTGCAGCCAATGCGGCGCGCCCGGCAGCCAACGTCGTCTTGCCGCTGGCGACGAGGACAAGGCGAGGCGCCTTGACCCCTTCGGCGTGGGTCAGCGTGAGTGCCTGGCCACCTTTCAGCGCGAAGTCGCCGAGCTTGATGGCCGCCTGCGCATGACGGGCAACCACTGCATCCAGGCCCTTGGGCAGCGCCTCACCGCCGAGCACGACGACCAGGGCGTCGGCACCGGCGCCCGCGAGCCCATCGAGCTCAGCGGTTTGAATCTTGAAGTCCATAATGACCAGAAGTAGGTAGAAGTACTTTTGATGTTATTCGATTCATCCACGCGATCCGAGCTGGCCAAGAGCTTCGGCGTCACGCTGGTGGTCATCCTGACCATCATGTTGACGTCGACGCTGATCCGCACGCTGGGCCAGGCCGCGGGGGGCAATGTGGCGCCTCAGGACGTCGTGCTGTTGATGGGCTACGCGACCATCGCCCACCTCGCGACCATGCTCATCCTGTCGCTGTTCGTTGCCGTCGTCATCACGCTCAGCCGCTCCTATCGCGAGTCGGAAATGACGATCTGGTTTGCCAGCGGCGTGCCGCTGTCGCGCTTCGTGCGCCCGGTGCTGCGCATGGCCTGGCCGGTGCTGCTCGGCGTCATCGTGCTCGAGCTGCTGGTCTGGCCCTGGGGCAATCAGAACAGCGCCGAATTGCGGGACCGTTATCAGAAGCGCGGCGACCTCTCGCGCGTGGCGCCGGGCCAGTTCCAGACCTCGCGCGACGGCAGCCGGGTCTTCTTCATCGAACGCGACGGCGACAACGCCGCCACCGGCCGCAATGTCTTCATCCTCGCCAACCAGAACGAACGCGAGTCGGTGACGACCTCGGCCCGCGGCCATCTCGAGATGGAAGGCGATGACCGCTTCCTCGTGCTGGATCACGGCCAGCGCAACGAGAGCCAGCTCAAGACCGGCGAGAAAAGCCTGGCACGCTTCGAGCAGTACAAGGTGATGACCGACCCGCAGGTGCTGGCCAATGCCAACCAGCTGCCGCCCAAGGCCATGGCGACGTTGGACCTGCTGCGCCTGCCCACGCCCAAGAACCAGGGCGAGCTGGCCTGGCGCTTCGGCATGATCCTCGCCGGCTTCAACATGGCCCTGCTCGGCGTCGGCCTGTCGGCATCCAACCCGCGCCGCGCCAGCAACTGGAATCTGCTGTTTGCGCTACTGGCCTTCGTCATCTACTTCAATCTCATCAACCTGTCGCAGTCCTGGGTAGGCAACGGTCGCACCAGCCTGCCCCGCGGCCTGCTGACCGTGCATGGCAGTGCCCTGTTCCTGGCCCTGGCCGTCATCTGGCTGCGCGACAACGCCAACCGCTTCTGCCTGCGCCGCCGCGTAAGCAAAGAGGCGATGGCATGAGGACCGTCCGCGCCCTGCTCTACAAGGACATCGCCGGTTCGGTGCTGATGGTCGCGCTGGCCTTCCTGTCGCTGTTCTTCTTTATCGACTTCGTCGACGAGATCGAGCGCATGACCCGCGTCGGCGCGGGTGCGGGCAAGGCCGCCGTGCTCGCAGCGATGGAGCTGCCTGGCCACTTCTACGAGCTATTCCCCATCGCCGTGCTGATCGGCGCCATCGTCGCCCTGGCCCGACTGGCGCAGAGCAGCGAGTTCACCATCCTGCGCACTGGTGGCCTCGGTCCCGCGCGGGCCCTGGCCCTGCTGGCCGGCCTGGCCGCCGCGTTCGCGGCGCTCACCTTCTTCGTCGGCGACTACGTGGCGCCGCGCTTCGAACGCGAGGGGGACGAGATGCGCGCCCGCTTCGTGCACGACAGCAACCCGGCCAAGCGCGGCGCCTGGCTGAAGGACCACCAGAATATCGATGGTCGGGAGCGCAGCTATTCAGTCAAGGTTGGCCGCGTTGGCGGCGGCGGCGAACTGGAGGATGTGCGCATCTTCGAGTTCGACGCCGAAGGCCGGCTGATGTCGCGCACCGAAGCGGAAAAGGTCGACGTCGACGCTCAGGGCATGTGGCATCTGCAGGCGGTCAAGCGCACGGTCTGGAACCCCGGCACGGCGACGGCCAGCGGTAGCGTCGGCGACGTCGTCATCAGCGAGCAGCAGCTCGACAAGCTCGACTGGCAGAGTTCCCTGCACGCCGGCGTCATCGCCGCGGCCGTGCTGCCGGCCATGTCCATGTCGACGCTGGAGCTCTACCGCTACACCAAGCATCTGTCGGCCCAGGAGCAGTCGGCCCAGGCGCACAACATCCAGTTCTGGCGCAAGGCCTTCTATCCGTTTGCCTGCTTCGTCATGGTGGCCCTGGCCCTGCCTTTTGCCTACCTGCATGGGCGCTCGGGCGGCATCAGCATCAAGGTCTTCGGCGGCATCATGCTGGGTATCAGCTTCGTGCTGCTGAACAACGTGACCGGCCATCTGGGCCTGCTGAAGAACTGGACACCCTGGGTGGTCGCGGCAACGCCCAGCCTGGCCTACCTCGGGTTGTCGATGGCGGCCTTCACCTGGCTCGTCAGATACCGCTGATGAAGCCCCCACGGTCACTTCGTGCCCTGCCCCCCGAGGGGGCGCCAGCGTCCTTCGGGCGGCCGTGCGGACGCTGATGGAAGGCCTGCTGCTCTTCGCCCATGGCGCCCGCGACCCAGCCTGGGCGCGGCCCTTCGAGACCATTGCCGAACGGCTGCGCGCCGCGCGTCCCGGCACGCCGTTGGCGATGGCTTACCTTGAGTTCATGTCGCCCGGCATCGAGGAAGCGGCCGAGCAGCTGGCCGCGGCCGGCTGCACACGCGTCCATGTGCTGCCGCTCTTCCTCGGCACCGGTGGCCATGTGCGCCGTGACATCCCGCCCCTGCTCGACCGCCTGCGCGAGCGCCATGGCGACGCCATTCAATGGCTGCTCCATGCGCCGCTGGGTGAACAGGAAGCCGTGCTCAACGCCATCAGCCTGGCCTGCCTGGCAATACTCGAATGAACCTGCATCAATTCCGCTTCGTCCAGGAAGCGGCCCGCCGCAACCTCAACCTGACCGAGACAGCCAAGGCGCTGTTCACCTCCCAGCCGGGCGTGTCCAAGGCCATCCTCGAGCTCGAGGAGGAGTTAGGCGTGGACATCTTCTCGCGCCACGGCAAGCGGCTGCGCCGCATCACCGAACCGGGCCAGCAGGTGCTGGCCTGCATCGAGATCATCCTGCGCGAAGTCGGCAATCTGAAGCGCATCGGCGAGGAGTATTCGCGCCAGGACAGCGGCACCTTCTCCATCGCGACGACCCACACCCAGGCCCGCTATGTGCTGCCCGCGCCGGTGGCCCAGCTGCGCAAGAACCTGCCACAGCTGCGCATCAGCCTGCACCAGGGCAGCCCGGACCAGGTCGCCAAGATGCTGCTCGACGAGACCGCCGACCTGGGACTGGCCACCGAGTCCCTGGCCCAGTACCCGGAGCTTGTCACCCTGCCCTGCTATGAGTGGCAGCACGTCATGGTCGTGCCGCGCGACCATCCACTGGCCAGCGTCGAGCGCGTCAGCCTGGAACAGCTCGCTGGCGAGCCGCTGGTGTCCTACCACCCCAGCTTCACGGGCCGCACCCGCGTCGACAAGGCCTTCGCCTCGCGTCATCTGACGCCCAATGTGGTGCTGGAGGCCATCGACTCCGACGTCATCAAGACTTATGTGCGCCTGGGCATGGGCGTGGGCATCGTGGCCGAAATGGCCATGCGTGAGGAGCCCGCCAACAGCGACCTGGTCGCGCGGCCACTGGGCACGCTGCTGGGCAGCAACGTGACGCGCATCGCCTTCAAGCGCGGCGCCTATCTGCGCAACTACGTGTACGCCTTTGCCGAACTGCTGTCCGAACGACTGTCACGCAAGCTCATCGAGAAGGCCATGAACGGCGACTCGACCGACTTTGGGATCTAAGGGCACGCCCTCTCAGGACTCCCGGCCGAAGCTGGAGTCGATCGGCAGCATCAGGTCCACCTCCTCACCGCGCAGGCCGGCCTCGAAGAGATCGCGCGCCACGCTGTAGAGGGTCAGCAGATCGCGGTAGGCGGGCAGCTCGAAGCTCGGCACGCCCGGTCCGCCGCCGCGGGCGAGCAGGTCCTGCAGCATCTGCAAAGCGGTGCCCGGTTCAGGCCAGACGACCTGCAGATGAGCGATGACGCTGGGGCTGGCATCCAGGCTGCGGCCACGCGCCAGGCTCTGCGACCACTGCGGCGCCAGCACCCGGAAACGCTGCTCGAACTGCTTGACTAGCTCAGCGAATACCTCGGGCTCACCGCGCTGCTGGCAGAGCTCCATCAGCATCAGATAGGGCATGGCGCCGGCATTGCCACGCGCCAACCGCGTGGCCAGCAGGTCGGCCGCCGCTTCTTGCTGGCCGAGCAGCTGCAGGAAATCGACCTGTTGCTGCAGGTCCAGCAGCTCGTCCGCCACGGTCAGCTCGTTGGACAGCACCGGCGCGGCCGCGGCCTGGACCGGCAGACGCATGGTCGCCTGCATGTCCATCGCGGGCGATGCGACAGCGGGTGGTGGCGGTGATGCAATGGGCGCCGGCGGCCACGCCATCGGTCGAGGCTGTGGCCGCGTGACCTGGTGCTGGCCTTCGTCCGGCAGCGCCGCGGCTTGGCCGACGACAGGCGGCGCCATGCCCGGCGAGTGTTGTGGCAGCACCGCCGGCAGGCCGGCCCCTTCGGCGGCATGCAGGGCACGCCAATAGGCAAGCTCGCGGCGGGCCCGTTGATCGCGCCAGCGGCTGAAATAGAAAGCCGCCGAGCCCGCCAGCAGGCTCAGCCCCAACGTCAGCACCCAGGTCATGGGGTCGCGATAGGGCGAGGCATGTGCGCTGCGCACCGCCACGGGCGGCGGTGCCACGGCCGGTGCGGAGGCCGGCGGTATGGCCACCGCCGAGGCCGCGGCGGCTTCGGCCTGCAGCCGTGCTTCCAGGTCGGCGCGCAGCTGGGCCACGGTCTGCTCAAGCTGAGCGATCTGGGCTTCCAGCTCGGGCGTGAGCTCCATCTCGGGCGCGCTGGCGGCAGGCTGGACGGGCCGCGGCGCTTCGGCCACCAGCACCTCAGGCCGTTCCAGCACCAGACGTGGGCCACTGGCGCGCGGCTTGGAGCGGGTTCTTTGCCGTACCACCGGGCCTGGCGCCGGTGCGGGCGATGCCTCGGCCATCACGCTCGTCGGCGGGGCGACCACCGGCGGCGCCGCAGGTGCGGGCGGTGCCGGCACTGTGGCAGCATCGGCCGCAGGGTCGACGAAAGCATTGAACTCGCGCGTCAGCCGCAGCGGGCAGCCCAGAGCCAGCGTGATGCGCAGGGCCGGTTCGTCGATGCGCGCCAGGCTCTGCAGGCGAATACGTTGCTGGCCGGGTTCACCCTCGATACGCATTTGCAACAGCCCAGCCGGCACCCGTGCGTCGCCAGCAGAGACCTCGGCGCGCACGCAGGAATCGGTCAGTCGTTCACCATCCGCCAGCGTCAGCGGGATGCTGGCGTCCAGCGGTTTACCGAGGGCAGAATGAATTTGCGGCCGTCCCAGTCCCAGAGCCTGGGCGTCTGGCGCCAGGCCAAGCAGCAGTGCCAAAGTGGGTGTGAGAGCACCCAGCAAGGTCGGGCGCAAGGCCGTGAAGGGCATTGACTGCGGGCGGCTAGCTATCGGTTGAACGAGGGGGTGAAGACGGCGCGGATCACTCTAGCATGGGGCCACCTCGCCAATGGCCCCATTCCCAGGGAACCGCGGGCGGCACAATGCCCCCAGACCATGAACGCACTCAGCCTCACCCCCGCCGAACGCCAGCAGATCGATCAGGGCGCCTGGTTCTCCAAGCTCTCCGAGACCCTGCGCAACGACATCCTGCAGCGCGCCTTCGTGCGCCGCCTGCCCGACGAGACCATGCTGTCCCACCGCGGCGAGCCTGCCGAGGAGTGGTCGGCCGTGGCCAAGGGCGCCGTGCGCGTCAGCTCGGTGTCCCTGGCCGGCAAGCAGATCTCGCTGACCTATGTCGAGCCAGGCACCTGGTTCGGCGACATCGCCCTCTTCGACGGCCTGCCCCGCACCCACGACGCCTATGCGCACGGCGAGACGACGCTGCTGTGCGTGCGCAAGTCCGATTTCCGCGCGCTGTTGCAGGCCCACTCCGAGCTCTATGACGCCTTGCTGCGGCTGAACTGCCGCCGGCTGCGGCTGATGTTCGACATGATCGAGGACCTCAACACGCGCCCACTGGCCGCCCGCCTGGCCAAGCAGGTGCTGCTGCTGGCGCGCTCCTATGGCGTGCAGGAGGGCGACGAGATCCGCATCGGTTTGCAACTGGCCCAGGAAGACCTCGCCCAGTTGCTCGGCGCCTCGCGCCAGCGCGTCAACCAGGAGCTCAAGGCTTTCGAACGCGAAGGCGCGGTGCGCGTCGAGCCGACCCGCCTGGTCGTGCTCAGCCGCGAGAAGCTGCTAGCAGCCGCATCCCGATAAGGCTGGCGCCGAGGAGACACGGCAGCCGGGCTTCGACTCGCAGAATGGACAGTTGGCGTTCTCTACCCAGACATCCATGGAAGCATTCACCGGCACCCGTCCCCTTGCCCAAGCCCTGGACACCACGGCTCTCGAAGCCTGGCTGGCCGCGCACGTTGACGGCTTTGTCGGGCCCCTGGCCATCGAGCAGTTCAAGGGCGGCCAGTCCAACCCGACCTATCTGCTGAAGACGCCGGGGGCGCAATACGTGATGCGCAGCAAGCCCGCCCCCGTGGCCAAGCTGCTGCCGTCGGCCCATGCCATCGAGCGTGAATTCCAGGTCATGGGGGCTCTTGCCGGCACCGACGTGCCCGTGCCCGCCATGTACGCGCTATGCGAGGACGAGGCCGTCATCGGCCGCGCCTTCTACGTCATGTCCTTCATGCCCGGCCGCGTGCTGTGGGACCAGAGCCTGCCCGGCATGACCAATGCCGAGCGCGCCGCCCATTACGACGAGATGAACCGGGTCATCGCGGCCCTGCACCAGGTCGACTTCAAGGCCGTGGGCCTCGCGGCCTACGGCAAGCCGGGGAATTACTTCGAGCGTCAGATCGGCCGCTGGAGCAAGCAATACCTGGCCTCCGTCACCGAGCCCAACCCGGCGATGGATTCGCTGCTGGCCTGGCTGCCGGCCCACATCCCGGCCTCGGCCCGCGACGAGAGCGAGGTGGCCATCGTCCATGGCGACTACCGCATGGACAACGTCGTCTTCCACCCCAGCGAGCCTCGCATCATCGCCGTGCTGGACTGGGAGCTTTCGACGCTCGGCCATCCGCTGGCCGACTTCAGCTACCACTGCATGAGCTGGCACATCCAGACCTCGGGCGCCGCGCGCGGCCTGGGCGGCAAGGATCTGGTTGCACTGGGCATTCCGAGCGAGCGCGAGTATGTGCAGCGCTACTGTGAGCGCACCGGCCGTGGGGACGCCGGCACCGTCATGGCCGACTGGAACTTCTACATGGCCTACAACATGTTCCGCATCGCGGCCATCGTGCAGGGCATTGCCAAACGCGTGGTGGACGGCACGGCCTCCAGCGCCCAGGCCAGGGAGACGGCCAAAAGCGCCCGACCGCTAGCGGATCTAGCTTGGAGCTTCGCGCAGAAGGCCTGAGACCTTGGACGGCCTCAGGTCACATCCCCCGGGCGCGTCGAGGGCGTCCAGGCGATCGACGTCGTCGTCGGCCAAGCGCCGCTGTCTGACAGCCGCCCGTTCACGCGCTGCGCCTCACGCGCTGCGACTTCCAGCAGCTTCACCAGGGCCTGCAGCCTGGGCAGGTCGGCCTCACTCATTTCCGTGCGCAGATAGAGGTTGCCGCGCATCGCCATCAGCACGAAGGGATGGCCTTCGGGCAGCAGGTCCTGGCTGGCCTGAACCAGGGCTTCGCTGAGTTCGCCCTCGATCCACGCGCCGGTCAGATCCTTGGTCACGCCGACGATCCCATAGCGTTGGCGCAGCATCTGCGAGGCGGCGTTGTTGAACTTGGGGAACATCACCAGCCAGCGCATCTCTTCCGGCGTGTCGGTATCGACGCGGGTCTTGAGCGTGTCGGTGTAGGCCTCGAAGACAGCACGCTCAAGGTTCTCCATCAGCGCCCGGCACAGCACCATCATCTGCAGATCATGGTGCAGGCCCATCTCACAGCGCATGCGCAGCTCAAAGCCGGGCAGATAGCTGCGCTGCGACACACCCCATTCGATGCGCAGCGGCCCCGGCGACGCCTTGGGCTGCTCGACGAGGAAGCCCAACCCGTCCCGCGTCTGCGTGAATCCGGCCCCGCGTGCCTCGGCCCAGTCCTCGATCGGACGCCAGCGCGACGCGTTGGCGCGCGTCACGAGCCAGTGCTTGACTTGCTTTACCACCATGAGTCGTGAGGAAGTCTGAGAATGGGGCCTGCTTGCTAGGCACACCGCATGGAGGCGACGAATGATTGAAGTGTATTCATGGCCCACGCCCAACGGCCACAAGGTGCACATCATGCTGGAGGAGTGCCGCCTCGCCTACCGGGTGCATCCCGTGGACATCGGCGCCGGTGAGCAGTTCGCACCCGACTTCCTCGCCATCAGTCCCAACAACAAAATCCCCGCGATCACCGACCCCGACGGCCCCGGCGGCCAGCCCATCTCGCTGTTCGAGAGCGGTGCCATCCTGCTCTACCTGGCTGGCAAGACGGGCAAGCTCCTGCCCGCCGACGTGCGTGGCAAATACGAGGTGCTGCAGTGGCTGATGTTCCAGATGGGCGGCGTCGGCCCCATGCTGGGCCAGGCGCATCACTTCCGCATCTACGCGCCCGAGAAGATCGACTACGCCATCGATCGCTACACCAACGAGGCCAAGCGCCTGTACAGCGTCATCAACAAGCGCCTGGCCCATGCCACCTATCTCGGTGGGCCGGACTACAGCATTGCCGACATCGCCGTCTTCCCGTGGCTGCGCTCCTGGAAGAACCAGGGCGTGGAGATGGGCGACTACCCGCATCTGAAAGGCTGGTTCGACGAGATCGCCAAGCGCCCGGCCGTGCAGCGTGGCGTGGAGGTGCTGGCCGGTGCGCGCAAGCCGCTGACCGACGACAAGGCGCGCGAGGTGCTGTTCGGCAAGCGCCAGCTGGAACAGCGCTGAAGCGCGGCGTCAGACAGGCACCAGGCGCAGCTCGCGATGCGCGGGCGGCAGGCCATGACTGGCGAGGATGAGGGGCTCGTGCGCCGCCACGACGCCCGGCACAAAAGCCGCCTGCCCTTCGACGTCGGCCAGCGCGACCACCGCCGGCTGGTCGGCGAAGGCCATCACATCGGGCGCGCCCAAGCCCATTGAAGCCAAGCCCAGCGCCGGATCGGCGAAGACCTGCAGCACTGTCGCTCCGACGCCGCCCGGGCGAGGCGGCGGCAGATGCAAGGCCAGCCTGCCCTCAGCATCGCTCGCGCCTTCGTGCACACGGCCTTCGCCATCGATCAGGCACACGCGGGCCCAGGCCGCCGGCTCGCCGTCGCCCTGCCAGGTGAGCAGACCGTAGACGCTGCAGACACCCGGCGGCGGCCTGCGTGTCGGTGCGCTGAGCAAGCCCACCCGCATCATGCGCATGCCTCCCAGCACCCGGTCACTGAGGATCTGGCCCACCGGTCGGACCGGCAGCGGCCAGGGCAGGTTCAGGGGCTGGAAACGCTGCAGTTCATCGCGCACCAGCACGTCGGCACAGACGCCCTCCTGCGGTTGGCGCCAGCGCTCGGGCAGGTCCGGCCACACATGCAGGCCCGACGGCGTGACGACCGAACGACCGAGCAGCCGGCCACCGCCACGCCGCACCAGGCTGCAGCGCAGACCCGTCGTGATGAGGTCGCCACTGGCCAGGTCGATGAAAACCAGCGCTTCGCCYACCGACAGCCGCAGACGCTCCAGTGTCGGTTCGCGCCTTGTTGTCGTGACTGCCATGGCCCCATACTAGGAAGGACGCGGTGTAACAGTCACCCTGCTTGTTAGGGGCGCACACCCGGCGGCTGCATCGCCATGCCGGCCGAGCGGCGCGACAGATACACCTCCAGCGCCAGCAGTTCGGCGCTGTCCCAGTCCCACACTGTCGCGCGCACGCCGCTCAGGCAGCCACGCAGGCGGCGCTGCAGGCTGCCCAGCGACTGCCATTCCAGACGAAAGACGGGGTAGTCGTCGACATGGCCCTGGGGAATGAGGCTGCCGCCCAGGCGCAGGCCCGCACGCTCGTCGTGGCATTGGGCGCAGGACAGATTGAGCGCGCCGATGCGGGCCGTGTAAAGACGCTGGCCTTGCTTGGCGGCTGCGTCCAGCTCGGGGCCGCGCGGCGGGCTGAGCGGCATGCTGCGCGACTGCTGGGCGACGAGAGCGGTCAGCGCGAGCAGCGGCTCGGCGTCGGGCGCCCAGCCCGGCTGCTGCTGGTGGCGCACGCGGCAGCGCTGGACGCGGCCAGACAGGTCGACGAGGCCCCGATCCCAGGCCGGGTAACGGGTCGCCGCACCACGCAGCTTCTCGGGCTCGCCGTGGCAGCTGGCGCAGGACTTGGCCCCCTGGCTCCACAGATCTCTCCCGAAGGCCAGGCCGAGCTGGGCGGGGTGTTGAGCGTCGTCGGCCTGCAGAGTTCGCAATGCCGGGCTCATGGTGTCGCGGCCGGAGCGGCGCTCGTCGGCATGAGCTGTCAAGCAACACAGCCACAGAGGCACAGAGACACAGAGAACTCGTGCAAGCGCCTGGCCTCTGTGCCTCTGTGCCTCTGTGGCTCTGTTCATGGGCCGACGTTCAGTGATCGCGTCTCACGGTGCTCGAAGCCGTTGTCGCCGCGCCAGACAAAGCTCAACTCGCCAGGTCTTTCAGCCCGCAGCCAGAAGGCGAGATAGGGGTTGGCCGAAACAGCCGCAAACAGGTCGGCGGCAAACACCAGTTCGCCGTCCAGGCGGCATTCGAAGCGCCTCACCAGGTCGCGCGGCAGGCGGGCGCCTTCGTCGCTGCTGCGGTAGCCGGTCTCCATCGCATGGGCCACGGTCACGCGCACCTCGAAAGGCTCACCGGCCTTGATGGCAGCAGGCAGGGTGATGACAGCGCGCGTCGCCATCAGGGCTCCACGCAGGCGGCCAGCGTCACGATGACATCCACGCTCGCCTGCCAGCAGCGCCCGTCGGCCGCTTTGGCCACGGCGACGATGCGCTGGCTGCGCGCCAGGCGCATGCGGGTGCTGAACTCGGGCCTGTCGCTGTTGGCGCCAAAGGCGACATGCACGACCTCGGGCTCGGGGTTGAGCGGCGTGAACAGCGCCAGGCCCACGACAGCCTCGCTGGCGGCCACACGCACCGGCACCGCATTGCCGTTCTCCACCAGCTCGGCCATCTCGATCTTCAGCACGCCGGGCTCGGGGTCGCGACCGGCCCAGGCACGGATGGCTGCACGCATGACTTCGTCGGACGCGCGAGCCTCCGGCAGCAGCGCAAGCGCCGCGGCGGCCAGCGTGAACTCGCGCCGCTTCATTTCGCGAGCGTGCCGAGATAGGCCACGATGTCGTCGAGCTGCTGCTCGGTCAGCGCCGCCCGGCCCGCCCAGGCGGGCGCCACATCGCGCAGCCCCTCCGTGGAGCGAAACGGCGGCATGACGGTGGCGGGGTTGAAGCGGCGCATGTCGGCGATGCGATCGCGCAGGCCCTGCGCATTCAAACGCGTCGCCACTGCATCCAGCGGCGGCGCGAGATTGCCCTGGTTGGCATCTCCTGAGGCCGTCAGCGCATGGCACAGCAGGCACAGGCTCTGCGTGCGGTCGGCCACCAGCGCCCGGCCACGCTCGACGTCGCCGGCATGCGCGCTGGCGGTCAGCACGAGTGCCAGCAGCGCACGCATCACGCGAGCTTGTTCTTGCTGAGCGGCAGGTCCCTGATGCGCTTGCCGGTCGCCGCGAAGATCGCATTCAGCACGGCCGGGGCCGCCACCGCGATGGTGGGCTCACCCACGCCGCCCCAGAAGCCGCCCGAGGGCATGACGATGGTCTCGACGGCCGGCATGTGCTCCATCTTCAGCACCGGGTAGGTGTCGAAGTTCTGCTGCTCGACGCGCCCATCCTTGACGGTGATCTCGCCGAACAGCGCCGCCGACAGGCCATAGACGAAGCTGCCCTCGACCTGGGCCGCGATCTGCTGCGGGTTGACGGCGTGGCCCGGGTCGGTGGCCGCGACGATGCGGTGGATCTTGAGCTCACCCTTCTTGCTCACCGACACCTCGGCGCAGGCCGCCACATAGCTGCCAAAGCCCATGATCTGCGCCAGGCCCAGATATCTTCCCTTCGCTCGTGGCTTGCCCCAGCCGGCCTTCGCCGCCACGGCATTCAATACGGCCAGGTGCTTGGGCGAGTTGGCGAGCAGCTCGCGGCGCAGCTCCAGCGGATCGCGCTTGGCGGCGTGGGCCACCTCGTCGATGAAGCACTCCAGATAGACCGCGTTCTGGTTCAGGTTGACGCCGCGCCAGAACCCCGGCGGCACCGTCGGGTTGCGCATCGCGTGGTCGACGAGCAGGTTCGGCACCGCGTAGCCGAGCGCCCCTTCCGCGCCACCGGCGCTCAGCCCCTGGAAGACGACCGGGTCCTTCCCGTCCTTGATGTTCTGCGGAAAGATGCCCGCGATGATGCTCTGGCCCGAGATGCGCATGTGCAGGGCCGTCAGCTTGCCCGCCACGTCCAGGCCTGCCATCAGCTTGCACTGCGTGACCGGGTGGTAGCGGCCGTGGGTCATGTCCTCCTCGCGGCTCCAGATCAGCTTGACCGGCGTGCCCGGCAGCTCCCTGGCAATTGCCACGGCCTGGCGCACCCAGTCATGCACGGCGCCGCGCCGGCCGAAGCCACCGCCCAGATGCAGCTTGTAGACCTCGCAGGCCGAGGGCGGCAGGCCCGACGATTCGGCCGCAGCGGCGAGCGCGGCCTCGCCGTTCTGCGTCGGGGTCCAGACCTCGCAACGCTCGGGGGTCCATTTGGCCGTCGCGTTCATGACCTCCATCGTCGCGTGGTTCTGGTGCGGGTAGCTGTAGACGGCCTCGACCTTCTTCGCGGCAGCCGTCAGCGCGGCCTTCACATCGCCCTGGCTGCTGCCCACCGCGGCCTCGGCGGCGTCCAGGCCGGCCTTCAGCGTGGCGGCCGTGTCGGCACTGCTCTGGTTGACGTTCGCGCCCTCGTCCCAGACGATGGGCAGCGCGTCCAGCGCCGTCTTGGCCCGCCACCAGGTGTCGGCCACGACGGCCACGGCCGAGTCGCCCACCTTCACCACCTTCTTCACGCCCGGCCGGCCCTCGATGGCCGCCGCGTCGAAGCTCTTGAGCTTGCCGCCGAAGACCGGGCAGTCCTTGATCGCCGCATTCAGCATGCCGGGCAGCTGCAGGTCCATGCCGTAGACCTGCGAGCCGTCGAGCTTGGGGCGGGTATCCAGCCGCTTCATCGGCTTGCCCGCCAACGTCCACTCCTTGGCCGGCTTGAGCTGGATGTCGGCCGGCGCGGCCAGCTTGGCGGCCTCGGCGGCGAGCTGGCCGTAACTCAAGCGCTTGCCGGCATGCACCACCCAGCCCGCCGAGGTCGTGCACTCCACCACCGACACCTGCCATTGGTTGGCCGCCGCCTGGATCAACAGCGCCCGCGCCAGCGCCCCGCCCTTGCGCACGTACTCGTGCGACTCGCGCACGCCACGGCTGCCGCCCGTGCTCATGCTGCCCCAGGCGCGGTTGCGCGCGAGGTTCTGGCCCGGCGTCGGGTATTCGGTCTTCACCTTGGCCCAGTCGCACTCCAGCTCCTCGGCCACGAGCTGGGCCAGGCCGGTCAGCGTGCCCTGCCCCATCTCCGAGCGCGCGATGCGGATGACGACGCTCTCGTCCGGCAGGATCTGCACCCAGGCGTTCAGCTCGGGCGTGGCTTCACCCTCGGCAAGGCCTGGCACGTGGAAGCCCACCATCAGCCCGCCGGCGGCGGCGCTCGTGGTGTGCAGAAAGCTTCGACGGGAAAGAACCGCGCTCATTGGTGCACCCTTCGCGCTGCGCGCTGTCCCGCCAAGCGGGAGTTGAGCCCCTTCGGGCGGCCGTGCGGGGCTCATGCCTGGCCCCCTTCGATGACGATGGGGATCTGCTTGCGCTGCACCTGGCCCGCGGCCAGATGGATGGCGGCGCGCACCCGGTTGTAGGTGCCGCAGCGGCAGATGTTGGTCATGGCCGCGTCAATGTCGGCATCGGTCGGCTTGGGCTTGGCCTTCAGCAGCGCCGCGGCGGCCATCAGCATGCCGCTCTGGCAGAAGCCGCACTGCGGCACGTCCAGCGCGTCCCAGGCCTTCTGCAGCGGGTGCGAGGCGTTGGGCGCCAGGCCCTCGATGGTGGTGATCTTCTGCGCCGTCGTCAGCGCCGAGGCCGGCATCACGCAGCTTCGCACCGGCGCGCCGTCGATGTGCACGGTGCAGGCGCCGCACTGGGCGACGCCACAGCCGTACTTGGTGCCCGTGAGGCTGAGCTGCTCACGCAGCACCCACAGCAGCGGCGTGTCGGCCTCCGCCTCGAACTGCATCCGCTTGCCGTTGACCGTCAATTCCGCCATGCCTCGCTCCCGTTCCGCCACCGCTGGCGGGCGCGGGGCAGCCTAGCAGCATCGGCACCTTTCTGTCTTTAGGATGCTCAACATGGCCCGCATCCTCATCCCCCTGCCCGCCCAGGACTACGACCCCTCCGAGGCAGGCATCCCTTGGAAGCTGCTGACGGCACGGGGCCACACCATCCGCTTCGCGACGCCCGACGGCCGCCCCGCCCAGGCTGATCCGCGCATGCTGGATGGCAAAGGCTTGGGACCTTGGAAATCCGTGCTCAGGGCCGATGCCACGGCCCGCGAGGCGCATGCGGCGATGGTGCAGAGCGAGGCGTTCCGGCAACCTGTTCCCTATGACGACATCGACGCCGGCAGCGTCGACGCCCTGCTGCTGCCCGGTGGCCATGCGCCGGGCATGAAGGTCTATCTCGAATCGCCTCGGCTGCAGGCGGTGGTGGCGGCGCAGTTCGCGGCCGACAAGCCGGTCGCCGCCATCTGCCACGGCGTGCTGCTGGCGGCCCGCTCGAAGCGCGCCGACGGCAAGTCCGTGCTGCACGGCCGGCGAACCACCGGCCTGACGAAGCAGCAGGAAATGACGGCCTGGCTGATGACGGCCGCCTGGCTGGGCAGCTACTACCGCACCTATCCCACACCGCTGCAGACCGAAGTGCAGTCATTGCTGGCCAGCCCGCGGGACTTCGACGCCGGCCCGCCACCCCTGCTGCGCGACACGCCCCAGCACCTCGGCCGCGGTTTCACGGTCCGCGACGGCCACTACCTCAGCGCGCGCTGGCCGGGCGACGCCCACGCCTTCGCGCAGGCGCTGGCGCAGATGCTGGACGAGCAATCGCACTGAGCCGCCAGCGCGTTTGGCCGGAAACGTGTAGCGTTCGCGGCTGCTGTAGCCGAATGCGCCGGTTCCGCGCACGTTTCCGACCCGTGGAGACTTCGATGACGACATTGCAGATCAATGGCCAATCGATGACGGTAGAGGCCAGCGACGAGACCCCGCTGCTGTGGGTGCTGCGCGACCATCTCGGCATGACGGGCACCAAGTTCGGTTGCGGCCTCGCCTTGTGCGGCGCCTGCACGGTGCACCTCGATGGCCAGCCGGTGCGCGCCTGCCAGACGCCGCTGTCCGCCGCGGCGGGCAAGCGCGTCGTGACCATCGAAGGCGTTGGCGCGACCAAGACCGGACAGGCCGTGCAGCACGCCTGGGTCAAGCTCGGCGTGCCGCAGTGCGGCTACTGCCAGGCGGGTCAAATCATGAGCGCGACAGCCCTGCTGCAGCAAAAGCCCAAGCCCACCGACGCCGACATCGACGCGGCCATGAGCGGCAACCTCTGCCGCTGCGGCACCTACACGCGCATCCGCAGCGCCATCAAGTCGGCCGCCGGCCTGGAAGGCGGTGCCGCATGAACGCATTCATTCCGCAGCGTCTGCTGCGAGGCACCGGCGTCAACCGCCGCACCCTCCTGCGTGCCTTGCCGTTGACCGGCCTTGTTCTTGGTGTCGGCCTGCCCGGCATTGCCGGCGCCGACGAGCCCAAGAAGTACGGCGGCGACGCCATGCCCCACGGCATCCAGGACAGCCCGCGCACCTTTGTGGCCATTGCGCCCGACGGCACGGTCAGCATCGTCGTCAACCGCTCCGAGATGGGCCAGGGTGTGCGCACCAGCCTGCCCAAGGTGCTGGCGGACGAGCTGGAGGCCGACTGGGCCAAGGTCAAGGTCGTGCAGGCGCCCGGCGACGAAGAGAAGTACGGCAACYAGGACACCGATGGCTCGCGCAGCATGCGCCACTGGTTCATGCCCATGCGCCGCTGCGGTGCCGCGGCCCGTCAGATGCTGGAGCAGGCCGCCGCGCTGCAATGGGGCGTGCCGGTGGCCGAGGTGCAGGCCAGCAACCACGTGGTGGCGCACAAGGCCAGCGGCCGATCCCTGGGCTATGGCGCCCTGGCCGAGGCCGCCGCCAAGCTGGAGGTGCCCAAGCGCGAGGCGATCAAGCTCAAGAGCCCCGAGGCTTTCCGCTATATCGGCAAGCAGGACAGCCACCTCGTGGACGCCGAGGCCATCGTCACGGGTCGCTCGCAGTACGGCATCGACACACGGCTGCCGGGCATGCTCTACGCCGTCATCGCACGGCCACCGGTGTTTGGCGGCAAGCTCAAGTCCGTCGACAGCAGCGCGGCGCTGAAGGTGCCGGGTGTCGTCAAGGTCTTCGAGCTGGCGGGCACGCCGGCGCCAGCGGAGTTCCAACCGCTGGGCGGGGTCGTCGTCGTCGCCAAGGACACCTGGGCCGCGATGAAGGGCCGCGAGGCGCTGAAGATCGTCTGGGACGACGGCGCGCACGCCAGCTACGACTCGGTCGCCTTCCGCAAGGAGTTGGAGGCGGCGGTGGCCAAGCCGGGCGGCAAGGTCGTGCGCGACGATGGCGACGCGCCTGCCGCGCTGAGCAAGGCCGCCAAACGCGTGGCGGCCGACTACTACGCACCGCACCTGGCCCACGCCACGATGGAGCCACCGGCCGCGACGGCGCGCATCGTCGACGGGCGCTGCGAGGTCTGGGCCTGCGTGCAGTCGCCCCAGGCCGCGCGCGAGCGCGTGGCTGCGCGGCTGGGGCTGGGCGTGGACAAGGTGACGGTCAACGTGACCCTGCTGGGCGGCGGCTTCGGCCGCAAGTCCAAGCCCGACTTCGTCATCGAGGCGGCACTGGCTTCACAACAGATGCAGGGCGCGCCGGTCAAGCTGACCTGGACGCGCGAAGACGACCTGCACCACGACTATCTGCACACGGTCACCGCCCAGCACCTGGAGGCCGGGCTGGACGCCAGGGGCCGCGTCACCGCCTGGCTGCAGCGTGCGGCCGAGCCGACCATCCTGTCCATTTTCATGCCCGACCCCAAGCAACTGGCACCCTTCGAGCTGGGCCTGGGCCTGATCAACCTGCCCTACGCGATTCCCAACATCCGCATCGAGAACCCGGCCGCGACGGCGCATGCGCGCATCGGCTGGCTGCGCTCTGTCAACAACATCCAGCACCAGTTCGCGGCCCAGTCCTTCGTGGCCGAGCTGGCCCACGCGGCCAAGCGCGACCACCGCGACTTCCTGTTCGAGCTGCTCGGCCCGGCGGCCCAGATCCCGCCGCCGCAGCTGAGTGACGGTTGGAACCACGGCGAGTCGCCCCAGCTCTACCCGGTCGACACCGGGCGGCTGCGCGGCGTCATCGAGCGCGTGACGAAGGAGGCGCACTGGGGCCGCAAACTGCCGCGCGGCCAAGGGCTGGGCCTGGCAGCCAACTACAGCTTCGTGACCTATATGGCCGTGGTCGTCGAGGTGCGCGTCAGCGCCAAGGGCGAGCTCAGCATCCCGCGCATCGATGTGGCCGTGGACTGCGGCCCAGCCATCAACCCGGACCGCATCCGCTCCCAGATCGAGGGCGCCTGCATCATGGGCCTGAGCCAGGCGCTGTACAGCGAGATCACGTTCAAGGACGGCCGCGTCGAGCAGAGCAACTACCACGACTACGAGATCGCGCGGCTCAACGTCGCGCCCAAGACCATCGCCGTGCACATCATGCCGGCCAAGAGCTACGACCAACCGCTGGGCGGCGTCGGCGAGCCGGCCATCGGCCCCATCGCACCGGCGCTGATGAACGCGATCTTCGCGGCCACGGGCAAGCGCATCCGGCAGTTGCCGTTGAAGGACCAGCTGACGGCGAAGAAGGCCTGAGGCGGCGGCGGGTCCTGGACTGCCCCGCCGCAATTCCACTGGAGAAGACGCATGGCTACGGCAGGCAAGGTCGCGCTGATCACCGGCGGCGGCACGGGTGTGGGCGCCGCCACGGCGCTGATGCTGGCCGGCAGGGGTTACGACCTGCTGATCAACTACTCGCGCAGCGCGGACGAGGCCGCAGCCTGCGCCGCGGCCTGCCGTGCGGCCGGGTCCGACGTGTTCGTGAAGCAGGGCGACGTGGCGCAGGACGGCGACTGCCGCGCGCTGGCGCAGGCCGCGCTGGACCGCTGGGGCCGCATCGACGCACTGGTGAACAACGCCGGCGTGTCGGTGTTCGGCGCCGCGGCCGACTGGGACGCGCTGGACGCCGACACCTTCCAGCGCATCCTGGCCGTCAATGCGCTGGGCAGCTTCCAGATGGTGCGGGCTTGCGTCGACGCGCTGAAAGCCGCGCAGGGCTGCATCGTCAACGTATCGTCGGTGGCCGGCGCTTTGGGCGTGGGCTCGTCCATGCCCTACATCGCGTCCAAGGGCGCCATCAACGCGATGACGCTGCACCTGGCCCGGTCCCTGGCACCCGCCGTGCGCGTGAACGCCGTGTGCCCTGGCCTCATCACGTCACGCTGGTTCGTGCAGGGCGTGGGGCAACAGGGCTACGAGGCTGGCCTGAAGGCCTATGAAGCCGGCGTGCCGCTGCAGCGCGCCTGCTCCCCCGAGGACGTGGCGGAAGCCATCGTCTGGCTGGTGGACGGCGCCCGCACGGTGACCGGTGAGCTGCTGATGCTGGACAGCGGCATGCACCTGGCCAGCGTGAAGCCGCCGCGCTGAGCCCTCAGCGGTCCAGCAGCCCGGCGTCCTGCATCACGCGGGTGAAGGCCTCCGGCGCTTCCAGCGACGGCAGGTGGGCCATCCCCGGCAGCGCCACGTGGCGCGCGCCAGGGATGCGCGCGGCCATCTGCCGGCAGCGCTGCACCAGGTAAGGCAGGTCCAGGTCGCCGCACACCACGCACGTGGGCATGGCCAGTTGCTCCAGCCGCGGCCAGGCGTCGGGCGCGGGCTGCAACTCGCCGATGGCCGGCGCGTGCAGCGCGATGCGGTTCATCGCCAGGAACAGCTCGCGCGCGGCGCCGCCGACCCGGCCTTCGGGCTGGCCGGGGCCGTCCAGCCACAGGCGGGCCTGCAGGCGGTTGACCTCGTCGAGCTGGCCCGCGGCGCGGGCGGCCTGCGTGGCGTCGTTCAACTCACGGCTGGCGGCATCCAGCTCGGGCGTGGGGTCGGGGGCGCCGGTGACGGCAGGCGCCACCAGCGTCAGGCCGGCCACGCGCTCGGGCGAGGCCAGCGCGAAATCGATGGCGATGCGGCCGCCCAACGAGCAGCCCACCAGCTCCACGCGGTCCAGCCGCAGCACGTCCAGCACGGCGCGCAGGTCGCTGACCCAGGCATGCGGGCGAGCGGCGGCCACGCGCGTCTGACCAAAGCCGCGGCGGTCGATGCGCAGAGCTGAGCGCTGCCCGGCAGCCGCGGCCATGGCGCCGTCCCACAACCGGCTGTCGGTGACGCCGGCGTGCAGGAACACGAGCGGTGCGCGGCCATCGTCGTGGGGGCGGTATTCGACGGCCAGCTCGGCGCCGTCAACGGGAATCCAGTGGGTGACTTGCATGAGCGGGATCAGTTCGGTTCGGCGATGCGATAGCCCACGCCCGGCTCGGTCAGCAGCACGCAGGGCTCGGCCGGCTCGACCTCGAGCTTGGCGCGCAACTGGCCCATGTACAGGCGCAGATAGTGGGTCTGCTCGGTCGCGTCCGCGCCCCAGACGTCGGCCAGCAGGCGGCGGTGGGTGACGACCTGGCCGGCCTGGCGCACCAGGCGGGCGAGCAGCTTGAACTCGGTGGGCGTCAGGCGCACGTCGGCGCCATCGCGACGTACGCGGTGGGCGGCCAGGTCGACTTCCAGGCCGGCGCGCCGGTACATCGTGATGGCCGGCTGGGCAACGGTGCCGCGATGGCGCAGTGCCACGCGCAGCCGCGCCAGCAGCTCGCCGATGCCGAAGGGCTTGACGAGGTAGTCGTCGGCGCCAGCATCGAGCAGGCGAATCTTCTGGCCTTCGACCTGGCGGGCCGAAATGACGATCAGCGGCGTCGAGCGCTCTCGGCGCAGGGCCTGCAGCAGTTCCTCACCATCGCCGTCGGGCAGGCCCAGATCCAGCAGCACGGCATCGAGATGCCCGGCGTGGGCGAGCTGGGCCATGGCATCGGCCAGGCTGGCGGCGGTCAGCACCTCGTAGCCTTCGACGACCAGGGCCTCGCGCAAGGTCACGCGCAATTCACGGTCGTCTTCGACGAGCAGCAGTTTCACGTCGCGGCCTCCGGCAGCTCAGGCGCGTCGCGCAACGGCAGGCGCAGCTCGAAGCTGCAACCGCCATGACCACGCGAGCGCAGGCTCAAGGCCCCGTCATGGGCCTCGGCAATCGCGCGGCACAAGGCCAGGCCCACGCCCGAGCCCGGCGGGCGCTGAGCAAAGGCGGCCAGGTCGCCGCGCTGGAAGGCATCGAAGACGCGCTCGCGCCAGGCCGGATCGATGCCGGGGCCGCGGTCGCGCACGGCAAACATCACTTCGCTGCCAAGGCGGCGCACGACGAGTTCGACGACGGCCTCGGCCGGGCTGTACTTCAGAGCGTTGTCGATGAGGTTGTCCAGCAGCTGCGACATCAGGGCCGCATCACACCACAGCAGCGGCAGCTCCGGCTCGATTCGCGCCTTCACGCGTTCACCGTCGGGCCGGCGGCGCACGCGGCGCAGCGCGGCGCCGACGATCTCCTCGGCCGACTCCCAGTCGCAGCGCAGCGCCACGCCGGGCGCGCCAAGGCGGGCGAGCTGCAGCGTGTTGTCGGTCAGGCGCACGAGGCGGGCAGTCTCGTCGACGATGCGGCTGGCCAGCTCGCTGCGTTGCGCCGTCGTCAACCGGTCCCCCTGGGTCTGCAGGGCAGAAGCCGAACCCATGATGGTGGCCAGCGGCGTGCGGTAGTCGTGCGAGATCGCGGCCAGCATGGCGTTGCGGGTGGACTGGGTCTCGGCCAGTTCGGCCGATTGCCGGGCCTCATCCTGCACACGGCGGCGCTGCAGGGCCAGGCCCATCTGGTCGCACAGGGCCTGGGCGTGGGCAAGCTGGTCCACGGCCAAGGCCTCGGTGCCCAGCCCGCGCAGCGTGACGGCGCCCAGGGCCGTATCGCGGCCGCGCAGCGGCAGATAGAGGTCAGGCTCCTCGGCGTGATGGTCGGTGCCGGGGCCCAGCGCCCGGCCGCCATCGGCGCACAGCTGCAGGCCGGCCAGCGCATTCGCATCCGGCTCGCCGACGACGATGTCCTGCGCGCCGGGCGACGGCCGCAGCAGTGCCGCCGTGGCCAGGCCGGTGTTGCCGGCCAGCGCCTGCAACAGTTCGTGGACATGGACCTCGGGAAGGTCAGCGTCACGCATCAGGTCGCCGAACTCGCGCAGCGCGCGCTCGAGCTGAGCGGCGCGCTGGGCAGCCTGCAGGCCCTGCCAGGCCAGGCGCAGCCGCCAGCCCGCCCAGGCCAGGCCCATCAGCGAGCCGACGGCGATCCAAGGCAGGAATTGGACAACGGGACGAGGAATCATGAGGCGGCGGAGTTTAGGAGGCCTCCACCACCTCGACCTGCGGCCGCACCGGCTTGTCGAGGCGATCTTTCACCAGGCCAGCCAGCAGCACGTCCACCAGGGTGCCGCCCTGCCCCGCGCCCTGACCACCACCCACCACGACCTCGGGCACCAGTTGCACGCCGGCGCCGGCCAGGGCCTGGGCGACCTGCACGATGGCGTAGTTGCCCGATTCCATCGAGCCGATCTTCTGGCGGATGACCTCGGCCTCGGCCTCGCCGATGGCCAGCGTGCGGCCGGCCTCGGCCTGGCCGGTCACGCGCGTGACCTCGGCATCGGCTTCCGCCGTGATTTTCTTCGAGCGCGCCGCGCCATCGGCCGTCTTCACCGCCGCCTGGGCGCTGAACTCGGCGATGGCGACCTTGCGCTCGGCATCCACCACCTGGGCCTGGGTGCGGGCCAGGGCTGTGGCCTGCTCGAGCTGCTGGCGCACGCCCTGGGCTTCCATCTGCGTCGTGAAGGTGACCTTCTCCTGCTCGGCGAGCTTGCGGTCGGTCAGCGTCTTCATCAGTTCGGCCGGCGGCACGATGTCGCCGATCAGCGTCTCCACCGCACCAACGTCATAGGCCTTCAACGCCACGGCGATGGCGGCCTTGGCCTCGGCCTGGCGCTCGCTGCGCTTCTTCAGGAAGTCGATGACGTCCGAGTTCTGCGCGGCGTTGCGGAAGTAGTTGCCAATGGTGGGCTCCAGCACCTGCGTGACCAGCGCCTCCATGCTGCCGAAGCGGGCGATGACCTTGGGCGCGTCGTTGCGCGGGATGTGGATGATCTGGCTCACATCCAGGTTGAAGGTGAAGCCGTCGGCGGAGCGCACGGTGATGGTGGACAGGTTGGCGTCCAGGCGGTGGGCCTCGGTCTTGCCGGTGGCCCAGTTCAGCACCACATTGGCCGTGGGCACGACCCGCACCTTGTGGGTGTAGGTGTTGATGGCGTACTTGCCGGGGTCGAGCACGTCCACCCACACGCCCTTCTCGCCGCGGCGGACCATGTTGGCATGGCGGAAGCCCTCGCCCGTCACGTCCACGCCGGGCTTGCCGACAAAGGCCACGACGACGCCCACCGAGGCAATGGGCACCTCGGTCATGTCGATGATCTCGACGGTGGCGAACATCGGGTTGATGAAGTAGCGGCCGGCGAGCAGCACCTGCTCCTGCAGGCCCTTGGTGCCACCGGCGTTGACGAAGGCATGCGGCTCCTGGAACAGGTTGTGGCCGGGCACTTCGGGGCCGGCGATCTCACCGGTGGTCAGGGGCGTGCCCTCGCGGGTCGTCACGATGCCGACCTTGTTGTCGGGCACGTCGGTCACGGGCACCTGCACGACCTTGAAGAAGCGCGGGTTGATGCGGTACTTGCCTTGCGGGATGACGGTCATCTGCGGGCCACGCTCGCCGCCGCCGGCCATGAAGGCGCGGGCGTCCTGGAAGCTGTCGCAGGCCACGGTGCGGCCGATGACGCGGCCGCCGGCCAGCGGCTTGCCGTCGCGGGCCTCGACGATGCCGATCTTGCCGGGCTCGATGACGGTCATGCGCTCCAGGTGCACGGTGAACAGCAGCGTGTTGATGCGCCAGGCGCCCGGGGGCACAACGGTCATCTGCAGGCCGCGCTCGCCAGCGGCGAGGAAGGTGCGGGCATCCTGGAAGTGGTCGCAGTCGACATGGCGGGCCAGCACGCGGCCGTCGGGCATGGGCAGGCCATCGCAGGCCTCGACGATGCCGACGGCGTCATCGGGAATGACGGTGAACTTGACCAGCTCGATCTCGTACTGCCAGGGCCACAGGCCCAGGTGCAGGCCCGGGGCGAGCGTGTCGGCCTGCAGGCCGGCTTCACCGTAGAGGGCGACGATGCGGCCGGGCGGCAGCTCGCGGTGGCGGCCGAACAGAACGAAGTTTTTGGTCACCGTGCCGATGGAGTCGTCGGGCACGATGACGAAGCCGAACAGGCGCAGCGTGCGCTTGTAGAAGACCAGCGCCACGATGCCAAGCAGGCCGGCGGCCGTCAGCAGGGGATGGGCGAACAGGGTGAACAGGGCGTCCATGAGGAGCACGAGTGGTGAAGAGGCCTCCACTGTGTGCGGGGCGGCGTTAGCGCCGCATAAGGGCGCCCTTCCTCGGTCAGTTCGACCGGGCGAGCGCTACGCAGGGCCGTCAGGCGGCCGGTGCCAACAGGGACCCAAACACGTAGCACCCAAAAAAATGCCCCGGCCAGTGGCCGGGGCAATCACTTGCACGCCTGCGAGGCTGCCAGCGGTCTGCTCAGGGAGGGAGAAGCAGACGAACGCAACGTTAGCCCCGGCGCGAAGGCCGCGCTGTAGGACGACGCCGCACCAGCGAGAAACATGCGCTAACAAAGGGCACGGCTTGCAACCGGTACCCCGTGAGAAATCTCATGCCCTGAATGCGACCGGTGTATCGGTCTGTGAGACTCCCCCCATTTGGGGGGTGCCCTTCCTAGACTGCGCCGCTCGCGCGTTCGGCGCGGAAAGAAGGATGCAGTCCATGACCCCTGCCATGCAAACGCGGCACAGTGCGTCGTCGCCCAGTTTCTCGGGCGCTGCCGCACTGGCTTTGAACAGCGACTTCGGCGCGCTCGATGGCGAGGCCCTGGGCCTTGTCGAGCGCCGCTATGGCGACCGCGGGCTGGTCATCTCACGCGAGCGCTACAGCAGCCGCAACCAGGACGGCGACATCGTCTGCACCGCGCGCGACGGCGATCAGATCGTCGGCACCCTGTCCGTGCGCTTCGACGGCAGCGGCGGCCTTCACGCCGATCTGTTGTTCAAGCAAGAGTTGGACGAATGGCGCGCCGCGGGCGACAAGCTCTGCGAGTTCGGCGGCCTGGCCGTTGACAGGCATTCCCATGACCCCAAGCGCGTGCTGGCACAGATCTTCCATCTGGGCTATCTGCACGCCCACCGCCGTGCCCGCTGCGCGCGCCTCGTCATCGAGGTCAACCCGCGCCACGTGGGCTTCTACCGGCGTTGCCTGGGCCTCGTGCCCTACACCGCGGAACGCCACAATCCGCGTGTTGACGCGCCGGCCGTGCTGATGAGCATTGCCTTCGCCGACATCCGCGAGCAGATTTCGCTGTGGGGCGGCCACCCGGACTCCCTGGCCTCGGCGCGCAGCCTCTACCCGCTGGCCTGGGACGAAGCCACCGAAGCCATGATGCTGGCCCGGCTGTCCTGAGGACTTACGACCCCGCGCTGGATTCCGGTGGCGGCTCGCCGGGCTTGAGGTCGGGGATGTCCTTCTTCCCGGCGGGCGTCGGCAGCTGCGCATCAGCCGGGTCCGATTTCTCCGTCGGATGCTGCGGAAGCGACTGGGCGGCGGCATCGCCGGGCTGAGCGGCAGGCGCCTGCGGATCCTCCGGGCGCGCCGTCTGCCCCACGTGGCGCAAAGGGTTGTTCATGGCTGTTCCTTGGCTGTGAGCAGCCTCCGGCAATCGTCATGCCGGCAGCAAGCTCAGGAAGCGGTCCAGCATGTGGAAGTGGTCGTCGAAGAACTGCTCTTCCATCGCCAGCAGTTCAGCCACCGGCACCCAGCGTGCCTGGGCCGCGTCATCTGCGCCCAGCACCTCGGGCAACTCGCGATCCCCCAGATCGAAGTGGTGGGCGTGCGAGATCGTGCGACCGCGCTGGCTGCGGTCGGGGTGGTCGAAGACGGCCACGCCCTGCAGCGCGCCCGCCAGCGTCTCGGGCAGCAGGCGCAGGCCGGTTTCCTCTTCGAGTTCGCGCACGGCGGACTGGTGGAGCGTGTCGCGCGGCTCGACGAAGCCGCCCGGCAGGGCCCACAACCCTTGGCCGGGGTCCTTGGCGCGCTGGATCAGCAGCACATGGTCGGCGCAGCGCAGCACCAGGTCCACGGTGACGAAGACCGGCGCATACGGCGCCGCCGCCCAGGCCTGTCGGTAGGCCTTGAGCATGGCCCATTCGCGCCGCAGCGCCGCCAGGTAGGGCAGATGCGCCCAGGCCTGCACGAAGCTGCGCGTACCCGGCGGCACCTGATCGACCCAGCTGGCCAGCACGCCGTCCAGGGCCTCGGGCCCGGCCTCGAACAGTGCGGCGCGCAGGTCGGTGGCGTCCACGCGGTGCTGGCGCGGCAGGCTCAGCAGGCGCCAGGGCGAGAAGCGGCGCAGGTAGTCGCTGGTGGCATCCTTGAAGTGGCCGACCAGCGTGACGTCGGCGTCGCCCACGCGCTCCTGCACGGCCGCACGCACGGCCTGCACCCAGCGCGCCTCGTCATAGAGGTCGCGCAGCGCCACGATCTCCACGCATTCACGCTCGGCGTCGGTCAGGGCCAGGCGCAGCATCTCGGCGCGCTCGGTCCAGCTGAAGGCATGGCGCGGTGAACGCGCCTGGTGGGCCGAGCCGAGCAGCACGATGACGCGGGGCGCCTCGGCCAGCGCCGCGCGCAACAAGCTGACGTGGCCGTTGTGAACCGGTTGGAAGCGGCCGATGACGACGGCGGCAGAGGTCATGACAGCACTCCGGGAAAAACCGCCGCAATGGGCACCTGCCGCCCCTGGCCAAAAGCGCGGGCATGCAGCCGGATCAGCGGCGGCGCCTGGCGGCGCTTGTATCCGCGGCGCTGGACCATGCGGGCGACGCGTTCAATGAGCGGCTTGAGCAGTCCGTCCAGCACCGGGACGAGGATGAGCTTGATCATGGCTTGATGCCAAACACTTGTCGCAGATAGGCGAGGAAGGTCTCGTCGTCGCAGAGCGTCTTGCCGGGGCTGTCGCTGAGCTTGGCCACGGGCTGGCCGTTGGCGTGGGTCAGTTTCATGACGATGTTCAGCGGCGTGGGCCCCAGGTCGTTGCTGAGGTGGGTGCCGATGCCAAAGCCGAGCTGCACGCGGTCGGCGAAGTGGCGGTACAGCTCGATGGCCTTGGTCACGGTCAGGCCGTCGCTGAACACCAGGCGCTTGGTGTGCGGGTCGATGCGCAGCCTGGCGTAGTGGGCCAGGGCCTTCTCGCCCCAGGCGACCGGGTCGCCGCTGTCATGGCGCAGGCCGTCGAAGAGCTTGGCGAAATAGAGATCGAAGTCGGCCAGGAAGGCGTCCATGCCGACGACGTCGGTCAGCGCCGTGCCGAGGTCGCCGCGGTATTCCTGCACCCAGTCCTCCAGCGCCGCCTTCTGGTGGTCGCGCAAGCGCACGGTGCCCAGGGCCTGGTAGGTTTGCAGGTATTCGTGCGCCATGGTGCCGATGGGCACCAGGCCCAGCTCCTTGGCCAGCAGCACGTTGGAGCTGCCCTTGAAATGCTGGGGCAAGGCGTCGCGCAGCCGGGTCACCACCTCGCGCTGCCAGGCGCCGGAGAAACGGCGGCGCAGACCGAAGTCGAACAGATCGAAGGGGTGGCGCTGCGGCAGGGGCTCGGCGGCAAAGGCCTGCAGCGTGGCGATCTTGGCGTTCAGCCGGCGTTGGCCTTCGGCACGAACCTCGGGCGTATCCAGCCGGCGGAAATAGAGCTCGTTGACGATGGCCAGTATCGGAATCTCGAAACCCATCACATGCACCTGCGGGCCGCGCGCGACGATGTTGAGCTGCGCGCCGTCCGTCGTCACTTCGACGAAATCGCGCTGGAACCGGAAGATGCGCAGGAAGTCGACAAAGTCGCTCTTGATGAAGCGCAGGCCCTTCACATAGGCCAGCTCATCGGCGCGAAAGCTCAGGGAACATAGCGCCTGCAGCTCGCGCTCGACGTCGGCCTTCAGCTCGGCCAGCGGGTAGCCGGGCTGGTTGCGGCAGACGAAGCGGTACTCGGCCTGCGTCTGCGGGTGGCGATGCAGCAGCGCCTGCCACATCGTGAACTTGTAGAGGTCGGTGTCCAGCAGGCTGGTGATGACGGGGGTGCTCATGCCTGGATCTCCGTGCTGGTGGACAACTGCAAACTGCGTGCCCGCATCGCGGCCAGGAAGCCGGCCTGCTGGGCCTCGAAGCCCGCCACGGGGCTGATGCAATCGGTCAGCAGCACCAGTTTGGCCAACTGCCGCGACGGCAGATGGTCGGCCAGGTGTTCGACGGTGGCTCTCACGCAATGGCTGCCGGCCTCGCCGGCGATCAGCACGCGGTCGAAGCGATCCAGCTCGGCCAGCAGGGCCTGGTTCAGCGCGGTGCTTTCGTCGGAGGGGTCGGGCACCTCGGCCTGAAGCGCGCTGTAGTGCTCGGTCCAGGGGTTCTCGCCCTTGGTGACGACGGCCACCGAGCGCCCTTCCCTGTCCGCCCAGGCGTCCAGCGCAGCCTGCAGGCCGGCGTGCACGCCATGGCCCCAGTTGCCCATCTGGCAGTGCACCGGCCAGACCATCAGCGTGTAGCGGCCGGCGGCCTCCAGCGCATCCAGATAGGCCAGCGCGCGGTCGAGGTGGGCGGGGTCGCGCGGCAGGTACTCGCCGCATCGGACCTGGGCGGCCGTGATGGGCGTGAACGGCCCGGGGTGGCGGCCGCTGGCCGTTTCCAGCCAAAAGCCAGGGTGGGCGATGTCGATGCGGTGATGCGAATCCAGCGTCACGGTGATGGCGTCGATCTGGCCGCGCAGGCGCTCCACCAGGCCAGCGGCGCGCTGCAGGTCGGCGTGAGCACCGGCCACCGGCAGCGCGGGCTGGATGAGTTCTCCCGTCACGGGCGAGCGCGGCAGCCAGTCCACCGGCAGGTCGCAGAAATCGTTCTGAGGGTCGATCAGCAGCAGATGCGTCTTCATGGGCGTGTCCTGTTGTTGTGTGCCTCCAGGCCGGCGCAACTCTATCGACTCAAAGATGCATTCCGGCCGGCGCTGCGACGGGTGGGGTGCGGGCGGAACGCCTGATCACGCCTCTGCAAAGAACCGGCTTGGTGGCATGCCCACCGTGCGCGTCACCATGGCCGTGAAGGCGCTGGCACTGGCATAGCCGAGCTCGCTGGCGATATGGCTCATCGGCCGGCCGCGCGCCGCCAGGGTCAGCGCGTGGGCCAGCAGCAGTTGCGAGCGCCATTGCGCGAAGCTGGTGCCGAGCTGCTCGCGGAACAGCCGGCTCAGCGTGCGCGGGCTGGCGCCCGCCTCGGCGGCCCATTCGTCCAGGCCGGCATGGCGACCGGGCTCGCGCAGCATGGCCTCGCAGAGCTTGCGCAGCCGCGCGTCCTGAGGCAGGGCAACGCCCAGCGCCAACGGGCGGGCGCGCTGGAGTTCACTGAGCACCAGCCGCTCCATGGCGCCGCGTCGCTCGGCGTCGTCGCGGCTCTCCGGGGGTGCGGGATCGGGCATGGCGGGCAGGGCCAGCACCAGCTCGCGCAGCAGCGGCGACACCTCCAGCACCCGCCCCACCTGCCAGGCCTCGCCCGCCAGCAGCTCGGGGCCGAGGTAGAGGGTGCGCAGGTCGCACTGCTCGATGGCCGTGACCGCGTGGACGACGCCAGGCGGAATCCACACCGCCCGCGACGGCGGCACGATGTAGGTCGACGCCTCGGTGTTCACGCGCACGGCGCCCGTCATCGAGAACACGAGCTGGGCCCAGTCGTGCCGGTGCGGCTGGATGTCGGCCAGGTGCTCCAGCAGCCGCGATTTGGCGCGCAGCGGCCGCTCGGGCGTCGGCGCGAAGAGCTCGGGCGAGAAGGCAGGAAAGCTGCGACGGCTGGCCATGGCTGAATTTCGACAGAAGTTGACGAACCATCGTAACAACGCCGACGCTGCCCTGCCTACATTGAGGGCATGGATACCGCCCTCGCCTCTTCCCTCGACGCCGGCCTGCAGCGCCGGCGTGACGTCACGACGATCTCGACCATCGGTGTCGCCCACGGCACGTCGCACTTCTTCCACATGCTGCTGCCGCCGCTGTTCCCGGCCTTCATCCAGGCTTTTGGCCTGAGCTATTCGGAACTGGGTTTGCTGGTGACGACCTTTTTCGTCATCTCGGGCGCCGGGCAGGCGCTGTCGGGCTTCATCGTCGACCGCATCGGTGCCCGGCCGGTACTGTTCGCGGCGATGGCGAGCTTCTTTCTCGCCTCCATCGCTGCGGGCCTGGCCCAGGGCTTTGGCGGGCTGATGCTGGCGGCAGCACTCGCCGGCGTCGGCAACGCCCCCTTCCACCCGGCCGACTTCACCATCCTGAACAAGCGTGTGTCGCAACCACGCCTGGGCCACGCCTTCTCGGTGCATGGCATCAGCGGCAACCTCGGCTGGGCCTTCGCGCCGGTGTTCTCCATCGGCATTGCCGAGGCGACGGGCAACTGGCGTTTCGCCTATGTCGGCACAGCCCTCGTCGCGCTTTCGGTGATGGCCCTGCTGTTCTGGCAGCGCTCGGCAATAGACGACCGCCAAGGGTCGTGGGGACACGCGAAGCCGGCGGCCGGCGTCAAGGCGGAGCACCCCATGGCTTTCTTGAAGCTGCCCTCGGTGTGGCTGTGCTTTTCCTTCTTCTTCTGGAGCACGGCGGCGCTGTCGGCCATCCAGAGCTTTGCCAGCCCGGCCCTGCACCAGATCTACGGCCTGCCGCTGGCACTGACGGCCTATGTCGTCACCGGCTACATGCTGGCCGGCGCGGCGGGCATGGTCTGCGGCGGCTTCCTGGTCGCCAAGGCCGAGCGGCTGGAGCGCACGATTGCGTTTGCCATGGCCTTTGCCGCCGCATTGCTGCTGCTGACGGCGACCGGCTGGCTGCCCGGCGGGCTGGCGGCCATCGTGGCCGCGCTGGCGGGTTTTGGTACCGGCCTGGCCGGCCCGTCGCGCGACATGCTGATCAAGCGCGCCTCGCCGCCGGGAGCGACCGGCCGGGTCTATGGCACCGTGTATTCGGGCCTCGACATCGGCTTTGCGATTGCCGCACCCGTGTTCGGGGCCATCCTGGACCAGGGCATGCCGCGCGGCGTGTTCGCGGGCTCGGCGGCGGCGTTGATGATGGGCATTGCGTCGGCGGGCCTGGTGGGGCTGGGCCTGAGCCGCAGGACGGCGGCGGTGCCGGCCCAGGCGTGACGGGGCTTCACGAGATTGCCTCTGTCATGGACACTGTCGCGCCCTCGCCCCTAACGGCCCGATGACAAGCACCGACGCTCCAAGCCCTCCACCGTATTACCACGGCACCAAGGCCGACCTGCAGGCCGGTGACCTGATCCAGCCTGGCTACGTGTCCAACTACGGCCAGCGCAAGAAGGCGAACTACGTCTATCTGTCCGCGACGCTGGAAGCCGCGATCTGGGGCGCTGAGCTGGCCGTGGGCGAGGACCGCGGCCGCATCTACATCGTGGAGCCCACCGGCCCCATCGAAGACGACCCCAACCTGACTGACCGCAAGTTCCCCGGCAATCCAACCAAGTCCTACCGCTGCAAGGCGGGGCTGCGGGTGACGGGCGAAGTCATGCAATGGCAGGGCCACTCCCCCGAGCAGCATGCAAACCATGCTGGCGCATGTGCAGCGGATGCGCGAACTCGGCATCGAGGCCATCCAGGAATAGCAATAGGCCCTGCGGCCCAGCCGGTGAGGCTCAGTCAACCAGGGCCTGAAGCTCCTGCAAGGCTTCGTCCAACAAGGCCGCGCTGCCGGCATCCTGCTCGATGGCCCGGCAGGTGCGCTCCACCAGGCCTTCCAGCGCCGGATCCAGTTGCAACTCGCCGCCGAGTTCATCGAGCAACGCAGCCTCGACGAACAGGCGCAAGGCCTTGGCACGGGGGATGGCACCGCCTTGAGCTCGGGCGGCCTTGAGCTTGGCGGTCAGCCCCTGCAATGCCGTCACGGCCGCGGGTGGCGCGGCCCGATTGACCAAGCCAGCCGAGGCCCCGGCCGTTGCCTGGCGTTGCGACGGCGAATGGCGCGCCTGCGCCAGTTCGGCCTTGAGCAGGCGCAGTGCGTGGATCAGGGGAGAAATGGGAGCTGTCATGCCAATGCCTGGAGCCGCCGCATTGTGGCGCGGCCCGGTTCGGGAAAGCTGGCAAAATGCGCCCGCTTCTGACCGATGCGCCGCCGCTGGCCTTGCCGTGGCGGTATTTTTTTGAGCCCCCGCATCCAGGGGCTTCGACCCAGGGCATATCCCAAAGTCCGACCGAGCGGTCGGCCGGGACAATCGCCAGCTTTGCTTTAACCAGGCCGCGTCACAAGCGCCGCCCTGATCTCATGGCACTCCAACACCTGACCGACGAGCAGATCGCCACCATGACACGCGCCCAAAAGGACGAGTGGTGGTTCAAGAACGTCTTCCGCGGCGACATGGCCCAGCTTTCGCTGCGCTCCGGTATCACCGGTTTCCTGCTCGGCGGTGTGCTCTCCTCCACCGGCCTGTACATCGGTGCCAAGACGGGCATTTCCCTCGGCGTTGGCCTCACTTCGGTCATCCTGGCCTTTGCACTGTTCCGCGCGCTGCACGCGGCCGGCCTGGCTCAGGACTACACCATCCTCGAGAACAACTGCACCCAGTCCATCGCCACAGCGTCGGGCTATGTGACCACGGCGCTGATCTCCAGCCTGCCGGCCTACATGCTGGTGACGGGCCATGTGCCGCTGTGGTGGCAGATCGCCATCTGGATGTTCCTGGTGTCGCTGGTGGGCGTGCTGCTGGCCTTCCCGCTGAAGCGCCGCTTCATCAATGAAGACCAGGCGCCCTTCCCGGAAGGCCGTGCCTGCGGCGTGGTGCTCGACTCGCTGTACCACGGCAAGGGCAGCGAGGGCATGTTCAAGGCCAAGCTGCTGGGCTGGGTGGCGGGCGGCGCGGCGCTGCTACAGGGCATCTGCGGCGAAGGCTGGATGAAGTTGATCCAGTTCAAGCTGCTGGCCATGGACAAGTGGGCCGGCATGACGGAGCCCTGGCATCTGCACGAGCGCATCGACGACTACTACTACGCCTGGGCCGTCAAGGCGCACGGCTTCATTCCCAGCATCCTGGGAACGGACTTCCGCACCCTGGGCTTGCGCCTGGTGGTGGACGCCGCGTTGATCGGCACCGGGGGCCTGATGGGCCTCGCCGTCGCGACGAGCTGCTTCGTTGGCGTCATCGTCAACTTCGTGTTCCTGGCACCGCTGATGATCCAGGCCGGTGACATCGCGCCGCGCCTGGGCGCCAATGGCGTGCTGATCCCGCTGAACCGCGTGGAGATCGTCAACCAGTGGTCGCTGTGGTGGGGCGTGACGATGATGGTCGTGGGCGCGCTGGTGTCGCTGCTGGCCAAGCCCGAGATCTTCACGAGTGCGTTCAAGCGCAAGACGCCGGCGCAGATCGCGGCCAAGGCGGAACCCAAGAGTGACCTGCTCAAGGACATCGAGGTGCCGCTGTGGATCAGCTGGATTGGCGTGCCCGTCGTCAGCCTGATGGGCTGCTACGCCACGCACGCCTTCTTCGGCGTGCCGCTGTGGCTGGCCATCGTGTCGCTGCCGCTGATCTTCGTGCTGACCGTGATCTGCACCAACTCCATGGCGCTGACGTCGTGGACGCCGACCGGGTCCCTGTCCAAGATCACGCAGTTCACGATGGGCGCGCTGGACCGCACCAACCCCGGTTCCAACCTGCTGCCTGCGGGCATGACGGCCGAGATCGCCTCCAACGCGGCCAACCTGCTGTCCGACATCAAGCCCGGCTACATGCTCGGCGGCAAGCCGCGCCACCAGGCCATCGGCCACATCATCGGCAACCTGGCCGGCGTGCTGGTCTGCGTGCCGCTGTTCTTCCTGCTGTTCATCAAGCCTGATGCCAACGGCGCTGCCAGCGCGGCGAACATGGTGTCCGACCAGTTCGGCTTCCCTGCCGCGCTGCAGTGGAAGGGCGTGGCCGACATCATCGCCAAGGGATTGAAGAGCCTGCCCACCTCGGCGCTGATCTCCATGGCCGTTGCCGCCCTGGCGGCCGTCGCCATCGAAGTGGCTCGCATCGTCACCAAGGGCAAATCGGGCCTGTCGGCCGTAGCCATCGGCCTGGGCGTCACGCTGCCGCCGCAAGCCACCTTCATGATGTTCGTCGGCGCGCTGATGTTCTGGTACATGGCCAAGAAGTACAAGAACGCCCCCGCCGACTCCCGCGGCCACCGCATCTGGGTCGAAGGCATGGAGCCCATCTGCGCCGGGCTGATCTCCGGCGCCGCCCTGATGGGCATCGGCGACGCGATCATCGGCGTGCTGATCTGATAATCACCTGTTCTGTCTGCCCGTAGCTCAACTGGATAGAGCAGCTGCCTTCTAAGCAGCAGGTCGGGGGTTCGAGTCCCTCCGGGCAGGCCAAATCAAGAGTTCACGAGAACTCACTGCCGATCAGGCGCCTAAGTTCCTCAAGGGCTTAGGCGCTTTTTTCGTGTCAGGTGGCGGTTGACCGAGTGGCACGGGACTAATGGCATCGCGGACCGGACCGCGAGAGACGGAGCATGTCCGCTTTTGGCAGCGGCGGGCCACGGCAAGCGCGCTGACCTCGACCCATTGAGTCGCTTTTATCCTCGCCGTCCCGTCGCTTCTTTAAGTATGCCGGCGGCCATCTGATGCAATTCGCCGTCGGCTTCGATGCACCGGCCGGCTCGGCGTCGCGCCTTGGGCGAAGCTGTCGAACGGAAAAGCGTGACAGTCCGATATGCGAACGATCTTCCTCCTCACATCTGATGATTCGCTCGGTTGGACCTGCGTGCGAACGTGCGACTGCTTGAGGGCGATCCAATGCCCTGCGCCTGTACACGGAGTCATGACCAAATCAATTCGCTGGTTCTTAGTCGTTGGTATTGCTGCCTTAGCGATCTTCGCTGCCAGGCAATTGACCCTCCCGTGGTTCCAAGCGCCCGGCTCCTTGACCATCTGCGTGGATGGCTCGAACCAGGTCTTGCAGTCGACGGATGCCAAGTTCGCTGAGTGCATCGAGCGCAACGCGAAGTTGTTTCTGGAAAAGGACTACGCGGAGTCGAAGGACTTGGCAAAGAGTTTTTTGACAATTCTGGTCGCCATCCTCGTCGCATCAATCACGTTCTCTGAGAAGGTTGTCGATATCCACAGCGCGCGGCGGGTTCCCCTCGCCGGAATGCTTGTCTGCTGGTTCCTGCTTCTCGTGGCCATTGTCATGACCGGAAGCGGTCTAGCCAGCATGGCACTGGCCGCAGGCTATGCGGCGTACTACGCCGGCGCGAATTTCCGCCACCTTGAATCGCACGCCGTGCTGCTTTTCATCGGTGGATGTTTCTCCTTCGGAGTTGCGATGCTGGCGCTGATCGTTTCGGGCGCAGTCTCGCTACTCGACAAGCGTCAATCAGCCTTGGACTTGAAGAGCAGTGCCGATGCGCAGGACGCGGCGGTCAATGACCTCCTTGATCTCGATGCCGAAGGGGGTTGAATGGGCGCGCCGGCTTGATGACCACCACGCCCGCGTTGACGACCACGATGTCAGGCGCCCCGAACGCCTGCTGTGCTGCGTCGAACAGGCGCTGGATGGACGCTATATCGCCGAGCTCGGCCTGCAGGGCTATCGCTCGCCCACCGCGCCCGGCGATGCCGTCAGCGACCGACACGATCCTTCTCATGGAACTGTCCTCTGACCGAATGATTCAACGGCTTGCCTGCGCACCGTGCCCAGTTCGGCCGACACTCAGGTGTCGCTGCGCTGCGGCGCGTCTCTAGAAGGGGTCGAAGCCGTTGCACCCTGCATTTCCATGGGGGCCACGGCGCAGATTGACTGGATCGTCGCTGCGATCACGGCACACACGACGATCGCGACATGAAGATGGACCCACCGGCACGACGACACGGGAACAAGACCGTTGCGCATAAGGATTCCTTCGTTGATGGCCAGGGGCATCGGCCCGGGAGTCGCTGCGGTTTCTGCCGCCACAACCTCACGACGATCCGAGACGGCAGAAATCGACAAGCGGAAGTCCGAACCGCTCCGTACGCGGCGGTGGCTACGACAATCGCCCGCACTGCACAAAGCCATCTGAATCCATGACGTCCCGCGCCTTGGGCCTCGGCGGTCTGCTGCTGGCCATCCTGTCGACCATCGCGCAGGCGGCCGTGATCGAGGTCCACGCCGGCTCGGTCACCTACCTCGTCGACAGCGCCACCTTGCGTATCGAAGCCCGCGACGGCGATGCCGCACCGATCCCCCTGCTCAAGCCCCAGGTGCAAGCGCATGACAGCCCGGTCACCACAAGCCCGGGGGCCTGGGCCTGGACAACCGGCGAAGGCCAGCAGGTGCGCCTCAGTACACAAGGCCGGGCGCTCAAGGTGTCGGTCACCGGGCAGCACGGCACGCGCTGGCAGGCGTCCATGCCAGAAGTCTCGTCAGGAACCTGGATCGTGCCGGATGGGCAGGGCATGGCCTTCGGCGTCAACGATGCCTACTGGCGCTCTGTCTTCAACCGCCCGCAGTGCTTCGGCGGCACCACCCTGTTGTCCTTCCCGGCGTGGACCCACCTCACAGGCACGCGGGCCATCACCTACGCGCTGGACGACGGCTTTCAGTCCGAGCTTTGCCTGCAGAACTCGAACGGGCTGCAGGCCAGCCTGAGACATGACTTCGCCGACGGTGCCAGCACGCTGGATCTGATGATCGAGCTCGGCACACCCAACCCGCTCGCACCGGCGCTGTTCTACAGAAGCCACCTGCGACAGCAGGGTCGGTTGCGATCCTTTGCCGACAAGCAGGTGCCTGAACTGGACCGCCTGTTTGGCGCCCCGCATCTGTACGTATGGGGCGATGGCCGCGATCTCGCTTTCCTGGACGACTTGAAGGCGCTGGGTATTGCCAGGCTCGTGATCAGCTACGACCAGGACCCGAAGACGCACAAGCACCTGGTCCGGCCGGCCTACCTGAAGAAGGCCCATGGCCTGGGCTACCTGGCGGGGCCCTACGACGCCTTCGACAATGGCCAACCCGACGACACGGCCGACATGCCCGCCGCGATCTGGGGGCCTGAGCTCTATCCGTCGGGCTGCCTGCGCGACAAGCAGGGCGCCGTCGTGCCGGGCTTCGCCAGCAGAGGCTGCCAGATGTCCAGCGAAGCCATCGCACGGCACCCGGCAGGCTTTGTCCCGGCGCAGCGCTACGAGGGGCACATCCGTGACGGCGCAAGCCAGGTCTTCATCGACGTGGACGGCTTCGGCAACTTCTACGACGACTTCAGCCCCGAGCACCGCATGACCAAGGCGCAGGATCGCCGCAACGTCCTGGCCCGCCTGAAACTGGGCATGCGCAAGTTCGGCCTGGTGCTGGGCTCGGAGAACGTGACCGCCTGGAGCGCCGACGTCACGCATTACTCGCACGGCACCGGGCAGGCCCACGTGGCGGCGTTCTGGCCCCTGCTCAGCGACAAGCGCTTCAGCGGCTATTGGCCACCGGAGCGCCCTCCGATCTATTTCGGCCGTTTCACGCCCACGGCTGACGAAGCACGCGCTCTGTTCGAACCCGCTGATCGCCTGCCCCTGTTCGATGCGGTCTACCACGACGCGTTGGTGACCGTGGATCGTTGGGAGCTCAGCCTGACCAAGGTGGTGGGCCAGGAAGCGCGCCGCTACGCGCGTTCGTTGCTGTATGGCGTGCCGACTCTGTGGAACCTTGACCGGCGCGACCTCGCCAGTGCCGCCGCCTGGCTGAAGGCGGCGCATGACGACTTCCAGGCCGTGCACGGCGTGTCGGCACCCGTGGCGCTCACGGCCTTCGCGTGGCTCACGGACGACCACAGCGTGCAGCAGGTCAGCTACGCAGACGGCAGGGCCGTGACAGCCAACTTCGGCAGCCGGGCCTGGCAGGGCCTGCAGCCGAACTGCGTCAGACTCAGCGGGCGCTCGGTGCTGCCCAGGACTTTCTGCCCGCCCGCGACGGCACTGAACCCTGGCTGAGACACCTTCCCGGGCGCAGACGCAGGCTCCGGTGCCGTAGGCCCACGAATCCCTAGCGAAATCAACAGCCTAGGCGCCTTTCTCGCATCTGAGGTCGTGGCTTTCGAGTCGACCGCCATCCCCCTTTGGAGGGATACGACGGGGGATGCCCGCCCGCCCATCCCCCCTCGGCACCCCCAAAGGGCGATACCCCCGCGGCCGGCGGGCTCCGAGACTGGCTCCATCGAAAACAGGAGCCGCCATGCAATCTCAATCCACCCCACTTGCCCCGGATGACGCGCTCTGGGCCAGCGCCTCGCTGCTGCGCATCACCATCAGCCAGTTGCGCGCGTGGGAAGCCGAATACGCGCCGCACCTCGCCGCGCAGCCAGCGACCGATGAAGAGGCCTGGGAAGGCACCGAACTGGACCCGCGGAGGACGGTGCTTTGACGATCAACAAACCTGTCGGCTTCGCCGCGCTGCTCGAGAAGATGCCGCGGCGTTTCGCGGCCCGGGCCAAGCGGGTCGAAGAGCGAGCCAGGCTCAGGCGTGAGGCTCAGGCCAAGCGCTTCGAGATGGAATTTCTGTGCGCCATCGAGGTGAAGGAAGGCGGCTGGAACGAGTGGCAAGACACCGTCGCCGAGTTCGCCGCCAGAGCAGGAGACGATCATGGGATTGCTTGATGCGAACCGCCATCTTGGCGCCGAGGCCGGCGTCAGCCATTGGGCCTTCGACAGCGCCGCCGGCAGGATCAGCGCCCGCGATGGCGACGGGAACCTGGTGATGGCCATCGCCACCGGCCCGCTCTTCGGCGCCCGATTGGCTGCCGCCTTCAATTCGCCCACGCCTGTCACGATGCCCTATGCCGGCGCCGGGTCTCGCGTTGGGGCAGAGGGGCGATGCGCGGTGGTCGGGGGATTCTGGGCGCCTGAACCGCGCCCCGGTCTTACTCAGGCGTAAACGTTCACGTTGCGCCCCAGCGTGCCTTCGGTCGCCAGTGCAGGCTGCTGCGGCAGCGCGCTGAGCAGGGCCATGGCGCCCGCCGCCTGAATGTCGATCGCCTTGCGCAGCACCAGGAGGCCGACCGCATCGGCTGCCCCTTGGGTATTGCTCGACGCGATGTTGACGCTGGCGGAGTTGGCGATGTCCATCTCGCATGTATCGGCAGGCCTGATCAGAACTTGAGTCGGAACGAGCAGCCTGGCACGACGGCGAGCTTGTATGGTGAAGAGCTGAGGCCCGGCATATCCGCGCTCGGTGCTAGCGTCGGCGCCGTTTGCTGATCAACACCGTCGGGAAGCTCACCGGCAGCGTGCGCGGGTAGTCGCGGCTGAAGTGCAGGCCGCGGCTCTCGTGGCGCATCAGGGCCGAGCGCACGATCAGCTCGGCGCATTCGACGAGGTTGCGCAGTTCCAGCAGGTCGCGCGTGACTCGGAAGCTCCCGTAGTAGTCATCAATCTCGCCGCGCAGCAGCTTGATGCGATGCAGCGCGCGCTCCAGGCGCTTGGTGGTACGCACGATGCCGACGTAGTTCCACATCAACAGGCGCAGTTCGTCCCAGTTGTGGGCGATGACGACCTGCTCGTCGGCGTTCTCGACCTGGCTCTCGTCCCAGGCCGGGATGGGAGCCCCGTCGGGGAGCGGGTGCGACAGGATGTCGGCCGCACAGGTCTGGCCCAGCACCACGCATTCCAGCAGCGAGTTGCTGGCCAGGCGGTTGGCGCCGTGCAGGCCGGTGTAGCCGGTTTCGCCCACGGCATACAGGCCCGGCAGGTCGCAGCGGCCGAGCAGGTCGGTCACAGCACCGCCGCAGGTGAAGTGCACGGCCGGCACGACGGGGATGGGCTGCCGGGCGATGTCGATGCCGAGCTTGAGGCAGCGGGCATGGATGGTCGGGAAATGCTCGATGAGGAAGGCTTCGCCGAGATGCGTGGCGTCCAGCCACACATGGTCCAGGCCGTGCTTTTTCATCTCGAAGTCGATGGCGCGGGCGACGATGTCGCGCGGTGCCAGCTCCATGCGCTCGTCATGCGCCGCCATGAAGCGGGTGCCATCCGGCAACTTCAGATGCCCACCCTCGCCGCGCAAGGCCTCGGTGATGAGGAAGCTGCGCTCCTGCGGGTGGTACAGGCAGGTCGGGTGGAACTGGATGAACTCCATGTTCGCGACCCGGCAGCCCGCGCGCCAGGCCATGGCGATGCCATCGCCGGTCGAGGTGTCGGGGTTGGTGGTGTAGCGGTAAACCTTGCCGGCGCCGCCAGTGGCCAGCACGACGGCGCGTGCCGCCAGCGTCTCCACACGCTGGGTGTCGATGTCCAGCGCGTAGGTGCCATAGACGCGGGGCGGTTCGTCGCGCTGCACGTGGCGTGACGTGATCAGGTCCAGCGCCATCCAGCGCTCGCGCAGCGTGATGTTGGGGTGCTTGCGGGCCAGCTCCAGCAGCTGGTCGTGGATGGCCTTGCCGGTGGCGTCGGCTGCGTGGGCAATGCGACGCACAGCGTGCCCGCCCTCACGCGTCAGGTGCAGGCCCATCGGGCCGGTGTCGTCGGTCGTGAAGGGCACGCCCTGGTCCACCAGCCAGCCTACGGCTGCAGCGCTGCGCTCGGCGATGAAGCGGGCGGCGGCTTCGTCGACGAGGCCTGCGCCAGCGTCCTGGGTGTCGCGCACATGGCTTTCGATGGAATCGTCGCTGCCCAGCACGCCGACGATGCCGCCCTGGGCCCACGCGGTGGCCGCCTCGGTCAGCTCGCGCTTGGCGAGGATGACGACGGGCACGCTGTCGGCGAGATGCAGGGCCACGGTGAGGCCGGCCAGGCCGGCGCCAATGATGACGACGGGGGCGTCGTCCGGGGGGGCAGCAGTCATGGCCGGGCATTGTCATGCAGTGCCGGCACTCCCGCGCCATGGTGAGGATTGCCATCACACGCAGGCTGCCTACGCCACGCCCTCCCCTATGCTGCGCGCCGCTGTCAACGAAGCAGTGCAGGGAGCGATATGGAGATTTTGAAGTGCTGGGCCGGCGTCGTTGCCGGCCTTTTGCTGTCCGTCAGCGCCGCGCAGGCGGCTTCACCGCCCGCCGAGGTGTTCTTCGGCGATGCCGACATCGGCGAAATCGCGCTGTCGCCCTCGGGCAAGCGGCTGGCCATCACGACCGCCAAAGGCGCCAAGCGCGTCGGCCTCGTCGTCCTGGAACTGGCCGCCGGTGGCAAGCTGACGCGAGCCGTGCAATTCGGCAAGGAGGACGTCACCCACGTCCATTGGGTCAACGATGAGCGGCTCGTCTTCAGCCTCACGGACCTCAGTGGCGAAAACTGGCGGCCGCCGGGCCTGTTCGCCGTGAACGCGGACGGCACCGGGCTGCGAAAGCTCATCGAGCGCGACAACCGCTTCGGGATCAACAAGGGGGAGCCTGACTACAGCTTGCTGGACTGGAGCCACAGCCTGCGCCTGGTGCCCGAGCCACGGCCCGGTGAACCCAATGAAGAAGTGCTGGTGACCTCCTACTCGCGCCGCACCCAGGCGCTGTTGTGGCTGAACACTCGCACGGGCATGACGCGCGATGTCGCCGTTCAGGCACCGGCCGACAACATCCAGCAGTGGCTGGTCGACGCCAGCGGCGCGCCCCGCGCCGCAGTGAGCTTCACGAACGACCGTCTGCAGGCCTACTGGCTCAAGCCGGGCAGCACGCAATGGGAGCAGCTCTACGACACGACGGTGCTGAAGCAGCCCTTCAGGCTCCAGGACGTCGACAGCAAAGGCACGCTCTACGTCACGCACGTGCCCAAAGGAAGACCGCAAGGCGTGTTGGCGCGCTATGACGTCCAAACGAAAGCGCCCGTTCAGGCCGCCATCGTGGCAACGCCTGGCTTCGATTTCGCCGGCCACCTGATCACCGAAGGCGGCACCGTGCTGGGCGTGCGGGCGCTGGTGGACAGCGAGGCGACGGTCTGGCTGGATGAACGCATGGCCAAGTTCCAGCAGCAGGCCGACAAGCGCCTGCCGGGCTTCATCAACCGCATCAGCTGCCTTCGCTGCGGCCAGCAGGACATGGTGGCCATCATCAAGTCCTACGGCGATCACGACCCCGGCAAGGTCTGGCTCTACCTGGGTAAACCGCCCGACGGAGAACCGCACTGGCGCTCCATCGGCCGGGTGCGCGAGGCGGTCACCCCCGAGCAGATGGCGACGATGGATTTCAAGACCATCAAGGCCCGTGACGGACGCGAACTGCCGGTGTGGATCACGCGCGCCGACGATGCCAAGGGGCCGCGCCCGGCCGTTGTGCTGGTGCACGGCGGGCCTTGGGTGCGGGGCCATGTCTGGGAATGGGACAAATGGGGGCAGTTCCTGGCCTCGCGCGGCTACGTCGTCATCGAGCCGGAGTTCCGCGGCAGCGCCGGCTACGGCGAGGAGCACCTGCGCGCCGGCTTCAAGCAATGGGGCCAGGCCATGCAGGACGACGTGACCGACGCGCTGCGCTGGGCGCAGAAGGAAGGGTTGGCCAACGAGAAGGCCTGCATCATCGGCGCCAGCTACGGCGGCTACAGCACGCTGATGGGCCTGGCCAGGGAACCCGACCTCTACCGCTGCGGCGTGGCATGGGTGGCCGTGACGGACCTGGAGCTGATGGTTCAGGGGTCGTGGTGGGTGAGCGATGACAGCAGCATCGCCCGCAAGCTGACCCTTCCCGAAATGGTCGGCGACCCCAAGCAGGATGCCGCCATGCTGGCCGCCAACTCACCGGTGAAGCTGGCCTCGCGCATCAAGGCGCCGGTGCTGCTGGCCTACGGCGAGGCAGACCTGCGCGTGCCCATCGTGCATGGCAAGCGCATGCGCGACGCCCTGAAGGCGGCCGGCAATCCGCCGGAATGGGTCAGCTACCCCGAAGAAGGCCATGGCTTCGGCAAGCCCGAGAACCGATTGGACTTCGCCCGCAGGGTGGAGACCTTTCTCGCCAAGCATTTGGACCAGCCATGAAGCAGCGCCTGCTCGCTCCACTGATCCTGCTGGCCGCGCTCGCCTCGGCGAACCCGGTCCTGGCCGCGCCGCCGCCAGTCGAGGCCTTCTTCAAGGACCCCACCATCGTCGAGGCCGTGCTGTCGCCGTCGGGCCGCAAGCTCGCCGTGAGGAGCACCTTCGGCGGGCCGCGCGTCGGCCTCGGGGTCTTCGACCTCAACCCTGGCGGCAAGCCGATGCGCACCGCGCAGTTCAATGATGGTGACATCTCGCAGGCCTACTGGGTCAACGATGACCGCCTGGTCTTCAGCGTCACGGACCTGTCCGATGGCAGCGGCCGCCCCAATGGCGCGCCTGGCTTGTTTGCAATCAACCCCGACGGCAACCAGATCCGACAGTTGGTGCGGCGCATGGGGCGGCCATTCTTCACTGACGGCAGCCGGCAGGATCGTCTGCTGGACTGGAACCACCGCCTGCTGGCCGTGCCGCGGCCACAACCGAACGAGGTCAACGAAGAGGTGTTGCTGGCCGAGTTCACGCCCGACGAGCGCCACCTGGAAACGCCGTTGTGGCTCAACACCCGCACCGGCCGCACGCGGCTGACCGGCGTGAACGCCCCACCCGACACCGTGGGCTGGGTGACCGACAGCCGCGGCGAGCTGCGCGTCGCGCTGACGCGCCGCGACGGCCGGCGAGGCGCCCTGTGGCGCGGCCCGGGCCGCCAGGACTGGCAGCCCTTGTACGAGAGCGATCTGCTGAACGCGCCCTTCGGCATCAACGCCGTCGACGATGCCGGCCGGCTCTATGTGACGCACACCCAGCGCGGCAGCGAAACGGTGCTGAGCCTGTACGACTTCGAACGTCACGCGCCAGACCCCAAGCCCCTGGTCGTGACACCGGGTTTCGACTTCAACGGTCGTGTGCTCAATGACGCCGCGGGCACTGCCCTGGGCGTGCGTGTCACGACCGACGCCGAGACGACGGTCTGGCAGAACGCCGCCATGCAGGCGCTGCAAAAGGCGGCGGACGAGCGCATGCCGGGCCGCGTCAACAGCATCAGTTGCCGACGCTGTGGCCAGGCCGATGTCGTGGCGCTGGTGCGCTCCTACAGCGACCGCGAGCCCGGCCAGTTGTGGCTCTACCAGGCCCAGCCGCCCGCGGGCGAATCAGTCTGGCGCCCCGTGGGCCGCATGCGCAACGCGATCGAGCCGTCCGAGATGGCACAGATGGACCTGCACCGCATCAAGGCACGCGATGGCCGCGATTTGCCTGTCTGGGTCACGAAGAACGCCGAGGCCACAGGTCCGCTGCCGGCCGTCGTTCTCGTACACGGTGGACCCTGGGTGCGCGGCAATGCCTGGGGTTGGCATGCCTATGCGCAATTCCTGGCCTCGCGAGGCTACGCCGTGATCGAGCCGGAGTTCCGCGGCAGCACCGGCTACGGCCGAGACCATTTCCGCGCCGGCTTCCGCCAGTTCGGCCAGGCCATGCAGGACGACGTGGCGGACGCTCTGCGCTGGGCGCAGGAACAGAAGATCGCCAGCGACAAGGCCTGCATCGCCGGCGCCAGCTACGGCGGCTACAGCACGCTGATGGGCCTGATCAAGGACCCCGAGCTCTACCGCTGCGGCGTGGCCTGGGTGGCCGTGACCGACCTGGATCTGTATGTGGCGGGGTCCTGGTGGGTCCGCGATGACATCCCCGAGTGGGGCCGCCAGTTCCAGCTGCGCGACATGGTGGGCGACCCGGAGAAGGACGCCGCCCTCATCGCCGCCCATTCACCCGTCAAGCAGGCGGCGCGCATCAAGGCGCCCGTGCTGCTGGCCTTCGGCGAAGCCGACCTGCGCGTGCCGCTGGCCCACGGTGAGCGCCTGCGCAAGGCCATGCGCGAGGCCGGCAACGAGCCGGCCTGGGTGACCTACCCCGGCGAAGGCCATGGCTTTGCGGTGCTCAAGAATCGCGTCGATTTCGCCGAGCGCATGGAGGCTTTCCTGGCCAAATACCTGGGCCCGACTAGCCCTTGAACCCGTTGTAATGCCGCCGCCACTCCGGCGGCTTCCACAGGTGGGCCAGGCGCATGCCCCAGGTCTTCTCCTGGGCCATGTCGTGGAACATCGCCCGCCACTCGTGTGCGTTCAGCCAGAACAGGTTGTGCGTGGGGAAGGGGTGCTCCAGGCCGTAGTCCACCGCCGCCTCCTCGGGCACGAAAGTGCCAAAGAGGCGGTCGAAGACGATCAGCGTGCCGCCGAAGTTCTTGTCGATGTATTGCGGGTTGCGGCCGTGGTGGGCGCGGTGGTGGGACGGCGTGTTGAAGATGAACTCGAACCAGGCCGGCATCTTGCCCACCCAGCTCGTGTGCACGAAGAACTGGTAGCCCAGGTTGAGCGACAGCGCGAACAGCACCCAGCGAGGCTCGAAGCCCAGCCACACGGCCGGCAGGTAGAACAGCCAGTTGCCCGCAATCGGATAGAACCAGCTCTGGCGCAGCGCGGTGCCGAAGTTCATCTTCTCCGAGCCGTGATGCACGACATGGGCACACCAGAACCAGCGGATGCGGTGGCTGCCGCGGTGGAACCAGTAATAAAGGAACTCGACGAGCAGGAACAGGCCGATGAAGCGCCAGACGGTCACGTCCACGGTGAAGAGGCGGTGGTCATGGACCCAGCCCATGGCCGGCAACACCAGCACAACGAGCTGCACCAGGTCGGCAACCAGGTAGCTGCCGCCGCTGTTCATGCTGTCGAAGGTGTCCCAGAGGTCGAAGACGCCCGTCCTGCGAAAGCGCCAGGCCTCCATCGCGATGAAGACGCCGAAGACGGGCGACAACATGACCAGCGTCAGGTCGCGCCAGTCGCCGTGGCGGTGGTAGAGGTCGAGCAGCCAGTCCATGCCGCCATGTTGATCCGAAACGGCCAGGCTTTCTTGACGGCAAAACCCGGGTTTTTGACGGATCACGCCACGCCTGGGGAGATCACGCAGAGGACGGTGGCCGGCACTGCTGCATCATCGACCGGCCGTGGATGAGACCCGTGTCGCCGCCAGTTATGTCCAGTTGCTCTTCGAGCACATGGGCGCGCTCGGCCGCGCCGAAGCCCTTGGCACACCGCCGGCGCCGGCCGAGACCTTTGTCGCGCTGCGCCGCTGGCAGGCGCTGCTCGAACGGGCACGCGACCTCGACCCCGGCCCGAAGTCGACCTTCCCGCTGCGCCTGGCCCGCGGCATCGCGCCGCGGCACTTCGGCGTCGTCGGCTTCGCGGCGCTGGCCTGCGGTACCTTGGGCGAGGCCCTGTTGCGGCTGGAGCGCTATCACCGCTCGGTCTATGACGTGAACATCGCCCAGGTTCACCCCTGCCCCGAGGGCATCTGCATCGAATGGGGCGTGGAGCGTGGCCGCCCCGGCGCCCTGGTCGACGAGACTGCCATCGCGGCCCTGGTGCAACTGACGCGTGAGTTCACGGGCAAGCCGGTGCGCGCACTGGCGGTGGACTTCGTCAACCGCCGCCCGGCCGATGTGCGGCCCTACGAGGACTTCTTCGGCGGCCCGGTGCGCTTCGATCAGCCCAGCACACGCCTTGTGCTGGCGCTGCGCGACCTCGCCCTGCCCTTGCGCGGCGCCGACGCGGCCCTGCTGGCGCTGCTCGACGATCAAGCCGAACGCCTGCTGCAGGAGGTGGCTGCCGTCAGCGAGCCGGTCGGCGTCTGGCGCCAGGCGCTCGTCGGGCTGATCCGCTCGGGCCGCACGCAGCTGCCTGATCTGGCGCTCAGCCTGCAGATGAGCCCGCGCAGCCTGCAGCGGCGGCTGGCCGAACAGGGCCAGAGCTTCCAGGCCCTGCTGTCGCAGACTCGCCAGCAACTGGCCGAGGCCTATCTGCGCGACCCCGGCGTCGAGCTGGCCGAGGTGGCTCTGCTGCTCGGCTATTCCGAGCAAAGCGCCTTCACGCGCGCCTTCCGGCAGTGGACAGGCCAGGCGCCGCTGCAGTGGCGCAGACAGCATTCACGATGAACCTGGCACCCCAAGCCGTCGTCACCCATGGCGCGCCGGCCATGGGCCGCTATGCCGGCCGCATATCGCGCATCGATTGGTCACCCATGCGCGAGCGCCGCTCCTGGCTCTGGCACAAGCTGCATCACAAGCGCTGGCATTACGTTGGCCTGGGCAATGAGCAGCTCTTCATCGGCGTCGCCATCGTCCACCTCGGCTGGACCTGCACGGCTTTCGCCTACCTCTTCGACCGCCGTCGCCGCACCTTGCTGGCCAACTGGCGCCAGGATGGCCTGCCGGGATTGCAGGCCGGTGTATCCGACGCGCCGCTCGCCGGCGCCCGCACCTGGTTCCGCGGCCCAGGCGCACGGCTGGCGCTCTGCCACGAGCCGGACGACAGCCTGCGCCTCACGGTCGCCACGCGCGCGCTGCGCATCCAGGCTCGCCTGGACCTCGGCCGCATGGCGCCGCCGCTACTGGCCATCGGCCCGGTCGACGGTGGCATCGTCCATGCGACGCAAAAGACCACCGCCCTGCCCGTGCAAGGCTGGGCCGAGGCCGAGGGCCATCATTTCGGCCTGGATGGCGCCTGGGCGGCGGTCGACGCGTCCAATGGCCTGCTCGCCCGCGACACCGCCTGGCGCTGGGCCAGCGCCCACCGCGCCGACGCCGGCTTCAATCTGCAGCAGGGCTATTTCGGCGGGCAGGAGAACGTGCTGTGGCTGGACGGCATGCCGATCGCGCTGGCCGGCGCCCATTTCGACTTCGACCCCACCCAGCCGTTGCGGCCGTGGCGGGTGCACACCGACGACGGCCTGCTCGACCTGGTCTTCACGCCTGAAGGCGCACGTGCCGAGGACCGTGACCTCCTCGTCGCCGCCAGCCACTACGTTCAGCCCATCGGCTGCTTCGCCGGCACGGTGCGGGCCGGTGCCGGCGCACCGGCGCGCCGCATCGACGGCCTGCTGGGCGTGACCGAGGACCACCGCTCCCGCTGGTGATACGTCACGCTCGGGCTCGGCAGGTCGGTTCAAAGACCGGGGCGGGTCGATACAGTCATGGCGCATCTCCAGCCGCCCACCTCCGTGCTCCACGCCTCCTCATCCACACGCAACCTCGCAGCCGGCATTGCGCTGACCGTGGCACTGGTGCTGGCCCAGGCCTGGCTGCCCGAGCGCAGCATCGATCTCGCGGCGCCCGGTGCGGTAAGCAACCTGTTCCTGATCGCTCCGGGCGACGTCCCGGGCGAGCCTCCCCCCGTGCAGTGGGTCGACTACGAACGCCGCCACTGGGTTTGCCGCAATCCCGCGAACAGCCCTTCGCAAGCGTGTGGCATCACCCTCGTGCTGAGCGGCGATGACCCGGCCCGCGGCAGGAACCTGAGCGGATTCGACAACCTGGAGATGGACCTGGCCTACCAGGGCAATGCAGCTCATCTGCGCGTGGCCCTGCGCAATTTCGACCCGCGCTTCTCCAAGCTGACCGACGGCAACAGCTCCCGCATGCAGTCGATCAACCTGAGGGGGCGCGATGTCACCGGGCCGGTCACCCTTGAACTTTCCGAGCTGACCGTGCCCGAGTGGTGGATCACGCAGTTCGACCTGCCGCGCGAGTTCAACCGGCCCAGTGTCGAGAACGTGACGTCCCTGTCCATCGACGTGGCGGACGGCCTCGCCGGCCAGAACCACGAGCTGGAGCTGCGCCATCTCACGCTCAAGGGGCCGTGGATCGCCCGCGACACCCTCTACCTCGGCCTGCTCTGCGCCTGGCTGCTGGCGGCCGGCACCGTGGTGGGCCGGCACTGGCGCGCGCTGCGGCGCAGCCATCTGCGCCAGCAGCGCGAGATCGACGCGTTGACGGCACGCACCCGCCTGCTGCGCGTCGAGCAGGACAAGCTGCGCCGCCTGGCCACCATCGACGAGTTGACCGGGGTGCTCAACCGGCGCGGGCTGGAGTCAGCGCTGGAGGACTTCGAGGCCGAATCGGCCGGCGTGGCGCTCGTGCTGCTCGACATCGACCACTTCAAGCACATCAACGACCGCTGGGGCCACCCCGTCGGCGATGAGGTGCTGCGCCGCATGGCCGCCATCGTGTCGGCCAATCTGCGCACCAGTGACGTCATCGGTCGCTGGGGCGGCGAGGAGTTCCTCGTCGCCTGCCAGGGCCGCCATGCCGACGACGCGGTGCGGCTGGCGGAGAAGCTGCGCGATGCCGTGCAACGCGGCAACTTCGACGCCAAGGGCCGTTTCGGCATCACGGCGAGTTTCGGCGTTGCGCTGGCACCGCCCGGGGCGTCGACCCACCGCGCCTTCAAGCGGGCCGACGCGGCCCTCTACCGCGCCAAGGCCGCCGGTCGCAACCGCGTCGAACTCGACACCGCGCACGACGCCGTCACCACGCTCTGAGCGTGGCGGGCGCCGCGCACGCCGCTCAGTGCACGACGCGCCCGAACGAGAACTCGCCGCCCTCGACCTGCACCGGGATGACATCCTTCGGGCCGAAGCGCCCCTGGAGGATGAGCTTGGACAGCGGATTCTCGACGCGCTGCTGGATGGCGCGCTTCAGCGGCCGGGCGCCGAAGACGGGGTCGAAGCCGACCTTGGCCAGTTCGTTCAGCGCCGCCTCGCTAATGTCCAGCTTCATCTCCATCTTTTCCAGGCGCGCCTCGAGCAGCCGCAGTTGGATGCGGGCGATGGACTTGATGTGGTCGGCGCCCAGCGCGTGGAAGATGACCGTCTCGTCGATGCGGTTCAGGAACTCGGGCCGGAAGTGGGCCTTGACCTCGCCCCACACGGCCTCGCGGATGACCTCGTCCTTCTCACCCGACAACGCCATGATGTGCTGGGAGCCGAGGTTGGATGTCATCACGATGACGGTGTTCTTGAAGTCCACCGTGCGGCCCTGGCCGTCGGTCAGGCGGCCGTCGTCCAGCACTTGCAAGAGCACATTGAACACGTCCGGGTGGGCCTTCTCGACCTCGTCAAGCAGCAGCACTGAATAGGGCTTGCGGCGCACGGCCTCGGTCAACGTGCCGCCTTCCTCATAGCCGACATAGCCGGGGGGCGCGCCAATGAGGCGGCTCACCGAGTGCTTCTCCATGAACTCGCTCATGTCGATGCGCACCATGTGGTCGTCGCTGTCGAACAGGAAGCCGGCCAGCGCCTTGCACAGCTCGGTCTTGCCGACGCCCGTGGGGCCCAGGAACAGGAAGCTGCCCAGCGGCCGGTTCGGGTCGCTCAGGCCGGCGCGTGAGCGACGGATGGCGTCGGACACGGCCTGGATGGCCTCGTCCTGGCCGATGACGCGATCGTGCAGCTTGGCTTCCATCTGCAGCAGCTTCTCGCGCTCGCCCTGCATCAGCTTGGAGACCGGAATGCCGGTAGAGCGCGCCACGACCTCGGCGATCTCCTCGGCACCCACCAGCGTGCGCAGCAGTTGCGGCCTGTTGGTGCCGGCCTTGCCGGCCTCCTTGGCCTGGGCCTCCTTGAGCTGCTTCTCCAGCTCGGGGAGCTTGCCGTACTGCAACTCGGCAACCTTGTTGAAGTCGCCCTTGCGCTTCCATTCCTCGATGTGCTGGCGGGCGCGATCGATCTCTTCCTTGACGTGGGCCGAGCCCTGGGCCTGGGCCTTCTCGGCCGTCCAGATCTCTTCCAGGTCGTTGTACTCGCGCTGCAGCTTCAGCAGCTCGTCCTCGATGAGGCCGAGGCGCTTGATGGAGCCTTCGTCCTTTTCCTTCTTGACCGCCTCGCGCTCGATCTTGAGCTGGATCATGCGGCGGTCGAGCCGGTCCATCGGCTCGGGCTTGGAGTCGATCTCGATCTTGATCTTGGCCGCGGCCTCGTCGATGAGGTCGATGGCCTTGTCGGGCAGGAAGCGGTCGGTGATGTAGCGGTGGCTCAGCTCGGCCGCGGCAATGATGGCCGGGTCGGTGATCTCCACGCCGTGGTGGACCTCGTACTTTTCCTGCAGCCCGCGCAGGATGGCGATGGTGGCTTCCACGCTCGGCTCGTCGACCAGCACCTTCTGGAAGCGGCGCTCGAGAGCCGCGTCCTTCTCGACGTATTTGCGGTATTCGTCCAGCGTGGTCGCGCCGATGCAGTGCAGCTCGCCGCGCGCCAGCGCCGGCTTGAGCATATTGCCGGCGTCGATGGAGCCCTCGGACTTGCCGGCGCCCACCATGGTGTGGATCTCGTCGATGAAGAGGATGGTCTGGCCGGCGTCCTGGCTGACCTCCTTCAGCACACCCTTCAAGCGCTCCTCGAAGTCGCCGCGGTATTTGGCGCCGGCCAGCAGCAGGGCCATGTCCAGCACCAGCACGCGCTTGCCCTTCAGCGAATCGGGCACCTCGCCGTTGATGATGCGCTGGGCCAGGCCCTCGACGATGGCCGTCTTGCCCACGCCCGGCTCGCCGATCAGCACGGGGTTGTTCTTGCTGCGGCGCTGCAGCACCTGGATCGTGCGACGGATCTCCTCGTCGCGGCCGATGACGGGGTCGAGCTTGCCCATGCGGGCGCGCTCGGTCAGGTCCAGCGTGTATTTCTTCAGCGCCTCGCGCTGGCCCTCGGCCTCGGCCGACTCGACCTTCTGGCCGCCGCGAACCGCCTCGATGGCGGACTCCAGCGACCGGCGCGTCAGCCCATGGCCGCGCACGACGCCGGCCAGGTCGGTCTTGGCCTCGGTCAGCGCCAGCAGGAACATCTCGCTGGCAATGAACTGGTCACCGCGCTTGGTGGCTTCCTTCTCGGCCGCCTGCAGCAGGGAAACGAGATCGCGCCCGGCCTGCACGGTCTGGCCCGAGCCGCTGACCTGGGGCAGGCCAGCCATCAAGCCGTCCAGCGCCGTGCGCAGGCCGCCGGCATTGACGCCGGCGCGTTCCATCAAAGCGCGCGGGCCTTCATCCTGGGCCAGCATGGCCGCCAGCACGTGGACGGGCTCGATATAGGGGTTGTCGCGGGCCAGGGCCAGGCTCTGGGCCTCACCCAGGGCCTCCTGGAAGCGGGTGGTGAACTTGTCGGCACGCATGGTGGGAATCCTCCGGTTGCCAAGCCAAGTGGGCGCCAGCCGGCGCTTTTCAAGTTGAGCTAGATCAAGGCCTGCACGAGACGCATCCCCAGCCACGCGGCAAAAAGCGCTCCCAGCACGTGGGCCAGCGTATGGGCAGCAGCCATGCCCAGCTCGCCATGCCGCAACAACGCCAGCGACTCGCCCGAAAAGGCAGAAAACGTCGTCAGCCCGCCGAGGAAGCCCGTCACCAGCAAAAGTTTCAGCAATTCGTTCGGATGGCGGCCCAGCCACTCCAGCGCAACGCCGATCAACAGGCCCCCCACGAGGTTGACCAGCAGCGTACCGAGCGGGAAACCGGCCCAACGGGTGTTGAACAGCAGGCCGGCCTGCCAGCGAGTCAGCGCGCCCAAGGCGGCGCCTATCGAAACTGCCAACGCATTCACAGGGCATTCCCCCCGGCAATCCCCCAACGCGCCAGCGCCTCGTCGTCCGCCACCCGGGCATCCACCCAGTGCGCGCCGTCCGGCGTGTGCTCCTTCTTCCAGAACGGCGCCTGGGTCTTCAAATAGTCCATCAGGAATTCGCAGGCCTGGAAGGCCTGCCCTCGGTGGGCGCTGGTGACGAGCACCAGCACGATCTGGTCGCGGGCCTGCAGGGTGCCGACGCGGTGGATGACCTTGGCGGCACGGATGTCGAAGCGGGCCATGGCCGCGTCGACCATGGCTTCGATGGCCGCCTCCGTCATGCCCGGGTAGTGTTCCAGCTCCATCGCCGACACTGCCGCGCCGCTGCTGTGCTCGCGCACGGTGCCGACGAAGGCGACGACGGCACCGACGCCGCCATCCCCCATCCGCAGGGCGGAGGTTTCGGCGCCGACGTCAAAGTCCCCGGACTGGATGCAAACTCTGGGCATGACAGAGATTCTCACCCTGGCGCGCGGTGAGATTCACATGTTTGGCCGTTGAAGTCTGAGCCCGCCGCCGGATACTTGCCCCTCATTTCTTCTCACGCAGCCAGGAATCGACATGGCCCTGATGGATTTCATCAAGAAACAGTTCATAGACGTCATCCAGTGGACGGAGGACGGCGATGGCGTGCTGGCCTGGCGCTTCCCGATGTCCGGCATGGAAATCCAGAACGGCGGCCAGCTCGTCGTGCGGGAATCCCAGGTCGCGGTCTTCGTCAACGAGGGTCAAGTGGCCGACGTCTTTGGCCCCGGCACCCACAAGCTGACGACCCAGACCCTGCCGGTGCTGACCTACCTCAAAAACTGGGACAAGCTCTTCGAGTCGCCCTTCAAGAGCGACGTCTACTTCTTCAGCACGCGCCAGCAGATCGACCAGCGCTGGGGCACCAGCCAGCCGGTCGCCATCCGCGACAAGGACTTCGGCGCCGTGCGCCTGCGCGCCTTCGGCAACTATGCCTACCGCATCCTGGACCCCAAGGTCTTCCACAGCCAGATCTCCGGCACGCGCGAGCGCTACACGGTGCAGGACCTGGACGGCCAGCTGCGTGGCCTGATGCTGCAGCACATCAGCGACGCCGTCGCCAGCAGCGGCACGCCCTTCCTGGACCTGGCCGCCAACCAGGTCGAGTTCGCTGCCGCGCTGAAGAACGCAACTGCCGAGTCCTTCTCGGCCATCGGTCTGGAGCTGATCTCGGTGACGATGCAGAACGTGTCCCTGCCCGAGGAGCTGCAGAAGATCCTCGACCAGCGCATCGGCATGGGCATCATTGGCCAGAACATGGGCCAGTTCATGCAGTACCAGGCCGCGCAAGCCCTGCCCGAGATGGCCAAGGGCGGTGGCGACGGCGGTGGCATCGCCGGCCAGGCCGTGGGCCTGGGCGCCGGCGTGGCCCTGGGCCAGACGCTGGCGCAGACGCTGGGCCAGGGCCTGGCCGGCGTCGGCACCGCAGCGCCCGCACCGGCGGCCAGCAAGCCCGAAGACATCGTCTCGCTGCTGGAAAAGCTCGGCGACCTCAAGGCCAAGGGCATCCTGACCGACGAGGAATTCGCCGCCAAGAAGGCCGATCTGCTGAAGAAACTTGGCTAGGGCCTGTGAACACTACGGCAGCAGACCGCGTTGTGGCCAGAAAGCCCGCGAGCAAGGCGCGAAACGAGGCTTGGGTAGGCCCCAAGCGAGGCTTCGCAACGCCGCGCGCGGGTTTTCTGGCCGCAACCCGCAGGGAAGGCCATCCGCCCGGGGCCACTCCGCGTTGCACCGCTTGCCCGCACATCAGTGCGGGCGGCGCGGTACGCCTTGATTGGCCCCGGGCGGATGGCCTTCGCGGCCTACTTCCGTAGTGTCCACAGGCCCTCAGGCGCCAGCCGCCCAGCGTCGCTGGCGCGCCGCCTGCCCCAACTGCGGCGCGCCGGTCGAGTTCGCGAGCGCGGCTTCTGCGAGTGCCGTCTGCGGCTTCTGCCGCAGCACCTTGCTGCGCGACGGTGAGGCGCTGAGCCAGATCGGCCAGAGCGCCGAGATCTTCGAAGACTATTCACCGCTGCAGCTCGGCACGACCGGCCGCTGGATGGGCCGCAGCTTTGCCGTCGTCGGCCGCGTGCAGCGTGGCTCGGAGCTGGGCAACTGGAACGAATGGCATCTGTTCTTCGACACCGGTGCCGACGCACCCCGCGTGGCCTGGCTCAGCGAGGACAACGGCCAGTTCGTCCTCAGCCTGGAAGCGCCACTCGCTGAAGCTCCGCCCGAAGCCCCCGCCCTCGGCCAGCCGCTGACGCTGGCCGGCCAGCGCTGGCAGGTGGCCGCCATCGTCGAGGCGGCGCTGCGTGCGGCCGAAGGCGAGCTGCCACGGCCGCCCAAGCCCGGCCGCGTCATCGAGCTGCGCAACGACAAGGGCGAGGTCGGCAGCCTGGAATACCGCGACGGCCAGCCACCGGTCTGGTCCGTTGGCCGCGGTGTGCTTCTCGCCGACATGGCCTTGCAGGGCCTGCGCACGACGGCCGAGGGAGAGTCGGTCGCGGAAGCCAAGTTCAAGGGCCGGGCCATCGCCTGCCCGAGCTGCGGCGCACCACTGGAGCCCAAGCTCACGCAGACCAAGAGCATGGTCTGCGCCCAGTGCAATGCCGTGGTCGACTTGCCGGAGGGCGAATCCAAGGCCCTGGGCTTCACCCCGCAGGATCGCGGCCTGCCGCCGCTGATTCCGCTGGGCCGCACCGGCACGCTGGCCGTTGACGGCGGCAAGCCCGAAGCCTGGCAGGTCGTGGGCTACCAGGAGCGCTGCGACATCCCCGAGGACGCCGACGACGAGCAGAGCTTCTGGCGCGAATACCTGCTCTACAACCGGCTGGCGGGCTTTGCCTTCCTTGTCGACACCCGCGAGGGCTGGAGCCTGGTGCGCACGCTGACCGGCGCCCCCACCTCGGGCCGCGGCGGCGTCAACTGGCAGGGCCGCGACTATGCGCAGCGCTGGGTCTATGGCGCCAAGACGACCCATGTACTGGGCGAGTTCTACTGGCCCGTGCGGCTGGAAGACCGCGTCCAGGTCACCGACTACATCACCCGCGACGGCCAATTCCTGCTGAGTCGCGAGCAGCAGGGCCCCGAAATCACCTGGAGTGGCGGCAGCCCGCTGCCGGCCGACACCGTGAAGACGGCCTTCAACCTGGTGGCACCGGCCGTCCAGTTCGCACGTGACACTTCCGCCTTCAAGAGCGGCGGCAACCTGCTGCGCAACATCATCATCGCCCTGTTCGTCATCGTGCTGTTGTTCGCGCTGATGCGCGCCTGCTCCAGCGACGACTGCCAGCAGTACAAGAACAGCTTCGGCGAGAACAGCAATGAGTACCGCCAGTGCCGCGCCAGTTCGCGCGGCAGCGGCGCCTATATCGGCAACAGCGGCGGCAGCTACGGCGGCTACAGCAGCGGTGGCGGCGGCCACAAGTGACCCAACACAGCAGGAGAGCACCATGACCCTTGATTGGCTCAAGCCCGAAATCGTCCTCGGCTCCATGATGTACGCCATCATCGGCGTCGTCATCTTCTGGGTCTCCTTCGTCATCGTCGACAAGATCACGCCCTACAAGCTGTGGGAAGAGATCGTCGAGCACAAGAACATCGCGCTGGCCATCGTCGTTGGCGCGATGTGCATTTCCATCGGCAACATCGTCGCCGCAGCCATCCACGGTTGAGCGTGCCAGCACAGGCCGCATCCGCGCGCGGCGATGACCCCACGCCCGCAGACGACTTTGCCGCACTGGCGAGCAACGCCCATGAAGACTGGACGCTGTTCGCCGTGCGTTTCCACGACAGGCCCGGCGCTGGCGAGCTGCGCCGACAACTGCTGCAACCCCATCTCGAATGGGTTGCGGCGCAGGGCGACAGCCTGCGCGCCGCGGGCTCGCTGCGCGAGTCGCCCGAGGGCACGCCCGTGGGTGGCCTGTGGGTGGTGCGCGCGCCGAGCAAGGCCGCCGTCGAGGCGCTGATCGCCACCGACCCCTTCACCACCGGCGGTTTGCGCGCCGGCTGGGATATCTTCTACTGGAGCAAGGCCCTGCCTCAGCCGGTGTCGTTCTAGACTCGCGGCCCGCTGAACGACTGCACTGGCCAGCCATGACCTTCTCCGTCCGCGGCCTCGCCCAGGCCCTGCTCCTCGCGATCGCCCTGCCCGTTTCGGCCGCCGATGCACCACCCGACGTGGCCATCTTCGTCGCACGGCTCGACGTCGCCACGGGCAAGGTCAGCGACACCCGCAACATCACGCCCGGCAAGGGCAACAACTTCCAGCCGGCCTTCACCCACGACGGCGCGGCCGTCGTCTACACCTCGGGCCGCACCGGTTCAAACAACATCTACCGCCACGACCTTGCCAAGGGCACGACCGTGGCCGTCACCACGACGACCGAGAACCTCTACTCGCCGACGCCGCTGGCCGACGGCAGCGGCTTCTCCGCCATCCGCGTCATCACCGCGGACCCGGCCTACGGCATCGAGATGAACGAGCCCTCACTCTGGCTCTTCGGCTGGGACGGCAAGCCCGTCGCGCCGGTCGTACCGACCAAGCGCATCGGCTACCACGCCTGGGTCAACCCCGACCAGTTGGCCGCCTTCATCGTCGACGACGTGCCGGAGCGCAACAACCACCGGGCTGTGCTCATCAGCCGCACCACCGGCCAGCAGACGCTGCTGACCGCCAAGCCCGGCCGGTCGCTGGGCCGCACGGCCGACGGCAAGCGCGCCCTCTTCGTCGACCAGACCGACCCGGCCCACTGGCGCATCTGTGCGATGGGCGCAGCTGACAAGTCGCCGCAGGTGCTGGTGGAGACGCCCGTCGGCCCGGAGGGCGAAAAAGACGCCAACCGCAGCCAGTACTTCGTGGCCCTGCCCGATGGCTCGATGCTGATGGCGCGCGGCAATCTGCTGCTGCGCTGGGATGGCAAGCTGGGCGGCAGCTTCCAGGCCTTTGCCGAACTCGCCGACCTGGGCGGCGCCATCCGCAACATCGCCGCCAGCCCGGACGGCAAGCGGCTGGCCTTCTCGGTGCTGCTCAAGCCGTGACCGAGCAGCAGTCCACCGCTCGCGCTTCACTGGCCGAGCTGCTGCTGCTCGCCAGCGTCTTCGTCATCGCCGCCTGCGGCCTGGTCTACGAGCTGGCGGCCGGCGCGCTGGCCAGCTATCTGCTTGGCGACTCGGTGCTGCAGTTCTCCACCGTCATCGGCGTCTATCTCTTCGCCATGGGCCTGGGCTCCTGGCTGTCGCGCTTCGTGGAGCGCCAGCTCGTCGGCGTCTTCCTGCAGGTGGAGCTGCTCGTGGGCGTCATCGGCGGCCTGATGCCGGCGGGCCTGTTCGCCGTGCACAGCCTGCTGCCGCCGGGTGAAGGTGCGGCCTTCAAGACCCTGCTCTATGCGCTGGTGCTGCTGGTCGGCGCCTTGGTGGGGCTGGAGATCCCGCTGGTCATGCGCATCCTGAAGCGCCACTTCAGCGCGCGCTATGGCCTCAAGGACCTGGTCTCCCAGGTGCTGACCTTCGACTACCTCGGCGCCCTGCTCGTCGCCCTGGCCTTCCCGCTGGTGCTGGTGCCCCAGCTCGGCCTGGTGCGCACGGGCATCGCCTTCGGCCTGCTGAACATCGCCGTCGCGGTCTGGGCGCTGTGGATCTTCCGCGCCGAGTTGCGCGCGCGCCGCAGCCAGGCCTGGGCCTGCGGGCTGTCGGCCGTGCTGCTGCTGGCCGCCCTGCTCGGCGCCGATGCGCTGACGCGCTGGTCCGAGGAACGCTTCTACGGCGAGCACATCGTCTTCAAGCAGAGCAGCGCCTACCAGCGCATCGTCGTCACCGATGGCGGCGGCGGCACGCGGCTCTTCCTCAACGGCAACCTGCAATTCCACTCGCGCGACGAGTACCGCTATCACGAGGCTCTGGTGCACCCGGCCATGGCGGCCCAGGGGGCGCCGAAGCGCGTGCTCGTGCTGGGTGGCGGCGACGGCATGGCCGTGCGCGAGATCCTGAAGTACTCGAGCGTCGAGCAGGTGACGCTGGTGGAGCTGGACCCATTGATGACCGGCCTGTTCACGTCTACGCCGAAGCTCGCGGCGCTCAACGGCCATTCGCTTTCGTCGCCCAAGCTGCGCATCGTCAACGCCGATGCCTTCGGCTGGCTGGAGCAGCATGCCGAGGTTTTCGACGTCATCGTCATCGACTTCCCCGACCCGTCCAATTTCGCCCTCGGCAAGCTCTACACGGCGAGCTTCTACGAGCTCGTCGACCAGCACCTCAGCGCCGCCGGTTACGCCGTCGTGCAGACCACCTCGCCGCTGATCGCGCGGCGCAGTTTCTGGACCGTCGTCACGACACTGGAATCGGTCGGACTTACCGCCACGCCCTACCACGCGCATGTGCCGAGCTTTGGCGAATGGGGCTTTGTGCTGGCCTCGCGGCGGCCCTTCCGGCAGCCAGCGGCCTTCCCGCCCGGCCTGCGCTTCCTCAGCCCGCAGAGCCTGCCCGCCCTCCTCGACTTTCCGCCCGACATGGCGCGCGTACCGACCGAGGTGAATCGCCTCAGCAACCAGGTGCTGGTGCAAGAGTTTGAAACCGAGTGGGGCCAGGTTCACTAGGCGCGCCTTTTGCCGGAAGATCGGCTCGCCGGCAAAAGACGCTGGCGCAGGAGCCACCCATGCAGACTGCCACCCTGAAGCCCGAAGCCCTGGCCCAGGTCGACCTGCCCTCGACGCCGCCCGGCACCGATGCCAGGAATATTGACAGCATCTATGACAACCTCGTCCACGGCGTCGGCCACGAGCATGTGACCGAAGCCAATGTCGAAGCGCTGATGCAGCGCGCCGCGGCCGACCACCACCCGGTATTGGCCGAAGAGCTGCGCGAATGGCGCTCAAACAGTGATGGCGACGATGTGAAGCCCGTGGCGAGCTGACGGGCGAGGCGACGGCGCAGGCTGCTACCCTGCCGCCCTTGCGCCCGCCCCAGCCCTCTTTTTCCCGCGTCGAAACCACCGGCCCCTCCCGCCGGGCGCTGTTGCTCGGCCTGCTGGCCGGCGGCTGCACGCCCGACGCGCCGGCCCTGCAGGGCGGCTGGGTCGGCACCCATCCCGAGCGCGGCCATCGGCTGCGGGGCGAAAGACCGAAGGCCGACGGGCCGCTGAAGACCACGGGCGTGCTCATCGTCGGCGCTGGCGTCGCCGGCCTGGCCTGCGCGCGTGCGCTGGCCCGGCGCGGCATCGACGACTTCGCCCTGCTCGACCTCGAAGACCAGGCCGGCGGCAACAGCCGTGGCCACGTGCTGGCCGGCGCGCCCTGCCCCCTCGGCGCTCACTACCTGCCACTGCCCGGCGCCCAGGCGCGTGAAGTCAATGAGCTGCTGCACGAGCTGGGCCTGGCCCGCGAGCAACTCGGCCGCACGGTCTGGGACGAGCGCCACCTCTGCCACAGCCCACAGGAGCGCCTCTTTATCGACGGCGAATGGCGCGAGGGCCTGCTGCCACCGCCTGACGGCGCGCAGTCGCTAGCGCAGTACCGGCGCTTCTCCGCCCTGGTCACCCAGGCCCAGCGCGAGCTCGGCTTTGCCATGCCCAGCCACCGCGCCCGCTGGACCGCCGGCCATGCCACGCTCGACGCCCAGACCTTCGCCACCTGGCTGGACACCGCCGGCCTGAACGATACCCGGCTTCGCTGGTATCTCGACTACTGCTGCCGCGACGACTTCGGCGCCGGGGACAGCACCGTCTCTGCCTGGGCCGGTCTGCACTATTTCGCCAGCCGCCATGGCTTCCATGCGCCCGGTGACGAGGCGGCCGAGCGCGAGCYGGTGCTGACATGGGCCGAAGGCAATGGCTGGCTCAGCGCCCACATCGCCGCGCCGCTGCGCGAGCGCATCCACCTTGGCCGCACGGTGTTGCGGGTCAGCGAACAGCGCCAGGGCGTCGAACTGCTGGCCTGGAACGAGGCGACCGGCGCGCCCGAACGCTGGGCAGCGCGCGCCGTCGTCATGGCCGCGCCCTTGTTCGTGTCGGCCCGGCTGCTGGCCGCGCCGCCTGACGCCCTGCGCTCGGTGAAACAAGCCCACGCCCCCTGGCTGACGGCCAGCATCGCGCTTCGCGAGCCGCTGCTGCAACGCCCCGGCGCGCCACCCTCCTGGGACAACGTGCGCTATGGCAGCGCGGCCCTGGGCTATGTCGACGCGCGTCACCAGTCGCGCGATCCGACACCGCGCCCGCCGGTGCTGACGGCCTACCTCGCCCTGCCCGAAAGCCAGCGTGGCGAGCTGCTGAAGCAGCCTTGGCAGCACTGGGCCCGGATCGTCACCCAGGAGCTGGCCCAGACCCACCCGGACCTGCCGGCCAAGCTCGAGCGCATCGACCTCTGCCGCTTCGGCCATGCGATGAGCATCCCCACACCTGGCCTGCGTGGCTCGGCCGAGCTGGCCGCGCTGAACGCCCAGCGCGGCCGCGTCGTGTTCGCACACAGCGACCTGGCGGGGTACTCGGTGTTCGAGGAGGCCTACACCGCGGGCATTGAGGCGGCCGCGCGGCTCAGCCTTTGAACTGCCGTCTCGCGCGGCGCGAACGCCTTCAGCAAGGCATCGAGCAGGGCCTCGGCCTTGGCGCTGTTGTCGGCGCCGTAGTTGCAGACATAGACGTCCAGCGTCACGCCGCCCAGTTCCGGCCAGGTGTGCACGGCCAGGTGGGATTCGGCCAGCAACACGACGCCGGTGACGCCACTCTGCTCGTCCTTGGGTGCGAAACGGTGGAAGAGTTCGGCGACGCCGGTGAGCCCTGAACGGGTCACTGCGTCGCGGCACAGCGCGGCGAGCGCGTCGGCGTCGCGCATGATCGCCAGCGCCGGGTCGACGCCGTGCAGGTCGGCCGTCAGATGCAGGCCCTGCACGTCAGCCTCCAGTGACGGGAGGAAAGAAGGCCAGCTCGTCGCCGTCCGACAGTACGGCGGACTCGGCGCACATCTTCTGGTTCAACGCTGCGCGCACTGCGCGACCACATGCCAGAGCCTCAGCATGAATGCCACCACGTGCCTGCAGCGACTCGCGCGCCACGGCGACGGTGCTGCCCTCAGGCAAGGTGATCGCCTCGCCCCCGCCCAGCTTCTCGCGCAGCGACGCAAAGAACCGCAGTCGGACCGTGATGCTCACGCCAGCAGCTCCGCGAACGGAATGAAGCGCACCGCGTCGCCGGCCTTGAAGGCCTGGCCGGCGGGGTTGTCGAGCAGGCCGTCGGCCCAGAACGCCGAGGTCAAGACGCCGCTGCTCTGGTTGGAGAACATGGCCAAGCCACCCTCTTCGTCCAGACGCACCCGCAGAAACTCGCGGCGTTTGTCGGGCTTGGGCCAATCAAAGCCGGCCGCCAGGCGATAGCCCCGCGGCGTCAGGCGCGCGGCGCCCTGCAGTTTCAGCAGGAAGGGCCGCACGAGGACGAGGAAGGTCACGAGGCTGGACACCGGGTTGCCGGGCAGGCCGATGAAGTGCGCCTCGCCGACGCGGCCATACGCGAACGGCTTGCCGGGCTTGATCGCGATGGCCCACAGGTCGAGCTGGCCCTCAGCCTGCACGGCGGGGCGCAGATGATCTTCCTCGCCGACGGACACGCCCCCCGAGGTGAGGATGACGTCGGCCTGGGACGCGGCTTCGCGCAGCGCGGCGCGGGTTGCATCGAGGCGGTCGGGCACGATGCCAAGGTCGATGACCTCGCAGCCCAGGCTTTCGAGCAGGGTCCGCAGCGTGAAGCGGTTGGAGTTGTAGATGGCACCGGGCGGCAGCGGCTCGCCGGGCATGACGAGTTCGTCGCCGGTGGAGAACAGTGCGACACGCGGTCGGCGGGTGACGGTCAGCTCGGCGGCGCCAGCGGTCGCGGCCAGCCCGACGGAGACCGCGTCGAGCCGCGTGCCCGCAGGCAGCACGACCGAACCGGCGCGCACGTCCTCGCCACGCAGGCGCACGTTGGCGCCGGCGGTGACGGGCTGGGTCACGCTGACCTTGTCGCCCACCAGCTCGGTGAACTCCTGCATGACGACGGTGTCCGCACCCGGTGGCACATGGGCGCCCGTGAAGATGCGCGCCGCCTCGCCGGGTGGCAGCGGTGCGGGCACGCTGCCGGCGGGAATGCGCTGCGTGACAGGCAATGCCTGGCCCGCATCGGCGGCGCGCAGGGCATAGCCGTCCATCGCCGAGTTGTCGGCCGGTGGCACGTCCACCGGCGAGATCAGGTTCGCAGCCAGCACGCGGTCTACGGCAGCGCTCGTCGCCAGCGTTTCGCGTTCAGCCAGCGGCTGGACCTGCGCCAGCAGCGCGGCCAGCGCCTCGTCCAACGGGATCAGCGGCTTCCTGGGGGCTTCAGACATGGGCGTGAATGTAGGCCTTCACCTGGCCTACATCGGCCGGCATGACCTTCACGCGCTTGGGGAGTTCTTCGATGCCTTCCAGCCCGGCGGGCCGCGGCGGCTCGATGGCCAGGGCCTCGTGGATGGTTGCCGCGAACTTGGCCGGCAGGGCCGTCTCCAGCACCAGCATCGTGACGTTGGGATCGCGCTTCTCCAGCGCCACCTTGAGGCCGTCGGCGGTGTGCGGGTCGATGATGACGCCGTGCTCGGCATGGCAGCGGCGGATGGTTGCCACACGGTCGGCATGCGTGCTGCGGCCGGACACGAAGCCGAAGCCGGCGATGTCGGCATGCTCGCCGCCGCCCAGCTCGAACTGGCTGGCGCCGAAGTGCTGCTTCACGCGACCACCGTCGCGGCCGAGCAGGTCGAAGACGAAGCGCTCGAAATTGCTCGCCTTGGAGATGTCCATCGACGGGCTGGACGTCTCGTGCGTGTCGGCCGTGCTGCGCGGGCGGTAGGCGCCGGTGCGGAAGAATTCGTCCAGCACATCGTTCTCGTTGGTCGCGACAACCAGCTGCTTGACGGGCAGGCCCATCATGCGCGCCACGTGGCCGGCACAGACGTTGCCGAAGTTGCCGCTCGGCACCGTGAAGCTGATCTTCTCGGCGTTGCTCTTCGTCGCCTGGAAATAGCCGGCGAAGTAGTAGACGACCTGGGCCAGCAGGCGCGCCCAGTTGATGGAGTTGACCGTGCCAATGCGGTGCTCGCGCTTGAAGGCGAGGTCGTTGGACACGGCCTTGACGATGTCCTGGCAGTCGTCGAATACGCCATCGATGGCGATATTGTGGATGTTCTCGTCTTGCAGGCTGAACATCTGCGCCTGCTGGAAGGGGCTCATGCGGCCGTTGGGGCTGAGCATGAAGACATTGACGCCCTTTTTGCCGCGCATGGCGTACTCGGCGGCGCTGCCGGTGTCGCCGGACGTTGCGCCCAGGATGTTCAGCGTCTCGCCGCGACGGCCGAGTTCGTACTCGAACAGCGCGCCCAGCAATTGCATGGCCATGTCCTTGAAGGCCAGCGTCGGGCCGTTGGACAGGCCTTGCAGCGCGATGTGGTCGCCCAGCCAGGTGAGCGGCGTGATCTGCTCGGTGCCGAACACTTCGGCTGTGTAGACCTTGCGCGTGATGGCGCGCAGGTCGTCGGCGGGGATGTCGTCGATATAGAGCGACAGGATCTCGAAGGCCAGGTCGGCATAGGCCAGGCCGCGCCAGCGAGTGAGCGTGGCGGCGTCGACTTTCGGGTAGGCCTTGGGCAGGTAAAGGCCGCCGTCGGGAGCGAGGCCTTCGAGCAGGATGTCGGAGAAGCCGCGCTCGGTCTGGTCGCCGCGGGTGGAGATGTACTTCATGTCAGTTCAGGCTCAGGCGAGCTCTTCCTTGCGGATGCGGACGATGGGGGCGAGCACGGTGGGCAGGCCCTGCATCTTGGCCAGGGCCTCGTTCATGCGGCCTTCCACCGTGTCGTGCGTCAGGATGATGAGGTCGGTCTGGCGCTCGCCTTCGCCCGACTCGCGCTGCAGCACGGCGTCGATGGAGATGTCGTGCTCGGCCAGGATGGTGGTGATGCGCGACAGCACGCCCGGCTGGTCGGCCACGACCAGGCGCAGGTAGAAGGCCGTGTGCACGTCGGCCATCTCGAGGATGGGTGTGTCGCTCATCGCGTCGGGCTGGAAGGCCAGGTGCGGCACACGGTGGTCGGGGTCGGCCGTGTGCAGGCGGGTCACGTCCACCAGGTCGGCGACGACGGCCGACGCGGTCGGCTCGGCGCCGGCACCCTTGCCGTAGTAGAGCGTCGTACCGACGGCATCGGCCTGCACGACGACGGCATTCATCGCGCCTTCGACGTTGGCGATCAGGCGGCTGGATGGGATCAGCGTCGGGTGGACGCGCAGCTCGATGCCATTGTCACGACGGCGCGTGATGCCCAGCAGCTTGATGCGGTAGCCGAGCTGCTCGGCGTACTTGATGTCGGTGGCCTGCAGGCTGCTGATGCCCTCGACGTGGGCCTTGTCGAACTGCACCGGCACGCCGAAGGCGATGGCGCTCATCAGGGTCAGCTTGTGGGCCGCGTCCACGCCTTCGATGTCGAAGGTCGGGTCGCTCTCGGCATAGCCCAGGCGTTGCGCTTCCTTCAGCACGGTGGCGAAGTCCAGGCCCTTGCCGCGCATCTCCGACAGGATGAAGTTGGTGGTGCCGTTGATGATGCCGGCGATCCACTCGATGCGGTTGGCCGTCAGGCCTTCGCGCAGCGCCTTGATGATGGGGATGCCGCCGGCCACGGCCGCCTCGAAGGCGACGACGACGCCCTTCTCGCGCGCCGCTTCGAAGATCTCAGTGCCGTGCAGGGCCAGCAGGGCCTTGTTGGCGGTGACGACATGCTTGCCGTTGGCAATCGCCTGCAGCACGAGGCTGCGGGCCGGCTCGATGCCGCCGATCAGCTCGACGACGATGTCGATATCCGGGTTGTTGACGAGCTGCTGCGCGTCACCGACGCAGGGCACGCCGTCACCCACGATGGCCTGGTAGGCCTTGGCGCGCTCGGCGTTGCGGGCGGACACCATCGCGATCTCGATGCCCCGGCCGGCGCGGCCGCGAATCTCGGCCTGGTTGCGCTGCAAGACGTGGAAGGTGCCGGCACCGACGGTGCCGAGGCCGATCAGGCCAACTTGAATCGCTTTCATCGCAGGGCTCTCAGGACAGGAAATCAGGAAGTGTGGCGGCGGCGGTAGCCGGCCAGGAAACGGTCGATGCGGCCAATGGCCTCACGCAGATCATCCACATTGGGCAAAAAGACGAGGCGGAAGTGGTCATGCTCGGGCCAATTGAAACCGGTGCCCTGGACGATCAGCACCTTCTCCTCGGCGAGCAGCTCGTAGGCGAACTGCTGGTCGTCGGCGATGGGGTAGACCTTGGGGTCCAGCCTCGGGAACATGTAGAGGGCCGCTTTGGGCTTGACGACGCTGACGCCCGGGATCTGCGTCAGCAGCTCATAGGCCAGATCGCGCTGGTGGCACAGCCGCCCGGTCGGCGCGACCAGATCCTTGATGCTCTGGTAGCCGCCCAGCGCGGTCTGGATCGCCAATTGACCCGGCGTGTTGGAGCACAGGCGGAGGGACGCCAGCATGTTCAGGCCCTCGATGTAGTCGCGGGCATGGCGCTTCTCGCCGCTGACGATCATCCAGCCGGCACGGTAGCCGCAGGCACGGTAGTTCTTGGACAGGCCGTTGAAGGTGATGAAGAGCACGTCGTCGGCCAGGGACGCCATGCTGGTGTGCGTGTTGCCGTCGTAAAGCGTCTTGTCGTAGATCTCGTCGGCAAAGATGACGAGTTGGTACTTGCGAGCCAGTTCAATGATGCCCAGCAGCAGGTCGTCCGGATACAGCGCGCCGGTCGGATTGTTCGGGTTGCAGACCATGATGCCGCGGGTGCGCGGGCTGATCTTGGCCTCGATGTCGGCCAGGTCGGGCAGCCAGCCGGCGCCCTCGTCACAGCGGTAGTGCACCGGCCTGCCGCCCGACAAGCCGACGACGGCGGTGTAGAGCGGGAAATCGGGCGCCGGGATCAGGATCTCGTCACCATCGTTGACCAGGGCGTTGATCGCCATCTGGATCAGCTCGGAGGCGCCGTTGCCCAGGTAGACATCGTCCACCGTCACACCCTTGACGCCCTGCTGCTGCGTGTAGTGCACCACCGCCTTGCGCGGCGCGAACAGGCCCTTGCTGTCGGTGTAGCCGCCGGCGTCGCCGAGGTTGCGGATCATGTCCTGCACGATCTCGTCCGGCGGCGTCAGGCCGAACACCGCCGTGTTGCCGATGTTCAGCTTGATGATCTTCTGGCCCTCTTCCTCCATCTGGCGCGCCTTGTCCAGCACGGGGCCGCGGATGTCATAGCTGACGCTGGCGAGCTTGCTGGACTTGGCGATGGGCTTCAAAAGGGGCTCCGGCGCAGCAATGCTGCAGTGCAAGAAGGTGCAAAAAGGGGGATCTTGGAGTTTAAGCAAGGCCCGGGCATGCGGCCTGCCGTTCTGCGCGACACTCGCGCCCGGCTTTTCGCACCTTTTCCCGATGAAGTTCCAGCTTGACGAGCCGCAAGGCGGCAACAGCATTTCGCGCCATGACGCCCAGGGGGTCTGGGTCAACGGCCGGCCGCACACGGCGAGTGTCCTGGTCCCCTGGAAAGGCGACGTGGCTGCCTGGGCGCCTTCGCGCTTCGAGGAACTTCAGCCTGCACATTTCGAAGCGATCAAGGCCTTGAACCCCGAACTGGTCGTCTTCGGCAGCGGCGCCCGGTTGCGTTTCCCGAGCCCGGCCCTGTGGCGTGGGCTGGTTGAAGCGCGCATCGGCTTCGAAGTCATGGACAACGCAGCCGCTTGCCGCACTTACAACGTGCTTGCCAGTGAAGGCCGCAACGTTCTGGCAGCATTGCTCATTGAGGGATGACCTCCGCCGGTCGGGAGACCGGGGAGGCTTTATAATCACGGGCTATTGCTTGCGGGCGCCCGCGTAGATTGTTTTTGTGAAAGGCTTCACAGAGCGATCACGAACCGGGGACCCCGTGAGCACAACTCCTGCTGCACCCCCCAATGACGCCTGCGCTCAACAAACCCCTGCCGGAAATTGAGGCTCAAGCCACCGGCGGCGTGAAGTTCACTGCCAATGCCTTCCTGGGCAAGTCGGTCGTGCTGTATTTCTACCCGAAGGACAACACGCCCGGTTGTACCACCGAGGCGATGCAATTCCGCGACCGCCACAAGGACTTCGTGAAGGCCGGCGCGGTGGTGCTCGGTGTTTCGCGCGACAACATGGCCTCGCACGAGAAGTTCAAGCAGGCCCTGGAGCTGCCCTTCGAGCTGATCGCCGACACGGAAGAAAAGCTCTGCCACATGTTCGGCGTGGTCAAGAACAAGATCATGTACGGCAAGAAGGTCAAGGGCATCGAGCGCTCGACCTTCCTGATCGCCCCGAACGGCATCCTGGTGGGCGAATGGCGCGGCATCAAGGTCGCCGGCCACGTCGACGAGGTGCTGAAGGCCGTGAAGGGCCTCAAGAAGGAAGCCGCCTAAGCCGCACAAGGCGCCACATGACGCGCGAAAAACGCGTTGTTTGCTGACATCGCGGGCCCCCGCGGTATGTGCATAATCAGCTCATGCCCCGGGTCGAATCCTTGTCACAGACTGCAAAGCCGCACTCATCCTGTGCGGCTTTTTGCTTTCTGGAGCCTGGATCGCGTGGGGTTCACTTGTCGCCCATCCGCCGTAAATGCCACTGCCTAAGCCTCCTGCACAACGCGCCAGCCGCCTCGATGCCTCTGCTTATTCGGCCACTCTGACCCCCAGCAAACCTCGCGCGACGCCTCCCGTCGTCGTCGCGCCCGCCGCCGCTCCGGTCGCGGTGCCGACAGCCGAAGTGCTGCGGCTTCCCACCCCCACCTCCAGCCCCGCTGCCGCCAGGCCGGGACTGCCCATAAAAACAGCCAGCAAGGCGCCGGCCAGAGCCGCCGCGCCCAAACGCACGCGAAAACCCGCCGGCGCCGCCAAGCTCTTCGTGCTCGACACCAATGTGCTGATGCACGACCCGATGTCGCTGTTCCGCTTCGAGGAGCACGACGTCTTCCTGCCCATGATCACGCTCGAGGAGCTGGACGGCCACAAGAAGGGCATGACCGAGGTCGCCCGCAACGTGCGCCAGGTCAGCCGCGAACTGGACCAGCTCGCCGCCAGCCTGAAGACCAGCGGCATCGAGGAGATGGCCAAGGGCCTGGCCCTGGCCGGCACGGGCCACCGCGAAGCCGAGGGCAAGCTCTTCTTCCAGACCGAGCTGATCGATGCGCCGCTGCCGCAAGGCCTGCCCCAGGGCAAGGCGGACAACCAGATCCTGGGCGTCGTCCAGGCGCTGAAGGGCATGCACCCGGGCCGCGAAGTGGTGCTGGTGTCCAAGGACATCAACATGCGCATCAAGGCCCGCGCCCTGGGCCTGCCGGCGGAGGACTACCGCAACGACAAGACGCTGGAAGACTCCGACCTGCTCTACACCGGCGTCCAGGCCCTGCCCTCGGATTTCTGGGACCGCCATGGCAAGACCATGGAGAGCTGGCAGCAGGGCGGCACGACCTACTACCGCATCAGCGGCCCGCTCGTGCCCACGCTGCTGATCAACGAGCTGGTCTACCTGGAGGCGCCCGGCGAGACGCCCCTGTACGCCAAGGTCACCGAGATCACCGGCAAGACGGCCGTGCTGCGCACGCTGAAGGACTACGGCAATCAGAAGCACGCCGTCTGGGGCGTGACGTCGCGCAACCGCGAGCAGAACTTCGCGCTGAACCTGCTGATGGACCCGGAATGCGACTTCATCACGCTGACCGGCACCGCCGGCACCGGCAAGACGCTGATGACGCTGGCTGCCGCCTTGGCCCAGGTCTTCGATGACCGCCGCTACAGCGAGATCATCGTCACCCGAGTGACCGTGCCCGTGGGCGAGGACATCGGCTTCCTGCCGGGCACCGAGGAAGAAAAGATGGGCCCCTGGATGGGCGCCCTCGACGACAACCTCGAGGTGCTGGCCAAGGGCGGCTCCACCGCCGGCGAATGGGGCCGTGCCGCCACCAATGACCTGGTGCGCAGCAAGATCAAGATCAAAAGCCTGAACTTCATGCGCGGGCGCACCTTCCTGAACAAGTTCGTCATCATCGACGAGGCCCAGAACCTGACGCCCAAACAGATGAAGACCTTGATCACGCGCGCCGGACCGGGCACCAAAATCGTCTGCCTGGGCAACCTGGCGCAGATCGACACGCCCTACCTGACCGAGGGCAGTTCAGGCCTGACGTTTGCGGTCGACCGCTTCAAGGGCTGGGCCCACAGCGGCCATGTGACGCTGGCCCGCGGCGAGCGCTCACGCCTCGCGGATTTCGCTTCCGAAGTTCTTTGAACCGATGCGGCCCCTTCGTGGGGCCGTTTCTTTCCCATCAAATGGTTGCGATACCATTTCGCATTCACTGTCTGGCATTCCCATGATCTACCGCTCCCTCGGCCGCACTGGCTGGAACATCTCTGCCATCGGCTTCGGCGCCTGGGCCATCGGCGGCACCTGGGGCCATACGGATGACAGCGCCGCGATGGCGGCCCTGCACCGGGCGCTGGACCGCGGCGTGAACTTCTTCGACACCGCCGACGTCTACGGCGATGGCCACAGCGAGTGCCTGCTGGCCCGCCTCAAGCGCGAGCGCCCCGGTGAAGCCTTCTACATCGCCACCAAGGCCGGCCGGCGCCTGAACCCGCACGTCGCCGACGGCTACCGCGATCTGCGCCCGTTCATCGAGCGCAGCCTGCAGAACCTCGGGACCGACAGCCTGGACCTGCTGCAGCTGCACTGCCCGCCCAGCGCCGTCTACGCCATGCCCGAGGTCTTCGGCGCGCTCGACGACCTGGTGCGCGAGGGCAAGCTGCGGCACTACGGCGTCAGCGTCGAGCGCATCGACGAGGCCCTCGCGGCGCTCAAGTTCCCTGGCGTGCAGTCGATGCAGATCATCTACAACCTGTTCCGCCAGCGGCCGGCCGAAGCCTTCCTGCCTGCGGCCCAGGCGGCGCAGGTTGGCGTGCTGGCGCGGCTGCCACTGTCCAGCGGCATGCTGAGCGGCAAGTTCACGCGCGACAGCCGCTTCGGTGCCGACGACCACCGTGGCTTCAACCGCCAGGGCGAGGCCTTCGACAAGGGCGAGACCTTCTCGGGCGTCGACTATGAACAGGGCCTGGCCGCCGTCGAAGAGCTGCGTGCGCTGCTGCCGCCTGGCATCAGCATGGCCCGCCTCGCGTTGCGATGGATCCTGATGAACGAAGCCATCACGACCGCCATCCCCGGCGGCCGCACGCCCGCGCAGGTGGATGAGAACGTCAGCGCCGCCGACCTCGATGCCCTGCCTGCGCCGCTGATGCAGTCGCTGGCCGACCTCTACCAGCGCCGCATTGCACCGCAGGTGCACGGCCTGTGGTGAGCCGCTTTCACGTCACATGAAAAAAAGCGGCCCGAGGGCCGCTGCTTCGTTTTCCCTGCGAGAGATCAGACACTGCGACGGCGACCTGCCGCCAAGCCTGCCAGTGCGATGCCCACCAGGGCCATCGAGGCCGGCTCCGGCACATTGACGGTGATGTCGGTGGTCGCGAGGGTGGCGCCGGCCGCATCGGTGACGAACAGGCGGAAGTCCGTCGAGCTGGCCGCATACGGGTTGAAGTTGAAGCCCGGTGTCGTCAGGAAGGACATCTCCAGATTCCACGATTCGCCCAGGAACGTCGGCAGGCCCGCGGTCAGCAGGTCGATGTCGGTGTAGCTGACGGCGGCGCTGCTGTCGGTGTCGATGCCCAGCCAGATCTTGCAGCCCTGGCAGCCCCGAATGTCGTAGGCAAAGTCGAAGCTCCAGTTCGCGTAGTTCTTGCCGTCTGGCAGGTAGACGCCACCTTGCGCCTGGAAGTTACGCACGCCGTCATTGGCCAGAAAGGCGCTGTTCTTGTACGCATGGGCGCCGACGGCGACCTTCACACCGCTGGCCGCCACAGCGGCGAACTGCACGGTCTCCAGGCCGCTGCTGCCCGCAGGCGGCCAACCATCCGCCGCCGTCAACATCGTCAAGGCGGCATGCGCCGAGAGCGGGGCCAGGCCGGCGAAAGCCGCCGTGGCAAGCATCTTCTTGATCATCTGTTTGTCTCCAGTGTGGGCGATGTTTTGCAGGCCCTGTTGACGCAACGACACGCTTTGGGGCGACGCACAATCCCTAGCGCATCAACCATGCCAACACCTCGCCGCTTGTAGGACGGTCCAGTAGGACGAGCACCGCAGGCAACCTTGAAATGCCCCCCACGGTTGAAGGTGGAAATTCCCTCGACATGCGGCAAACCCTAGGGTTAGGCCATTGCGCTGAAATGACCCGTCAGGGAAATGCCACCCAATGCCGATCAGATATCCGGTTAACGATCAATCGCCGCGCTGAACGGCTTTCGAGAATCGTTTCACGCCGGCATCCTGGGCCGTCGCCTGGCGTCCAGCATTGATCAGCCTGTCGATCTGCTCCGCCGGCAGCTTGAGCCGCGTCGGAATCGCGTTCAGCGCCTGCTCCTCGGTCTCGGGCAAATCAGCAAAGCTGATCTGGGTGACGCTGAACTTGATGTCCTCGCAATGCCATTCCGGGTTCAGCGCCCGCAGCGCGGCCTTGCGTTCGTCGCTGAGACTGCAGCGATAGGTCACCAGGTCGCGCTCCCAGTTGCGCACCATGGGCACAAAGCTCGCATAGCTCATGCGCATGGTGCTCTCGATGGCCGTGTCGACGGCGCCGGATGCGATCTCCATGCCCGAGGGGCCGGCCACCTCGCGGGCCCAGTCCGCGCTCGGGCCCTGGCCAGCATCGACGACGATGAAAAGCAGGCGGCGCATCGTCGCCGCGTCCTGCTCGGGGATGGGGCCATAGGGCGTGTTCAGCAGCACGCGGCTTTGCAGGATGGCCACCAGGCCGAGGTTGTCGGTCAGTCCACCGTCGACGAGCTTCAGATAGCGGCCCGCCTTGGGGTCGGCGTTGTCGCGGAACAACCGCGCTAGCGCCAGCCGCAGCCGGTACTGGTCGTCGCGCTCGTCCCGGCGCACCGCCAGGCCCGGCGGCATTTGCACCTGGCAGGCATCGGGAAAGCGCTCCAGCACCACAGGCGCGAAGAGCAGCGGCACCGCCATCGACGCCGCCACCGCCTCGGAGACCGGATAACTCGCCAGGTCACTGCACAGCGCATCGAAGGCACGCTCATGGAAGGGAAAGGCCAGCCGGTACTGCACATTGCTGGCGCTGATCCACACCACGGGCCGCGAGCGCTTGAACATGTCGGCGAATGTCGCGCCCTTGAAGACATCGTTCTCCAGCCAGTCGTTGAAGTCGCTGCGATCGTTCAGGCCACCGGCAAACAGACGCCGCAGGTTGTTGGGGTTGAGCAGGCTGAAGCGCAGGTTGGCTTCGCCGTCGCGCAGCAGCACCTTGTCGCGGAACTCACGCAGGCCCTCGGCGCCGTGCAGGCCGAAGTAGGCCGACGTCAGCGAGCCACCCGACACGCTGGTGATGAAGCTGACCTCATCCAGCAGCGTGCGCCCTGGCGTCGACGCCTGCTCGCGCAAGCCCTCCAGCACGCCGTAGGAAAACGCCGCCGCACGCAGGCCACCACCCGAGAAACTCAGCGCGACGACGGTATCGGCATCCAGCGGCATGGGTGCGCGCTGCATGGTCTGCGCGGCCACCGGCTTGTTGCGCGGCGGGTTCATCGGGGCGCTGGCGCAGGCGGCCAGCAGCAGGCAGGTGCAAAGCAGCAGCAGGGCGCGCATGGAGCGTCTTTCCGTCAAGGTCGGCGCATTCTGCCGATGCTGCCAGCCCCTGTCTTTATTCCCAGTGACAATCGAGCAAATGAACCGCCCCCACGCTCGCATCCGCTCACTGCCCCCCGAGGGGGCGCGTCAGCGGTTTCGGGCGGCCGTGCACCGCTGACATGCCGCAGCCCGACCGCTGGATCGCCCACCTCGACATGGACGCCTTCTATGCGTCCGTCGAGCTGCTGCGCTATCCGCAGCTCAAGGGCCAGGCGATCGTCATCGGTGGCCGGCGGGCGGATGCGCCGCAGCAGCTGGAAGACGGCAGCTGGCGCTACTCCAAACTGCGCGACTACACCGGCCGCGGCGTCGTCACGACGTCCACCTACGCCGCGCGGGACCTCGGCGTGTTCTCGGCCATGGGCCTGATGAAAGCCGCCCTGCGCGCGCCCGACGCCATCCTGCTGCCGGCCGACTTCGACAGCTACCGCAAGTACTCGCGCCTCTTCAAGGCCGCCGTCGCCGAAGTCGCACCGGTCATCGAGGACCGTGGCATCGACGAGATCTACATCGACCTGAGCGACGTTCCTGGCGTGCGCGACGCCGTCGGCCACGACCCGCTGGGCGGCGTGAAGGCGGTGGCCCGCGAGATCAAAAACTCGGTGGGCCGCGCCACCGGCCTGACCTGCTCCATCGGCGTCACACCCAACAAGCTGCTGTCCAAGATCGCCAGTGAGCTGGACAAGCCCGACGGCATCAGCGTGCTGACGCTGGACGACATCCCCACACGCGTGTGGCCCCTGGGCGTGCGCAAGATCAATGGCATCGGCCCCAAGGCGGGCGAGAAGCTCGTCAAGCTCGGCCTGGAAACTGTCGGCGACATCGCCGCCGCCGACCCGGCCTGGCTGGTCGAGCAGTTCGGCGAAAGCTACGGTCAGTGGCTGCACGCCGCCTCGCATGGCCGCGATTCGCGGCCCGTCGTCACGCACAGTGAGCCCGTGTCCATCAGCCGCGAGACCACCTTCGAGCGCGACCTGCACGCCGTGCACGACCGCGCCCTGCTCGGCGGCATCATGGACGAGCTGTGCGAAAGCCTGTCGCGCGATCTCGCCCGCAAGCACTACGCTGGCAAGACGGTGGGCATCAAGCTGCGCTTCGAGGGCTTCGTCACCGTCACGCGCGATCAGACGCTGAAGGCCGCCATCACCAGCGCCGCCGACATCCGCTATGCGGTGGGCTTGTGCCTCAAGCGCGTCACGTTCGACAAGCGCCTGCGGCTGATGGGCGTGCGCATCGGCAACCTCGTGCATGCAAGCGAGGTGCCGCCCCCGGCGCCAGCGCGAGCAGAGCCTCTGCCCACGCTCGACAACCTGAGCTTGTTTTGAGCGACTGGAGCTACAGCGTCTCGGTACGCAGCCTGTGCGAGTTCACTGCCAAGCGCGGCAGCCTGGACCGCCGCTTCACGCCCTCGGCCACGGCGCTGGAGGGCCAGGCCGGCCAGATGGCCGTGCTGGCGCGCCGTTCGCCGGGCTACGAGACCGAACTGCCGCTGGAGGCCGTCCACGGCAACCTGCGCGTACGCGGCCGGGCCGACGGCTACGAGGCCGACGTGAACCGGCTGGAGGAGATCAAGACCATCCGCGGCCCCGTCGAGGCCATTCCCGACAACCGCCGCGCCCTGCACTGGGCCCAGCTGCAGACCTATGGCGCGCTGATTGCCGCCGACCGCGGCCTGACCGAGTTGGAGCTGGCCCTCGTCTACGTCGATGCCGACACGCAGAACGAGACCGTGCTGCGCGAGAAGGTGACGGCCAGCGAGCTGCAAGCCGCGTTCGAGTTGCGCTGCCGGCAGTTCGAGGCCTGGGCACGACAGGAGGCGGAGCACCGCACGGCGCGCGACGCGGGCCTGAACGCCCTGCCCTTCCCCAAGGGCGAACTGCGCCCCGGTCAGCGCCTGCTCGCCGAGGCCGTCTACCGCGTCGCCGCCAACGGCCGCTGCCTGCTGGCCCAGGCGCCCACCGGCATCGGCAAGACCCTGGGCACGCTGTACCCGCTGCTGCGCGCCATGCCGCTGCAGCAGCTCGACAAGATCGGCTACATGACCTGCAAGGGCACCGGCCGCATCACCGCGCTGGAGGCCCTGCATGCGCTGCGAGAACACACGCCGACGAAATCGCTGCGCGTGCTGACGCTGGTGGCCAAGGAGCAGGCCTGCGAACACCCCACCAAGGCCTGCCATGGCGACGCCTGCCCGCTGGCCAACGGCTTCTACGACAAGCTGCCCGCCGCCCGCGCCGAGGCCGTGCAGACGGCCTGGCTGGACCCCGCCGCCCAGCGCCGCATCGCGCTGCAGCACGACATCTGCCCCTACTACCTCGGCCAGGAGCTGCTGCGCTGGGCCGACGTCGTCGTCGGCGACGTGCATCACGCCTTCGACCCCTATGGCCAGCTCTACGGCCTCTCCCAGGCTCAGGGCTGGAAGCTCGCCCTGCTGGTGGACGAGGCCCACAACCTCATCGACCGCGCCCGCGACATGTACAGCGTCAGCCTCAGCCTGGCGCGCGTGCGCGAGGTCATTGCCGAAGCGCCGGCCAGCCTGCGCCCGCCGCTGCGCCGGCTGGCCAAGGAACTGGCCACGCTGARCCGCCGCCAGCAAGGCGACTACCAGGCGCTGGACACGGTGCCCGACGCCCTCGCCGAGGCCCTGCAACGCGTCAACGTCGCCCTGGGCGAGCACGTGCAGAACCACCCGCTCGACGTCGGGGCCATGCTGCAGTTCTATTTCGAGGTGCTGGGCCTGCAGCGCCTGCTGGACCGCTTCGATGCCCATTCGATTTGCGACCTGCAGCGCAGCGCCGCTCCGGGGGACCCCAAGCCGGCGCTGGACGCGCCACGGAACCTCTCGCTGCTGGAAGACGACGACGAGGACGATCCCAACGACGGTCGCGACGTGCTGCTGTCGGTGCGCAACGTCGTGCCAGGGCACTTCCTGAAGGAGCGCTTCGAGGGGCTCAGCAGCGTCACGCTGTTCTCGGCCACGCTCGGGCCGCCCGACTACCAACGCCAGCTGCTTGGCATGCCCGAGGACACCGCCTGGATCGACGTGCCCGCGCCCTTCCCGCCCGAGCACCTGACCGTGCAGGTGGCCCATCGCTTGTCCACGCGCTACGAACATCGCCAGGCATCGTTGGACGCGCTGGTGGACCTGCTCGCCCAGCAGTTCACCGAGCACCCCGGCAACTACCTCGCCTTCTTCAGCAGCTTCGACTACCTCGACAAGGCCTCGGCGCGGCTGGCACAGCGGCACCCACGGGTCACGCAGTGGAACCAGTCGCGCGCCATGGGCGACGCGGCACGGCGCGCCTTTCTGGACCGCTTCGTGGAGGGCGGCCGCGGCATCGGCTTCGCCGTGCTGGGCGGCGCCTTCGCCGAGGGCGTGGACCTGCCCGGCACGCGGCTGATCGGCGCCTTCATCGCCACCCTCGGCCTGCCGCCGGTGTCACCGCTGCAGGACCAGGTGCGCGAGCGCCTGGACACCCTGTTCGGCGCCGACCACGGCTATGCCGACCTTGTGCCCGGCATGCAGAAAGTCGTGCAGGCCGCCGGCCGCGTGCTGCGCTCCGTGGACGACCGCGGCTGGGTGTGGCTGCTGGACAAGCGCTATGCCCGACCCGAGGTGCGGGCCTTGCTGCCGGGCTGGTGGCAGCTGTAGCGCGGCGCACCCACGCCCGCATTCCGGGCCGAGCGCTGGGCCGTCCCCGAGCCGGCCCGCTTGCCGCCGACTGCGGCTCGACGCCGCAAGCGGCGGCGTCCCCCCGGGGGACCGACCAAGCACGCGCGCGTTCAGCGGCGCGGGAATGGGCGAGGGGTAAAGTTGTTTTCATGTTTGACCACGTCAAGTTCGGCGTCAGCGACTTCGCCGCGAGCAAGGCCTTCTATCTCAAGGCGCTGGCGCCGCTCGGCGTCACGGCGGGTGCGGAAGGCGAGCCGAGCTACGGCATCGAGCTCGTCATCGAGGGCCAGGTGACCAGCCTGTGCCTGTTCGAGACCCAGGAGAAGCCGGCCCATCTGCACCTCGCCTTCATGGCGCAGACACGCCAGCAGGTCGATGCGTTCTACCGCGCGGCGCTGGACGCCGGCGCCGCCGACAACGGCGCGCCGGGCCTGCGTCCGAAGTACCACGCGAACTACTACGCCGCCTTCGTCATCGACCCGGACGGCCACAACATCGAAGCGGTCTGCCACGCTCCCAAGGCCTGATATCGCCGTCTTTGTGTAGGGATGTTGCGAGCCGGCTCTCGCGGGCTGCACCCGGTAACCGGCGCCAGGCCAGGGCGTGCCACGCTGCGGGCCTATGAGCCACTTCCTTGCGCCGCCACCCTCACCCACCCGCGCGAGAGCGTCCCGCCTGGCGCCTCTCGCCGTGGCGACCCTGGTTTCGCTGGCCGGCTGCGGCGGTGGCGGCTCCGACTCAGCCACCACCACGCCGACAACGCCCCCTGCTCCTGCTCCTGCTCCTGCTCCTGCTCCTGCTCCTGCCCCGGCGCCAGCACCACCGATCGCCGGAACGCGCATCACCTGCGATCTCGCCAACTTCCAGGACGACATGCTGGCGGCCGTCAACGCCCGGCGCCGCAGCGGCGCCACCTGTGGCGCGCAGGGCGCCTTCGGCCCGGCACCTGATCTGACCTGGAACGCCGCGCTGACCCAGGCCGCCGTGGCGCACAGCGACGACATGGTCACGCACAACTTCTTCAGCCACACCGGCAGCGACGGCAGCACCCTCGGCACCCGCGCGACCGCCGCCGGCTATGTTTGGAGCAGCCTGGGCGAGAACATCGCCGCCGGCCAGTCCAGCGTGGCCGAGGTGGTGGACGGCTGGATGAAGAGCGATGGTCATTGCGCCAACCTGATGAACGCGACCTTCCGCGACATCGGCGTGGCCTGCGTGGCGGGCAACGCCAGCACCACCTACCGCAGCTACTGGACGCAGGACTTCGGCACGCCGCGATAGGTTCCGGACTCGCGGGGCCGGATCGTTGAGTCGGTCAACCAACAACGAAAAAAGCCACGAAGGCGAGTCATTGCGACTCGCCTTCGTGGCTCGTTGACCGAACCGAGGGGTCAGGCCTTCTTTGCCTTGGCGCGACGGGCAGCGTATGCGCCCAGCAGGGCGAGGCCGACCAGGGCCGCCGCGTCGGGCTCGGGCAACTGATTGCCGGCGGCGCCGATCTGGAAGGTGATGAACTCGCCGGTCTGCGCGTCGGTCACGGTGTAGGTGCCGGCAAACATCTGCAGGGAGGCAAACGAGGCGTTGTGGAAAGTCCAGGCTTGATCGGGCGACCAGAACGTGCCTTCCAGGTCTTCGCGCTCGATACCGATGCCCGGAAGCTGGGTGCTGACGGGGCGAACGTAGGTGGTGAAGCCCTTGTGACCAGCGTCGACCGTCGTGTTGAAGCTGGATTGGGCCCAGGGACCGCTCGCAGCGGACCAGGCCGAGAAAGCGGTGCCGGCGTGGAAACCGAAGGACATGTTCACGCCGCCGACGGCCGTGCCGCCCATGATGTCGTGGTTGCCGTTCTCCTCGATACCGGTGCCGCCCCAGCCAGACACGCCCTGCTGAAGCACCAGCTTGCTGGTGTCAATGGTGCCGGAGGAGTTCATCACCACGTTGGCGCCGGATTCGGTGAACGTGAAGACGATGCCCGCGTTGGCCAGGCTGCAAAGGGAAGCCGTCAGGATTGCAGCTGCGAAAGAAGCCAACTTCATGGCGGATCTCCTCAAGAAATTTCAATGATCCCCACAATGCAACGGCCGTGCCAGGCCGCAGTATTTCTTAAAAATCAATAGCTTAGCGAGCTCATATCCCTAGTTTGATCTAGGGGTGTAAATTTCTTTGACATTCAAAAACCCTCAACTTGAGGGGGTGCGACAGTGCTTTTTCTTTCGCTCGCTGAATCCAAACGCCACGGCCGGGCGCTCCAAGGAAGCACCATCCACCCGTTTCCCTGGAGCCCGCCCATGTTCTTCGACCGCTTTCAGGAAATCAGCCCGCTGATGATCCCGATCCTGTCGCTGCTGATTCCCATCGTTGCCATCGTGGCCCACTACCTGGGCAAGGCTCACACCGAGCGCCAGCGCCACGAGACCATCCGCGAGTTGGCCCGCGCCGGCCAGCCCATCCCGCCCGAGCTGCTGGGCGACGTGCAGGACAGCGACTGGCACCGCGCCAAGCGCGACCAGGCCAACCCCAACCGCATCCTCATTCCCGCCGTCATCAACATCGGCGTCGGCCTCGGCCTGATGGGCATGTTCAACGCCATGATGCCGGGCGCCTGGCTCTGGAGCATCGGCCTGATTCCGCTGTTCCTGGGGCTGGGCCTGGCGGTGTACTGGGCCGTTGAACGCAAGCAGCAACCGCCCCAGCCGTGACCTCCGGCCTCCCCGCCGCGCCGACCGAAGCGGTCCTGCAAGAGGATCGCCTGGTTGCCCGTGCCGCCGCCGGTGACCGCGCGGCCTTCGCCGCCCTCGTGCAGGCCCACCAGGGCTATCTGCGCAAGCTGCTCGGCCGCGTCTGCCGCGGCGACCAAGGCCGTGCCGACGACCTGGCCCAGGAAGCCTTCGTGCGTGCCTGGCGCGCCCTGCCCAAGTTCCGCGGCGAGGCGCGCTTTCGCACCTGGCTCACGCGGCTGGCCTATTCCGCGCTGTCGGCCGAACGGCCGGCTTTGCCTTTGGTGGACGACGCACCGCCGGAGCTGGGCGCACACAGCGACTTCGCCCCCGGCGCCGACTGGCGCATCGACCTCGACCGCGCCATGGCCGATCTCAGCGAGCCCCAGCGCCACGCGCTCCTGCTCTGCTACGGCGCCGACCTCAGCCACGCCGAAGCGGCGCTGGTGCTGGGCTGGCCGCTCGGCACGGTCAAGACACAAGTGCTGCGCGCAAAGGCCAAGCTGCGCGCGCAACTGCAAGCATGGGAGCCCACGCCATGACGATTTCCACGAACCACGACAACGACGCTTCTTTTGATGACGTGCTGCGGGAGCAGATGCAGAACGGCACCGAGCCCGATGACGCTGGCTTCAGCCTGCGGGTGATGGCCGCGCTGGCGCCCAAAGGAGTTTCATCGCAGCAGCGCCGCTGGGCGCGTTGGGTCAGGCGGGCGCAATGGGTGGCGATCAGCATCGCGGCCTGCGGTGCCGCTGCGTTGCTTGCTGATGGGAACCGGCCGCTCGATACGCCGCATGTGCTGGCGGCCGTATCGCTGATAGGGCTGCTGATCTTCTGGGCGATCCCCAGCCGTTGGAGCCGGGGCTGACGCGCTACGGCCACTGAGGGTAGCCAAGAGCCTATGGCTACACTGGCGATGTCGAAAAAGGCAGGGTCGGTTTTTCGGTAAGCCCGACCCCTCTCTGACGAGAGCTCTGCTCCATGCATTGCATGAGAACCCACGACGAACCTCAGCGCCTTTCGCGCTGCGGGCTCGTCTGTGTGGCAAAGCGGGTGCCGACGGTGCTTCGCATTGTGATCCGGTCGAGTCCATTTGACTCAAAGGACAAATCAATGCAACTCAACCACCTCGATCTCTCAGTGCCTGATGTGACCGCAGCCACCGCCTTTTTCGAGGCCGCCTTCGGCTTCACGTTGCGCCAGATCAAAGGCAACGACGGCATGGCGATCCTCGATGGTGAAGGCGGCTTCGTGCTCGTCCTCACCCGGGCGAAAGATGCCACCGAGCCGATGTATCCGAAGACCTTTCACATCGGTTTTCTGCTCGCTTCCGAGCAGGCCGTCATGAGCGCGCACGCACGGATGCTGGATGCAGGCATCGAACTCGCGCAGCCTCCGCGCGTGATGCGCGGCAGCCTGATGTTCTATTGCCACGCGCCCGGCGGGATCCTGGTGGAGGTGAGCCATCGGACGGTGGGCTGAGGCGTGGGTTCGAGTGCGCTTGCAGGCAGATCACCCCGCTCACGTCGCGCTCTTGAACTTGTCCCGCTGCGACAGGCAATAGACCAGCGGCACAGCCACCCCCGCCAGGACTGAGGCGGAACCCGCGGCGACTGCCACGGGGATCGGAGCGAAGGCCCACAGCGCCACATAGACAAGCCCGCTGATCGTGATGGACCAGCCCCCAAGCCGGTTGACCTTGCGGGCCAGTTCGCTCGGGAAGAAGCGCTTGGGCATGCGGTTGCCATACCAGGCAATCATGAGCCCGTTCATGGCGATGACCACCCGGGTGACGTTTTCGCCGTCCGCATAGCCCAGCTTGCGCGCCCAGGTCATGCCCAACGCCACGGCGACGATGCCGCCGCCCCAAGCAAGGCCTGCAATCAGATCAGCTTTCATCGCGCAATCTCCTTCTTGGGTTCCGGCGCGTCGGCGCTCGGGCTGAACGAATGGACGAAGCCCAGCAACGCTTCTTCGAGCACGGACAGCTTCAGGTGATACAGGACGGACTTGCCCGCCTTCTCGGCGTGTACGAGGTCGGCCTCCTTCAGCACGGTGAAGTGCGCCGACATCGTGGGCTTGGAGACATGGAACTGGTCACTCAGCTCACCGGCGCTCAAGGGGCCCTGCCTCAGGAGCTGCAGCACCTGGCGACGGGTGGGGTCGGAAAGGGCTTTGAAGACCTTGTTCATGGCTTGATGATTAGCTAATCATCGAAACGTGTCAAGGGCGCCCCGCACCGCCGACTGGTGCATCAACGCCCCACGGCGAGGCACGCGATCTCAGCCGCGAAGGCTTGAAGGAGGACTGCCAGAAAGCGGCAGACCGAGCGACGCCCGGTACACCACATGCAGAACCTGCGCAGAGGCAGGCGCGCCGCAAACTGGCACGCTTGATGCTGGCGTACCAATTGGTATACCAGCATGTGCACCATGAACAAGCGAAGCCTTCTGACCCTTGGAGACTGGCACCAGGCCTATCTGGACGGCGCGCCGCCCCGTGAGTTGCTGGGCGCGCTTGCCGGCCTCATCGGCCCGCACGACCCGGCCATGCTCGGCGAAGGCTGGCGGGCCCGCATGGCCGAACTGCACCTCGCCTGAAGCCTCACCCCTTCTTGCCTCCCCCTCTCAATCACCCAAGGAGCCGACCATGACCGATTCGTTCAAACCCCAGCGCCGCACCCTGCTGGGCGCGGCGGCCGCCGTGGCCACGCTGGGCGCGCCCGCACTGGTGCGTGCCCAGACACCCAAGATCCGCATCGGCTACTGGCCCGTGGCGGCCGGGCTGCCGTTCTATGCGGCGGTGGAGAAGGGTTACTTCAAGGAAGCGGGGCTGGACGTCGAGGCGCTCAAGTTCGCCGGCGCCCAGCAGGTGATGGAGGCCATGCTGGCGGGCCGCTGCGACGGCAGCTCCAACGGCACCGGCTCGGGCAACCTGGGCGTGGGCGAGATTGCTTCGCCGGGCTTGTTCAAGATCATCGCCACCAACCCGAGCAACCAGAAGTACGTGCTCGACCAGTTCCTCGTGCCCAAGGACAGCCCCGTCAAGACGCTGGCCGAGTTGAAGGGCAAGCGCGTAGCCAGCGGGCCCGGCATCCAGAACAAGACGCTGGCTATGGCCGTGCTGGAACGCGCCGGTGCTGCCGGCACGACGGTGACCGAGCTACCCATCGGCCAGCACGTGGCCGCACTCGCCGCCGGCCAAGTGGACGCCGTCTACACGCTGGAACCCACCGGCACCGTGGGCCGGCTCAATGGCACGACGCGCGTGCTGGAGGCCGGCGTCATCGCCAAGTACATCCTCGGCGACCCGCTGGCCCCGTGGCATGGCGGCTCGGCCACGCTGACGACCGAGTTCATCAAGAAGCACCCGGCCGAGACGAAGAAATACATCGCCGCCTATGCCCGCGGCATCGACCTCGTGCGCAAGGACCCGGCCCAGGCGCGCAACTTCCTGAAGGGCTACACGGCCATCGAAGGCCCGCTCACCGGCGAGGTGCCGCTGGCCTCCTACATGCTCTACAACGAGTTCACACCGAGCGACGTGGCGGCCTTCCAGAAGTTCTTCGACCTCTTCACCGAGAAGGGTGTGTTCGAGAAGAAGCTCGACGTCACGACCCTGCTCTACAAGGCATGAGGCCATGACTATCGTGGACCCAACCCCCGCCGCCGCCCAGCCCTGGCGCGCACCCGTCGCCGACGGCCAGCCCGCCGTGCGCCTGCCGCGCTTCAACGCCGCGAAGCTGCTGCCCTTCATCGGCCCGCTGTTGCTCTTCATCATCTGGGACCTGGTGGTGCGCCTCGGTCTCATCCGCCCCATCCTGCTGCCGCCGCCGCTGGCCACGCTGCAGACGCTGGTGGTGGGCCTGGCCGGCGGGCCGCTGCTGCTGGACTTCGCTACCACGGTGTGGCGCACGGTGCAGGCCTTTTTGATCGCCGCCGTCGTCGGCGTGCCGCTGGGTGTGCTGCTCGGCAGCAACGAGCGCGCCTACCGCAGCGTCGAGTTCCTGATCGACTTCTTCCGCTCGACACCATCGTCGGCGCTGATCCCGCTGTTCCTGCTGATCTTCGGCGTGTCGGACATCAACAAGATCGCCATCGCCGCCTTTGGCGCGCTGCTGATCGTGGTGTTCAACAGCGCCTACGGCGTCATCAACGCGCGCAAGCAGCGCGTCATGGCGGCCAAGGTGATGGGCGCGTCGCGCTGGCAGATCTTCAAGGACGTGCTGGTGTGGGAGAGCCTGCAGCCCAGCTTTGTCGGCCTGCGCTCGGCGGTGTCGATGGCGCTGGTGATCGTCGTCGTGGCCGAGATGTTCATCGGCTCGGACAACGGCCTGGGCCACCGCATCATCGACGCCCAGCAAGTGCTGAACGTGAAGACCATGTACGCCGCCATCCTGGCCGCGGGCATCCTGGGCTATGTGCTCAACATTCTGTTCCTGGTGCTGGAACGCAAGATCGTCCATTGGAGTGGGAGGTAAGCCATGTCCGCCGTCATCAACGCCCCGGTCGTGCCCGATGTGCCCGTGCGCGCCTTCCAGCCCGGTCCCGCCGGCACCCACATCACCATCCGCGGCCTGACGAAGTACTTCGCAGGCTGGCCGCTGTACGAGGACTTCAACCTCGACATCCCCAAGCACAAGATCGTGTCCGTCTTCGGCCCCAACGGCTGCGGCAAGAGCACGCTGATCAACATGATCGCGGGGCTGATTCCCATCGACTCGGGCCAGATCTTGTTCGACGGCAAGAGCCTCAAGGACACCAAGATCGGCTACGTGTTCCAGAACTACCGCGAGGCGATGTTCCCGTGGATGCGCACCATCGACAACATCGCCTACCCGCTGAAGATGGAAGGCCGCAGCAAGGCCGAGGTGGACCGGCGCATGGCCGAGCTGGTGGAGAGCTTCGACGTCAAGTTCGACCTGAAGCGCTACCCGTATGAACTCTCGGGCGGGCAGCAGCAGACGGCATCCATCATGCGGGCGCTGGCGCCCGGCCCCGAGGTGCTGTTCCTGGACGAGCCCTTCTCGGCGCTGGATTTCGAGATGACGTTGTTCATCCGCGAGAAGCTCCAGGAGGTCTTCATGCAGACGGGCACGACCATGATGCTGGTATCGCACGACTTGGAGGAGGCCGTGTACCTCGCCGACGAGGTGCTGCTGCTGACCAAGCGGCCGACCCGGGTGGCCGAGATCCTGAAGTACGAGGACCCGCGGCCGCGCACGGTGGCCACTTTGTCGGAGCCGAGCTTCATCACGGCCAAGAAGCAGAGCCTGGAGATCTTCCAGCGCGAGGTGCGGCGTTGAACATGCTCGCTGAGCAGAAGAGCTTGCTCACCGCGCCCGCTGGCTAAGATCGCCGGCATGCGGGCCATCGTCGACTCTTCTGCCAGCGCCCCGCGTGCCGGCCGTCCCAATCTGGCCGAGCAGGTCTACGCCCGGCTCAAGGCCGAGCTGAACGACTTCCAGCTCGTACCGGGCGACCGCTTCTCGGAGGCGGAACTGGGCCAGCGCCTGGGCGTTAGCCGCACGCCGGTGCGCGAGGCGCTTTTCAAGCTGCGCAACGAGGGCTTTCTCGACGTCGAGGCCAAGTCGGGATGGTCCGTACGGCCGATCGATTTCGGCAGGTTGGAGCAGCTCTACGACCTGCGCGTCGTCCTGGAGCTGGCCGCCGTGGCGCGGCTGTGCACGCACACCGGCACGCCGCCGCCGGAGCTGGAATCGTTGAAGGACATCTGGCTGGTCCCCGCCGCCGAGCGACTGAGTGATGCCCGCGAGGTGGGCATGCTGGACGAGGCCTTCCACGCCACGCTGGTGAGCGCGGCAGGCAACGCCGAGATAGCCCGTGTGCACTGGGACGTGACGGAGCAGATCCGCATCATTCGCCACCTGGATTTCACGCGCGGCCACCGCATCGAGGCGACCTACGCTGAGCACGCCAAGATCCTGCGCGCAGTCATGCAGCGCAAGGTCGAGCAGGCCCATTTGCTGCTGCGCAGCCATGTCGAACAGAGCAAGGCCGAGGTGCGCAAGATCACGCTGGCGACGCTGCACGAGGCGCGGGAGCGGTCCAAGAGCGCGTAGTGCGGGACAGCACGTGATCAAGACCCACCGCAAAGGGTCAGCCAAGATACCGAAGAGCCCACCCAAGTTGCCCGCCGCGGCGTACTATCGTCGCAGACGACCTGCCCGCAAGCCGGGTCCGGTCGGGTCACCTGGGCAGGTGATGCTAGGCCTGCTCTGACGTGCGAGTGCCCGGCTTCTAGCCAGAGGTGCATCATGTTCAAGCACATCCTGCTTCCGACCGATGGGTCTCGGTTCTCCGAGCAAGCGGTCTTTCATGGCGTCGAGTTGGCAAGGCTTTCCGGCGCGCGGGTGACGGCGTTCTACGCCACGCCTGCCTTCCATGTGCTGACCTATCGAGCGTCTGAGTTGGAGGGTTCGCGCGATCAGTTCGCGACAGACGTGCGGGCCCACGCGGACCTTTACCTCAAGTTTGTCAGCGGCGTGGCGAACGAAGCGAAGGTGCCCTGCGAGACCTTGATGGAACAGAACGACCATCCCCATGACGCCATCTGCAGTGTCGCCAAGCGCCTGCAGTGCGACCTGATCGTGATGGCTTCGCATGGCCGCAAGGGCTTGACCGGGCTGCTGCTCGGTAGCGAGACCCAGCGCGTGCTTGCACACACCGAAGTGCCCGTTCTGGTGTGGCGCGCCCAATCCAGCTGAGCGTTTCGCTGGCGCCCAATGCGCGAGTCACGCGGAGCACGCTCTCGGCCCGGACCTACTCGGCCAGGCCGAGGCTCAGCCGCAGCTTCTTCGGCAGCTTGGCAGCCACCAGCTCATGCGAGCGCTTCACCAGTGCCTTGAGTTCCGACAAGGGCAGCGCCTTCGCATCCTCCACCGCCACCCAGTGATACCGCGCCGCGTAAGGCGCGGGCGCGATGCCGGGCACACCGGTCAGCTCCAGGAAGCGGTGCTCGTCGACCTTGAAGCTGCAATGCGTCCACTTGCCGGGGTGTGGCCCGCCGACGAAGAACATCTTGCCGCCGACGCTGGCCACCCAGTCGGCGCCCCATTTGATGTCCTGCGTGGCGCCAGGCAGTTCCATGGCGTATTTGGCGAGGACTGAAAAGCTCATGGTGTCGGGCGGAGTTCGCGTTGTGGTGGCGGCCGGCGCAGGGTGGCCGGCCCGCCGCTGAAGCCTTGAAATTCTCGCCGAGCGCCTCGGTTTGCGGCAATTTGCAGCATTACTGCACGCCGCGCAGCCCTGCCCTGCTGCCCGGCCCACCAACAATTCAGGGATACGCCTTGCCGGGCGCCTGAGCACCGCTCGGGCCGCCCAAACCAGGTCGCAATATCGACCTCCAACGCCCGCCTGCTGCATGAATATCCTCAACCTGGGGCCGACCCCGCCCATGGCCCTCAACGCGCAGCCCGTAGACCCACTCCAGCACGGCATGGCCCTGTTCCATGCCAACCCGCCGGACTATGAGCGCGCGGTGGGCTGGTTCCGTGCCGCGGCAGACAGCGGCGACAAGGACGGGCTCGCCATGCTGGGGCTGTGCCAGCTGGAAGGGCTGGGCATGGCCGCGGACCCGGCGCAGGCGCGGCGGGTGCTGGAACAGGCCGCGTCCCGGCGCAGCGCCATCGGGCGCTTCCAGCTCGGGCGGGCGCTGATGACCGGCCGAGGCGGCCCGGTCGACGAAGCAGCGGGCCTGTCGGCCTACGTGACGGCGGCGGCCATGGGCCACGCCGAGGCCACCTTCAACCTCGCCAACTGCCTATACGCCGGCGTGGGCTGCCTGCCCGACCGCCTGGCGGCCAAGTCGCTCTACCTGCGCAGCCGTGCCCTGGGCTGCACCTTGAGCCCGCAAGGTGTGCGGGTACGCAGCCACGAGCTGAAGGCGGTTCGCGCGCTGGCGCAGCGCTTTGCCGACCCGAACCGCATGTTCTTCCTCGTGCAGGAGCGCCAGCAGGAGTTGGCGCTGGTGCACGCCATCGCGCAGCCCGGCGATACACCCAGGCTTGGTCACGCAAATGCTGCGAGGCCCCAAGCCCTGCGGCTGGCCGCGGGTGTCGTGGCGGCGATGGCCGGCACCTTGGGCCAATACCTGCGCCGGCCGTCGCGCGACGCCGGGCCGACGACGATCAACTTCTGACGCACCGCATCCCCTCGCCTGCTCCGGGGGGGTGGCTGGGTAGGATGACCCCATGTCCTCGCGCGCCATCCGCCTGCCCTCGCTCGACGCTCTGCTCGCCTTCGAGGCCGTGGCCCGCACGGGCGGCTTCGAGGCCGCCGCCGCCGAACTCGCGCTGACGGCCAGCGCCGTCGCCAAGCGCGTGGCCGGGCTGGAGGAGCGGCTGGGCCAGCCCCTGTTCCTGCGTCAACCCGCCAAGGGCCTGACCCTGACCTCCGCCGGCCACGAGTACCTGCCCCAGGTACGCCAGGCCCTGGCCCTGCTGCAGGCCATGCCGCTGCACCAGCGCGCCAGCCAGCAGCGCGAGCGTCTGCGCGTGACGTCCACGCCCACCTTCGCCCGCCAGTTGCTGGTGCCCGCGCTACCCGGCTTCACGGCAGCCCACCCCGAGGTGGAGTTGGAGCTGACGCTGTCAGTCCCGCTGCTGGCCGAGGGCGACGCGGGGGCGGACCTGGAGATCCGCCACGGCGCCGTGCCGGACGACATCGCGCCCGCCCAGGTGCTGCTGCGCGACCGCCTCACGCCGCTGGCCGCGCCCGCCCTGCTGGCCCGCCACGAACCGCTGCGCGAGCCGGCCGACCTGCTCGCCCTGCCGCTGCTGCGCACGCCGCTGCAGCCCTGGGCGCCCTGGCTGCGCGCCGCCGGCCTGGGCGACGTGCCCGAGCCGGACGAAGGCCCGCGCTTCGTCGACCTGGGCCTGACGCTGGCCGCGGCCCTGGCCGGCCAGGGCGTGGCACTGGCCCGGCTCAGCCTCGCCCGCCACGAGCTGGCCGAAGGCCGCCTCGTCCAGCCGTTTGCGCTGACCGTGCCGGCCGAGCGCCACTACGGCCTCATTCGCCACCGCGCCAGCCCGGCATCCGAGGCCTTCGCCGAGTGGCTGCATGCGCATTGCCGCGCGCTCGAAGCGGAAAACTCCTCTCGACCCGGCTGAGTTTTTTTCCGGGGCGACCGGTGCGGTGCGGGCCTAGCATCGCGGCCTCACTCCGACCAGTCCGCCATGCCCGTCATCACCTGCATCGAAGACCTGCGCCAACTCGCCGAGAAGCGGGTGCCGCGCATGTTCTACGACTACGCCGATTCCGGCTCCTGGACGGAGACGACCTACCGCGCTAACGAGAGCGACTTCCAGGCCATCAAGCTGCGCCAGCGCGTGGCCGTCAACATGGAAGGCCGCAGCACGGCCGTGCAGATGGTGGGCCAGGCCGCGAAGATGCCCGTGGCCATCGCACCGGTGGGGCTGACGGGCATGCAGCACGCCGACGGCGAGATCCACGCGGCGCGCGCAGCCGAGAAGTTCGGCATCCCGTTCACGCTCAGCACGATGAGCATCTGCTCCATCGAGGACATCGCCGAGAACACCTCGGCGCCGTTCTGGTTCCAGCTCTACATGATGCGCGACCGTGACGCCATGGCCCGCATGATCGGCCGCTGCAAGGCAGCCAAGTGTTCGGCCCTGGTGCTGACGCTGGACCTGCAGGTCATCGGCCAGCGCCACAAGGACCTGAAGAACGGCCTCACCGCGCCGCCGCGGCCGACGCTGGGCAACATCCTCAACCTGATGACCAAGCCACGCTGGTGCCTCGGAATGGCCGGCACCAAGCGCCACACCTTCCGCAACCTCGTGGGTCACGTGAAGGGCGTCAGCGACATGCGGTCTCTCTCGGCCTGGACGAACGAGCAGTTCGACCCGCGCCTGTCCTGGGCCGACATCGCCTGGGTCAAGGCGCAATGGGGCGGCAAGCTCATCCTCAAGGGCATCATGGACGTGGAAGACGCCAAGCTCGCCGTGCTGGCGGGGGCCGACGCCATCGTCGTCAGCAACCACGGTGGCCGCCAGCTCGATGGCGCGCCCAGCAGCATCCACGCGCTGCCCGCCATCGCGGCCGAGGTGGGTTCGCAGACGGAAGTGTGGATGGACGGCGGTATCCGCTCCGGCCAGGACGTGCTCAAGGCCTGGGCCCTGGGCGCCCGCGGCACGATGATCGGCCGCGCCATGGCTTATGGCCTGGGTGCGATGGGCGAGGAAGGCGTGGCCAAGGCGCTGGCCATCCTGCACAAGGAGCTGGACGTGACCATGGCCTTCTGCGGCCACACGCAGCTCACCAACGTGACGCGCGACATCCTGGTGCCGGGCACCTACCCGACGGCCTGAGTCTTACCAGGAAGTCTCGGCCGCGGTGCCCTGGTGGTAGAGCATCTGCCAGGCCTCGCCCTCGCGCACCCAGACCGAGGAGCGCAGCGTGTGCCGCGTGAGCGATCCGTCCGGCTGGCGGTGCGCAGCACGATAGGTCAGCAGCGCCGCCGAAGGGCCGAGGGGCCGCACGGCGAATTGATCGGGCTCGACACTCGGCGGACCCTCGTCTCTGCGGCCCTGCTCGGCCAGGAAACGCAGGATGGTAGGTCGGTCATAGGCCCGGCCGGAACGGCCGACCTCGTGAAAATCCGCGTGCAGCAGGGCTTGCAACCGCGCTTCGTCCAGGCGCACGCCGGGGTGATGCAGTTCGACTTCCAGACGCCGCAGCGTATCCACCAGGTCATCTTCCATGCGGCGCATTGTCGTCAGCAGCGGTGACTTTTCGCCCGCGGGCCACATCGTGCGCTACTGTGCCTCCATGAAGACCGCGTCCGTCCGCATCTGCCTGTTGCTGTCCACGCTGAGCGTGGGCGTCGCCGCCCAGACCTGCGCGCTGCCCGTCGACTTGAAGACCGAAACCGACCCAGCGCGCATCCAGCAGCAGGCCATCGCTCTGCTACCCTGCCTGGGACATCCCGACTTCCAGCTGCGCGACGACATTGCCTTCGAGCAGATCTCTGCATGGGCGCGCGGCGGCAAGCTGGAGGCCGCCACGCTGCAACGCCTGCGCACCGACCTCGTCGCCGTGCTGGACGCCAAGCCCGACACCGCCGGCGTGCACCAGCCCTTTGCGGTCCTCACGCTGGCCGAAGTGGCACGGGCCGACCGCCTCAAGCCCTTCATGACCACCGAGCAGCGCGGCGAGCTCGTCGAGCATGCCGCACGCTTCCTCAGCAGCGTGCGCGACTACCGCGGCTTCACCCCCGGCGAGGGCTGGCGCCACGGCGTGGCCCATGGTGCCGACCTGGCTCTGCAGCTCGGCATGAACGATGCGCTGAGCCCCACCCAACGCCAGGCCCTGCTGGACGCCGTCAGCAGCCAGGTGCTTGCCGACCACAGGCATGCCTACCGCTTCGGTGAAGGCCAGCGCCTGGCGCGTGCGGCGCTGCAACTCCAGCTGCGACTCAAGCCCGACGAAGCCGCCGTGCAGGCCTGGCTGGACCGGCTGCTGCAGCCGTTGAAGGCAGCCAAAGCCTGGGACGAGACCGCGCTGATCGATCTGCACAATCTGCGGGAGTTCCTGTGGCCGCTGCTGGCCGGCGTGCTGGACGTCACCGACGCCGCCCAGCGCGAACGGCTTTTGGTGCCGCTGCAGAAGACGCTACGCCGCCTGCCTTAGTCGGCGTGCCGCTCGAAGTGAAGCCGGTCGTGCCAGACGCCGCCGAGCTCGAAGCTGCGCAGCGAATGGCCGAACTGGCGAAAGCCATTGCGCAGCAGCACCTTCACCGAGCCGCCGTTGCCGACGCGTGCGTTGGCCTCCACGCGCATCAAGCCCAGCTCGCCAAAGGCCATGGCCAGCACCAGCCGGACGGCCTCGCTGGCATAGCCCCGGCCGCAGGCCGACTCGGCCATGCGATAGCCCAGCTCAGCCATCTGAAAATGAGCACGCTTCACGCCGATCAGGTTCACGCGGCCCACCAGCTCGCCGGCCACGGTACGCACGAGGAACTGGTAGCCCTTGTCTTCAGCGGCCTCGCGCTCGGCCAGCGCAATGGCGGCATCAACGCCCTCGCGTGAGTAGAAGCCGGGCGGCCGTGAGTTGATGCGGGTCTCGAAGAAGGCGCGGTTGTCCGTTTCGAAGCGCAGCAGCTCGTCGGCGACGTCGGGGGTGGGGGCAATCAGTTCGAGCAGGTTCATGGGCGGCAGCAAAGACGGCGCACCGATTACAACAGCAGCGGCGGTGGCCTCGCCTCGCGCCCGCGGGTGCCGTTAGGCTGGCGCCCAGGAGAAACCATGCGCCCTGCCCGCCTTGCCGCTTTGCTGATCGCCCTGCCCCTGCTGGCCGCGGCCGCCCCGCCCGCGATCCCGAGCAGCGACGCCATCGACGCCGAGGCCGCACGGCTGATGGCCGCCGCCCAGGCCCAGGGCCTGGCCGTGGCCGTCATCGACGACGGCCAGGTCGTGCATGTCGGCGCCTACGGCAAGCGCAATGCGGCGGGCGAGCCGCTGCTGACCGACACCGTCATGTACGGCGCCTCGTTGACCAAGGCGGTGTTCGCCTACTGGGCCATGCAGCTGGTCGAGGAGGGAAAACTCGATTTGGACCGGCCACTGGCAGGCTACCTGGACCGGCCGCTGCCGGAGTACGCCGGCTTCTTGACGCCCTATTCGTGGCAGCACTTGGCGGGCGACAACCGCTGGCGCCAGCTGACCGCTCGCATGCTGCTGACGCACAGCAGCGGCTTCGCCAACTTCGCCTTCCTGGAGCCCGACCGCCGGCTGCGCATTCACTTCGACCCCGGCTCACGCTACGCGTACTCCGGCGAAGGGCTCATCCTGCTGCAGTTCGTGCTGGAGCGCGGCCTGGGTCTGGACGTGGGCGCCGAGGTGCAGCGCCGCGTGTTCACGCCGTTTAGCATGACACGCACCAGCCTGAAGTGGCGCGCCGACTTCAGGCCCAACCTGGCCGACGGCTGGACGGCCGACGGCCGCGTGGTGCCGCACGCCGAACGCAGCAAGGTGCGCGTGGCCGGTTCCATGGACACGACCATTGCCGACATGGCCCGCATGGCGTCCGGCTACATCCGCGGCGTCGGCCGGTCGGCCGAGAGCGCCGCCGCGCTGACGGCGCCCCAGTTGCCCATCACGACGGCCACCCAGTTCCCGACATTGCAACCCGAACTGCCACCGGCCAGGCGCCGAGCCGACCTCACCGCAGGTCTGGGCGTCATCGTCTTTGAAGGCCCGCAGGGGCCGGGCTTCTACAAGGGCGGCCATGACGACAGCACCGGCAACACCTGGGTCTGCGTGAAACCGAGCAGGCGCTGCGTCGTCATCCTGGCCAACGACGTGCGCGCCGAGCGGGCCTTTCCGCAACTCGTGCGCTTCATCCTCGGCGAGACCGGCGTGCCATGGGGCTGGGAGTACGGTGCCATGGACTTCCTGCGCTAGCGGCCAGCGCTGCGCGAGCATTTGTCAGGGTCCGCCAGGACAAAATATTTTTGACCGGCCGCGAATCCGATCGCGCCCTGGCTCCCTCTTAGTGACCGAGGGCTGTCCTCGAACACTTGAGAGTCGAACCATGATCTATGTGAAAAACGTTCCGAACGGCGAGCGCGCCGTGCGCGTGGCGGCGGGCCTGGTGGCCGCGGCCCTGGGGCTGCTGCTGTTGGGCGGCATGGGCGGCTGGCTGGTGGCTGGCGGGGCGGCCGGGTTGGTGGCATCCGGGCTGTTCGGTTTCTGCCCGGCTTGCGCCATGATTGGCCGCAAGTTGAAGTAGCAGCCGGGCAGCACTGACATGGCCCTGGCCCCACAACACCAGCCCCTGCTCGCGGCCGCGCACGGCGGCGATCCGCGGGCACTGGAGCAATTGCTGAAGATCTCCCGGCCCGACATCCGCCGCTATGCCCAGCAGCACTGCCTGCTCAGCGACGTCGATGACGCGGTGCAGGAGGCCCTGCTCATCGTCAGCCGCAAGCTGCCGTCGCTGCGCGTGCTGGCGGCTTTCTCGGGCTGGTTGATCCGCCTGGTGCAGCGCGAATGCCGGCGCCTGGGCCGGCTCACGCTGCGCTATGACCCGTATGACGAGGAAAAGCTGGAGCAGTGGCTGGTCGTGCGCGACGAAGTGGGCCTGCGGCGGGAACTGGTGGCGGCGCTGGAGTCGCTGCCGTCCCACTACCTCGAGGTCATGCTGCTGCGCGACCTGGAGGAGCTAACCATCGAGGAAATCGCCGCCCGCACCGGCCTCACGCGGCCGAACGTGAAGAGCCGGTTGCATCGCGCCCGGGCACTGGCGCGGGAGTACCTGCTGGGCGGGAAACCGGCCGGCGTCTGACGGTGGCCGCCCGCAGCGGGACTTCCTCCTCTCCGACTTGAGTGCCGCCGTGGCAGTGCAAGCATGGTTGCCTCCATAACTTCGGAGACAGACACCATGAATCGACGCCACTACGTTCTCGGCGCGGCCACCTTGCTGGCCGGGCTCTCGTTGCCCGCTCTGGCACAGCGCGGCGATGACGACGGCGAGTTCGTCATCCTGCAAGCGCGCTACGGCACGGACCGCAACCATGTCGATGTGACCGACCAGCTGCGCCAGCTGGCCCGCCGTGACCGCCGCGTGCGGCTGACCAACGACCTGTTCGGCGTGGACCCCGACCCCGGCCGCGACAAGTACCTGCGCATCTACGCCCGCGACAGCCAAGGCCGCGAACGCCGCTTTGACTACCCCGAGCGCGCATGGATTGACGGCGGGCAATTCACCGCCTGGGGCGCGGGCCGCTGGGGCGAACCGAACTACAACGGTGGCTGGGCCGGCAACCCCTATCGCGACCGCCACGATGACGGCAGCTACACCATCCTTCACGCCAACTACGGCACCCCCGGCCGCGAGGTGGACGTGACCGGCAGGCTGCGCGAACTGGCGCGCCGCGACGAGCGCTTCCGCATGGGCAACGACACCTTCGGCGTCGACCCCGACCCGGGCCGCGACAAGCGGCTGATCATCATTGCGCGCGACCCCAATGGCCAGCAGCGCAGCTTCGCGTACGCCGAGGGCAGCTGGGTGGATGGCAGCCAGTTCACTGGTTGGCGCCGCGGCGACTGGGGCCGCTGATCGCGCGGTTTACCCGCCCTTACAACCGGCGAAGCCCGGCGTCCTCGCGCCGGGCCGTCCTCGCGTTGAACCCTTGGCCGTGCGACCATGCCCGGCCAAGACCAACAACGAGGGGATCGCCATGAAACGCCGCCAATTGGGCCAATGGACACTGGGCCTGGGTGCAGCCCTGGCCACTGCCATCACCGGGCCCGCCTGGGCCGACGATGACGGCGAGTTCGTCATCCTACATGCCCGCTACGGCACCGAGCACAACCACGTGGACGTGACCGGCCGCCTGCGCGAGCTGGCCCGCCAGGACCGGCGCTTTCGCTTGAGCAACGACCTCTTCGGCGTCGACCCCGAGCCTGGGCGCACCAAGACGCTGCGCATCTTTGCCCGCGACCGCCAGGGGCGTGAACGCACCTTCGAATTCCGTGAACGCGACTGGGTCGACGGCAACAGGTTCATCGGCTGGGGCCGCGGCAACTGGGGCGAGTCCGGCGGGTCGGGCGGTTGGCAAGGGGGCGGCAACAGCCCGGGCGGCGACCGCCACGACGACGGCGAGTTCACCATCCTCTACGCCACCTATGGCGCCGATGGCCGCGACGTGGACGTCACCGACCGCCTGCGCGAACTGGCGCGGCGCGACCAACGCGTGCGGTTGACCAATGAACTCTTCGGTGTTGACCCGTTTCCCGGAAAGACCAAGGTCCTGCGCATCTTTGCCCGCGACCGTGGCGGCCAGGAGCGCGTCTTCGAGTACCGCGAGTACGGCACCATCGACGGCAACCAGTTCGTCGGCTGGGGCCGCGGCGACTGGGGCCGCGGCGACTGGGRCCGCGGCCACCGCGGCGGCGGCGACCAGGGCCCGGTGCGGCCCGGCAGCGGCCGGCTCATCATCGACAGCGCCAGCTACGGCGCCGACGGCCGCTGGACCGACGTGACCCAGGCCCTGCGCGGCCAGGTCCGCGGCGACCGCTTCGAGACCGAGGTGCGCAACGAGCTGTTCGGCTTCGACCCCGCGCCCGGCCGCCGCAAGCTGCTCAGCGTGACCTATCGCTTCGGCAGCGAGCCGCCGAACACGGTGCGGGTTGGTGAAGGCGACCGGCTGCGGCTGCCCTAGGAAGGCGCAAGCGATCCGGCTTCAATGCCAGGCGCCGAGGATGGCGCCCATCACCGTGTAGGCCACCACCTGGTAGCCGCTGTTGATGAGCCAGAGCTTGAGCGAGCGCTGCTCGAACAGGTAGATCACGCCCAGGCTCATGGCCACCCAGCCCAGGCCGGTGGCCAAGCCGGCGAACAGGCCGAAGCTCAGAGTCGCCTTGGCGCCGAGGAAGGCCGCCAGGTTGAAGGCCATCACCAGCGAGGCCAGCGCCGACAGGCCGAAGACCTTGGCCGGGCTGGCCTGCTTGGCCTGGGCCTCGCTCAGGCCCGCCTCGGCCATCCAGGCCTTGGCGAAAAGGATGGGCGAGTACCAGAGCCCGCCGATCAGGAAGCTCGACAAGGCCGCCACAATGACCGCCGGGAAGTTGAATTGCACTGCGTCCATCGCAGACCCCTCTTGAAGTTGTTGGTGCGGCGATGCTGAGGCGCTCCCGTCCCCGGCAACAGCGGTCGCGCGCCGAAGTCGAAGATGAGCACGCCCAAAGCCGACAAACTGCCGCTCAAATCGCCGCCGAACCCGCCGATGCAGGCGCGCCTGGATGACCGGCTGCTGATGGCCGGCGGTTCGCTCGCCTTCGGGCTGGCCATCCCCTGGCTGACTGGGCTCTATGGGCCACTGGGCCCCGGCGACGCGCGCTTCTGGGTCGGCTTTGCCGGCTTCATCGCGCTGGCCTTTGCCATCTGGGCCGGCAACCGCTGGCTGCTGTTCAAGCAGCGCGAGCACCTGAACTGGTTCGCCCACCCGCTGCGCAAGCTCTTGATGCTGGTCAGCGCCAATGTGCTCTACACCGCACCGCTGACGCTGGCCGCCATCTGGGCCTGGTTCCATGTCGCTGGGCAGCCGGTCGACGTCAATGCGCTGAAGCTGGTGGTGGCCACCAATGTCATCTGCGTGCTGTTCGTGACGCATGCCTACGAGACCATGTTCCTGATCCGCGAGCGCGAGTCGGACATGCTGCGTGTGGAGCGCCTGGAGCGCGCCCGCACGCAGGCCGAGCTTGGCGCGCTGAAGGCTCAGGTCGACCCGCATTTCCTGTTCAACAGCCTCAACACCCTGGGCCATCTGATCGAGAGCGACGCGAAGAGCGCCCGCGAGTTCAGCGACACCCTGGCCGAGATCTACCGCTATGTGCTGGACAGCCGCCAGCGCGACCTCGTGCCACTGGACGAAGAGCTCGCCTTCCTGCGCCACTACCACCGCCTGCTGGCCCTGCGCTTTGGCGCCGCCATGCCACTGGAGCTGGACCCAGCCTTGCAAACCGGCTCGTGGCTGATCCCGCCGCTGGCGCTGCAGACGCTGCTGGAGAACGCCATCAAGCACAACGAGGCCAGCGCCGCGCAGTCGCTGACCGTCAGCTTCACGCTGGACGGGGACCGCGTGCACGCCCGCAACGCGCTGCAGCCGCGCCGCAGCGCCCTGCCCTCCTCAGGCCTGGGCCTGGCCAACCTCGACGAGCGCTGCCGCCTGCTGGCCGGCCGCGCGCTGGAACGCCGCGCCGAGGCTGGCGTGTTCGAAGTCTCCATTCCGCTGCTGGCCCGCCCATGAAGATCTTCATTGCCGAAGACGAGATCCCGGCGCGCGAGCGCCTGACCGCCACGCTGGCCCGCGTCGCGCCTGAGGCCCGCGTGCTCGGCCACAGCGACACGGTGCAAGGCACGCTGGCCTGGCTCGCTGACCACCCCGCACCCGACCTGCTGCTGCTCGACATTCAGCTCGCCGACGGCCTGTCGCTGGAGCTGTTCCGCGACCGCCGCCTGGCCCTGCCCACGGTCTTCACGACCGCCTATGACCAGTTCGCGCTGCAGGCCTTCCAGGCGCTGGCGGTGGACTATCTGCTCAAGCCGGTGTCCGACACCGCGCTGGCCCAAGCCCTGGCCAAGGCCGAACAATGGCGCAGTCATTTCGACCTCCAGGCCAAGGAGCGCTGGAACCATCAGCTCGACGGCCTGCTGCAGCGCCTGAGCCCGCCAGCCGGGCGTCAGCGCATCGTCGGCCGCAAGGGCGGACAGCAGTTCCATGCACTGGAACTGACCGACATCGCCTATTTCGTCTCGGTGGACAAACTCTGCTTTGCCGTCACTCAAGCCGGTGAGCGCTTTCTAGTCGAGCCCACCTTGGGCGAACTGGAGGAGGAGCTCGGGCCTCAGCGCTTCTTCCGCGCCAACCGCCAGCTGCTGGTGGCCGCGGGCGCAGTGCAACGCTTTGCGCCCGCCGGCAAGGGAAGGCTGAAGCTCGACCTCCGCCCGGCCCTGGACGGCGAGCTGCTGATCAGCCAGGAGCGCGCCGCGGCTTTTCGCCAGTGGCTGGAGGGGTAAACCCGGGCGGGCTACGATTCGGCATGGATCAAGTCTTGTTCGATTTCACCAAGCAGGATGCCACCGGCAGCTGCTCGACGGCCCACGCTTGGGCCAAGGTGCCCACACCGCTGACAGCGACCGAGCGCAGCGCGCTGACCGAGCGCGCCAAGGCCCTGCTTCAAAAACACAACGCCGTCCTCGTCGCCCACTACTACGTCGACGGCGCACTGCAGGACCTGGCGCTGGAGACCGGCGGCATCGTGTCCGACTCGTTGGAGATGGCCCGCTTCGGCCGCGACCACGCCGCCCAGACCCTGGTCGTCGCCGGCGTGCGCTTCATGGGCGAGACGGCCAAGATCCTCAGCCCCGAGAAGCGTGTGCTGATGCCCGACCTGGACGCCACCTGCTCGCTGGACCTGGGCTGCCCCGAGGACGAATTCGCCGCCTTCTGCGACGCCCACCCGGACCGCCAGGTCGTCGTCTACGCCAACACCAGCGCCGCTGTGAAGGCCCGTGCCGACTGGATGGTGACCAGTTCCTGCGCGCTGGAGATCGTGGCTGACCTGCATGCCAAGGGCCAGAAGATCCTCTGGGCGCCGGACCGCCATCTGGGCCGCTACATCCAGGAAGAGACCGGTGCCGACATGCTGATGTGGAACGGCGCCTGCATCGTCCACGACGAGTTCAAGGGGCTGGAGCTGGAACTGCTGCGCGAGCAGCACCCGGGTGCACTGATCCTGGTCCACCCCGAATCACCCAAGAGCGTCGTCGAGCAGGCCGACGTCGTCGGCTCCACCTCGGCGCTGATCAAGGCGGTTGTCGAAGGCACGGCGCCTGCGTACATCGTGGCGACCGACAACGGCATCCTGCACCGCATGCGCCAGTTGGCGCCGGGCAAGACGCTGATCGAAGCGCCCACGGCCGGCAACAGCGCCACATGCAAGAGCTGCGCCCACTGCCCCTGGATGGCGATGAACGGCCTGGCCAACCTGGTCGACTGCCTGGAGAGCGGCCAGCCTCAAATCCATGTCGACGAGGCTGTCCGCGTGAAGGCTCAACGCTGCATCACACGCATGCTGGATTTCGTCTCGGCGAGAAAGACTGCCGCTGCCGGTATGACCCCGGGTATCGGCGCAGCCTGATGGGGCTATAAATCGGCATTCACCGTCCTTGACGAGGCCCGCCATGAATGCCGACTTCAGCTCCCTCTACAACCACCATGAGCGCGAGGTCTTCGGCGCGGTCATGGACTCGTCCACCGACTACCCCGACATCGCGGCCAGCAACGACCTGCTCTGCGACGTCTGCTGTGTAGCCCTGAACCGCCTGCCCCCGCGCTACATCCGCCATGAGGTGGACTTCAGCTTCTACCTGACCGAGCACGAACGGCTGGAGATCGACAACGCGATCGTTGAGGCGGTGAGCTATGCGTTCAACTTTGTGCAGGCGCGTACGGCGCTGCGGTCACGTAAATAGGCCGAGTCGAGCAGGAATGGAAAAGGCCCGCCTCTCACGAGGCGGGCCTTTCACAAGATTCCTTGAGGGAATCACTCCGTTATAGATGGTCGGGGCGGCGGGATTCGAACTCGCGACCCTCTGCTCCCAAAGCAGATGCGCTACCAGGCTGCGCTACGCCCCGAACAAGCCTGCCATTCTAGCTCACAGGAACGAAGCGCCCCGTTCCGCTGATCAAAGCGGCTCTAACGGGCTCGCCCGGCTGCAGCATTTGCACTGCCGCGACATAGCCGCGCATCTGCTCCAGATAGGCCGGCTCGCGCTCCGGCGTGGCGCCGAGCTTGTAGTCCAGCACCCACCAGCAGCCATCGCGGCGCTGCACGAGGCGGTCGATGCGCTGGTCCTTCTCACCCTCCGTGCCCTGCCCCACGGCCACCTCGTTGCCGGCCCAGATCAGCTCGGCCGGGTCGAAGAAGGGCCGGCAGTCGGGGCTGGACAGGATGGCCTGGGCCGCCTGGGCAAGTTGCTCGCGTGACTTGGCGTCCAGGCCGAAGGCCTGCGAGGCTGAGGCCATCAACGCCACCAGCGGCTGCGTCTGGCCGCTTGCCGAGGCCCACTCCAGCACGCGGTGCAAGGCCTCGCCCACGCGGGCCAGGCGGTCGTCACGGGCCGTGCCATCACGTGCGGCCACGGCTGCTGGAGGTTGCCAGCTTGGCAGCGGCGCAATGGCTGGCGGCGCGGTGTTGGCTCGGCCGCCCGGTGTCATCGCAAGGGGCCAGCGGCGGGCCAGCGGTTGCAGCCGGTCCCACCAGCTGGTGGCCTGGCTGCGGCTCGGCGTGTGGCTGAGCACCACCGCACGCCGCGCCCGCGTCAGGGCAACGTACAGGCCGTTCAGCTCTTCGCGCTCGCGCTCGGCACGCTCCTCGTCGACCAATGCCTGCAATGACGGCGGCGGCCTGGCTTCGGAGGCGAGGAAGGCCGCGCGCCGCGGCGCCGGCTGGCCCACCGGCCAGTCCAGCAGCAGGCCCAGCGTCTCCGCCTTGGGCGGCGCGGCGTCGGCATCGAGCAAAAAGACGACCTCGGCCTCCAGGCCCTTGGCACCATGGATGGTCAGCAGCTGCACCGCGTCCGGCGCTGCGGCCGGCACGAACTTGATGGGCCGGCTCTTCAGCGCGCGCACGAAGCCGTAGAGCTGGGCATAGCGGCCGCCATCCAGGTCGAGCGCGGCACGCAGCAGCGCCTGCACGCTCTGCAGTCGCACGGCTGCATCCGCTGCGGGCACAGCCGCCGCGATGCGCATGAGCAGCTCGCCCTCGTGGACGATGCGGTCCAGCAGCTCGTGCGGCGTGCGCTGGCGCGCCTGCTCGGCCCAGCCGCGCAGCAAAACCCGGGCGCGCACCAACGCCGCGCTAGGCGCGGCCAGGCCTTGCAACGCGGCCCACCAGGAGCGCCGCTCGGCGGGTGCATGGCCCAGCCACTGCGCTGTACCAGCGGCCTCGGCCAGCGTCAGCAGGTCGGCTTCATCGACGCCAAACAGCGGGCTGCGCAGCGCGCGGGCCAGCGACAGGTCGTGCCCTGGCGAGGCCAGCACGTCCAACAACGCCAGCAGGTCGGCCACGTCGGGCAGCCCGGCCAGCGGCTGCTCCTCGGGCGCTGCGTGCGGCACACCGGCAGCCGTCAGCGCCTCGCTGAGCTGGCGCAGCGGGTCGCGCTTGCGTGCCAGCACGAAGAGGTCGCCCGGCTTGAGTTCAGGCCGGGCCTGCAGCAGCCCGACTATTGCCCCGCAGACCCGCTCACACTCGGGCGCGCGGCGGCTGATCTCGGCCTCGCGGCGGGGCTCGGTCAGGCTGGGGCGCCAGCGCAGCGGGTCAACGTCCGCCTGGGCGGGCGACGCCATGACCTCGGCGTCGAGGGCCCACAAGCCGGCCAGGTCGTCCACTTCGGCCACCTCGGTCGTGTGCACGCGAAAGCCCTGGTAGGTGCCGGCGCGCTGGGCGCTGTCGAAAGTGGCGTTCACGGCGGCCAGCACCTCGGGCGCGTTGCGCCGCGTGTGGTCGCAGGCCAGGCGCACGCCGGCGAGGCCGTCGCAGACGAAGCCCTGCGCCGCTGCGAACACGCGCGGGTCGGCACGTCGGAAGCGGTAGATGCTCTGCTTGGGGTCGCCGACGATGAAGACGGACAGCGGCGAGCCCGCGCCCGCGCCGGCATAGGCCGAGAGCCAGCCGTGCAGGGCCTGCCATTGCAGCGGGCTGGTGTCCTGGAACTCGTCGATGAGCAGGTGGCGCACCTGGGCGTCCAGGCGCTGCTGCACCCAGCCGGCCGTCTGCGCGTCGGCCAAAAGGGCCAGCGCGCCGCGCTCCAGGTCGTTCATGTCGACCAGGCCGCGCTCGCGCTTGATGGCCTCGAAGGCGTCCACCAGCACCAGAGCCAAGCGGCGCATCGCGGCGTGTTCGTCGGCGGCGCGCTGCTGGGCTATTGCCGCGCGCAAATGCAGCAACTCATCGCACAGCTCGTCCAGGTCCGGGTGGTCGACGCCCAGCTTGCGCGGTTCGCCCTTCAGGGTGAACAGCGCCGCGAAGCAGCCGTCGAAATCGGCGGCCTGTTCGATTGACGCGGCCGCTTCCTGCGCCTTCTTGCCTTTGGCTGCGCCGAGCAGCCGGGCGAGTGCCTTCAGCGGTTCACGCAGATGCTCGAAGAACTGCTCCGGCGTGGTGCCCAGCACATCCACTGCACCGGGCAGGCTGGCCTCCAGCACGCCAGCCATCTCGGCCAGCCGCAACTCCACACGCTTGGCGAACGCGCCCAGCAACCACTCGCGCAGGTTGAAACGGCCGCGCGACTGGGTCAGCGCCTGGAAGTCGGCGCGCAACGCCTCGTCTGCCAGCACCGCGACGTGGAAGCGCCGCCACAGCGTCGGCATCAGCTCCTCTTCGTCCTCGATGAGCTGCAGCTCGGGCGCGATGCCTTGCGCCTGCAGAAATGCCAGCGGCGCGGCGCGCAGCAGCTGCGAGAACCAGCCATGGAAGGTGCGCACCTCGACGGCCCGGCCGCCGCGCAGCAGCTCGGCTTGCAGGGCCGCAAGCCTGGGCCGCAGCGTCATGGCGTCGGCCTCGGCCACACCGCGGTGGCGCAGCGCCGCCAGTTGCTCAGCGTCAGGTGCCTGCGCAAACTCGGCCAGCCATTCGGCCAGGCGCTGGCGCATCTCGCCAGCGGCCTTGCGCGTGAAGGTGATGGCGACGATCTGCTGCGGCTCGGCGCCGGCCAGCAGCGCACGCAGGATGCGCGACACCAGCATCCAGGTCTTGCCGGCACCGGCACAGGCTTCGACGACGATGCTGCGCGAAGGGTCGCAGGCCAGCGCGTAGAACTGCTCGCGAGGGATGCGCAGGCCATCGGCCCAGTAGGCGAGTTCGGCGCTGCTCATGACCAGTCGTCCTTACGGCACAAACCGCGGGCTTCGCAGTAGTCGCAGACCTTGCCCTCGCCCAGCGCGGGCAGCGGCGCGCCGGCACGCACGGCGGCGAGGTCGGTTTGCAGGCCATCACGCAACGCCAGCGCGGTGTCGCTGACATCGGCGTGCGGCAGCAGTGCGATGCCCTTGCCGTCGTCCAGCACGACGTAGGCCGCCTGCAGGCTCGGCGCGGCACCCATCAGCAGCGCATAGGTGGCGAGCTGGGTGTCCTCCAGCGGCGCAGCAAGCTTCTCCTTCAGCCCCTTGGCATCGCCGGTCTTGTAGTCCAGCAGCCAGGTCTGGCGTCCCGCCTCGTCGATGCGGTCGATGCGGCCGCGCAGGGTCAGCGCGTCCAGGGGCGCGTCGAACGGCTGGCAATCTCGGTCCACCTCACCGGCCGCGAAGCGCTGGCCGCTGGCCTCGATCTCGGCCAGCCAGGCGAGGTAGAGCGGGCGCAGGCGCTCGAAGGCGGCTGAGAAAGGCAGGAAATCCGCCGCATCCAGCCACGCCAGCTCGGCCTCGGCTGCCGCGCGCAGGGCCGCGTCGTCGTCACCAGTTCGAGACTCGTGGAAGCGTTTCAGCACCGCATGCAACCAGGTGCCGTAGTCGCGCTTGTCGGGCTCTTGCTCCAACTCGTCGGCTTCGCGCAGGCCCAGCAGTACGCGGCTGAAGAACTGGTAGGGGCAGTTGCGCAGCGCGTCGATGGCGCTGGCGCTCAGGGCCGCCGGCAAGCGGCCATCGGCATCAGCGGCAGCGCGGTGTTGGGGCTGGCCCGGCGGCGTCAGAAGCTCACGCCCGTCGCGCCATTCATGCAGGCCCTGACCGCTGCGCGCTGCCGCGCCGGCCAGCCGCTCCAGCAGCGGGCTGGCCGGCAGCGGCTCGGCGCCTGCGAAGGCGCAGCGCAGCAGCGTCAGCACCGGCGCGCGCAGCAGCTGCGCGAAACTGAAGCCCTCGGCCTCGCGGCGTTCGGCCAGGCTGGGCAGGCCCAGGGCCGCCGCGTCGGCATCGGCCAGCAGACCCGCTTGCGGGTTCACCGGCCCCAGTGTGGCGGCGTCCGCGCCAGGCAGCACGACGGCGCCGAAGGGCCGAAGCATGGCCCGCGCCAACGGCGTGATGACAACCTCGACCGCACCCGCTTCTTCGGTCGGCTCGAACTGCGCCGCCTCCAGCGTGTCGTCCACCCAGGCCAGGAACTCGTCGGGCCGCAGCCGCGTCTGCGCCAGAGCCGCCTCGTGGGCGCTGCCGGCCCAGGGGTTGCGCGAAATCCACAGCGTTTCCAGCAGGGCCTCGCCGCCCTCGACCTCGGCCAGCGGCGTCAGCCCGCTCAGCGCCTGGCCCAATGCGGCGAGCCAGCCACCCAGCGTGCGCGCGCCGCCGGCCAGCGGCTCCAGTTGGCGCCGAGCCCGCTGCCAGGCCGCACCGACGGCCGGCGGCAGCGTCGCTGCATCGAGCTGGGCGGCCTGGCGCCAGCCGAAGCGGCGGCAGCGCGACTCCAGGCCGGACAGGCCTTCGGCATCCCAACCCGTGGCCAGCGCGGACTTCAGCCAGGCCAGCCAGTCGTCCACTGCGCCACCAGCCAGGGCGGCGCGCAGCAGGGCCATCAATGCGGCGGCGGCGGGCGTGGTCGCGAGCGTCCAACCGGTCTCGTCATGCATCGGCACGCCCTGGCGCGCCAGCAGCGCCCGCACGCGGCGGATGACGACGCGGTCTTGCGCAAGCAAGGCCACCGGTCGCCGGCCCGCGTTGAGGTGCTGGACGACGGCCGTGGCGGTCTGCTGGGCGAGCGTCTCGAAGTCCGGCGCGACGGCTTCCTCCACTCGCGCGGCGGGCGTGAAACCGGCCCAGGCCTGATCGAGGTCCAGGTCGGCGTTCAGRCACAGCGCTGGCACGTCGCCCGCCAGCAGCGCCTGGGCCAGCGGGTCGGGCCCGCCGGCGCGCAGCCAGATCCAGGCGCTGGGGCGCAGCGCGAACAGCGTGTCGGTGGGCGGGCGGCGCTCGTCAGAGGCCACCCAGGCCAGCGCGACCTGAGCCAGTGCGCGCTCCAGCAGGCCGGGGCCGGCGTCCAGGGCTGCAAGCCGTTGCCGGGCGGTGTCCATGAACGCAAGGCGCTCAATCGGCGGCACCTGGGCGGCCGCGCGGGCCAGCGCGTGGGCGGTGTCGACGAGCCGGGCGAGCGCCACACGGTAGTCGCGCGGGCTGCTGCGCTTGAGCGGTTGCACCCAGCTCTGCTCGGCCAGCAGCCGGTCGGCGGTGAAGGCGTCGATGGCGGCGTCGCCGGAGAGCTGGTCCGGTGCGGCCAGCGTGGTGGGGCCCAGCGCCGAAGCCAAGCTGCGGCTGGTCGTGATGCGAGGCTGCCAGCCGCCGTGGGCGAGCCAGGCGCGGCGCGCCGGCGCGATCTGCTGGGCGAAAGGCAGCAGCAGCACGGCATCGCGCACGGCCGCGCCTCGCCCTTCCAGCCAGTCGGCACTGACAGCCGCGACGCGGCGCCAGAAGGCTTCGTTGTCCTCGCCAGGCGCCAGGCCCAGATTCAAAGCTTGCTGCACTTGTAAAGCAGGCCTCCCGCCCGCATGTTTGCCACCGTTTCGGTCACCCTCGCGACCGTCCGGACAAAAGTGGCTATGTCACAATCATTTTGCCTATTCGGACGGCGCCCACTGCGGCGACCGCCAACCCTTTGAGGCCAAGGAACCCTCCCATGAGCAGCGAATTGATCAAGCATGTTTCCGACGCGTCCTTCGACGCCGACGTCATCCAGTCGGGCAAGCCCGTGCTGGTGGACTACTGGGCCGAGTGGTGCGGCCCCTGCAAGATGATCGCGCCCATCCTGGACGAGGTCGCCACCGGCTACGGTGACAAGCTGCAGATCGCCAAGATGAACGTCGACGAGAACCGCGAAGTGCCGGCCAAGTTTGGCATCCGCGGCATTCCGACACTGATGCTTTTCAAGGACGGCCAGCTCGCCGCGACCAAGGTCGGTGCCCTCTCCAAGGCCCAGTTGACGGCCTTCCTCGACGCGAACCTATAATCGCGCCCAACTGCTGCAGTGTTGCCGGCGCTCTCCGCGCGGTCACTGCAGCAGCCAAAGCCAACACGCCCCGGGTTCCTGGATACGAATTCAGCACCCAGCCAGCGTGGACTCGGCTCCCCCTCCCACCACTGAGTCAGTTGTCGAATCTGCGTCGCTCGCCGTTTGAGCGGTAGCCATTCGATCCTTTTCTGGGGCGGCCGTGGAATCGCCGTTGCGCCTTGGCTGGCGCTGCGGCCCCTGACGGGTATTCACCCATGCATCTTTCCGAACTCAAAGCGCTCCACGTTTCCGCCCTCATCGAGATGGGCGAGGCGCTGGAGATCGACAACGTCACGCGCCTGCGCAAGCAGGAGCTGATGTTCGCCATCATGAAGAAGCGCGCCAAGGCTGGCGAGCAGGTCTTCGGCGATGGCGTGCTCGAAGTGCTCCCCGACGGCTTCGGCTTCCTGCGCTCGATCGAGGCCAGCTACATGGCCTCCACGGACGACATCTACCTGTCGCCCAGCCAGATCCGCCGCTTCAACCTGCACACCGGTGACCTGGTGGAAGGCGAAGTGCGCGTGCCCAAGGATGGCGAACGCTACTTTGCTCTGGTCAAGGTTGACCGCGTCAACAACCAGACGCCGGAGGAGAGCAAGAACAAGATCATGTTCGAGAACCTGACTCCCTTGTTCCCCAAGGAGCAGTTCAAGCTCGAGCGTGAAGCCTTCAAGGGCGAAGAGAACATCACCGGTCGCATCATCGACCTGGTGGCGCCCATCGGCAAAGGCCAGCGCGCCCTCATCGTGTCCCAGCCCAAGACGGGCAAGACCGAGATGATGAAGAGCCTGGCGCATGCGCTGGTGGCTAACCATCCGGACTGCCACCTCATCGTGCTGCTCGTCGACGAGCGCCCCGAGGAAGTGACGGAGATGATCCGCACCGTGCGCGGCGAGGTCATCAGCTCCACCTTCGACGAACCCGCCGCCCGCCACGTGCAGGTGGCAGAGATGGTCATCGAGCGCGCCAAGCGCCTCGTGGAGCTGAAGAAGGACGTGATCATCCTGCTGGACTCGATCACCCGCCTGGCCCGTGCCTACAACAACGTGCTGCCCAGCTCCGGCAAGGTGCTGACCGGCGGCGTGGACGCCAACGCGCTGCAGCGCCCCAAGCGCTTCTTCGGCGCGGCGCGCAACATCGAGGAAGGCGGCTCGCTGACCATCATCGGCACCGCGCTGATCGACACCGGCTCCAAGATGGACGAGGTGATCTACGAAGAGTTCAAGGGCACCGGCAACTGCGAAATCCACCTGGATCGCCGCATGGCCGAAAAGCGCGTCTACCCTTCGCTGCTGATCAACAAGTCCGGCACGCGCCGCGAGGAATTGCTGCTCAAGCCCGAGATCCTGCAAAAGAGCTGGATCCTGCGCAAGCTGCTCTACAACATGGACGAGATCGAGGCGATGGAGTTCATCCTCGAGAAGATGAAGGCGTCGAAGAACAATCATGACTTCTTCGACATGATGCGGCGCGGCGGGTAGTGAGACGGGACCGAGGACAGGACCTGCGTCCTGTCCGACGCCCGTCAAACGCCCGCGCATGTCTCGCATGCGCGGGCACTTTCAGCCCGAACTAGCCAAACCGCAGGGAAGCCCGCTACAATCGCGGGTTTTCCGCCCTGACACCCCCGGAAAGTGCGCCGACCAGCGATTGACGTCGTCGGCGTGGCTCCCGACCTAGCCAAGAGGTTCCCATGAAAGACGGCATTCACCCCAACTACCGCGACGTCGTGTTCGTCGACCAGTCCAACGGTTTCCAGTTCGTGACGCGTTCCACCGTCCAGACCAAGGAAATGATCGAGCTGGACGGCAAGAAGCTGCCGCTGGTGAAGCTGGAAACCACCAGCGAGTCGCACCCCTTCTACACGGGTACGCAAAAGAGCATCGACAACCTCGGCGGCCGCGTCGAGAAGTTCCGCAACAAGTTCTCGCACCTCAAGAAGTAATCGGTTTGGCGGCGTTTCGCCGCGCCAACGACCAAAGGGCAGCTCAGGCTGCCCTTTTGTTTTGCCGCGGCATTCGCGCTGCCCTTTTCTCATTTGGCAGCATGGGCTGCCATTTTTCATTTTTGACCGCCGTTTGACGGCATCATGCCGGCCGGTTTCATCGAACTTAAGCGCGTGAATCTCCCCACCCCCGCCATCGTCGCCGAGCGCGGCGTCGAGCGCCTGCCGCGCCTGGCCCTGCTGCTGCTGTGCGCGGCCTATGTGCTGCCCGGCCTGTTCGGCCGCGACCCCTGGCGCAATGCCGACCTGAGCAGCTTCGGTTTCATGGCCAGCATCGCCCAGGGCCACGCGCCCTGGTGGCAGCCGGCGATCGCCGGCATTCCGGCCGAGGGCGGCCCCTTGCCCTACTGGCTGGGCGCGCTGGCCATCAAGGCCCTGCCCTTCCTGGACGCACCGGTCGCCGCTCGCCTGCCTTATGCCTTTGTGCTGGTCGGCGTGTTGGTGGCGGTCTGGTACACCTGCTTTCATCTCGCCCGCACGGAGGCTGCCCAACCGGTGGCCTTTGCCTTCGGCGGCGAAGCACAGGCCGTCGACTACGCCCGGGCCTTGGCCGATGGTGCCCTGCTTGCGCTGATGGCGTCGCTCGGCCTGCTGCAGCTCGGCCATGAGACGACGCCCGAGCTGATGCAATTGCTGGCTGTCTCGGTCTACCTTTACGGCTTAGCCGCGGCACCATTCAAGCGAGGCCGTGCGCGGGTCGCCATCCTGCTCGCCCTGCCCGTGCTGGCCGCCAGCGGTGCCCCCGCCGTGGCTTGCGCCCTCGGCCTGCTCGGCCTGCTGCTGAACCACCGCTCCAGCCATGACGAGGCCAAGGCCCAACGGGTCTGGCTGCTGGCTTCGCTGACGCTGGCGGTCCTGGCGGCCTGGGTCTTCAATGGCTGGGCCTGGCGTGTCCTGCCCGGCATCCAGTTCGCCTCGTTGCTGAGCCTGCTGGCCTGGTTCTGCTGGCCGTCGGGGCCCCTGGCCTTGTGGACGCTGTGGCGCTGGCGCCGCCACGGCCTGCGTCGCCACATCACGGTGCCCGCCATTGCCCTGCTGGTGCCGCTGATCACTTGCATCCTGATGGACGCTTCCGAGCGAGCGCTGCTGCTGGCCCTGCCGTCGCTGGCCATCCTGGCCGCCTTCGCGCTGCCCACACTGAGCCGCAGCGTCTCGGCAGCAGTGGACTGGTTCTGCGTGTTCATCTTCTCGGCGGTGGCGCTGTTCGGCTGGCTCTACTACGTCTCCATGCACACCGGCTGGCCGGCACGGCCCATGGCCAATCTGCGTCGGCTGGCCGAGGGCTTCGAGCCGCACTTCAGCCCGCTGGCCCTGCTGTTTGCCATCGCCGCGACGCTGTCCTGGCTGGCCCTGGTGCGCTGGCGCACAGCCCGCCATCGCCATGCGCTATGGAAGAGCCTGGCCCTGCCGGCCGGCGGCGTCGCGCTGGGCTGGCTGCTCGTCATGAGCCTGCTGCTGCCGCCGCTGGACTACGCGCGCAGCCTGGCGCCGCTGGTGGCTCGGCTGAAGACGCGCATGCCCGCCGATGCCAATTGCCTGGCCGCAACGGGCCAGAACCTCGCCACGCTGGCGGCACTGGAATGGCATGGCGGCTGGCAGGTGAAAGGCCGCGGGCCCCTGAATGCATCAGGATGCAGTCACGCCGTGATCAGCGCGGGCCAGCCGACGCCCAAGGGCTGGCAGGTCGTTGCGCAGGTGAAGCGACCGACGGACCGCAGCGGCAGCGCCGGCCTGGTCCTCTTGAAGCGTCAATGATCTGACAGGGCCGCTGCGTTGAAAGCCGCCTCATCGCCCAGCGCCGAATCGCTGGCCTGGCGCACACGCGCGGCCGGGAAGACGAGACGGAAGCGCGAGCCCTTGCCGACATCGCTCTGGATCATCAGCTCGCCGCCGTGGCGCTGCATGACATGCTTGACGATGGACAGGCCCAGGCCCGTGCCACCGGTCTCGCGCGAGCGGCTGCCGTCGACCCGGTAGAAGCGCTCGGTCAGGCGCGGGATGTGCTCGCGCGAAATACCCAGGCCGGTGTCGATGACGGTCAGCTCGCCGTTGCCGCCTTCGAGCAGCCGCCAGGCCACCTCGACCTCGCCGCTGTCCGGCGTGTAGCGCACGGCGTTGGTCACGAGGTTGGCGATGGCGCTGAGCAGCTCGCTCTCGATGCCGGCCAGCTCAACGTTGGTCTCCGGCCTCAGGTGCAATTGATGCCGGCCGGCCGACAGCACCTCGGCATCCGCGGCAATGCGCAGCAGCAGGCCATCCAGGCCCACCCAGCGGTCCGGCGCGGGGCGCGGACTGCCTTCGAGCTGGGCCAGCGTCAGCAGGTCGGCCACGAGGGTCTGCATGCGCTGGGTCTGCTGGTTCATCAGCACCAGAACGCGTTCGCGCTCGACAGCCGTCAGCGGCAGCGAGTGCATGGTTTCGATGAAACCGGACAGCACGGTCAGCGGCGTGCGGATCTCGTGCGACACATTGGCGACGAAGTCGCGCCGCATGGCTTCGGAGCGCACGCGTTCGGTGACGTCCAGCGACAGCACCAGGCGCATGCCCTCGCCGTATTCGCGCACGATGATGGACAGCGTGCCCGGGCCGCGGCCATTGCCCAGCACCAGGGATTCGGCAAAGTTGCCGGCCTGCAGGTAGGCGACGAAGGCCGGCGCACGCACGAGATTGGTAATGCGCTGGCGCAGGTCGCGCTGCGGGTCCAGCGAGAAATGGTCGGCCGCAACGCGGTTGCACCAGACGATCTGCTCCTGCGGGTCCAGCATCAGCACGCCATTGGGCGAAGCCTCGATGGCGGACAGGAACTGCTCCAGTTCCAGCCGGGCGCGCGCCACGCTGCGATCGCGGTCGCGCACGGCGCGCTCGATGCGGTAGCCGACCTCGCCCCACAAACCGGTGTCGCGCGGCGCGTTCTCGAGCTGGTTGCCGCGCAGCCAGCTCAGCAGGCGATGGCCCCGCACCGCGTCGACCAGCAGGGTCAGCACGACGCCGCTGACGACACCGATGCCAAGGCCCAGGCTGTCGATGCCAGTCGTCGTACGAACCACCACGCCAATGACAAACCCGATCAATGCGGCCACGAGGGCCATCAGCAGTCGGGGCAATAACCAGGTCATGTAGCGAGGTACATCTCAGTTGCTTGCGGGCCGAGCGCCGGGCCGCTCCCTAGCCGGCCCGCGCTGGCGATGTGCTTGCCGGTCAATCCGGCAAGCATCGCCGTCCCCTCGGGGGACCGGCCAAGGTATGCCTTGGACGAGGGGCTCATGCTGACAGCGCGCTGCTCTGTTGGGTCAGTCGGTAACCGGCACCGCGGACGGTCTCAATCATGCGCGCGCATTGCACGCGCTCCAATGCTTCGCGCAGGCGCTTGACGTGGACGTCGATGGTGCGTTCCTCGATGAAGACATGGTCGCCCCAGACGCGGTCCAGCAGCTGCGAGCGGCTGTGCACACGTTCCGGATGGGTCATCAGGAAGTGCAGCAGGCGGAATTCGGTGGGGCCGAGCTTGACCTCATTGCCCTCACGGCTGACGCGGCGCGTGCCCGGGTCCAGCAGCAGCGGGCCAACCTCGACCGCGCTGTCCAGCGCCTCGGGCGCCTTGCGGCGCAGCACTGCACGGATGCGCGCCAGCAGCTCATTCGTTGAGAAGGGCTTGGTGATGTAGTCGTCGGCACCCGCGTCGAGGCCGGCGATCTTGTCGCCCTCCTCGGCGCGCGCCGTCAGCATGATGACGGGCAGCTCCTTGGTGCGGGCCACGCCGCGCCACTGGCGAGCCAGGGCCACGCCGCTCTGGCCGGGCAGCATCCAGTCCAGCACCACCAGATCGGGCAGCACGCGGTCCACTTCGTACTGAGCCTGCGTGGCACTGCCGGCGATCGTCACCTCGAAACCGGCATGGCGCAGGTTGATGGAAATCAGCTCAGCAATCGCCGATTCGTCTTCAACAACAAGGACTCGGCTCATGATCAGCGCACCATCGTTTCAACCGCCTCGGGCGAGTTGTGTCGCACGTCCTGGCCCTTGACGACGTAGATGACGACCTCGGCCAGGTTCTTGGCATGGTCACCGACGCGCTCGATCGCCTTGGCGACGAAGACAAGGTCGATGGACGAGGAGATGGTGCGCGGGTCTTCCATCATGTAGGTGATGAGCTTGCGCAGCAGGCCGTCGAACTCCTTGTCGATCTCGTCGTCGTGCTTGAGCACGTCCAGCGCCCGCTCTACGTCCAGGCGCGCAAAGGCGTCGAGCGACTTGCGCAGCTGCGTCGTGGCGAGCTCGGCTTCGAAGCTCAGGTCGGACATCGGCAAGCGCATGCGGCTCGACACGCCGCTGGCCACCAGGCGCTGCACGGTGCGGGCGATGCGCGCCGCCTCGTCGCCGACGCGCTCGAGGTTGGCAATGCTCTTGCTGATGGCGATCAGCAGGCGCAGGTCGCGGGCCGTCGGCTGGCGGCGCGCAATGATGGTCGAGAGATCGCGGTCGATCTCGATTTCCATCGTGTTGACGCGGCTTTCCTTGGTCAGCACTTCATCGGCCGATGCGGCGCTGAAGTCCACCAGCGCCTGCACGGCCTGGGCCACCTGGGCCTCCACGAGGCCGCCCATTTCGAGCACGCGGGTCGAGATGCCGCTGAGCTCGGCATCGAACTGGGTCGAGAGATGTTTGTCCACCATACCGTCCTCCTTGATCAGCCGAAGCGGCCGGTGATGTAGTCCTCGGTGTCCTTGCGCTTGGGCTTCATGAAGAGCTCAGCGGTCGGTCCGAATTCGATCAGGTCGCCCAGGTACATATAGGCCGTGTAGTCAGAGCAGCGCGCGGCCTGCTGCATGTTGTGGGTCACGATAGCCACCGTGTAGTCGGCCTTGAGCTCGTGGATGAGCTCCTCGATCTTGCCGGTGGAGATCGGGTCCAGCGCCGAGCAGGGCTCGTCGAGCAGCAGCACCTCGGGCTTGATGGCAATGCCGCGTGCGATGCACAGGCGTTGCTGCTGGCCGCCGGACAGGCCGGAGCCGCTCTGGTTGAGCTTGTCCTTCACCTCACCCCAAAGAGCGGCCTTCTTCAGCGCCCACTCCACGCGCTCGTCCATCTCCACGCGCGGCAGCGTCTCGAACAGCTTCACGCCGAAGGCGATGTTGTCGTAGATGGACATCGGGAAGGGCGTGGGCTTCTGGAAGACCATGCCGATCTTGGCGCGGATCAGCGAGACGTCGTCCTTGCTGGACAGGATGTCGTCGCCGTCGAGCAGGATCTGGCCTTCGGCACGTTGCTCGGGGTAAAGCTGGAACATGCGGTTCAGCGTGCGCAGCAGCGTGCTCTTGCCGCAGCCCGACGGGCCGATGAAGGCGGTGACCTTCTTCTCGGGGATGTCGAGGTTGATGTTCTTCAGCGCGTGGAAGCTGCCGTAGAAGAAATTCAGGTTGCGCACCGAGAGTTTGGCGCGCTCGCCCACGGGCGTTTCGATCTTGGCGTCCATGTGGGTCAGTCCTTAGTGTTTGTTCTTGAAGAGCACGCGGGCCAGGATGTTCAGCAGCAGCACGCCCACGGTGATCAGGAAGACGCCGGCCCAGGCCAGCTTCTGCCAGTTCTCGTAGGGGCTCATCGCGAACTTGAAGATGGTGACCGGCAGGCTGGCCATCGGCGAGCTGATGTCGCTGGTCCAGAACTGGTTGGACAGCGCCGTGAACAGCAGCGGTGCGGTCTCGCCGGACACGCGGGCCAGGGCCAGCAGGATGCCGGTGAGGACGCCAGCGCGGGCCGCCTTCAGCGTGATGGTCAGGATGACCTTCCACTTCGGCGTACCCAGGGCGTAGGCGGCTTCGCGCAACGCGTTGGGTACCAGGCTGAGCATGTTCTCGGTCGTGCGGATGACGACCGGGATGACGAGTAGCGCCAGGGCCAGCGCGCCGGCCATGCCGGAGAAGCTCTTCAGCTTGGCCACGACCATCGCGTAGACGAACAGCCCGACGACGATGGACGGCGCAGACAGCAGGATGTCGTTGATGAATCGCACCGCGCTGCCCAGCCAGGTCTTCTGTCCGTACTCCGCCAGATAGACACCGGCCAGGATGCCGACCGGTGTGCCGATCAGCGTGGCCAGGCCCACCATGACGAAGCTGCCGAAGATGGCGTTGGCCAGGCCACCACCCTCGCCCTGCGGCGGCGGCGTCATCTCGGTGAAGGTGGACAGGGTCAGTCCGCCGATGCCGAGGTAGATGGTCTCGAACAGGATCCAGACCAGCCAGAACACACCGAAGCCCATGGCGCCCAGGGACAGCGCCAGCGCGATGACATTGGTGCGCTTGCGCTTCTTGTGCATCGCCAGGCGGCGAGCGTCGAGGGTGGTTGAGCTCATGAACGGGCTCCTTCGCTCTTCTTCAGGCGCATCAGCAGCAGCTTGGAGATGGTCAGCACGACAAAGGTGATCAGGAAGAGGACGAGGCCGAGGTACATCAGCGAAGCCTGGTGCAGGCCCTCGCCGGCTTCCGCGAACTCGTTGGCCAGCGTGGACGTGATGCTGTTGGCGGCCTCGAAGACCGACAGCGAGTTCAGCTGGTTCATGTTGCCGATGACGAAGGTGACGGCCATCGTCTCACCGAGCGCGCGCCCGAGACCCAGCATGACGCCGCCGACGACCCCGGTCTTGGTGTACGGCAGCACGACGCGGGAGACGACCTCCCAGGTCGTCGCGCCCAGGCCATAGGCGGACTCCTTCAGCATCGGCGGCGTGACCTCGAAGACGTCGCGCATCACCGAGGCGATGAAGGGGATGATCATGATCGCCAGGATGATGCCGGCCGACAGGATGCCGATGCCCACCGGCGGGCCTGACACCAGCGAACCCAGAAAGGGCACGCCGTTGAGCATCGCCTGCAAGGGCGCCTGCACGAAGGTGGCCAGGATGGGGCCGAACACCAGCAGGCCCCACATGCCGTAGACGATGGAGGGCACGGCAGCCAGCAGCTCGATGGCGATGCCCAGCGGGCGCTTCAACCAGCTGGGCGACAGCTCGGTCAGGAAGATGGCGATGCCGAAGCTGACCGGCACGGCGATCACCAACGCGATGAAGGAGCTCGCCAGCGTGCCGTAGATCATGACCAGGCCGCCGAACTTCTCCTGCACCGGGTCCCATTCCGCGCTGGTCAGGAAGCCGAGGCCGAAGGCCTTGAGCGCCGGCGTGGCACCAATGATGAGGGAGCCGATGATGCCGACCATCAACAGCAGCGTCAGCCACGCTGCACCCTGCGACAGGGCCGCGAACAGCGCGTCAGCCCAGGGGGCGACGCGGCGGCGCTGGGGTTTGGGTTCCATCGGTGAAGTATGCGAGCGACGTTCGCTTCGATCAGCGCCTGCGTTGCCGGCTGGAAGGATGGCTGCCAAGGAACCTCCTGGGGTCTGAGAGAGAAAAGGCGCCTGATGTAACGAAGCCCGGCGAGGCCGGGCCAGGTTCAGCGCCCGGGCATCACTTGTAGGCCACCGCCTTGCCGGACGTGTCCTTGATCTCGCCCCACTGCTTGCGCACCAGATCCTTTACGGCGGCAGGCAGCGGCACGTAGTCGAGGTCGTCGGCCATCTTGTCGCCGTTGCCGTAGGCCCATTCGAAGAACTTCAGCGCGGCACCGGCCTGCGCCGCCTTGTCCTGCGACTTGAACATCAGGATGTAGGTCGGGTTGGTCAGCGGCCAGGCAGTCTTGCCCGGTTGGTCGGTCGTGATCTGATAGAAGGTCTTGTTCCAGTCGGCGCCGGCCGCGGCGGCCTTGAAGGCGTCGTCGCTCGGGTTGACCCACTGGCCGTCCTTGTTCTTCAGCTGGACGTAGGTCATCTTGTTCTGCTTCACATAGGCGTACTCGACGTAGCCGATGGAGTTGGGCAGGCGCTGCACGAAAGCGGCGACGCCCTCGTTGCCCTTGCCGGCCGTACCGGCCAGCCATTTGACCGTCGTGCCTTCGCCGACCTTGCTCTTCCAGTCCTCGCTGACCTTGGACAGGTAGTTGGTGAAGATGAAGGTCGTGCCCGAACCGTCGGCGCGCGCCACGGGGGCGATGGTGGCGTCCGGCAGGGCGACGCCTGGGTTCAGCGCGGTCAGGGCCGCGTCGTTCCACTTGGTGATTTTGCCGAGGTAGATGTCAGCCAGCACGGCGCCGGTCAGTTTGATCTGGCCCGGGGCGATGCCCTTGATGTTGACGACGGGAACGACGCCACCAATGACCATGGGGAATTGCAGCAGGCCGTCCTTGGCCAGTTCCTCGTCCTTCAGCGGCATGTCGGAAGCGCCGAAGTCGACCGTCTTGGCCTTGATCTGGCGGATGCCGGCACCCGAACCGACCGACTGGTAGTTGATGCGGGCGCCGCTGGCCTTGTTGTAGGCATCGGCCCACTTGGCATAGATGGGCGCCGGAAAGGTGGCGCCGGCGCCGGTCACGTCCTGGGCAAGGGCCGCCTGGGCACCGAACAAACTCACGATGATCGCGAGCGACTTGCTGACCTGGACAAATTTCATCTGAGACACCTTCCGCAGGGCGGGTTTGACGATGACCGGCATCCTAGGGATCGAATGTGACGATTGAGTGACTGCCCAGTCATCGATCCGGCCATTGGAGCGCGTCAAAGCGCGGCTGGGAAGCCGCCTGAACCGCTTTGTGACACTGTCATTTTCGATTCACGCGAGCGTCATATAGCGCTTCTAGAGTGCCGGCCTATCGTTTCCAGACACAAACGGAGCTTCCGAAATGACCCGTCGCACATCCCTGATCGCGTTGACAGCCAGCGCATGGCTGGTCGCCTGCGCCACCACCCCCGCGCCGGCGCCGCTGGCCGAGACGCTGGCCCGCGACCCTCAGCTCAGCACCTTCAACCGCCTGGTCGCCCAGGCCGGCCTCGCCGACGAACTGCGTGCCGCCGGTCCGCTGACGGTCTTCGCGCCCAGCGACGACGCCTTCAAGGCCGTGCCGGCCAAGACGATGGAAGCGCTGGCCGCTGACCCGGCCCAGCTCAAGGCCGTGCTGGGCTATCACGTCATCGATGGCCGTGTTGCGGCCGCCGATGTGAAGCCGGGCATCGCCAAGACCCACCAAGGCGCCACGCTGGCCCTGGCCAAGGCTGGCAGCTTCGTCACCGTGGACGATGCCGTCGTGCAGCAGGCCGACATCGTCGCGACCAATGGCGTGGCCCATGTGGTCGACCGCGTGCTGATGCCGCCGAAGAAGTAAATCAGGCTCCAGCAAGCAGAAGGCCGCCACAGGGCGGCCTTTTTGTGGGCCGAGCGCTGGGCCGCTCCCGAGCCGGCCCGCATCTGGCGATGTGCTTGCCGGTCGATCCGGCAAGCATCGCCGTCCCCTTGGGGGACCGGTCAGGCACGCATGCGTTCAGCAGCGCGAGACTGGACGAGGGGCTCCGTTTCAAGACGAGACAGCATCCACCAGGCGCTGGGCACAGCGCTGGGCCACTGTGGCATCCGAGGCCTCGACCATGACGCGCAGCAGCGGCTCGGTGCCCGAGGCGCGGATCAGGACGCGACCCTTGTTGCCCAGCTCGGCCATCACCGCCGACTGCTCCTCGGCCAGGCGCGTGCTGCTCTTCCAGTCCTGGCCGGCAGCCAGGCGCACGTTGATCAAGGTCTGCGGGAACAGGTCCACGCCTTGCAACTGCTCCGCCAGGCCGCGTCCGCTGCGGCAGACGGCCTGCAGCACCAGCAGCGCGCTGACGATGCCGTCGCCCGTGGTGTGCTTGTCCAGCGCCAGCAGGTGGCCAGAGCCCTCGCCGCCCAGCTGCCAGCCGCGCGCGGCCAACTCTTCCAGTACATAGCGGTCGCCGACCTTGGCGCGCACGAACTCGACGTCGCGCGAACGCAGCGCCAGCTCGACGGCCATATTGGTCATCAGCGTACCGACGGCGCCCGGCACGCGCAGCCCTTGGGCGAGGCGGTCGGCCACCATCACGTAGAGCAGTTCGTCACCGTTGTAGAGGCGACCGTTGGCGTCCACCAGCTGCAGCCGGTCGGCGTCGCCGTCCAGCGCCACGCCGTAATGGGCGCCGTTGGCCTTGACAGCCTCGACAAGGGCCCCGGGCGCTGTCGCGCCGAAGCCGGCATTGATGTTGAAGCCGTCGGGCTTGCAGCCGATCGAGATGACCTCTGCGCCCAGCTCATGGAAGACATCGGGCGCGACGTGATAGGCCGCGCCGTGGGCCGCGTCGACGACGATCTTCAGCCCCTTGAGCGTCAGGTCCGAGCCGAAACTGTTCTTGCAGAACTCGATGTAGCGGCCGCGCGCATCTTCCAGGCGCTTGGCACGACCGAGGTTGGCCGAATCCACCCACTGCGGCGCCTCTTCCAGCGAGGCTTCGACGGCCAGCTCCCAGGCATCGGGCAGCTTCTCGCCCTTGGCCGAGAAGAACTTGATGCCGTTGTCGGCAAACGGGTTGTGCGAGGCGCTGATGACGACGCCGAGATCCAGGCGCAGTGCGCGCGTCAGGTAGGCCACACCCGGGGTCGGCAGCGGGCCGGTCAGCAGCACATTCACGCCGGCCGAGGCAAAGCCGGCCTCCAGTGCGGACTCGATCATGTAGCCCGAGATGCGCGTGTCCTTGCCGATCAGCACCGTGGGCCGCTCGTCCGTCTTGCGCAGCACGCGACCGACGGCATGGCCCAGGCGCAGCATGAAGTCCGGCGTGATCGGGTCCTGGCCCACCGTGCCCCGAATGCCGTCGGTTCCAAAATACTTGCGGGCCATCGAGCTCTTCCTTCTTATTTCGTGGCAGGGATTGTCGCCGCATCGACCGCGGCCCAGACCTTGAGCGCGTCCACGGTGGCGGCGACATCGTGCACACGAATCACGTTCGCGCCTGCGCTGACGGCCCGCAGCGCGGCGGCCAGGCTGGCCGGCAGGCGCTGGTCCACCGGCCGACCGGTGATGTCGCCCAGAGTGCGCTTGCGCGACCAGCCCACCAACAGCGGATAGCCCAGCCCCGCCAGGCGTTGCTGCCCGGCCAGCAGCTGGAGGTTGTGCTCGGCGCTCTTGGCAAAACCGTAGCCCGGATCCAGCGCGACGGCATCAGCCGGGATGCCCGACTCTCGCGCAGCTTGCGCGCGTTGGGCGAGAAAGGCGCCGACCTCGGCCACCACATCGCCGTAGACCGCCAGCTCCATCATCGACGCCGGCTCGCCGCGCATGTGCATCAGGCAGACACCCGCACCGCTGCCGGCCACAGCCGCCAGCGCGCCGGGCAGTTGCAGCGCCTGCACGTCGTTGATGATGTCCGCACCGGCATCCAGCGCGCGGCGCATCACGTCTGGCTTGTAGGTGTCGACCGAAACGGGAACGCCCAGCGTGACCGCCGCGGCCAGCACCTTGTCGATACGCGCCCATTCGCTGCCGGCATCGACGCGCGGCGCGCCGGGGCGGGTGGACTCGCCACCGATGTCCAGGATGTCGGCGCCCTCTGCCACCAGGCGCTCGCAGTGCGCGATGGCGGTCCGGGTGTCGTCATGCCGGCCACCGTCGGAAAAGGAATCCGGCGTCACGTTGACGATGCCCATCACGCGCGGATGGCTCAAATCAAGGCGGAAGCGGCGGGTCTGCCAATGCATGGGCGGCTCGGAATGGAAAACGGGCCCGGTGGAAGCCGGGCCCGTCGTTGGGGTGGGGATCAGGCCGCGGCGGGGGCGCCGTCGGTGCTGACCGGCGGCGTGCCACCACCGGTCGGGCCGCTCGGGGTCGGCTTGTCGTCAGGCGCGCGTGGGGGGCGGCCGGCCATGATGTCCAGGATCTGGTCGCGGTCGATGGTTTCCCACTTCATCAGCGCCTCGGTCATGGTCTCGACCTTGTCGCGGTTGTCCTCGAGGATCTTCTGCGCGACGGCGTACTGCTGGTCGAGGATGCGGCGGATCTCGCCGTCGACCTTCTGCTGCGTGCTCTCGCTGATGTTGGCCGTCTTGGTCATGCTGCGGCCGAGGAAGACTTCGCCCTCGTTCTCGGCATAGACCATCGGGCCGAGCACCTCGCTCATGCCATAGCGCGTCACCATGTCGCGGGCCATGCGGGTGGCGCGTTCGTAGTCGTTGGATGCACCGGTCGAGATGTCGTGGACGAACAGGTCCTCGGCAATGCGGCCGCCGAACATGATGCTGATGCTGTTGAGCATCTGCTTGAAGTACAGGCTGTGCTGGTCACGCTCAGGCAGCTGCCAGGTCACGCCCAGGGCGCGCCCGCGCGGCATGATGGTGACCTTGTGAACAGGGTCTGTGCCGGGCAGCAGCTCGGCGACGACGGCATGACCAGACTCGTGGTACGCCGTGGCGCGCTTCTCGTCCTCGGTCATGACCATGCTCTTGCGCTCGGGGCCCATGTAGAGCTTGTCCTTGGCGCGCTCGAAGTCGATCATTTCCACCAGGCGACCATTGCGGCGCGCGGCGAACAGGGCAGCCTCGTTGACGAGGTTGGCCAGGTCGGCACCGCTCATGCCAGGCGTGCCGCGGGCGAGGATGGACGCGTTGACGTCCTGGCCRATAGGCACCTTGCGCATGTGCACGTTCAGGATCTGCTCGCGGCCGCGGATGTCCGGCAGCGTGACATAGACCTGGCGGTCGAAGCGGCCGGGGCGCAGCAGCGCGGGGTCGAGGATGTCGGGTCGGTTGGTGGCGGCGATGACGATGACGCCGAGATTGGTCTCAAAGCCATCCATCTCGACCAGCATCTGGTTCAGCGTCTGCTCGCGCTCATCATTGCCACCGCCCAGGCCCGCGCCGCGATGGCGGCCGACGGCGTCGATTTCGTCGATGAAGATGATGCAGGGCGCGCTCTTCTTGGCCTGCTCGAACATGTCTCGCACGCGGGCCGCGCCAACGCCGACGAACATCTCGACGAAGTCGGAGCCCGAGATCGTGAAGAAGGGCACTTTGGCTTCACCGGCGATGGACTTGGCCAGCAGCGTCTTGCCGGTACCCGGAGGGCCGACAAGCAACACACCACGCGGGATACGGCCGCCGAGCTTCTGGAATTTCTGCGGATCCTTCAGGAAGTCGACCAGCTCCTTGACCTCTTCCTTGGCTTCATCGCAACCAGCGACGTCGGCGAAGGTGACGGTGTTGTTGGCCTCGTCCAGCATGCGGGCCTTGGATTTGCCGAAGCTGAATGCCCCGCCCTTGCCGCCACCCTGCATCTGGCGCATGAAGTAGACCCAGACACCGATCAGCAGCAGCATCGGCGTCCAGTTGATCAGCATGCTGACCAGGAAGCTCTGCTCTTCACGCGGCTTGATGTCGAACTTGACGCCGTTGCTGCGCAGGTCGCCGACCAGGCCGCGATCCTGGTAGGTGGCCAGCGTGCGCAGCTTGTTGCCTTCGGTGTCTTCGGCGTAGATGTCACCGGTGATGCCGTCGGGCAGCGTCGCGGATTTGATCCGGCGCGCCTGGACGAGATCCAGGAACTCGGAATAGGTCACCTGCTTACCGGGTGCCGTGGTGCCGCCGAACTGCTTGACGACCGTGAACAGCACCAGCGCGATCACGATCCAGACGGCGAACTTCGAAAACCATTGATTGTTCACTGCGACTCCTTGGCCCTGATGGCCCAGCGCGGGTTTCAGGACAGTGGGGGCGATTTTAGGGGCGGCAAGGGGCCTACCCCTGTAATCAGCGGTTTTTCAGTCCCATGCCCACCAAGAATGTCTCGGAAGAGCGGATGCGGGAGGCTTTGGGCTTCACGACCTTGAAGACTTTGAAATGTGTTTTGAAGAGGTTCACGAGCTCGTCGTAGCCGCTGCCATGGAAGACCTTGGCCACCAGCGCGCCCTCGGGCTTGAGGTGGCTGCTGGCGAAATCGACGGCCAGCTCGACCAGGCCGGAGATGCGGGCGGCATCGGTGGACGCAATACCCGACATATTGGGCGCCATGTCCGACACGACGACGTCCACCGGCCGGCCGGCCAGAGCCGCCTCCAGCTCTGCCAGCACCGCGTCCTCCTGAAAATCGCCCTGAATGAACTGCACGCCCTCGATGGGTTCGAACTCCAGCACGTCCAGCGCAATGATGCTGCCGTTGAGCTGCCCCACCGCCGCCCCGCCCCGCCCCGCCTCCGTGGGCGCGAACCGGCGGCGCAGATATTGGCTCCAGGCACCGGGCGTGGCGCCCAGGTCGACGACGATCTGGCCCGGGCGGATCAGCTTCAGTTCCTCGTCGATTTCCTTGAGCTTGTAGGCCGCGCGCGAGCGGTAGCCGTCCTTCTGCGCCTGCTGCACATAGGGATCCGAGACATGGTTGTTCAACCACGCCTTGTTGAGCTTCTTGCTTTTGGTTTGAGTTTTCATGCCTACGGGATAATACGGGGATGCCTCAAATCATCCTGACCCCTGCCCAGCGCAAGGACAAACGCTCCGACGCCCACCATCTCGACCCGGTCGTGATGATCGGCGGCGATGGCCTGACCCCCGCCGTCGTGAAGGAAGTGGACCTGGCGCTGAAGGCTCATGGCCTGATCAAGGTGCGGGTGCTGGGCGACGACCGCGCTGCGCGCGAAGCCATGTTCGCCCAGCTCTGCGACGAGCTGAACGCCGCGCCCATCCAGCACATCGGCAAGCTGCTGGTGCTGTGGCGGCCGATTCCGGAGAAGGCAGCCGCCGAGCGCACCGACGCCCGACCCGGCCCGCGCGTGGTCAAGATCGTCAAATTCTCCAAGAGCGGCAATGGTCGGCCCCAGGTCACCAAACTCAAGGTGTTGGGCAACCAGCGCGTCGCCCAGGGTGGCGAACTCAAGCGCGCCAAGCGCCGCATGACCAGCGTCAAGAAGAACGTCGCGGACTGATCCACGCCAGGGCCAGCACCGCCAGGCCCTTCACGCCGAAGAACGCGAGCGAAGCACCATGCAGCGCCGCGAAGGATGCGACCCCGGCGCCGGCCTTCGCGTCTGCCATCAGCGGTTGCAGGCCGTAGTAGCCGGCAATCGTGCAGAACAGGGCCACGACCGGCAGCAAGAGCCGGGCTGAAAACTGTTGGCTGACGCCCCCGCCCTCCAAGGTGTCACGGGCGATGCGTCGCTCGATCATCATCAGCACCAGCCCCAACGCCAGGCTGACCTGCGCCTCGATCGCAAACACGCGTGCGACGAAAGCACCGGCCTGGGCGCGCTCCAACACCGCGAAGGCACTGGGCGTCGCCGCGAAGGCCACACACAGCAAAAAGCCGCCCCAGAGGGCGGCCAGCAGGGCTTGGAGCCGAGCGAACATCACTCGTAGCGCACTTCGACGATTTCGTAGCGCTTGATGCCGCCGGGGGCCTGCACTTCGGCGACGTCACCGGCCTCCTTGCCGATCAGGGCGCGGGCGATCGGCGAGCCGACCGAGATGCGGCCATGCTTGATGTCGGCCTCGTCGTCACCCGTGATCTGGTAGGTCACTTCGGTGCCGCTGGCTTCTTCTTCCAGGTCCACCGTTGCGCCGAACACCACGCGACCGCCAGCGTCCAGCGTCGAGGGATCGATGATCTGCGCCGCCGCGAGTTTGCCTTCGATCTCGAGGATGCGGCCTTCGATGAAGCCCTGCTTGTCCTTGGCTGCGTCGTACTCGGCGTTCTCGCTCAGGTCACCCTGGGCGCGCGCTTCGGCAATTGCCTGGACGACGGCATGACGTTCGACGGTCTTGAGTCGGTGCAGCTCGGCTTTGAGCGACTCGGCGCCGCGCTTGGTCAGGGGAATGGTCGTCATGGCAAAAACTCAATGGGCAAAAAGAGTTCCGCCGCTGCGGCCCGGTCGGGCTGCTGCGGCGGAATCGATGGGCTGTAGTTTAAGCCAGCTCGGCGTGCAGTTCCTGCAGGGATTGCACGGTCAGACCATCACGGTGTTTCATGCCTTCGACCGCGGCTTCACAACCGGCCATGGTCGTGTAATAGGTCACGCGGTTGGCCAGAGCTGCCTGGCGGATGTAGCGGCTGTCAGCGATCGCCGTGCGGGTCTCGTCCACCGTCGTGAAGACGAGCTGGATGTCGCCGCCCTTGAGCGCGTCGACGATGTGAGGGCGGCCGTCCTTGATCTTGTTGATCAGCTTGACCGGCACGCCGGCCTCGGTGATCGCAGCCGCCGTGCCGCGCGTCGCGACGATGCCGAAGCCCAGCGCATGCAAATCCTTGGCGATGGCGATGGCGCGGGCCTTGTCGCTGTTCTTGACCGTGATCAGCACATTGCCCTGGCGCGGCAGGCGCGAGCCGGCGCCGATCTGGCTCTTCAGCATCGCCTCGCCGAAAGTCCTGGCTGCGCCCATCACTTCGCCGGTCGAACGCATCTCGGGGCTGAGGATGGGGTCCACACCCGGGAACTTGTTGAACGGGAAGACGGCTTCCTTGACGCTGAAGTAAGGCGGGATCACTTCGGCCGGCACGCGGCCCTTGCGGTCGCGCTGGTCGACCAGCTTCTGGCCCGCCATGCAGCGCGCGGCGATCTTGGCGAGCTGCTGACCGGTGGCCTTGGACACATAGGGCACGGTACGCGAGGCACGCGGATTCACTTCCAGCACGTAGACCGTGCAGGCCGCGAGACCGGCAGTCACGTCGCCCTGAATGGCGAACTGCACATTCATCAGGCCGATGACCTTGAGCGCCTTGGCCATCGCGGCCGTCTGGCGGCGCAGCTCGTCCTGCAGGTCGGCCGCCAGTGTGTAGGGCGGCAACGAGCAGGCCGAGTCGCCGCTGTGGATGCCGGCCGCCTCGATGTGCTCCATGATGCCGCCGATCATCACGTCGCCCGCAGCGTCGGCGATGCAATCGACGTCGACCTCGACGGCGTCTTCCAGGAAGCGGTCCAGCAGCACGGGCGACTTCTCGGACACGCGCACGGCTTCGCGCATATAGCGCTCCAGGTCCTTGTCGCCGTGCACGATCTCCATCGCACGGCCGCCCAGCACATAGCTCGGGCGCACGACCAGCGGGTAGCCGATCTCGTTGGCCAGCGCCACGGCCTGATCTTCATTGCGTGCAGTGCGGTTGGGTGGCTGGCGCAGGCCCAGCTCGTGCAGCAGCTTCTGGAAGCGCTCGCGATCCTCGGCGATGTCGATGGAATCGGGCGTCGTGCCAATGATGGGCACGCCGGCACGCTCCAGATCAAGTGCGAGCTTCAGCGGCGTCTGGCCGCCGTACTGCACGATGACGCCGACCGGCTTTTCCTTGTCGACGATCTCCAGCACGTCTTCCAGCGTGACCGACTCGAAATAGAGGCGATCCGACGTGTCGTAGTCGGTCGAGACGGTCTCGGGATTGCAGTTGACCATGATGGTCTCGTAGCCGTCCTCGCGCATCGCGAGCGCGGCATGCACGCAGCAGTAGTCGAACTCGATGCCCTGGCCGATGCGGTTCGGGCCACCGCCCAGCACCATGATCTTCTTCTTGTCCGTCGGGTTGGCTTCGCACTCGGCATCCGCGCCCTCGTAGGTCGAGTACATGTACGCCGTCTGCGTCGCGAACTCGGCCGCGCAGGTGTCCACGCGCTTGTAGACGGGGCGCACGTTCAGCGCATGGCGGCGCTCGCGCACGGCGTGCTGGTGCGTGCCCAGCAGTTTGGCCAGGCGCTTGTCCGAGAAGCCCTTGCTCTTGAGCAGGCGCAGCTCTGCCTCTGTGATGGACTCGATCGCCCGGCCCTTCAGCTCGCCTTCGATCTGCACGAGTTGCTCGATCTGCGCGAGGAACCACGGGTCCACCGCAGTCTCTTCATAGATCTCGTCCAGCGTCATGCCGATGCGGAAGGCGTCGGCCAAGAACAGGATGCGCTCGGGGCCGGCTTCGCCGATCTCCTGCACGATCTCTTCACGATCGGCCGAGCGCTCGGTCAGGCCGTCGATGCCGGTCTCCAGGCCGCGCAGCGCCTTCTGGAAGGATTCCTGGAAGGTTCGGCCCATGGCCATCACTTCGCCGACGGACTTCATCTGCGTCGTCAGCCGCGAGTCGGCCATCGGGAACTTTTCGAAGGCGAAGCGCGGGATCTTGGTGACGACGTAATCGATGCTGGGCTCGAACGACGCCGGCGTGATGCCGCCGGTGATGTCGTTTTTCAGCTCGTCCAGCGTGTAGCCGACTGCCAGCTTGGCGGCGATCTTGGCGATGGGGAAACCCGTTGCCTTGGAGGCCAGCGCCGAGGAGCGCGACACGCGCGGGTTCATCTCGATGACGACCATGCGGCCGTCCTTCGGGTTGATGGAGAACTGCACGTTGGAGCCGCCGGTGTCCACGCCAATCTCGCGCAGGATGGCGATGCTGGCGTTGCGCAGCAGCTGGTATTCCTTGTCCGACAGCGTCTGGCTCGGCGCCACGGTGATGGAGTCGCCGGTGTGGATGCCCATCGGGTCGAGGTTCTCGATGGAGCAGACGATGATGCAGTTGTCCGCCTTGTCGCGGACGACCTCCATCTCGTACTCCTTCCAGCCGATCAGGCTCTCTTCGATGAGCAGTTCGTTGGTCGGCGAGAGGTCCAGGCCACGCTTGCAGATGGTCTCGAACTCTTCCGGGTTGTAGGCGATGCCGCCGCCCGAGCCGCCGAGCGTGAAGCTGGGGCGGATGACCATCGGGAAACCCGCGCCACCGATCTCGGCGTGGATGCGCTTCTGCACGGCCCAGGCTTCTTCCAGCGAGTGCGCGATGCCGGACCGGGCCGAGCCCAGGCCGATCTTGGTCATCGCGTCCTTGAACTTGAGGCGGTCCTCGGCCTTCTCGATGGCATGCTCGTTGGCGCCGATCATCTCGACGTTGTACTTGGCCAGCACGCCGTGCTTGTGCAGGTCCAGCGCGCAGTTCAGCGCGGTCTGGCCGCCCATCGTCGGCAGCACGGCATCCGGCCGCTCCTTGGCGATGATCTTCTCGACCACCTGCCAGGTGATGGGCTCGATGTAGGTGACGTCCGCCGTGTCCGGGTCCGTCATGATCGTGGCCGGGTTGCTGTTCACCAGGACGACCTTGTAGCCCTCCTCGCGCAGCGCCTTGCAGGCCTGGGCGCCGGAGTAGTCGAACTCGCAGGCCTGGCCAATGATGATCGGACCCGCGCCGATGATGAGGATGGTTTTTAGGTCTGTACGTTTCGGCATGGCGGTCTGCTTAGAGAGTGGCCGTGGCCAGCTTGGCCCCGAACCCAACGAAAAGTGCGCCGACGCTGGCGTTGGCAGTGCTGGACAGCCGGCGGCGCGCGCGGAAGGCGGCGGCCAGGCGGGCGCCGGCAAAGATCAGCGTCGAGAGATAGATGAAACTCAGCACCTGGATGATGGAACCCAGGATCAGGAAGGTCAGCGCCGGATGCGGATAGGCCGGGTCGACGAACTGGATGAAGAAGGACAGCAGGAAGGCGATGGCCTTGGGGTTCAGCAGGCTGACGACCAGGGCCTTCTTGAACGGCTGGCTCGCGTCGACGAGGCGCGGTGCCTCGGCGGCCTTGGCCTCACCGCGCCAGGTACTCAGCGCACCGCGCAGCAACTGGATGCCGATCCAGCCCAGGTAGACCGCGCCGACCATCTTCACGACGAAGAAGATCTGCGGGCTGGCCATCAACAGCGACGCGCCACCGGCAGCAGCCGCCGTCATCAGCAGCGTGTCGCCGACGAACACGCCACAGGCCGCGCCGTAGCCGGTGCGAACGCCGCGCTGCGCCGCAACGGACAGCACATAGATCGAATTGGGCCCGGGCAGCAGGATGATGAAGATCGCCGCCGCGAGGAAGGTGCCGAGATCGGTGATGCCGAACATTTGCAGGCCCTCCTTCAGGACTTGTTCATCAGGGACAGGAACCGGTCGAACAGGTAGGCAATATCGTGCGGGCCGGGGCTGGCTTCCGGGTGGCCCTGGAAGCTGAAAGCCGGCTTGTCGGTGCGGGCAATGCCCTGCAGCGTGCCATCGAACAGGCTCACGTGCGTGGCGCGCAGATTGGCCGGCAGCGTGTCGGGGTCGACCGCGAAACCGTGGTTCTGGCTGGTGATGCCGACGCGGCCGCTGTCCAGGTCCTTGACCGGGTGGTTGGCGCCGTGGTGGCCGAACTTCATCTTGAAGGTCTTGGCACCGCTGGCCAGCGCCAGGATCTGGTGGCCCAGGCAGATGCCGAAGACGGGGATGCCGGATTCGATCAGCTGCGCCGTGGCCTTGATCGCGTAGTCGCAAGGCTCCGGGTCGCCAGGGCCGTTGGACAGGAAGACGCCGTCCGGCTCCAGGTCGAATACGGCGCTGGCGGGCGTCTGAGCCGGCACGACGGTGACCTTGCAGCCGCGCTCGGCCAGCATGCGCAGGATGTTGAGCTTGACGCCGAAGTCGTAGGCGACGACGTGAAACTTCGGTGCGGTCTGCGTGCCGTAGCCGCTGCCGAGCTTCCACTCGGTCTGCGTCCAGGTTTCGTTCTCGGTGCGGCTGACGACCTTGGCCAGGTCCAGGCCGGACATCGACGGTGCGGCCTTGGCGGCGGCCACCGCGGAGTCGATATGCGCTTGCGTCAGCGCTTCGCCGGCAGCCAACGCCAGGATGCAGCCGTTCTGTGCGCCGTTGGTGCGCAGCACGCGGGTCAGGCGGCGGGTGTCAAGGCCGGCAATGGCCACGGTACCTTCGTCGCGCAGGTACTGGTCAAGCGTGCGGCCCGAGCGGAAGTTGGAGGCGCGCAGCGGCAGGTCCTTGATGACGAGGCCGGCGGCATGCACCTTGGCGGCCTCGACGTCTTCATCGCTGACGCCGTAGCTGCCGATGTGCGGATACGTCAGCGTGACGATCTGCTTGCAGTAGCTCGGGTCGGTGAGGATTTCCTGGTAGCCGGACAGCGCGGTGTTGAACACCACTTCGCCGACCGTCTGGCCCGTTGCGCCGATGGATTGGCCTCGGAACACCGTCCCATCCGCCAGAGCCAGAATTGCTTGAGGGGGATGAAGCAGGTCGGTCAGCACAAGGGTCTCCGCAAATGGGGCGCGTGCCCAGCATCAACCCGGCCGAAGACGGGTCAATTTGAGGAAACCAACAAGGTTTTCGCCGGGCAGCAAGTGGGTTCAGGTAAACCCATCGAGTATAGCCGACTGGGGTTAGTACGGAGGCTTCGCGACCGCCTTGCGACGGCTTCGTGGCGCCTCGAAGTGCCGCTTCAGAGTGCCGAAATACCAGCCTTGGCGATCTCGGCATCCTCGCTGGACTTCACACCGCTGACGCCGACGGCGCCCACGCACTGCCCGTCAACGAGGATGGGCACGCCGCCCTCCAGCAGGCCGTGCATGCCGGGCACGCTGAGGAAGGACTGCCGCCCGCCGTTGATCATGTCCTCGTAAATCTTGGATTCGCGCCGGCCCAAGGCCGAGGTGTGCGCCTTGGCCGGCGCAAACATCGCCGAGCTGGGCGAGGCGCCATCCAGGCGCTGCAGCCACAGCAGGTGGCCGCCGGCGTCGACGATGGCGATGGACACCGCCCAGCCCTTGCTGACTGCATGGGCCTCCGCTGCGGCGGCGATGCGCTTGACGTCTGCGAGTTCGAGTTGAGATTGCTGTTTCATGGTCTTGCTTTCCGGGGGATAGACCCCAATGTAGCGGCCCAGCGGGAGCCTAGAATTCCCTCGGTCCTTTTGCCTCCGGAGCATCGTCATGAACGACAGTCTGCAAACCTCTTACGGCTATGCCGGCAACGGCCTGGCTGTTGACCGGCAGCGCGTACTGCGCAACACCTATTGGCTGCTCGCCCTGTCGCTGGTGCCTACGGTGCTGGGCGCCTGGATCGGCGTATCCACCGGCTTCATGGCCAAGATGGGCTTCGGCATCAGCACGCTGGTCTTCTTCATCGGCGCCTTCGGCCTGATGTTCGTCGTCGAAAAGACCAAGAACAGCAGCATGGGCGTCGCAGCCCTGCTGGGCTTCACCTTCTTCATGGGCCTGATGCTGTCGCGGCTGATTGCCCAGGTGCTGGGCTACCGCAACGGTTCCAGCTTGATCATGACGGCCTTCGGCGGCACGGCAGCGATCTTCTTCGCGATGGCCAGCCTGTCCACCATCATCAAGCGCGACCTGTCGTCCATGGGCAAATTCCTGGTCGTTGGCGCGATCGTGCTGATGGTCGCCGGCATCGCCAACATCTTCCTGCAGTCGTCAGCGCTGATGCTGACCATCCTGGTGCTGATGCTGGGCGTGTTCTCGGCCTTCCTGCTGTATGACATCAAGCGCGTCATTGACGGCGGCGAGACCAACTACATCTCCGCCACGCTGGCCATCTACCTGGACCTCTACAACGTGTTCCAGAGCCTGCTGTCGCTGCTCGGCATCTTCGGCGGCGAGCGCGACTGATTGACTCACCCGGAGGCGCTTTGCGCCTCCCCCTCAAGGGGGCTGAGCCCGGACAGAAACAGTCCTGAGGACTGTTTGTGCCTGGCGAAGGACAAGGCCTCAGGCCTTGGCAGCCGCCAGTGGCCCGGCAAAGCCGGTTCCACGGCGGCCGCCTGATGAAGGAGCCTGCTGACGCGGCTCCTTTTTTATTGGGCGCCCGGCTTGAAGTTCTTCAACACAAAGGGTGCGCTCACAATGATCGGCTGGCCCACCTGCCCGACGTGCGCCGACAGCATCACCGTGCCTGCAGCTTGGTTTTCTTGGACTGTGCCGTTCAGCACCACGGGCTCCAGCTTGTTGGTCAGCGTGGCCACACTGGACAGCAGGGCCGTGTAGGGCGCTGCATTCAGTTGCAGCGAGATGGGCACGCTGACCTTGGCCTTGGCGTCGTCCGTATCCAGCCGCATCCACATGAGCACCTGCAGCTTGTCGCCCTTGCGGATCTCGCCGGTGATGGGTGTGATCACGCCGTTGTCCCAGACGTTGGCGCGCTTGCCCTGCAGGTCGACGCGCAGGCAGGTCTTGCCCGAGGCCTCGCAAGCCACCTGCTGTGTGGATTGGCCCTCGCCATAGACCGACCAGGCACTGACCTTGGCCGAATTGATCAGGTGATCCAACGCGGGGTCACCGCCGCGCGCCACTTGGGGTGTCGGCGCGCCGGGCGCCGGCACGAGGGCACCCAGAATGGGTCGGACCCAGCCGTCTGCCTGCATGTCCCAGACGACGAAGTCTGAGTCGAACTGCCAATAACTCCAACCGAAGCTGCGCGCCTCGGCAGCTCGGGCGACCGCCGCAGTCCAGGCCACGCGCTGCGCCATGCCCGCCGTCTCCAGGGCACCGAACTCGCCCAGCAGAATCGGCCGGCCCGTGCGCTGCGCCCAAGCCTTCACGCGATCGAAGTCCTGCTTGAGCTTGTCCAGCTCGGCGGCCGTGCCCCAGGTCACGCCGGACAGCTTCTGGAACTGCGGCGTCCATGACGCGCCCTGGTGGGTGAACTCCATGGGCGTGTAGTAATGGAAGGTCACGACCAGGTTGCGGTCGGACTCGGGCAGCTTCAGGGTGTCGAGCTGATCCAGCGAGTTCCAGAACTTCGGCCCGACGACGACGCGGCGCTTCGGGTTGGTCTCGCGGATGATGGCCAGGTTCTCGGCCAGCATGTCGTTCCATACCGCGTCGGCCGCGCCGTTGGGCTCGTTCAGGATCTCGAACAGCACCGCGTCGGGCGCGTCCTTGTAGCGCGGGGCGATTTGGCGCCAGAAGGCCTTGAGGCGCGTCCGGCACTTGTCGATCTCCTTGGCGCAGTCGTTGAAGTTGTGCTGGTCCAGGATGACCTGCAGGCCCGCCCCCAGCGCCGCGGCTGTCATCTCGTCCAGCGTCTTCAGCCAAGCCGTCGACAAGCGGCCTTCGGCGTCCATGTGCTCGAAGGCATGCAGGTTCAAGCGCACATGATCGAAGCCACCGTCGCGGATGGCCTGCATATGGCGCAGCTGGAAGCGCGCCTTGGCCGGCTCGCTCCAGAGCGGGTCATAGCCCAGCGCGTTCACGCCGCGTTTGAGGGCCGGTTGCGGCAGGGCCAGGGTGGTTTGCGCAAGCGCGGACGACGCGAGCCCGAGGGCCAGGCAGGCAGTGCCCAGGACTCGGGGCAACAGATTTCGAATGGGCATGCTGGCTTGTCTCCTGTGGAAGTCATGACGCCGGCCGGGTGGACCCGATGCTCGGCAAAACAACTAAACAATGTTGTTTATTCATTTTGTCTACTTCGCACCGGGACCGAGTCCGGACTAACACGTAGGCCGAAAAGCAAAAAATCCCGGTCGTCGCAATGGGCGAGCCGGGATTTACTTGAGCAACGTGCGCTTCAGTGATCGAAGACTGCGATCGATTAGTTCCGGCATCACATCGCCGAAGCGATATGAGCCTACTCTGAAGCACCGCGGTCGAAGACCGCAATGCTTTCGACGTGCGCCGTGTGCGGGAACATGTTGACCGCGCTGGCCGCCGTGCAGCGATAGCCCGCCACATTGACGAGCAAGCCGGCATCGCGCGCCAGCGTTGCCGGGTTGCAGCTGACGTAGACGATGCGCTTCGGTGCCATCCAGCCCGGCGCCAGCGACGGGTCCTGGGCGATGTCCGCCACCGCCTTGGCCAGCGCAAAGGCGCCTTCGCGCGGCGGGTCGATGAGCCAGCGGTCCGCTGCACCATCCAATGCCAGCAGTTCAGGCGTCATCTCGAACAGGTTGCGCGCAACGAAGCTCGCCTTGTGCGCCAGGCCGTTCAGCGCCGCGTTCTCGCGCGAGCGCTGCACCAGGGTCTCGCTGCCCTCGATGCCCAGCACCTCGCGCGCCTTGGTGGCCAGCGGCAGCGTGAAATTGCCCAGGCCGCAGAACCAGTCGATGACCCGGTCATCCGGCTCGACAGCCAGCAGGCGCAGCGCACGGCCGACCAGGGTGGCGTTGATGTGCGGGTTGACTTGCGTGAAGTCGGTCGGCTTGAACGGCATGGTCACGCCGAACTCGGGCAGGCGGTAGGCCAGTTGCGGCCCGCCTTCGTCGAGCAACTTGACCGTGTCCGGCCCTTTGGGCTGCAGCCACCACTGCACGCCGTGTTTGGCGGCGAACTCGCGCAGCAGCGCGATGTCGCCGTCCGGCAGCGGGTTCAGGTGGCGCAGCACCAGCGCAATGACCTCGTCGCCCATGGCCAGTTCGATCTGGGGTAGGCGGTCGCGCTCGGCCATCGCCATGATCAGCTCGCGCATCGGCATCAGCAGGTCGCTGACGACCTTGGGCACGACCTTGCAGACCTGCATGTCGGCCACATAGCGGCTCTTGCGCTCGTGAAAGCCGATCAGCACGACGCCCTTCTTCTGCACATAGCGCACCGAGAATCGCGCGCGGTAGCGATAGCCCCAGGTCGGGCCCTCGATGGGCCGCAGCAGCACCTCGGCCTTGACCTTGCCGAGATGCCAGAGCTGGTCCTCCACCACGCGCTGTTTCACCGCCACCTGGGCGCCGGCCTGCAGATGCTGCATCTTGCAGCCGCCGCAGGCGCCGGCGTGCAGGCCGAAATGAGGGCAACCCGGCGTCACGCGCAGCGAGCTTTCCTTCTTGATTTCGGTGAGCTGGCCTTGCTCCCAGTTGTTCTTGCGGCGCGAGATCTGCGCCTTCACGATCTCACCCGGCAAGGCACCGTCGATGAAGACCACCTTGCCCTCGGCGTTGTGCGCCACGCCCTGCGCCTCAAGTTCGATACTTTCGACCTTGAGCCATTCCGTTGTCTGAGTCATCCCCAGATTATCTGAGGCTCGCGCAACCCGTCAGAAGATCGAGTCCCGATCCACGCCGTGGCGCATCATGTTGCGCTTGAGCTTGGCCAGCGCCTCGATCTGGATCTGGCGGATGCGCTCGCGCGTCAGCTTGAGGCGGATGGCCAGCACGTCCAGCGTCTCCGGTTCGCGGTCCGACAGGCCGTAGCGGCCCGACAGCACCTCGCGCTCACGGTCGTTGAGGCTGGCCAGCCCGTGCTGCAGCAACTCCTCGACCTCGTGCGACAGGCGCAGGCCCATCGGGTCGATAGCCTGGTCGTCGGCCACCAGATCCAGCATGGACTCGCCGCCCTCGCCGTTGCGGTCCACCGGCGAATCCAGCGAACTCGGCAGCTCGGCATAGGCCAACAGCTCGGCCACCTCGTCGACCGGCCGGCCCAGCGCTTGGGCCACGTCCTCGGCGCGCACGCGGCCTTCGGAGCCATTGGCGCTCTGCAGGGCCTCCAGCGCGCGGCGCGCCTTCAGCACCTGGTTGAGCTCGCGCACGATGTGCACCGGCAGCCGCACCAAGCGGGCCTGGTGCATCAGCGCGCGCTCGATGCTCTGGCGTATCCACCAGCTCGAGTAGGTGGAGAAACGGAACCCGCGCTCGGGCTCGAACTTGCCGATGGCGTGCATCAAGCCGAGATTGCCTTCCTCGATGAGATCGCTCATCGGCAGGCCACGGCCCAGGTAGTTCTTGGCGATGCTGACGACCAGGCGCAGGTTGTGCTCGATCATGGCCTGGCGCGCATCGAAATCACCCGCGCGCGCCGCAACGGCCGTGTCGAATTCCTGCTGAGGCGTCAGCAGCGGCGTGCGGCGGATGTCGCGCAGATAGGCCTGCAGCGCGTTGCCGAGCTCGACCTCGTCGCCGCCATTGCGCAGTGCCCGGCCGTCTTCTTCGCTGACGTCTGAAACCGGCTCGGCATCACCGCTGCCCCCGTTCAGCGCCGACAAGATGACAGCCGGCTCGCTGCCATTGCCACCATGTCCGTTGAGCTTGGGCGCAGCGCGTTTCATGACGTGATCGCTGGCCCGATGCATGACTGTTGGCTGGCCGGCTTCTCAGCGCGGCGGCAGCAGCTTGGCCGGATCGACAGGCTTGCCGAGCTTGCGCACTTCAAAGTGCAACTTGACGGTATCGCTCTCGGTGGAACCCATCTCGGCAATCCTCTGACCCTTGCGTACGGTTTGGTCCTGCTCGACCAGCATGGCCCGGTTGTGGGCATACGCTGTCAGGTAGGTGCTGTTGTGCTTGATGATGACCAAGTTGCCGTAGCCGCGCAACCCCGAACCAGCGTAAACAACGCGTCCATCGGCGACAGCCAGCACCGGGTCACCCGGCTTGCCTGCAAAGTCCAGACCCTTGTTGCGCTGCTCGTCGAAGCCGGCGCTGATGGATTGGGCGACCGGCCAACCCCAGGCCATGCTGTCGTCTTCCGATGCGGCCGGTGTGGACGTACTGGTGGACGAAGCCGTCGGCGCACTCGCGGCAGCGACCGGCGGCTTGGCGTCCAGCGGCCGCGACTCGACCTTGGCCGTGCTGGCGATGGGCTTGGCCGTCACGGCGCTGGGGTCGACACCTGGGGGCACGACGCGCAGCACCTGCCCCACCTCGATACGGTTGGGGTTCTCCAGGCTGTTCCATTTGGCCACGTCACGCCAGCTCTGGCCATTGTCCAGCGCGATGCGGATCAGCGCGTCACCCGGCTTGACGGTGTAGTAACCGGCTTTGCCGGCGTTCTCAGCACCCGGCAGCGGCGGCTTGGCATCGGGCGCGGAAGCCGCCGACGCGGCGGGCGCCGGCACCACCGCGGCCGTGGCGGGCTGCGGGTTGCGGTCCTCGACCGGTGCGGCACGATGCAACGACGTGCCGCAGGCGCTGAGCAGCAGCGAGGTGGTGATGGCAGTGAATAAAAGGCGCAGGCTTGAGGGCATCGTGTGGCTAGAGCACGTTGGAAGGCCGACCCGATTGTGTGGCGCGGTGCGCCGACGGCCCCGTCAGAGGACGCCGGATTTTAATGGGACGAACAGCACGGCTTCATGCTCGTTGCGCACCCAGCGGCTGACGCCCGCCTCGACGACATGGTCGAGCACCACCAGCACCTGGCCGCGGCCGCCGGCCGCCGTCGGGGCGATGAGACGCCCGCCAGGGGCGAGTTGCTCGGTCCAGGCGGCGGGAATGTCCTCGCCGCCCGCCGCAGCGATGATGCAGTCGAAAGGCCCGCTGGCTGCGTGGCCCAGGCGGCCATCGCCCCAGATGAGGCGCGGCACGCGCGGCAGCCCCACGCGCTGCAGATTGAGCTTGGCCTTGTCGTGCAGACCCTGCAGGCGCTCGATGGAGGTGAGCTGTCGCGCCAGCAGCGCGATGACGGCTGCTTGGTAGCCGCAACCCGTGCCGATTTCCAGCACACGGCCCAGCGACCCGCGCTGGCGCGCACCAGCGCCGGCCATCAGCAGGCCCAGCATGTGGGCGACCACCGAGGGCTTGGAAATGGTCTGGCCATGGCCGATGGGCAGGGCCGTGTCCTCATAGGCCTGGGCGGCCAGCGCGCTGTCGACGAACTCGTGGCGCGGCACGGTGGCCATCGCGGCGAGCACATGCTCGTCGAACTTCCCCTCGGCGCGCAGCCGGTCGACCATGCGCTGGCGCACGGCGCCGCTGTCCAGCCCGGTGCCGCTGGGGCGCGCCAGCCGGGCCGCGTCCCGCGTGGCCTGATGCAGATGGCGCTGCGGCATCAGCAGTTCACGCTGCGGTGACGTGGCCGACTTCAGGCTGGCCGGGAAGCGCTTGGGTGTAGACATTCAGAGACCGAGGCGCTGCGCCCAGGCACCGAGAGACGAATGTTCGGTCAGGTCCACCTGCAGCGGCGTGATCGACACCTGGCCGTTGGCGGTGGCGTGGAAGTCCGTGCCCTCGCCGGCGTCCCGGGCGTCCCCGGCCGGGCCGATCCAGTAGATGGTCTCGCCGCGGGGGTTGATCTGCTCGATGATGCCTTCGCTGGCATGGCGCCGGCCCAGGCGCGTGATCTTGCGCGGCAGGGTGTCGGCATCGGCCCGGTTGGGGATGTTGACGTTGAGCAGGAAGCCCTGGCTTAAGCCCCCGGCAATGACCTGCTCGACGACGCTGCGCGCCACGCGGGCCGCGGCCTCCAGTTCAACCCAGCCCTTCTCGGCCTGCGAGAAGGCGATGGACGGGATGCCGAACAGATAGCCCTCGGTGGCGGCGGCGACGGTGCCGGAATACAGCGTGTCGTCGCCCATGTTGGCGCCGTTGTTGATGCCCGAGAGCACCAGGTCGGGCCGGTAGCCGAGCAGACCGGTCAGGGCGAGATGGACACCGTCGGATGGCGTGCCGCTGACATAGCGGAACCCGTTGGCGGCGCGGTGGACATTCAGCGGCCGGTTCAGCGTCAGCGAGTTGGACGTGCCGCTGGCGTTCTGCTCGGGGGCGATGACTTCGATCTCGCCCAGGCCTTCGCAGGCTTTTACCAGGGCCGCGAGGCCCGGTGCGAGGTAACCGTCGTCGTTGGAAATCAGGATGCGCATGGGGCCAATTGTAGGGAGAGCGTCACCTGCGAGACCGGGTGTAACCACCTTGATTCCTATCATCGCCAATTCACGAAATCTGGAGACGACGATGAAGGCATGGCTCTGCGAGAACCCGGTGGGCGTCGAGGCGCTGCAATGGCGTGAACTGCCCGCTCCCGCTCTGCCAGCGGGCCAGATCCGCGTGGCTATCCGCGCCGCCAGCCTGAACTTTCCTGACCTGCTCATCGTGCAGAACAAGTACCAGATGAAGCCGCCCCTGCCCTTTGTGCCAGGCACGGAGTTCTCGGGCGTGGTCACCGAGGTGGGCGAAGGCGTCAAGGGCTTTGCCGTGGGCCAGCGCGTCGCGGCCTTTGGCGGCCTGGGTGGCTTTGCCACCGAGGTCTGCATCCCGGCCGTGCTGGCCATGCCGCTGCCCGAAGCTTTCAGTTTCGAGGACGCCGCGGCCTTCATCTGTACCTATGCCACGAGCCACCACGCGCTGGTGGACCGCGCAGCTCTGAAGCCCGGCGAGACCGTGCTCATCCTGGGCGCGGCGGGTGGCGTCGGCACGGCCGCCATCCAGATCGCCAAGGCCGCCGGGGCGCGGGTCATCGCCGCGGCGGGCAGCGATGCCAAATGCCTGGCCTGCAAGGCCCTTGGCGCCGACGCGACCATCAACTACGCGACGCAGAACCTGCGTGATGAATTGAAGGCCCTGACCGAAGGCAAGGGGCCCGACGTCATCTACGACCCCGTTGGCGGCGACCTGGCCGAAGCGGCCTTCCGCTCCATCGCCTGGCGCGGCCGCTACCTCGTCATCGGTTTTGCGCAGGGCCAGATTCCGGCGCTGCCGCTGAACCTGGCGCTGCTCAAGGGCGCGTCCCTGGTCGGCGTGTTCTGGGGCGAATTCGCCAAACGCGAGCCCGGGCATAACGCCACGATGCTGGGAGAGTTGGCGGCCTGGTATGCCGCGGGCAAGATCAAGCCGGTGCTGGACCGGGTGCTGCCGATGGAGGAGTTGCCTGCCGCCTTCGCGCGCATGGCGGCCCGCGAGGTGGTCGGCAAGTTAGTTCTTACCAATTCGTGAAGCCTGAACCGGGGGCTTGGACTAGGGCGATCCACCGGAGCTTCTAGGGGGCGGTGCGCTACATTCTCGACGGTCGAATCGACAGCCGCTGCCCGCCACGCGCCATGACCGTCAAAGTTCTCATCATCGAAGACAACCCCGTTGCCCGCAGTTTCCTGTGCCGCGTGGTGCGAGAGAGCTTCAGCGACGCGATGGAGCTCACTGAAGTCGGTGACCTTGAGAACGCCCGCCGCCAGGTGGCCAAGCTTTCAGGTGGCAACCCGGAGATCAGCTTCAAGCTCATCCTCGTCGACCTGGAACTGCCCGACGGCAACGGCATGGAGTTCCTGACCGAGTTGGCGGGATCTCCGGCTATCAAGATCGTCACGACGCTGTATTCGGACGACGACCACCTCTTTCCGGCCTTGCAGTGCGGTGCCGACGGCTATCTGCTGAAGGAAGACCGCTTCGAGGTGCTGGTGGAGGAGCTGCAGCGCATCGTGCGCGGCCAGCCGCCGCTGTCACCCGCCATCGCGCGCCGCCTGCTGTCTCACTTCCGCCCCGGCTCCAGTGACAGCGGCACCATGCCGCTGAACTCGGGCTTCGGCTCACTGTCGTCCTCGCACGCGGGCTTTTCCAACAGCCGCAGCGTCGCCCTGGACCCGCCGCCCGAATGGGAACGCCTGACGCCGCGCGAGAGCGAAGTGCTGACCTATCTGAGCAAGGGCTTCACGATCAAGGAGATCGCGAACCTGATGGGCATCAAGTGGTTCACCGTCAACGACCACATCAAGAGCATCTACAAGAAGCTCAACGTGTCCAGCCGTGCGGAAGCGGCGGTGCTGGCGTCAAAGCAGGGCCTGGTCTAACCAGCGGTCCATCAGCCGCTTCAGGGCGGCTCGCAATCCTTCAGATTCGCGCGACATCGCGGCGCGAAGTTCATTCGGCGTGATGCCGGCCTGCGCCAGTTCGTCGATATGGCCGATCAGCCATTGCTCGAAGCGCTCGGGCGCGACCTCGGGGTGGAACTGCAGGCCCAGGGCCCGGTTGTGCGGCGCGAACGCCTGGTGAGGGCAGACGGTCGTCGCCGCCAGTGACACCATCCCGGCCGGCAACTCGAACTGATCGCCGTGCCAGTGCAACATGGGTTGATCGCCCAGCTCGACCAACGCCGTGCCCTGCCCCGCCGCCGTCATGGTCAGCGGCGCAAAGCCGATCTCCTTGACGCCCATGGGCTTCACGCGCGCGCCCAGGGCTCGGGCCATCAGCTGCGCGCCCAGGCAGATGCCGAGCAGCGGCAGGCGTGAGTCCAGTCGTTGGCGGATCAGCCCGACCTCGTCGACCAGCCAGGGGAAACGTTCCTCGTCTTCCACGCTGATCGGCCCGCCAAGCACGACGAGCAGATCGATTGCATCAAGATCAACGGCAGCGAAGTCGTCGACGCCGGCCTCGTGATAGCGGACATCGAAACCGCGTGAAAGCAGCACGGGCTCGATGAGACCGAGGTCCTCGAAGGCGAGATGGCGCAGGGCCAGGGCGGTTTTCATCTGCGCCATCATCGCCTCTCGATCAGACAGCCGAGCGCAGCTTCACGCTCGGGAAATCCACCGGCACCGCAAACGCGACGTTCACGTAGTTGGTGAACAGATTCAGCGCCACGTGAGCCAGGATCTCGACGATCTGGCCGTCGCCAAACCCCGCCGCGCGCACGGCTGCCACATCGGCATCACCCACCTGGCCGCGCTGCTCGACGAGTTGGAGCGCGAAGCGCAGCGCCACCGCCGTCGCCGGGTCGGCCGACTCACCAGCCTGGGCCGCGTTCATCTCGGCAGGCGTCGCGCCGGCCTTGCGGCCCAGGGCGGTATGCGCGGCCAGGCAGTATTCGCAGGCATTGCGGTCGGCCACGGCGACAGCGATCTGCTCACCCAGTTTGGCCGGGATGGCCCCACCGCCAAGAGCGCCAAAGAAGGACCACATGGCCTGCAGCGCCGCAGGCGAATTCGCCGCCGCGCGGAACATGTTCGGCGTCGCGCCAAAGGCGCCGTGGATCGCGTCCAGCGTCGCGCGGGCCGCGGCGGGGGTGTCGGTGGCAGAGACAAGGGGAACGCGGGAGGTCATGGTGTTGCCTTTCGAGGGCAGTGGATGAAGGTCTCCACTGTCGTTGCCAGGCAAGAACGATAGGTATCATTTCATCCAACAATTTAACCCATTCGTACCGTGACTGACAGCCCGCCACTGGACCGCCTGAGCCCACTGTTCGAGCGCTTTCGCGTGCGCGCCAGCCTTTTCCACGCCGGGCCGCTGTGCGGCGTGACCCACTTCGATGCCCGGCCCGGCCGCGGTTTCCTGCATGTGATGCGCAATGGCGCGATGGAGGTGAGGCATGCCCGTGCGACCGGCCTCGTCGAACGCCTGTGGGTGCGCGAACCCAGCCTGGTCTTCTACCCGCGCCCGCTAGCGCACGACTTCCACAACGCGCCGACCGAGGGCTCGGACTTCGTCTGCGCAACCCTGGACTTCGAGGCCGGCCACCCACTCGTGCAGGCGCTGCCGCCGCTGGTCGTGCTCCCGCTGGCGCAGGTGGAGGGCATTGACGCGACGCTGAAGCTGCTGTTCGGCGAATCGGAGCACGTGCGCTGTGGTCAACGCCTGCTGGCAGACCGGTTGTTCGAGGTGCTGCTGCTGCAACTGCTGCGCTGGATGCTGGACCAGCGCGACGCGGCCCTGCCCTTGGGCCTGATGCGCGGCCTGGCGGACGCGCGCCTGGCCCGGGCGCTAACGGCCCTGCATGCCCGGCCGGGCGAGGCCTGGAGCCTGGCAGCCATGGCGGCCGAGGCTGGCATGTCGCGCAGCCGCTTTGCCGAGGCGTTTCGCGACGCCCTGGGCCAGACGCCCGCCGGCTATCTCGCCGACTGGCGCCTGGCCATCGTCCGCGCCGAACTGCGCGCCGGCAAGTCCTTGAAGACGCTGGCGGCCGAGCTGGGCTATGCGAATGCCTCGGCCCTGAGCCGGCTGTTCGCGCAGCGGCATGCGGGCACGTCGCCGCGGGCCTGGCTTCAGCAGCACGGGTAGTAAAGTGCCGCAGATGCATCGCGTCGGTCGCTTCGTCCTGCTCTGCCTGCTGCTCGTGCTGCTGCCCCTGCGCAGCCTGCTCGCGGCCGGCCAACTGGGCTGTGAGCCGGCACCGGTGCCCATGCAAGAGCAACACGCCGGCCATGACCACCAGAGCATGCATGGCGATGCCCACAACCACGCGGCCAAGCCCTGCAAGCTCTGCGCGCCCTGTTGCCTGGCGGCCGCGCCGCCGCCCGTGCTGACGCTGGACACGCCGCCTGCCGCACCGGCCCTGCGCGTCGCCCAGGCGCCGGCCGAGCGTTGGGCTGGCGTCGTGCCGCCACTGCCCGACCCGCCTCCCAGGGGCTGAGCTTCTCTTCTCCGCTGTTACTGCCGCTGTTCCCGCCGCTGCCAAGCGCGGCGGGCGTCTTCGCACCGCCCCGAGAGGCCCTGCATGCATCCCCTTCCCTTCGCCCGCACCTGCGGGCTCGCGCTGCTGACCGCGCTGACTGGCTGCGCCACCGCGCCCCCCGACAGCATCGCCCCCGTCTCCAGGCTGACCGAGCCACACACCGCCCAGCCACTGTCGGCCACCCTGCCCTCTGCTGACCAGATTGACGAGCGACTGCGAGAACCACTGACGGCGGATGCCGCCGTGCAGCTCGCGCTGCAGAACAATCGCGGGTTGCAGGCCCGGCTGGCACGCCTTGGTGTCACCGCTGCCGACGTCGATGCGGCCGGCCGCCTGCCCAACCCAGGCTTTCGCTTCAGCCGCCTGACGCGTGGCAGCGAGGTGGAACTGGAGCGCGGCTGGCATATCGACCTTGCGCGCCTGCTGACCCTGCCGCTGGTGCGCGCCGCCGAGCAGCGCCGCCTGCAGGCTGAGCAGCAGCAGGCCGCCGCCGACACGCTGGCCCTGGCCGCCGACACGCGCCGCGCCTGGGTACGCGCCGTCGCGGCCGAGGAGGCCCTGGCCTACCGCCGCCAGGTGCGGGAAGCCGCCGAGGCCGGCGCGGAACTCGCACGCCGCATGCAGGTCGCCGGCAACTTCAATGCTTTGGCGCGGGCCCGCGAACAAGGCTTCGAGGCCGACGCCCGACTCGCCTTGGCACGCACCGAGGCCCAGCGGCTCGCCGCACGCGAACGCCTCGTGCGCCTGCTGAGCCTGGAGGACGGCAGCGCACTGCGCCTGCCGGAGCGCCTGCCCGACCTACCAACCACGCCGCGAGAGCAAGCCGGCATCGAAGCGCAAGCCCTGGCCCAGCGCCTGGACGTGCAGGCGGCGCGGCTGACTCTGGAGCAATCCGCGCGCCAGCTTGACCTTGCTCGAATGACGCGCTGGGTGTCGATGCTGGAGCTGGGCACGGTACGCAACTCGTCCAACGAACAGCCTACCCAGCGCGGCTGGGAGGTGGCGCTGGAGCTGCCGCTCTTCGGCCCCGGCCCCCAACCGAAGGCTGAGGCGCTGGCCCGCGAAGCCGCACATGTGGCCGCGGATACAGCCATCCAGGCCCGCTCCGAAGCCCGCGAGGCGTACGGCCTCTACCGCAGCGCTTTCGATGTCGCCCGCCAGCACCGGGACGAACTGCTGCCGCTGGCCCAGCGCGTCTCCAGCGAACAGCTGCTGCGCTACAACGCCATGCTGATCGGCGTCTTCGAGCTGCTGGCCGATGCCCGCGCCCAGGTCGCCGCCGTCAGCGCCACGCGGGAGGCGCTGCGCGATTTCTGGGTCGCCCAGGCCGACCTCGACCAGGCCCTTGTCGGTCGTGTCGCGCCAGCCCTGCCCCAGGCCGCTGCCGCCGCCCCCGCCGCGGCAACCCACTGAATCCCGAGGATCCCATGCTCAATCGACGCTCCCTGCTCGCTGGCACCTCGCTGGCCGCGGTGTCCACCGCGGCGCTCGCGGCCCTGCCAGAACCCGTCATCCAGACCTCGCCCGACACGCAAGCGCCGCTGGTTCCACGCAATGGCCGCCCCTACAACCCCGTCGTCACGCTGAACGGCTGGACGGCGCCATGGCGCATGAACGCCGGCGTCAAGGAATTCCATCTCGTCGCCGAACCCGTCGTGCGCGAGATGGCGCCGGGCTTCACCGCACGCCTGTGGGGCTACAACGGCCAGAGCCCCGGGCCGACCATCGAGGTCGTCGAGGGCGACCGCGTGCGCATCTACGTGACCAACCGCCTGCCCGAGGCCACCAGCATGCACTGGCACGGCCAGCGCCTGCCCAACGGCATGGACGGTGTCACGGGCCTCACGCAGCCTCCCATCCCACCCGGCAAGACCTGGGTCTACGAGTTCATCGCCCGCCGCCCCGGCACCTTCATGTACCACCCGCATGCCGACGAGATGGTGCAGATGGCCATGGGCATGATGGGCCTGTGGATCACGCATCCCAAGGCGAAGCACCCGCAGATCGCCGACGTGGACCGCGACTACGCCTTCCTGCTCAATGCCTATGACATCGAGCCCGGCAGTGCGACACCGAAGGTCATGACCATGCTGGACTTCAACCTGTGGAGCTGGAACAGCCGCATCTTCCCGGGTATCGCGCCGCTCGTCGCGCGCCAGGGCGACCGCGTGCGCATCCGCATCGGCAACCTGACGATGACCAACCATCCCATGCACATCCATGGTCATGAGTTCGAGGTCACCGGCACCGACGGCGGCCCGGTGCCACGCACGGCGCGCTGGCCCGAAGTGACAACCGACATCGCGGTCGGCCAGATGCGCCAGATCGAGTTCATCGCCGACGAGGAAGGCGACTGGGCCTTCCACTGCCACAAGGCTCACCACACGATGAACGCGATGGGACATGACGTGCCAACCATGCTGGGTGTGGATGCGAGCGACCTGGAGGCCAAGATCCGCAAGCTGGTGCCGGGCTATATGGCCATGGGCCACAGCGGCATGCACGAGATGACGGAGATGAGCATGCCGGGGCCGGAGAACACCGCGCCCATGATGGCCGGGGACGGGCCTTTCGGATCGATAGCGATGGGTGGGATGTTCAGCGTGCTCAAGGTCAGGCGCGGACTGAAGCGGGGCGACTACAGCGACCCGGGCTGGTTCCCGCACCCCGCCGGCACGCTGGCGCGCGAAGTGGGTGACGCGCCGCCAGCGGCCACGGCGCCCGGCGCGGCTCCCCAGGATGCCCAGGTGCAGGTGCGCAAGCCCGGAGGGCACCACCAACATTGACGGCGGGCCGCATTGGCGGGTTTTTACAAGCTCTCGGCGGGGCAGATCGAGACACTGACTCCATCGATCCACCCCACCCAGGAGCCTGTCATGAGCACCACCATCCGCCCCTTCCGCATCGACATCCCGCAAGCCCAGATCGACGACCTGAAGCAGCGCCTGCGCCAGACCCGCTGGCCCCAGACCACCGTGCAGGATTGGAGCCGCGGCCAGGCCACCGGTTTCATTCGCGAACTGGCGGAGCAATGGGTGGATGGCTACGACTGGCGCCCGCACGAAGCCGAGCTGAACCGCCATCCGCAGTTCCTGACCGAGATCGACGGCCAGACCATCCACTTCCTGCACGTGCGCTCGCCCGAGCCGCATGCGCTGCCACTGATCCTCACGCACGGCTGGCCCAGCACGGTGGCCGAGTTCCTCGATGTGATCGGCCCCTTGAGCAACCCGCGCGCCCATGGGCTGGACCCGGCGATGGCCTTTCACCTCGTCATCCCGTCTCTGCCCGGCTTTGCCTTCTCGTCGCCGCTGGCCGGCCCAGGCTGGGAGGCCGCGCACACTGCCGCCGCCTGGGACACGCTGATGAAGCGCCTGGGCTACGAGCGCTATGGCGCCCAGGGGGGCGACGGCGGCGCGCTCGTCGGCCGCGAGCTGGGCATCCTGAATCCGCGGGGCTTGGTGGGCGTGCACCTGCAGCAGATCTTCGCCTTCCCGAGCGGCGCGCCGGGCGAGATGGAGAAGCTGTCCCCGTTCGAGAGGGCCGGGTTCGCCAACCTCGAGCGCTTCCAGAAGTACAACGGCTATGCCGAGATCCAGTCCAAGCGGCCGGCCACGCTGGGCTTCGGCCTGGTGGATTCGCCGGTGGCGCAGCTGGCCTGGAATGCCGAACTCTTCTTCGGCTTCGAGGGCGAGGCCGCCCAGACCATGGACCGCGAGCGCTTCCTGACCCATGTCTCGCTGTACTGGTTCACCGCCACCAGCGGTCAGGCGGCGGAGTTCTATTTCGAGAACGCCCAGACCGGCGCCGGCTACCGTGAACTGCCCAATCCGGTGCCCACGGCCGTGGCCTCCTTCCCGAACGACTTCCGCTCGGTGCGTGCCTTTGCCGAGCGCTCGCACAGCAACATCGTGCAGTGGACCGAAATGCCGCATGGCGGGCATTTCGCGGCGACGGACGCGCCCGAGCTGCTGGTGCGGGACATGCGCCGCTTCTTCGCCCAGTTGCAGTAAGTCGTCGCTACCATGCGTGCATGCCCTCTCCTCGCATGCACGTGGCGTGACGGGCCACAACCCAGGCATCCAGCGTGAAACGCGCGCGGCCGATTCGCCATCGGCCGCGCGTTTCATCACGCACATCGACCGGGTGAGCTACACGGCAGCGACGCAGGATCTGGTACGGCCGGATGGCAGCTGGGACCTCGTCTTCCGGCAGACCCGGAGCGGCCTGATGGTGCTGCAGACCGGCCAGACCGACCGCGTCGTGAAACTGGGCAGCGAGGCCGGCGACAGCTATCTCAGCATCGCTTTCCGACCCGAGATCTACATGCCCGCCCGACCAGGCCAGCGCATGATGAACCAGGGCCATGTGCATGGGTTCGCGGGGCGGCGTGACTTCCTGATCGGCGACGAGCGCCTGGAACTGCCCAGCTTCGAGAACGCCGAGCAGCTCGTCATGCAACTTGCGCGGCGCGGCCTCATTGAGGTGGACCTGCTGGTGCAGCGCGCTGCTGCCGGCGGCTGGGAGCGCGTGGACGACCGCAGCCTGCAGCGCCACAGCAGCCATGTGACCGGCATGAGCCCGAAGAAGCTGCAGCAGATCCTGCGCGCCGACGCCGCCGCAGGCCTGCTGCAACAAGGTCAGCGCCCCGCCGATGTGGCGGCCGAACTGGGCTACACCGACCAGGCCCATCTCACGCATTCGCTGCGCAGGATTCTGGGGCTCACACCGGGGCAGTTGCAGCCACGCGCACCCAACCTGCCCTGATTGACGCCCCGCACAAAGCAAAAAGGCCAGTCCTGGTGGACTGGCCTTGTGCTGGAGGAGAGGGGGGGATTCGAACCCCCGAGACGTTACCGTCCGCCTGATTTCGAGTCAGGTACATTCAACCACTCTGCCACCTCTCCGAATCTGGTGCGAGCTGAGCCCAGCATTATAGCCAGGCTTTTTGAGCTCAACCTCGCAACGTGTCAGCGCCGCCCAGATAGGGCCGCAGCGCCTCAGGCACCGTGATGCTGCCGTCGGCGTTCTGATAATTTTCGAGAACTGCAACGAGGGTGCGACCCACGGCGAGACCAGAGCCATTCAACGTGTGTACGAACTCGTTCTTGCCCTGCGCGTTCTTGAAGCGCGCCTGCATGCGGCGGGCCTGGAAGGCGCCCATGTTCGAGCAGGAGCTGATCTCGCGGAAGGTGTTCTGCGCCGGCAGCCAGACCTCGAGGTCATAGGTCTTGGTCGAGCCAAAGCCCATGTCGCCGCTGCACAGCAGCACCGTGCGGTAGGGCAGACCGAGCTTTTGCAGCACAGCTTCGGCGTGGCCCGTCATCTCTTCCAGCGCGGCCATGCTGTTCTCGGGCAGCTCGATGCGCACCATCTCGACCTTGTCGAACTGGTGCTGGCGGATCAGGCCACGCGTGTCGCGGCCGGCGGAGCCTGCTTCCGAGCGGAAGCAGGGGCTGTGGGCCGTCAGCTTGACGGGCAGGTCTTCAGGCTTGAGCACGCTCTCGCGAACGGTGTTGGTCAGTGAGATCTCCGAGGTCGAGATCAGGTACTGCTCGACCTGTTCCTCATCGCCGCCACGCAGCACCCAGAACATGTCTTCCTTGAACTTGGGCAACTGGCCCGTGCCCTCCAGGATCTCGCGGTTGACGATGTAAGGCGTGTAGCACTCGGTGTAGCCGTGCTCGGTCGTCTGCACGTCGAGCATGAACTGGGCAAGCGCGCGGTGCAGGCGAGCGGCCGGGCCCTTCAGGAAGGCGAAGCGCGATCCGGAGAGCTTGGCGCCCATCTCGAAATCCAGGCCCAGCGGCGCGCCCAGGTCGACGTGGTCCTTGACCTCGAAGTCGAATGTGCGGGGCGTACCCCAGCGGCGCACTTCGACATTGCCGGCTTCGTCCACGCCCGCAGGTACGCTGGCGTCGGGCAGATTGGGCACGCCCATCAGCATCTGGTTCAGCTCGACCTGGATGGCGTCCAGGCGTTCGGCGCCGGCTTTCAGCTCGTCGGCAATGCTGCCGACTTCTGCCATCAGCGCAGATGCATCTTCGCCCTTGCCCTTGGCCATGCCGATCTGCTTGGACAGCGCATTGCGGCGGGCCTGCAGTTCCTCGGTGCGCACCTGCACCGAGCGGCGCTCGCCTTCGAGCGACTTGAAGCGCTCCACGTCGAGGAAGGTCTGGGGGGTCTTGCGCGCGTTCAGGCGCTCGATGACAGCATCGAGGTCCTTGCGCAGCTGGGTGATGTCGAGCATGGGAATACCTTCAGGATTCGAATAGACAAGCGGCGCCAATGTGAGGCGCCGCCGGAAGCTGGAAGCACCGGCGTCAAGATCGCGAGGAACTGACCTCGGCCATGGACTTGTCGCCCAGCCCCATCGGCAACGGGAAGCGAACATGCTCCTCCACGCCCGGCAGGCTACGCACCGTGGTGGCGCCCAGCGCGCGCAGGCGGTCGATGACGGCCTGCACCAGCACATCGGGCGCCGAGGCGCCGGCCGTCAGACCCACACGGGCCCGGCCCTCCAGCCACTCGGCCTTCAGGTCTTCGGCGGAGTCGACCATATAGCCCGGCGTGCCCAGGCGTTCGGCCAGTTCGCGCAGACGGTTGCTGTTGGAACTGGTGGGGCTGCCAACAACGATGACGACGTCCACCTGGGGCGCCAGCACCTTGACGGCGTCCTGGCGGTTCTGCGTGGCATAGCAGATGTCCTGCTGCTTGGGTTCGCGCACCTGGGGAAAGACGCGCTTCACCTCGGCCAGGATCTCGGCCGCATCGTCCACGCTCAACGTGGTCTGCGTGACGACGGCGAGCTTGCCCTGATCACGCACCTGCACCTTGGCCACATCCTCGACCTCTTCGACAAGGAAGATGCCTTCGGACAGCTGGCCCATCGTGCCCTCGACCTCGGGATGACCCTTGTGGCCGATCATGATGAATTCATAGCCTTCGCGGTGCAGCTTGGCCACCTCGACGTGGACCTTGGTCACCAGCGGGCAGGTCGCGTCGAACACCTGGAAGCCCCGTGCGGCGGCCTCGCGGCGCACCTCCTGGCTGACGCCATGGGCGCTGAACACCAGCGTCGCGCCGGGCGGCACCTCGGCCAGGTCCTCGATGAAGATGGCGCCGCGCGACTTCAGGTCGTTGACGACGTAGGTGTTGTGGACGATCTCGTGGCGCACGTAGATCGGCGAGCCGAACTTCAACAGCGCGCGCTCGACGATCTCGATGGCACGGTCCACGCCGGCGCAAAAGCCGCGCGGTTCGGCCAGCACCACTTCCTGGGGATGCAAAACAGCGTTCATCAAAGCACCCCGATCACTTGGACTTCAAAGCTGACCGGCTGGCCAGCAAGCGGGTGGTTGAAGTCGAACAGCAGGGCTTCGTCGCCAAGTTCGCGAACGACGCCGGCATAGCCGCCCTGCCCGTCCGGGCCGGGGAATTGCACGACGTCACCGACGTTGTAGACCTCGTCCGGGTCGCCCAGCTGCCGCAGCAGTGACAGCTTCACGCGCTGCAACAGCTCGGGGTTGCGCTCGCCGAACGCTTCGCCGGGCTTCAGCTCGAAGCGCTCATGCGCGCCCTCGGGCAGGCCGATGAGGCGCGCCTCGATGGCGGGCGACAGCTGGCCGGCACCGAGCGACAGCGTGGCGGGCTTGTCGTCAAAGGTGTTGACGATGTCGGCGCCGTCCGGGCCCGAGAGCCGGTAATGCAAGGTCAGGAAGGACCCGGCCTGGATGGGGTTCATGCGAGAAGGGAAAAGAAAAGGGAACGCTTGGCTAGACTGCGGCCGATTTTATGTCGTTGACCCATCTGCCCCCTGAAGCCCGCCCGCGCGAGAAATTGCTTGCCCGCGGCCCGCAGGCGTTGGCGGATGCCGAACTGCTCGCCCTGCTGCTGCGCACCGGCATCCAGGGCCTGCCCGTGCTGCAACTGGCACAGAGCCTGCTGGATCGATTTGGCGGCTGGGCGGGGCTGCTGGCGGCCAGCGTGCAGGACCTCGGCAAAATCAAGGGCCTGGGCCCCGCAAAGCGTGCCGAGATCGCCGCCGTGCTGGAGATTGCGCGGCGCTCGCTGAACCAGCAGCTGACCGAGAAGCCAGCGCTGAACGACGTGGACACGGTCAAGACTTATCTGCGCCTGCATCTGGGCGCGCTGGGCCACGAAGTCTTCGCAGTGCTGTTCCTCGACGCGCAGTTGCGCCTGATTGCAATGGAGACGCTCTTCCAGGGCTCGCTGACCCACACGACCGTGCATCCGCGCGAGGTCGTCAAACGTGCTCTCGCCCTGGGCGCCGGCGCTGCCATCCTCGCCCACAACCACCCCAGCGGCGTGGCCGAGCCCTCGCGCGCCGATGAACTGCTGACCAAGCATCTCAGCCAGGCGCTGGCCCTGGTGGATGTGCGTGTTGTCGACCATTTCGTCGTCGGTGCGGGCGAGGTCGTGTCATTTGCGGAGCGGGGGCTGCTGTGACCGTCAAGACGGTGCGCAGCCTGGCCGACCTGAAACCGCTGGCCCGCGAGTTGGCCGCGGCAAGGCTGGCAGCCGAGCTCGAACGGGAGCGTGTCGCCGCGGCCATGCGCCTGGCGGAGCAGGAAAGGCGGGTCTTCGAGCTGACCGTCGGCCCGGTGACACCGCTGCGCAGCATGGACCGCTTCATCCACGACCTCGATCAACCGCCACCCGAGCCGCGCCAGCGCGAAGCGGACGAGCGCGCGGTGCTGCTGCAGGCCCTGTCCGACGAGATCGACGTCGACACGCTGCTGGACACCGACGAGACATTGAGCTTTCGCCGCGAAGGCATCAGCCTCGAGGCGGTGCGCAAACTGCGCCGCGGCCACTGGGCGCTGCAGGCCCAGCTCGACCTGCACGGGCTGCGCCGTGACGCGGCCCGCGAGGCCTTGGGGCTGTTCATCCACGACAGCGCGCGGCGCGGCCTGCGCTGCGTGCGCGTCGTGCATGGCAAGGGGCATGGCTCACCGGGCCGCGAGCCCGTTCTCAAGGGCCGCGTGCGGCGCTGGCTGGTGCAGAAGAACGAGGTGCTGGCCTTCGTGCAGGCGCGCGCCAGTGACGGCGGGGCGGGGGCGCTGATCGTGCTGCTCAGCGGAACGGCCTGACGCGCCGCTGACGGTGAATAACACCGGGCTGTCACGTCGCGCGGCCGACACGAGGTGCAACGCCATTGACCGACGCCGTTAGCCCGGAGTAGTCTGGGCTCAAGCCGCCATCAGCGCGACATCCGGTTTCCCAGCCCCAACGAGGAGAGCCCATGTCCCTTACCTTCTCCGATCGTGCGCCCCAGCCCAAGAGCTATCTGGGCATCGGTCTGGTTGTCGCCCTGCATCTGGCCGGGATCTACGCGTTGAGCGCCGGACTGATCAAGTCTCCGCCCAGGGTCAAGGAAGCCACCATCCTGTTGCCACCCATCCCGGACAAGCAGCCCGAAAGGGAACCTGTGCGAGAGATCAAGAAGGCCGAACAGCCCACGCTGATCAATGTTCCCAAGCCGGACGTGTTGCCTCCACCCACATGGACAGAGGAGACACCGCATGTCGTTGTCGTCGAACAGCGGACCGGAGAACCCACGGTTTCGGCGGGCGGCTCGACAGGCACCGGCACGCCGCCAGTAACGCCCCCTGTGGTGAAACAGGACGCGGGGCTCAGAGCGGCCGGCGCCGTCTGCTCGGTCATGCCGCGCCCCGAAGTCCCCGCCGTCAACTGGAGCGGTGAAGCCGTGCTGCAAGTGGTTGCCACGGTGCGCGGCGGCCGCGTCGTCGGTAGCGATTTCCGCGTGATGCAAGGCGCCCTGGACGGCAAGACCAAGCGCTCGCTGCAACGCTCGGTGGAATCCGCCCTCTCCGGCTACCAGTGCCAGGGCGATGCGACCTTCCAGCAGGATTTCGCTTTCAGGCTGGATTAAACGTTTCTCATCCAGTCGGCCGTGCCCGCAAAGGACTCGGCCAGCCGGGCCTGCAGGGCCGGGTCCACCCCGGTCTCCTGCATGGCCTGGCCCATGCAGGCCAGCCACTCATCACGCTCGGCAATGCCGATGCGAAACGGCATGTGCCGCGCCTTCAGCCGCGGGTGGCCGAAGCGGCTGATGTAGTGGTCCGGACCGCCGAGCCAGCCACACAGGAACCAGAACAGCTTGTCGCGCGCGCTGTCCAGCGAATCGCCATGCGCCGCGCGCAGCCGCGCGTAGGCCGGCTCCAGGTCCATCAGGTCGTAGAAGCGGTCGACGAGCTCGCGCACCCGCGCCTCGCCGCCTGCCCATTCGAAGGCAGTGGTGGGAGTCGATTCAGCCAAGGAGTTTGGAGGCGAGCGCCTTGATGGCTTGGGCCGCGTCGCAGCCGGGATAGTGCTCCAGCATCAGCTGGCGCTTGAGCACAGCCTGCTTGACGGCCACGTCGGCCTTGACCTCGCCGTAGAGCTCAAGCCGGAAGCTCTGACCCGGCGTCGGGCCGACAAAGCGCTGCAGCACCTGCTGCAGTTGTCCGCAGATCAGCTTGCCCTCGCCGACACGGTTGGCCTGGTTGACGAGCAGGCCCACGTGGCGGCGGTCCTGCTGGGTGGCTAGCACCTTGATGGTGGCGTAGGCATCGGTCAGCGAGGTGGGCTCGGGCGTGGCGACGACGAGGACGTCGGTGGCCAGCGAGATCGCGAACAGCACGACGTCGGAGATGCCCGCGCCGGTGTCCAGCAGCACCCAGTCGAAGCGCGGCTTGACCAGGTCGATGATGTGCAGCAGCTTGTCGCGCACTTCGGGAGTCAGGCGCGAATACTCGACCATGCCCGAGCCGGCCAGCAACACGGAGAAGCCGCCCGGCGCGGGCAGGATGGCCTGCTCCAGCGTGGCCTTTTCGGTGAAGACGTCGTGCAGCGTCAGTTTGGGGTGCAGGTTCAGCACCACGTCGAGGTTGGCCAGGCCCAGGTCGGCATCCAGCACCAGCACCTTCTGGCCGCGCGCGGCCAGGGCTGCAGCGAGATTGGCGGTGACGAAGGTCTTGCCGACGCCGCCCTTGCCGCTGGTGACGGCGAGGGTGCGCGCACCGCCGCGCGCCGGGCGCGGCGGCTGAGCAGGAGATGCGGCGGGAGCAGCAGGATCAGAGGTCGTGCTCATGCGGTGTCCTGTTGCGTTTCGAGATTCAGGGAGGCGAACAACATGCCCTTTTCTTCGGCGCTGACCAGGGAGTCGATCTGAGGTTCGAGGCAGGCGCGGTTGCGGCCCTCGGCCTTGGCGCGGTAGAGCTGGCGGTCGGCCCGCTCTGTCCAAAGCAACGGTGATGAGCGCACCCACTGCGGCGCGAAGGCGCCGCCCAGGCTGACGGTGACGCTGAGCATCTGGCCCGGGCCGACCTCGATGGCGAGCTCGGACACGCGCTCGCGCACGCGCTCAGCCACGGCCAAGCCCACATGCGAGGCGCAGTTGGGCAGGATGATGGCGAACTCCTCGCCGCCCACGCGGGCGACGAGATCCATGGGCCTCACGGTCTGCTCGACGGCGCAGGCCACGGCACGGATGACCTGGTCGCCGGCGCCATGGCCGTGGGTGTCGTTGACAGCCTTGAAGTGGTCGATGTCCAGCATCAGCAGCAAGGCCCCCTCACCCGAGCGCGCGACGCGGTCGACCTCGCGGGCCAGCGCCATCTCGAAGCTGCGGCGGTTGACGAGACCGGTCAGCGCATCCCGGCTGGAGAGGTCGCACAGCGCATCCAGCACGGCCTGCAACCAGGCAGCACTCATCGGCGCCTCGTCTGGAAGCAATGCGCCGGCCTGCTGCAGCAATTGCAGGGCCTGATCCAGAACGAGCGCTTCGGCGTCGATCAGGTGGGTGGCGGGCAGGCGTTGTTCCAAAGGGTTGTGGCTGTGGGGGCGGATGGGTGGATTGTGGTTTCGGGGCAGTCTAGCAGCGGCGTCTGCGCGCCCAGGTCGTGAAACAGGCACGTTCCTGGAGGCTGTTTGCACTATGCTGGACCGGCCCAGGGGCCTTAAAAAGGCCCTGCGGTGCAGAATCGGCGCGCCACGCCAGAACTGCTGCGAGCACCAACAAATCTGAATTTCGACATGCCCGCACCCGACCTCGCCTCCGGCACGGACTCCCTCGACCACGAATTCAGCTTCAGCAAGGCCGACTTCGACCGTGTGCGTGAACTGATCTACAAGCACGCCGGCATCAGCCTGCATGACGGCAAACATGCGATGGTCTACAGCCGGCTGTCTCGGCGCCTGCGCGAGACCGGGCACAAGAGCTTCGGCAGCTATCTGCAGTGGCTGGAGGCCTCGACCGGCCCGTCCGGCGCCGCGGAATGGCAGGAGTTCGTCAACTGCCTGACGACCAACCTGACCTCCTTCTTCCGCGAGGAGCACCACTTCCACGCGCTGAAGGACGACCTCAAGCCTTTTGCAAATGGTTCGGCCGGCAAGCAGGTCCGCATCTGGTGCTGCGCCGCTTCCACCGGTGAAGAGCCCTATTCCATCCTGATGACCTGCAGCGAGGCCTTAGGCGCCAGCGCCTCGGTGCAGCTCGTGTCCAGCGATATCGACACCAACGTGCTGGCCACGGCCAAGCGCGGCGTCTACAACGCCGACGCCCGCGGCCTTGACGCGACGCGGCTGAAGACCTTTTTCATGCGCGGCACCGGCGCCAACTCCGGCAAGATCCGCGTCAAGCCTGAACTGCAGCGCTGGGTCGAGTTCCGCTCGCTGAATCTGATGGACGCGCAGTGGCAGCTGGGCGACCCCTTTCACATGGTGTTCTGCCGCAACGTGATGATCTATTTCGATGCGCCCACCCAGCGCAAGGTGCTGGAGCGCATCCACCGCGTCATGCGGCCGGGAGGGCTGCTTTTCGTCGGGCATTCGGAGAACTTCACCGAAGCCCGCGACTTGTTCAAGCTGCGCGGCAAAACCATTTACGAACGGGTCTGACCATGAGCACCCCATTCGCCTCGCCACCCACGGTCGGCCTCGGCAACCCGGTCGCGGTGGCCAAGGTCAACCACCTCAAGGCCCAGCCGCGCAAGCAGGGTGAAGCCTCGTTCTTCTTCTACGACGCGCATTTCAAGAACGCTGCGGTCAAGATCCTGCCGGGCGAGTATTTCGTCGACCAGGAAGACCTGCTCGTCATGACGACGCTGGGCTCCTGCATCGCCGCCTGCCTGTGGGACCGCGTCGCCAAGGTTGGCGGCATGAACCACTTCATGCTGCCCGAGGGCAATGGCGACTCGGGCCGCTACGGCTCGTTCGCCATGGAACTGCTCATCAACGAGATGATGAAGCGCGGTGCCAGCAAGGCACGCATGGAAGCAAAGATCTTCGGCGGCGGTGCCGTCATCTCCGGCATGAACTCGCTCAACGTCGGCGAGCGCAACACCAACTTCGTCATCGACTTCCTGAAGCTCGAGCGCATCCCCATCGTGTCCAAGGACGTGATGGACGTCTACCCCCGCAAGGTCTGCTTCCTGCCGGCCAGTGGCAAGGCGATGGTGAAGCGCCTGGCACCGACGAATAACGACGCGCTGATCCAGCAGGACAGGGCAGCCATTCAAAAGGTGCAGCCGGTCGCCAGCAGCGGCGGCTCCATCGATTTGTTCTAGGAGGCCACCGATGGCCAAGACCAAAGTCGTGGTGGTGGACGACTCAGCGCTGGTGCGCTCCATCCTCACCGAGATCATCAACCGGCAGTCCGACATGGAATGCATCGGCGCGGCCGCCGACCCGCTGGTCGCGCGCGAGATGATCCGCAACCTCAACCCCGACGTCATCACGCTGGACGTCGAGATGCCGCGCATGGATGGCCTCGATTTCCTTTCGCGGCTGATGCGGCTGCGGCCGATGCCAGTGGTGATGGTGTCCACGCTGACCGAGCGGGGCGCCGAGGTCACGCTGAAGGCGCTGGAACTGGGCGCCATCGACTTCGTCGCCAAGCCCAAGATCGGCGTGGCCGACGGCATCCGCCAACTGGCCCAGGACATCACGGACAAAATCCGCATCGCCTCCAAGGCCCACATCCGCCGCGCGCCACCGCCGCCCGCACCGGGTGCAGCCGCGCCAGCCCCGGTCAAGGCCGTCACGATGGCCAGCCTCGGCAGGGCCTCGACCGAAAAGATCATCTTCATCGGCGCCTCCACCGGGGGCACCGAAGCCACCAAGGACGTGTTGATCAACCTGCCGGCCGACAGCCCGGCCGTTGTCATCACCCAGCACATGCCGCCCGGCTTCACCAAGAGCTATGCCGCGCGGCTGGACGGCCTGTGCAAGATCCGCGTCAAGGAAGCCCAGGACGGCGAGCGCATCCTGCCCGGCCACGGCTATATCGCGCCGGGCGGCATGCATCTGAGCGTGGAACGCAGCGGCGCGAACTACATCGCCCGCGTGCAGGACGGCGAGCCCATCAACCGCCATAAGCCCTCGGTCGAAGCGCTGTTTCTGTCGGCTGCCAAGGTGGTCGGCCCGAACGCCATCGGCATCATGCTGACCGGCATGGGCGCGGATGGCGCCAGGGCCATGAAGGTCATGAAGGACGCTGGCGCCTACAACTACTGCCAGGACGAGGCCAGTTGCGTCGTCTTCGGCATGCCGCGCGAGGCCATCGCGGCCGGCGCGGCGGACGAGGTGCTGCCGCTGAACCAGATTGCGACCAAAGTGCTGGAGCGGCTGCGCGCCACTTCGGGCATCTCGCTCAACCGCGTCTGACGATTCATTTCAGGCGTTTTGCGGGCCGAGCGCCGGGCCGCTCCCTAGCCGGCCCGCCTTGGGCGATGTGCTTGTCGGTCAATCCGGCAAGCATCGCCGTCCCCTCGGGGGCTGAGGCCGGACACATTGCGCCCAGTGGGCGCGATGTGCCTGCCGAAGCGCTGCGGCCACTGGCCGCAGCGCGGTCCCGACCAAGGTAATCCTTGGACGAGGGGGCTTCAACGTTTACCACCACTGGCGGGCGCATCGGCCTTGGCCAGCAGCATCGGACGGTGACGCGCGACGACCACAGGGTCGGCCGGGAAGACCGGCTTGAAACCGTCCAGCGACTTCGGCGCGGTCGGCACCCAGGCCGTCTGCACAGGCCGTTCGGCCTTGCCAGTCACGATGACGCGGTTCGAGCGCTCCGCGGCCGCTTCCTTCAGTTCAGCATTCGAATCCGTGAACGCCCGGGCGCTCGTCGTGGCGAGCACGAGGACGGCAGCAAACGAGGCAAAAGCAATCCAGCGGGGCAGAGTGATCATGGCGGGTCTCCTTCAAGTGCTGGTTATGCTATGCATCCAGAGCCTCGCCACGAAGCGCTTATTTCTTCACTGATTGGTTGGATTGGCTTACCAGATGGCCTCACTCGACCGTTTTCCCCTTCATTACCTGGCTGCCTTTCGTGCCGCGGCCCAGACCGAGAACCTGCGCGCCGCGGCCGAGAGCCTGCACCTGACGCACAGCGCGGTCAGCCAGCAGATCCGCGGCCTGGAGGCCCAGCTCGGCTTTGAGCTGTTCACTCGCCAGGGCCGGCGGCTGACGCTGAACCCGGCTGGGCAGGCGCTGCAGCGCGGTGTGACACAGGTGTTCGCTGCCTTGCAGGCGGGCCTGCTGGCGGCGGCGCAAGCGCACGGGAGCGCCGCGCAGACGCTGCGAGTGACCGCCCTGCCCTCGTTCGCTCAGCGTTGGCTGCTGCCCCGCCTGCCGCGCTGGCAAGCCCTGCAGCCCTGCATCACGCTGGACCTGCATTCATCCCAGCAGGTGGTGGACCTGGAACGCGAGGGCTTTCACATCGGCCTGCGCATCGGCCGCGGGGGCTGGCCTGGGTTGATCTGCGAGCCGCTCTTCCATTCGCCGCACATCGTGGTCGCTGCGCCGCTGCTCGCGCAGCGCCTGGTGGACGCAACGCCGGAACTCTTGACGCAGCAGCCGCTGATGGGCGACGCCGATTTGTGGCGACAGTGGTTTGCCGAGGTCGGCCACAAGGGCGCTGTGCCAACGCCGGTGGCGACCTTCAATGACGCCGCGATGCTGGGCCAGGCGGCCGAGCAAGGGATGGGTGTGGCCCTGACGCGCGAGCTGTTTGCCGCCGACGCGCTGCTGGACGGGCGGCTCGTGCGGCTGTCGGCTCACGCCGTCGACGATGACGCCACGCGTGACTACCAGGTCGTCTACCCCGAGGCCCTGCGCGACGACCCGGCCGTACGCATCTTCTGCGACTGGCTGCATGCCGAGGTCGCGGCGCTGCAGCAGCGACTCAAAGAAACAGCTGCTGCAGATCGCTGAGGAAGTCGAAGCCTCGCTCGGTTGGCTGGATGCGAGCCGCATCACTGGTCAGCAAGCCACGGCCACGGGCCACCTCCAAGCCTTTCGCAATCGCCGACACAGGCAGCCCGGTGCGCTCGAGGAACTGCGTGAGCGTGACGCCTTCCTTGAGCCGCAGCGCGTTCAGCATGAATTCGAAGGGCAGGTCCTTGCGCGCCACCTCGTGTTCGTTGCTGACCTTGTTCGCCTGCGCCATGAAGGCCGCCGGCTCGCGCCAGCGCACCTGGCGCAGCACGCGGTTGGGGAAGCTCAGCTTGCTGTGCGCGCCAGCGCCGATGCCGAGGTAGTCGCCGAACTGCCAGTAGTTCAGGTTGTGCAGGCAGCGGTGGCCCTCGCGGGCATAAGCCGAGACCTCGTAACGCGACAGCCCCGTGGTGCCGGTACGCGCCGTGATCAGGTCCAGCATGTCGCTGGCCAAGTCAGGGTCGGGCAGGCCGGCCGGCGTGCGCGTCGCGAACACCGTGTTGGGTTCGATGGTCAGGTGGTAGATGGACAGGTGCGGTGGCTTGAAACTCAGCGCAGCGTCCAGCTCACGCGACAGGTCGTCCAGCGACTGCCCGGGCAACGCATACATCAGGTCGAGGTTGAAGGTCTCGAACGCCGCAGCCGCCTCGGTGAGCGCCTCGCGTGCCTGGCTCGCGCTGTGCACGCGGCCAAGCGTCTTCAGCTGTGCGTCATCGAAGCTCTGTACGCCCACCGACAGGCGCGTAACGCCAGCCTGGCGAAAGCCCTTGAAGCGCTCGCGCTCGAAGGTGCCGGGGTTGGCCTCCAGCGTGATCTCGCAGCCCGGCTCCAGCGGCAGGCGTGCACGGATATCCGAGATGAGCTGCGCGATCTGCTCGGGGTTGAACAGGCTGGGCGTGCCGCCGCCGATGAAGATGCTGATGACAGGCCGGCCCCAGATCAGCGGCAGCGCCGCTTCGAGGTCGGTGCGCAGCGCGGCGAGATAGGCCTCGGCCGTGTCGACCGCCAACGCGCCATCCTTGACCTCATGCGAGTTGAAGTCGCAGTAGGGGCATTTGCGCAAGCACCAGGGCAGATGAACGTAGAGGGCAAGCGGGGGCAGCGCGGGCAACTGCAGCGTACCCGGCCGCATCAGATGGACGATCTCAGCCAAGCCGCCAGACCTCGCGGAATTGCTGGATCAGGTGCACGGCGGCCAGCGCCCGGTGGCTGTGCTGGTTCTTGACCGTGGCGCCGAGGCTGGCCACGGTCTGGCCGAGCTCGGGGATGTGCATCAGCGGGTCGTAGCCAAAGCCGCCCTCGCCGCTCGGCGCCTTCAGGATCTCGCCGCTCCAGCGGCCCATGGCGATCAGTGGCTCGGGGTCGTCGGCGCTGCGCACCGCCACCAGGGCGCAGACAAAGCGCGCCCGGCGATCCTCGATGCCGGCCATCTCGCGCAGCAACCGTTCATTGTTGGCTGCGTCGCTTTTCTCGCCGCCGGCATCCAGCGCGTAACGTGCCGAACGCACGCCGGGCGCGCCGCCGAGAGCGTCAACGCTCAAGCCTGAATCGTCGGCCAGCGCTGGCAGGCCGCTGAGCTTGGCGGCGTGGCGGGCTTTGGTCAGCGCGTTCTCGGCAAAGGTTTCAAAGGGCTCCTCGGCCTCCGGGATGCCCAGGCTGCCCTGGTTCACCAGTTCGATCCCCAAGGGCGCGAACAACGCCTGCAGCTCGACGAGCTTCTTCGCGTTGTTGGAGGCAAGAACCAGCTTCACTTCAGCGCGGCTTGTTGGGCCTCGATCAGCTCGCGGATGCCCTTGTCGGCCAGGTCGAGCAGCGCATTCATCTCGTCACGCGTGAACACCACGCCCTCGGCCGTGCCCTGCAGCTCGACAAAGCCACCGGAGCCCGTCATGACGACGTTCATGTCGGTGTCGCAGGCCACGTCCTCGATGTATTCAAGGTCCAGCAGCGGCACGCCGTCGACGATGCCCACCGAGATGGCGGCTACCGTGTCCTTGATCGGCGAGCGCGACAGCTTGCTGTCGGCCAGCAGCCTGTTGACGGCGTCCTGGGCCGCGACGAAGGCGCCGGTGATGGCCGCCGTGCGCGTGCCGCCGTCGGCCTGCAGCACGTCGCAGTCCAGCGTGATCGTGCGCTCGCCGAGGGCGCTCAGGTCGAACACCGCGCGCAGCGAGCGGCCGATGAGTCGCTGGATCTCCTGCGTGCGGCCGCTCTGCTTGCCACGGGCGGCCTCGCGGTCGCCGCGGGTGTGGGTGGCGCGCGGCAGCATGCCGTACTCGGCCGTCACCCAGCCTTCACCCGAGCCGCGCTTGTGCGGCGGTACGCGCTCCTCGACCGAGGCCGTGCACAGCACGCGGGTGCCACCGAACTCGATCAGCACCGAGCCCTCGGCATGCACGGTGAAACCGCGGGTGATGCGCACCGGGCGCAATTGATTGGCGGCGCGGCCTGCGCTGCGCGTGAAGGTCTTGGTCATGGGGAAAGAAGAGTTAGCGGCGATTGGCGCCGCGGCCCGATTGGCGGATGACTTCGTTGATCTCGCGTATCGAACGCTCGATCTCCTCGTCGTCCATGCCGGCGACAAGGTCGGCGTCCAGGGCGCCCTGGATGGTGGACGCAAAGCCGGAATTGCCGAGATTCTGCGTGGTCTCGCCGCTGGGCTCGCCCTCGCCTTCCCATTCGACGGCCAGCACGGTGACGTTGTCACTGCGCGCGCCGCCGCGGCGCAGGGCCTGCTCGACCAGTTCGGGCACAGCTTCGGTAATGGCCTGGTCAGCCATGTGCTGAACGATCTCGCCGTCCTCCACGCTGCCCCACAGGCCGTCGGAGCACAGCAGGATGCGGTCCGAGGCCTCCATGATGAGCGGCCCCTGGCAGTCCACCATGGGCTTGCCGGGGCTGCCCAGGCAGGTGAAGAGCACGTTGCGATTGAAAGGCTCGCCGCCGCGGGACACGCGGCCCAGGGCTTCCTGCAACTCGGAATAGGAATGGTCGCGGGTGCGGGCAATCAGCTTGCCGGCGCGCACGAGATACAGGCGCGAATCGCCGCAATGCGCCCACCAGGCCTGGTTGCCCTGCAGGATGCAGGCGACGACCGTCGTGCGCGGCGTGTCGTGCAGGCCCTTGCTCTCGGCATAGCGCAGCAGCTGCTGATGGGCAATGACGATGGTTTCCTGCAGGAAGCGCTGTGGGTCTTCGATGACCGGGCGGGCGTCCTGCTGGAACAGCGCGGCCAACGTCTGCAGCGCGATCTGGGCCGCGACTTCACCTTCCGGGTGGCCGCCCATGCCGTCAGCCAGCGCGAACAGTCCCGCCTCCCGCGTGAAGCAATAGCCCATGCGGTCTTCGTTGGTCTCACGGCCACCGCGACGGCTGACCTGGAAGACATTGAATCGCATCAGGCTTTCGCTCCGGACTTCAGGTTTTCAAGCTGGAGTTTGAGGCGTTCACTGAAGCTGAGCTTGGTGTAGCGCCTTTCGGTCTCACGAGCGAGTTCCTTCTGCAGCGCGAACACGCTCTGCGGGCGCGACAGTGCGTCCAGCGACATGCACCACTCGGTCACTTCGAGCAGGTTGTCCGAGTAGACATTGCGCAGGCGCGAGAGGCTCAAGGACAGGCGGTCCTTCTCCAGGCGCTGCGGCGCGTCATTGGGCGGGTAGCCCTGCATGCAGGCATAGATGCACGCGCCGATGGCGTAGATGTCGGTCCAGGGGCCCAAGCTACCGTCGCGGCGGTACATCTCCGGCGCAGCAAAGCCCGGCGTGTACATCGGGCGGATGAAGTTGCCTTCCTTGCTCAGCACTTCGCGCGCGGCGCCGAAGTCCAGCAGCACGGCCTTGTTGTCATTGGTGATGAAGATATTGGCCGGCTTGATGTCCAGGTGCAGCATCTTGTGCTGATGGACGATGCGCAGGCCGCGCAGGATCTCGTCGAAGAGGCTGCGGATGGTTGACTCGCGGAAGACCTTGTCGCGCTTCATATCGCGCGCGGTCACGATGAAGTCCTGCAGGGTGTCGCCCTGCAGGTAGTTCATGACCATGTAGACAGTTTCGTTCTCGCGCAGGAAATTCAGCACCGAGACGACGCTGGGGTGCGAGATCTGCGCGAGCGAACGGCCCTCTTCGAAGAAGCTCTTCAGGCCGAGTCGGTATAGCGGTTGCTTCTCGGGCTTGACGCGAGGGGTCAGTTCGCCGGGCGAACGTTCGGCCAGCGACGAGGGCAGATATTCCTTCAATGCGACCAGATGGTGGTCGGGATCCTCGGCGAGATACACCACGCCGAAACCGCCCGCCGCCAGCCGCTTGATGATCTGATAGCCCCCAACCACCGTGCCTGCGGGCAAGGGCGCCGGCTTCGGCTTGGACATAATCGCGTTTTGTCTGTTTTGCGAGATGCGAAATGCCAGTCTACAGCATGACCGGGTACGCCAATTCCCTGGCACAACCCCCTAAAGCCGAGGACGGCAACAGTTCAGCGCAAGCGTCGGTCAGCGTCGAATTGCGGTCGGTCAACGGCCGGTTCCTGGACCTGTCCATGCGCATGCCCGAGGAGATGCGCGGCCTTGAACCCCAGTTGCGCGAGCTGATCGCGGCACGTTTCAAGCGCGGCAAGATCGAGTTGCGCATCAACACCCAGCGCGACGCCGATGGCGCCTGGCCGCAACCCCAGCCCGAGCAGCTCAACCGCCTCGCCAGCCTGGAAGCCAAGGTACTCACCTGGCTGCCGCAGGCGGCGCCGCTGTCTGTCCATGAGGCCTTGAACTGGTGCAAGAGCGGCGCGGCGGCACCAGCCCAGTTGGACGCTACGACGCTCGAGGCCGCACAGGCCTGCGTGCAGGGCCTGGCCGAGGCCCGCGAGCGCGAGGGCGAGAAGCTGGTGGCCATCCTGAACGAACGCATTGCGCGGCTGCGCGTGCTTGCCGACGAGGCCGAGCCCCTGCTGCCCGCCGTCGTCGCGCGCCAGCAGCAGCGCTTCCTGGAGCGCTGGCAGGAAGCGCTGGCTACCACCGGCGCCGGCAGCAGCGTGCCACAGGAAGCTTTGCAGGAGCGCGCGCTGAACGAGGCCGCGGCGTTTGCTATCCGCATCGACGTGGCCGAGGAACTCGGGCGGCTGCGGGCGCACCTCGAAGAGCTGACCCGCCTGCTTAAAAAGGGCGGCGAACTCGGCAAACGCCTGGATTTTCTGATTCAGGAATTACATCGCGAAGCGAATACTTTGGGCTCCAAATCCGCCGCGCTGGAATTGACCAATATTTCCGTCGAGATGAAAGTCGCCATCGAGCAGATGCGCGAACAGGTGCAAAACATCGAATAGGTTTTGGGCAGGTCATTCAGGCGGCCATCCGCACCTCGGACTGCGCCACGCCAACGGGCCAACGCGCCAGGCTCGGCCGGGACGGCTGGAACAGCTCCACCCACGCCAGATCCTGGGGTTCGAGCGAGCCGACGTCGAGGGCGACGTCCAGCACCGCCTGGGCATCAATCGGGAGCAGGTCGAGGTCTTCTGCGCCTTGCCCCCAAAGCGGCGGCGTGACGAGCAGCGCTTCGTCGAGCAGGCCCAACAGGCCCTGGCAGACCGGATGGGCGCCGAAATACAGCAAGCCTGCGCCGCCAGCCGCCGCAGCAAGGCGGCGCGGCACGCGGTGGGTGCAGCGCAGCAGGAAGGCAGCGGCACCCGCCTCGGCATCCCTGACCGCGCGGAAGGCGCGGTCGTCGATGCGCAGATAAGTGGCCGCCTGGGCGAGGTCGCGGCACAACAGCATGACGGGTTGGCGCTCGTCCACCACGCGCAGCAACCGGGCTGCGGCCGCCTTGTCGTCGAGCCGGCAGGCCATCAGATACCCGGCCGCCGTCGGCAGGGCGGCGATCGCGCCGGCGCGCAGCCTGTCCGCAGTCGCCTGGAGCAGGCGCGCTTGCGGGTTGTCAGGATGGACCTCGTGGCGAAGAAAGCGGCGCATCGTGGGACCTCGTGATGTCACATGGACACGCCACGACGATAAGAAAAGCCATCCGACGCCCGCGTCGGACAAGCCGCTGTGGCGCTGCCGGAGGTCAAGACTTGACGACGCACGGGGTTGTCGGGCACTCGCAATCGGGCCTGCATTGCCAAATAGGGCAGCCATCGCCGCTCCGTGCAGGCGGCGCCGGGCGGCGTCCGAGCTAAAGTTCGCACCCATCACCCACCGGGCGGCGCGAGAAATCCGCAGGGCTGACAGGCACTTAGCCTTCAGCCCCAAGCCGGCCCGGCACGCCAAGCCCACTTCTCCATGGAATATCCCGGCAATCTTTTCGTCGTCGCCGCACCCAGCGGCGCGGGCAAGTCCAGCCTCGTCAAGGCCCTGCTGGAGCTGGATGCCAAGCTGGCCGTGTCCATCTCCCACACCTCGCGCGCACCGCGCGGCCAGGAGCAGCATGGCCGCGAATACTGGTTCATCACGCCGGAGGAATTCCGCGCGATGGCCGAACGCGGTGATTTCTTTGAATGGGCCGAGGTCCACGGCAACCTCTACGGCACTTCACGTGCGGCCATCGAGGCGCGCATGCAGCATGGCGACGACGTCGTGCTCGAGATCGATTTCCAGGGTGCGCTGCAGATCAAGCAGCTCTTCCCCTATGCCGTGCTGATTTTCATCCTGCCGCCGAGCTGGGACGAATTGCAGTCACGCCTGAACCGCCGTGGCGACACCGAACCCGAGGTCATCGCCAAGCGCATGGCCAATGCGCGCCTCGAGGTGGCGCAGGCGCAGAACTTCGATTTTGTCGTCGTGAATGCGGTGTTCGACACCGCCGTTTTCGACCTCAAATCCATCGTCCACGCGCAGCGGCTAAAATACTTGGCTCAGCGGCGCAACCGCTCTGCCGTCTTTCAGGCGCTCGATCTGCCCTGATCCGCTTTTCTCCAAGGAACACCATGGCCCGCATCACCGTCGAAGACTGCCTGATCAAGATCCCGAACCGCTTCCAGCTGGTGCTGGCCGCCACCTATCGCGCCCGCATGCTGAGCCAGGGCCACAGCCCGCGCATCGAGAGCAAGAACAAGCCCGGCGTGACCGCCCTGCGTGAAATTGCCGCCGGCGAAGTCGGCATCGAGATGCTGCGCAAGGTTCCGGTCTAAGCACCATCCCCTGCTGCCACACGGGCGCCCTCGGGCGCCCGTTTGCATTTCGGAGTTTGGGCCGAGCGCCGGGCCGTTCCCAAGCCGGCCCGCCATGGCGATGTGCTTGTGGCTCAACGCTACAAGCATCGCCGTCCCCGCGAGGGGCCGGCCAGGTATTCCCTGGACGAGGGGCCAACAGTTTTCATCGGCTAAATTCGGGACCATATGGCCCAACGCTCCCTCACCGCCTGGTTCACGCTGCCTGGATTGCGCCAGGCGGCGCCGCCCACGCAGGCGGAAGCTGCTTCCTTTGATGCCCTCGCTCCCAAGCTCGGCTACCTGAGCAAGGCCGAGGTCAAGCGCGTGCGTGAGGCCTACAAGTTCGCCGACGAGGCCCACCTGGGCCAGAAGCGGGCGACCGGCGAGCCCTACATCACCCACCCGATCGCCGTCGCCGGCATCTGTGCCGAGTGGCGACTCGATGCCCAGGCGCTGATGGCGGCGCTGATGCATGACGTGGTCGAAGACTGCGGCGTTTCCAAGGCCGAGCTGATCGAGAAGTTCGACGCCACGACGGCCGATCTGGTCGACGGCCTGACCAAGCTGGACAAGCTGCAGTTCTCCACCAAGGAGGAGTCGCAGGCCGAGTCCTTCCGCAAGATGCTGCTGGCGATGGCACGCGACCTGCGCGTCATCCTCATCAAGCTGGCCGACCGCCTGCACAACATGCGCACCATGGGTGCGATGGCGCCGCACAAGGCCCGTCGCATCGCGCGCGAGACCTTCGACATCTATGCGCCCATCGCCCACCGCCTCGGCCTGAACCAGACCTTCCGCGAGCTGCAGGACCTGTCCTTCCAGTATTTCCACCCCTGGCGCTATGCGGCGCTCAGCAAGGCCGTGGGCAAGGCGCGCGGCAACCGGCGCGACCTGGTGTCGCGCATCGAGGCCGAGATCCGCGCCGCCTTTGCCAAGGCCAGCCTGCGCGTGGAGGTGCAGGGGCGCGAGAAAACGGTCCATTCCATCTACAAGAAGATGCGCGAAAAGGGCGGCCTGTCCTTTGCCCAGGTGAGCGATATTTTTGGCTTTCGCATCCTGACCGAGGAGCCGCTGCAGTGCTACACGGCCCTGGGCGTGCTGCACCAGCTCTACAAGCCGCAAGCCGGGCGTTTCAAGGACTACATCGCCACGCCCAAGGACAACGGCTACCAGTCCCTGCACACCACGCTGATGGGGCCGCTGGCCACGCCGCTGGAGTTCCAGCTGCGCACCGAGGGCATGCACCAGATCGCCGAGCAGGGCGTGGCGGCGCACTGGATCTACAAGAGCCGCGGCAAGCAGGCGTCGGCGCTGGTGGCCCAGCAGGCCAATGCGCGCTGGCTGCAAAGCCTCATCGACATCCAGGATGAGACGCGCGACGCCAACGAGTTCCTCGAGCACGTCAAGATCGACCTCTTCCCGGACGCGATCTACGTCTTCACGCCCAAGTCCAAGATCATGGCGTTACCGAAGGGCGCGACGCCGGTGGACTTCGCCTACGCCATCCACTCCGACGTCGGCGACCATTGCGTCGCGGCCCAGGTCAATGGCGAGGCCGTGCCGCTGCGCGCCGAGCTGCGCAGCGGCGACATCGTCGAGATCATCACCGCGCCAGGCGCCAGCCCCAACCCGGCCTGGCTGAGCTTTGTGCGTACCGGCCGGGCCCGCTCCAAGATCCGCCACTACCTGAAGGACCTGGAGCAGGAGGAGTCCCGCGAACTGGGCGAGAAGATGCTGGCCCAGGCGATGCGCGTGGAAGGCCTCGGGCTGCCCAGCCTGGAGCTGGACGACCCGGCTGCGCCGATCTGGCATGAGCTGGCCGGCTGGGCCGGTAGTGCAAACACCGAGCAGCTCCTCGTCGACATTGGCGCGGGCCGCAAGATTGCCACCATCATTGCCAAGAAGCTGGCCCGACTGATGGCCGAGCAGGGGCAAAAGCCCGATGCGCTGGCGCTGACGCTCGGCCGCTTCGCTGAGGCGCCGTCCAACCAGGGCAGCGTGACCATCGACGGCAACGAGGGCGCTTCCGTGCAGCTGGCCAGCTGCTGCCGCCCCATCCCCGGCGACGAAGTACGCGGCTACCTCGGGCGCGGCGAAGGACTTATCGTGCACACCTGCGAATGCGCCATCGGCCGCCGCCTCTTCCAGCGCGACAGCGAGCATTGGATCCAGGTCGAATGGGCCGAGGAGCTGGGCCGCAGCTTCGAGGCCGGCATCGCGCTGCTGATGGCCAACGGCAAGGGCGTGCTGGCCCAGGTGGCCCAGGCGGTGGCCCAGGCCGAGGCCGACATCACCCACATCTCGATGAGCGACGAGGCGCAATTGCGCGAAACGGCCGAGATGACGCTGCTCATCGCCGTGCGGGATCGCCTGCACTTGGCCGACGTGCTGCGCGTGCTGCGCCGCACCGCGCCCGTTCAGCGCGTCTGGCGCGTCAAGCCGTAGGACGTGCGCCGAGGGCGCTGCGGCCAATCACGGCCGTGACTGTTTCTATTCGCTTCCTGGGGTTAACCAGTGTTTCTGGGCCCGGTATTTCTTTTCGGGATAGCAAACGAGACAAAACGAATTTCTCCGAGTTACGGCGGCTGCTTAAGGTCGCGCCGCGGCCCGGGAAGGCGGTGCAAAAGCCCCTCTTTCCGGCCCGCAGCGACCGACCCACAACAAGCCCGGGATCCCACCGGAGCGCGGAGAAGACACGTGAACAAGTTCAACAAGCCTGCGGTGGCAACCGCCGTTTCCATGGCCCTGGCCCTGATTGCCCAGCAATCCGCCCTCGCCCAGCAAAGCGGCGACGGCGCCAAGCCCGAAGACGCCAAGCCGGCGGCGCGCAAGCCAGGCGCCCCGGTGCAGGAACTTGAAACCGTGCTGGTGGTCGGCACGCGCCAGTCGCAGCAGTCCAGCATCAACCGCAAGAAGCACGCGGCCACGGCCCAGGACTCCATCGTGGCCGAGGACGTCGGCGCCTTCCCTGACCGCAACATCGGCGAGGCCATCTCCCGGATCGCCGGCGTGGCCCTGGACCGCGGCGACTTCGGCGAAGGTGTGAACGTATCCATCCGCGGCAACGGCCCCGAGCTGACCCGCGTCGAAATGGACGGCATGGCCGTGCGTTCGGGCGCCGGCACCGACCTGCTGGGCGGCGGCGACGGCCGCGGCACCGAGTTCCGCGAGCTGTCTTCCGACCTCATCAAGAGCGTCGACGTCATCAAGGGCTCCACGGCCGCGATGACGGAAGGTTCGCTTGGCGGCGGCATCATCATCACGACCCGCACGGGTCTGGACTTCGACAAGCCCTTCTACTCGTTCCGCGCCGCCGCCACGCAGAGCGACCTGAACAAGCAGAACACGCCCAACTTCAACCTGGTGCTGGCCGACAAGTTCCTGGACAAGCGCTTGGGGGTAATCGTCAACCTGAACAAGTCGCGCTACAAGAGTGAGCAGCATGGCGTCACACAGGGCGGCAGCAACAACCAGCAGGGCCTGGTGCGCCTGGGCGACTTCGACGGCTCGCCAGAGAAGACCTTCACCTTCAACCCGGCGACGGCCAACGGCGACACCATCAACACGCCGATGCAGATCACGCCGCTGATCGCCGGCGGGAACTTCAACGCCTCCACGCCGCTGGAGCTGTTGACCAAGTCAGCCGCAGCGCAGACCAAGGCCGACTGCTTCACCACCTTCCCCAATCTGACGACGGCCCAGACCAACCTCATGGTCGCCGCTGGCCGCACTGCGGCCTACACGCAGCGCCAGAACGAGCAGATCACCTGCCTGAACCAGTGGAATGACTACTCGCCCTCGCAAACGGCGGGCTTTCGCTACAACTTCAAGAGCCAGGACGACAAGCGCACCGGCGGCGACGTGCGAGTGGACTTCAAGGTCAACGACAACCTGACCGTGTACTCCAAGCTGAGCCTGAACAAGCGCCATGTCGACGACATCGTCGGCTTCCTCGGCGTGGGCAGCAACACGGCCTTCAATCCCGCTGGCACCTTCACCGACAACACGACCACCAACGTCCGCTCGTTGACGGCGGGCCAGAGCGCCGTTGCCTCGCTGCTGCCCAACTCGTACTCCTTCCGCGCCAACAATGCGCCGCTGGTGCTCGGCACGACGACCAACGTGCTGCCGGGCTACACGGTCGATTCCTCGCATCACCTGACGAGCTATTCGACCAACAACGGCTCCTTTGGCACGGACACCATCTTCAGCAGCATCGACACCGATTCGAAGACGCTGATCCTGGGCGGCGAATACAAGAGCGACCGCCTCAGCGTGCAGGCGATGGGCGGCTCGACCAAGTCCACCGCGATGCGCTATGACCGCCGCGCCTCCGTCAGCTATGTGTACGGCATCGGCAACTTCGCGCTGCAGCCCAATGGCATCTGGTCGTTCACGCTGCCCAATGGCAACAACAACGAGCAACTCAACTTCCCGCTCTATTCCACGCTGAACCCGGCCGCGCCATTGGCCGCCTTCCCGGCCTCGGCGACCAACCCGGTCTCGGTGCCGGCCTACACGGCCGCCCAGCGCGCGCAGTACACCAACAACACGCAGTTGCTGGTCATCCGCTCCTTCGACACCGAGAGCACCGAAAAGACCGGCAAGGTCGACCTGGCCTACAACCTGGTCGACAAGGTGCCCTTCCTGACCTCGCTGAAGGGCGGCCTCAACTACCGAGACACCGGCGGCACCACCTGGAGCGGCGCCGGCGGCACGATCAAGGACCCGGTCGGCACCTTCGGCACGGCCGGCTTCGTGCCGGGCGTGTACATGCCCGGCGTCAACACGCGCTGGAACGTCATCGGCTGCGAGAACACCGCCGGCTCCGTGGCCGCGAACGGCCAGCCCTGCGCTTACGGCTACATCCCCAACAACCAGCTCAACAACGGCACCGGCAGCGTGGTGGCGGGCACCAACACGTTCACCAAGGCGCAGTACGAAGAACTGATCCGCCAGACGCTGACCATGGCCCCGGCCGGCCAGTTCTACGGCGGCTCCAAGGACCGCCCGGCGACGCTGATCGACGGCTGGAACCAGCTCGACGTCGACAAGATGTTCCAGCTTGCCGGCATCCCGGTGCGTCTGGACTGCTTCCGCACCTGCACGGCCAGCGACGGCAAGGTCTACGACATGCCGATGACCAAGTTCACCGAGAAGTCCAAGGCCGCCTATCTGATGACGGACTTCGAGATCGACCGCGTGCCGTTCACGAACTGGGCCCTGCCCTTCGGTATGGAACTGGCAGGCAACTTCGGCGTGCGCGTGGTGCAGACCGACGTGACCGGCACCGGCTACCTGACCTTCCGCTCGGTGCGCAAAACCGCCGCTTTCGATATCAACAACCCGACGGCCCCCGCCGGCTTCGTGTCGAACACCTTCTCGCAGAACGCATCGGTCGAGGCCAAGTCGACCGACGTGATGCCCTCGCTGAACCTGGTGCTGTGGCCCGTTGTCGACAAAGTCGCGCTGCGCTACTCCCTCGGCAAGACGATCGCCCGCCCGCCGGTGTCCAAGCTGCTGCCCTCGGGCGGCACCAACGTCGTCTGCTCCAACAGTCAGATCGTGGAGGAGTCAGCCGATCCGGACGACAGCGCCCCCGACCAGGGCTGCTCGGGCACGCTCGGCAACCCGGCGCTGAAGCCGCAGACCAACGTCAACCAGAACCTGTCGCTGGAGTGGTATGCCAATCGCGACACCAGCGTGTCGGTCGGCGTCTTCCGCCAGAAGGGCCTGATCGGAGCGCCCACCATCGGCGTCTTCCGCAACAACAACAAGGTGTTCGCCACCAGCAATGCGGTCGACCCGATCACCGGCACCCCGCTGAAGGACATCGACTTCTCGTTCGCCCAGTGGGACAACGCCCCGGCGTCGACCCGCCGCGGCCTGGAGCTTGGCGTGAGGACCGCCTTCACCTTCCTGCCGTCCATCCTGCGCTACACCGGCGTGGACGCCAATTACAGCCGCGTGCGTTCGACCCAGGGCGCGCCGACGCTGGACCTCATCAGCGGCGAAATCCTGCCGGTCGTCAACGAGCCGAAGTATTCGTGGAATGCCTCGCTGTGGTACGACGACGGCGGCTTCCAGGCCCGCGTGGCGATGCAGGTGGTGGCCGCGCGCTATTTCGTGTTCACGCCGAACACCGGAACCAGCGTGGGCGTTAACAACTTCCCGTCCATCGGCACCAGCTTCCGCGGCGCACCGACGAGCTACAACCCGGGTGCCCCCATCTTCGGCAGCCGCACCGCCTTCATTGACGCCAAGGTCTCCTACCGGTTCAAGAACGGCCTGGAGCTGTTCGCGGACGTCCGCAACCTCACCGGGGAGCGCACGCAGACCACGACGGGCGGCTATCAAGACTATGCCGACGGCATTCCCAGCATCTATGGCGATGGCTACAACGGCCGCCGCTACATGGTGGGCATGACGCTGCGCAGCCCGCGTTGAAATGAAACCCCTCGCCCAGTCTTGCCCCGCTGAACGCGGGCAAGCCCGGTCGGTCCCCCGGGGGGACGGCGATGCTCGCGGCATCGAGCCGCGAGCACATCGCCATGGCGGGCCGGCTTGGGAGCGGCCCGGCGCTCGGCCCGAATACCTGGGGCTCGTCGGCGTGGCGCTGTGCCTCGCGCTGGCCTGCCCGGCCAGCCAGGCGCAGTTGGCCGCCGCCAGTGCGCCTGCCGGGGCGCCCAACACGCTGGACGCCGTCAAGGTGACAGGCCAGCGCGACAAGAGCGTCGATCCGTCCATGATTGACGCCGCCAAGAGCAAGGTGCTGTCACGCGAATACGCGCGGTCCTGCGCCTTCATGAGCAGCTACTCGGCTGCCGACGACCCCGTCACGCTGGCCTACATGCGTGACTTCAAGCTGTCGGACAGCCCGTCCAACGAGGCCGAGCGCTTCAGCGACCTCAGCCCCGAAGGCAATGCCAAGACCGCCAGCGCTGGCAGCTCGCTGGAACCCGCCGTCGACACGGCGCCAGACTTGATGGCGCCCTCCACCGGGTGCGGTCCCGGCGACCGCCGCGCCGCCGCCGGCCGCAACTGGATCGCCCGCAAGGACAAGTCGCTCACCCAGGCCTTCGAGGCTTACGAAGCGGGCAACTACACCGAGGCCCGCGCCAGGTTTGAAGAGGGCTGGAAGAAGCTGGGCTACGAAGAAGCGGCCATGATGCTGGGCCGCATCCACCTGATGGGCCTGGGCACGCCGCGCAGCACACCCAAGGCCATCGAGTGGCTGCACGAAGTGGTCGACGCGTCCTACAACCCGGCCGCGGACCGCCTGAAGTTCGACCCCCAGAAGCCCGACAACATCAACACCCGCGTCGAGGCTTCGCTGCTGCTGGCGCGCATCTACCTCACCGGCCAGGGTACCCAGCGCGACCCGGTGCAGGCCTACAAGTGGTGGCGCAAGGCGCTGGACTACGGCTTCGAGCCCGCGGGCACGCTGCTGGCCCAGGCCCACCTCAGCGGCATCGGCACCAAGCCCGACGCCAAGCCCGCGCTGGCCTACCTGCAGGCCGCCGGCGAGGCAGGTGACGTGACCGCCCTGTACATGTTGGGACAGCTGTACCACCACCAACTGCCCGGCCAGCCCGACGGCGTGCCGCTGGACCTGCAGCGCGCCGGTGCCTACTTCGCCGCCGCCGCTAAGGCTGGCCACCTGGAGGGCACCTACGCCGCCGCACGCATGCTGGACCTGGGCGAAGGCATGCCCGCCGCCGCGCCGGAGCGCGCCGTCGTGCTCTACAAGGACGCCGCGCTGAAAGGCCATGCCGATGCGCAAAACGCGCTGGCCACGTTCTTCTACCGCGGCGAGGTCGTGCCGCAGAACTTCGCCACAGCCCGCCGGTTCTTCCAGGCCGCCGCCCAGCGCCGCCAGCCGGATGCGATGTTCAACCTCGCCGTCATGCTGGCCCAGGGCCAGGGCGGCGACAAGGACATGGCTGCCGCCTACGCCTGGTGCAGCCTCAGCAAATCCATGGGCCACGAGCAGGCCGCTGTGGCCCTGCCCAGCATCGCCGCGCGGTTGAGTCCGGACGAAAAGGCCCGCGCCGACGCGATGCTGAAACCGCCGGCGAAGAAATCCTGATCAGCCGCCTGCCGGCGCCGGATAGACGACCTCGACGACCTCGATCTTCTCGACGCCCACCGGCGTCACGAGATTGAGTTCGTCGCCAACGCGTGCCTTCAGCAGCGTGCGCGCGATGGGCGAGATCCAGCTGACCTCGCCGGCCAGGCTGTCGGACTCGTCGATGCCCTTGATCGTGATCGTCTTCTCCTCGCCCTTGGTGTTGGCATAGGTCACCGTCGCGCCGAAGAAGATCTGTTCGCTGCCGTAATGGACGCTCGGATCGGCGACCTCGGCGATGTCCAGCCGCTTGGTCAGGAAGCGCAGCCGCCGGTCGATTTCGCGCAGCCGCTTCTTGCCATAGAGGTAGTCGCCGTTCTCCGAGCGGTCGCCGTTCTTTGCCGCCCAGGACACGACCTCCACGACGCGCGGCCGCTCCACGTCCAGCAGCTCCATGAACTCGGCACGCAGCCGCGCATAGCCAGCCGGCGTCAGATAGTTGCGCGTGCCAGCTGGGAGCGCCGGCAGCGAGGGGCCGTCGCCATCGTCATCGTCGGCCGTGTCGGATTCCTTGGTGAAGGCCTTGTTCATGACAACATTGTCCGATGCATACCCCCTCGCCTGCCGGGCCGCTGACCGGACTCACCGTCGTCGAAATGGCCGGCATCGGCCCCTGCCCGCTGGCCGGCATGCTGCTGGCCGACCATGGCGCCGATGTCCTGGTCATCGAGCGCCCCGGTGGCCGAGTGCTGGATACCGGCACGGGTCTGGATCGGGGCAAACGACGCACCTGCCTGGACTTGAAAACGACGGACGGCCTGGCCGAGGCGCGTGCGCTGGTCGAGGGCGCGGATGCGCTGATCGAAGGCTTTCGTCCCGGCGTCATGGAGCGCCTGGGCCTCGGGCCTGAGGTCTTCCAGACCAGCCACCCGCGCCTCGTCTACGGCCGCCTCACGGGCTGGGGCCAGACAGGGCCGCTGGCCCAGGCCGCCGGCCATGACATCAACTACGTCGCTGTGACGGGCGTACTGTCCGCGGCCACGCGTGCAGGCGTCGCTCCGAGCATCCCGGCCACACTGATCGGCGACATGGGCGGCGGCGCGATGTTCCTGGCCTTCGGCTTGATGGCCGCGCTGTGGGAGGCTCAGCGCAGCGGCCGGGGCCAAGTGGTGGATGCGGCCATGGTGGATGGCGTGGGCTTGCTGTCCAGCCTGCTGCATTCGCTGCGCGCCGCGGGCCGCTGGAGCGACAAGCCCGAACAGAACTTCTTCCTGCACAGCTCGCCCTTCTATGACTGCTTCGAATGCGCCGACGGGAGCTTCGTGTCGATCGGCGCGCTGGAGCCGCAGTTCTATGCCGAGTTGCTGCAGCGCCTGGGGCTGGATGACGTCGATCCCGCCGCCCAACACGATCGCAGCCAGTGGCCAGCGCTGCGCGAGCGCGTGGCTTCGCGCCTGCGCGAGAAGACGCGTGATGAATGGTCTGCCCAGTTGGAGGGGAGCAACGTCTGCTTCGCGCCGGTGCTGACCTTGGCCGAAGCGCCGCTGCATCCGCACGCCCTGGCGCGCGGCAGCTTCACGCAGACCGAGAGCGGCCATTGGCAACCGGCCGCTGCACCACGCTTTTCGCGCAGCCGCTGATTCGGCGCCACAAAGAAAAACACCCCAGAGGCTTGAACCTCTGAGGTGTTTCCGTTTCTTCTTGTTTTGGTGCGGCTGGCAGGATTCGAACCCACGACCCCTTGGTTCGTAGCCAAGTACTCTATCCAACTGAGCTACAGCCGCTGAAGCCTCACAGTATAGCCAGATTTTCAGGGGCCCGACAAGACTTTGGCGCTTTTTTAGAAATAGTTGGGACAGCCGCCATCAAGGCAGGCGCGCGGCGGCCTCGAAGCAGCGCGCGCGGCGACTTTCGTCGCCTTCCTGCTCGGCCAGCGCCGCCAGTGCCAGCCAGCTGCGACGGCGGGCCGGGCCGGGCATCGTCACGTCGTCGGCTGCTGTCTCAAGCATCAGTCGCGCCTTGCCCCAGAGCTGGCGCTCCGCAAGAGCATGGCCCAGCGCATAGGCCAGAGCGCGCTCGCGTGGGAAACGCGACTGCGCGGACTCGAGGCGCTGCAGCCAGTCAGGCCCGCAGCCAGCCAGCACCGGCACGAGAGCATTGGCAAGCGCCGCACGGTCGTCAGACTGCAATTCGGCCAGATCATCGAAGAATGGCCGCAGCCAGCCGCGACCGTCGTCCGGCGCACCGAGTTGGCCGGCACATTGCGCGGCACGCGCGGCGACGAGGGGATCACGGCGATCGGCTGGATCGAGCTGTTGCCAGATCGAGCGCAGCTGGTCGACATCACGCGCGCCGTCCAGCGCTTCGAAGGCCAGCGACCGCAACAGTCCCTGGGCAGCCACCTTGGAGAAGGCCTGATGCTTGGCGAGCAGGCGCGCGGTGCGCAGCGCATCCAGCGGCTGGCGAGCCAGGCGCGACGCCTGCAGCCGCAGGCGCAGGGCCTGGGTGCGGCGCGCGACACCGGGGGCCAGTTCGCCGAGCACGCTCAGTGCGCGGGTGGCGTCGCGGTCGTCCAGGGCCCATTCGGCGGCGAGCAGCCGAGCGCCGTCTTCCTGCGCGCGTGCGCCACTGGTGCGATGCGCCAGATCGAGGGCGCGCGCGAGCTGTTCGTCACGGTGGCGGCGGTCCTGCAAGCGGTGGGCACTGGCCGCGGCGAGCAAGTGGGCCAGGGCCATGAAGGACTGGTCGGCCGCCAGTTCGGGCGTGGCGGACTGGATGTTGAGGGCCTTCTGCGCCGCTTTCTGGGCGCGGCTGAAGCGGGCGCCGAAGAGCTCGACCAGAGCCTCGCGCAGGGCGAGCTGGGCACTGCGTTCACGCTGCGCCAGCCGCCACTCGCGGGCGCGTTTGGGCAGGGTCGTCAGCGCCTCGATGGCCTGGATGGCCGTGACGAGGGCGAAGCAGCTGGCGACCAGCAGCAGCAGGAAGAGATTGAGCGAGATGTCGACCCGCCAACCGGCCCAGTAGAAGCTGGCAAGACCGTCGTTGCTGCCCAGGGTCAGTGCCGCGACGACGGCGACGACGAAGAGCAGGACCAGCCAGATGACGAGACGCATGATCAGCGTCCTTTCATCGACCGGCCGCGGCGGCGGTCAGCGCAGCCAGCGTGTCATCCGGCCGCGGCACGCTGACCTGGCGCGCCTGGCCTGACACCTGGCGCAGCAGCTCGGCCACGCTGGCCACCTTGCGCGAACGGGTGTCGAAGTAGCGGTTCAGCATTTCCTGGCTGTCACGCAGGTCGGACTGGGCGGTGTCGAACTGGCGGCTCAGCAGCGCCAGGCGGGCATTCAGCAGGCGCAGCTTCAGGTTCTCGCGCAGGAAAAAGCTCTGATCGGGCGAGACCAGTGCCGCCTCGGGATGGTCGATGCGGGTCACGCGCAGCAGAGTGCGGGCTTCGCCCCAGACCACACCGGTCCAGCTGGAGAGTTGCTGCGTGGCCTGCCACCACCACAACGAGACCTTGCCGTCCGCCGCTGCGGCGGCCTGCTCGCGTTGCAGCTTCAGTGCACGCTCGCGCTCCTTGGCGGCATCGCCGTTGCGGTCGTCGCGCTGCTTGGGCGCGGCCTCGTTGCCCGAGACCAGCGGCAGTTCGTCGGCCATGCGCACGACTTCGTCGAGCTTGATGGTCAGCGTGGACACGTCGACGACGGCAACCGCCTTGACGCGGTCCAGGTCGCGCGCGACGGCGCGGCGTATGCCTTCCATGCGCGGTTGCTTGTAGCGCAGCAGGCGCTCGTCGGCCTGCTTGAGCGTGGCCACCAGGGGTTCGGCGCTGCCCGTGATCTGGGTCTGCTGAAGGGCCACGCGGATGGCAGCCTCGATGTCGCCGACGACGTTCTCGTCCCGCGAACGGGACATGGACTGGATCAGCTCCTCCAACTGGCCGCGCTGCAGGGCGACCTCGGCCAGACGGGCGTCCAGCAGCGAGACCTTGGCGGCCGTGTCGCGCACCAGCTCAGCGGATTGCTTGGCAGCCAGCCGCGCCTCGGTGGCCTGCGCCTGGCTGGCCTCCTGGCGGCGCACCAGCTCCTGCTCCAGCGACTGCTGGCGCGACAGGCTCTGCCAGGCCAGCACGACGCAAAGCAGCACGGCGGCGCCCAGCAGGGCCAGCAGCCAGGGCAGCCAGACCGGCAGCGCGGGGGCGAAAGGGGACGGTGGCGGCGCGGCGGGCTCGGCCGCGGCGACAGCAGGGGGATTCAGCGCAGGCTCACTCACAGTGCGATGGATTCTGTCAGAGGCCTTTCAGGGCCTGAGTCACCGCTTCAGGGGCCGGTCGCGCCAAAACCACAGGATCGAAGCCGGCCGCCCGGGCAGCTTCGGCAATGCGGGCATGGGTGGCGATGGCGCGCTGCTGGTTCATGTCCATGCCTTGCAGGTGGCCGACGGCCTCGGCACTGCTGAACAGCCATACAAAGGCTGTGGGCTCTGCGCGAATGGCGTCCAGCAATGCCTGCTCGGCCATTTCGAAGCGGGGGCCGGCACGGTGATAGGTCGTCACGGTTTCAACGCGCGCGCCAGCGGCCGTCAGTTGCTCGGCCAGCCATTCGCGTCCGCCATCGCCGCGCAGCAGCAGCACCCGGGCGCCGGCCCAGGCACGACGGGGTGACAGTTGTTGCCAGAGGTGTTCGGAGTCCAGGCTGGCTGAGTCCGCTGCGGGCTGGACGATCTGGCCCGCGGGCACGCCGCGTTCGATCAACGCCTGGGCGCTGCCCGGCCCGACGCAGGCGGCCAGCGTGTGGACTGGCCACGGGCGGTCGGCGTGGCGGAAGAACTGCTCGACGGCGTTGGGACTGACGAAGACGGCCAGGTCCATATCGGGCAGGCTGGCCCAGGCCGCGACGACCGCTGCCGGATCGCGGGCCGGCAGGATCTCGATGAGGGGCAGCGCCACCGCCTCGACGCCGAGTTCGGCCAGGCGCGCCAGCCAGGCCGCGCATTGCGGCCGTGGGCGCGTGACGATGAGGGTCGTCATCCAGGCAGGTAGGAGCCGGCGCCCAGTTCGCGCAGGCGTGCAGCGGCCTGCTGGCCCAGGGCCCGGGCCGCATCGGTCGCCACCACGTCACCCGTGACGCTGGTACGCAGCAGCGGCGAGGTGTGGGCCTCGGCATGGCCCAGGGCGGCGTCCAGGCACAGCGTCGCGCCCTGCCAGCGGGCGTGGGCCGCCAGCGGCAGGCTGCAGCTGCCGCCGAGCGCACGCGACACGGCGCGCTCGGCCTCGCAGGCCAACAGCGTCGGCTGATGGATGAGCTTGGCCAGGGCTTCGGCCAAGGCACCGTCATCGGCGCGGATCTCCAGGCCCAGGGCGCCCTGCCCCGCGCACGGCAGCATCTGGCCGATATCAAACAGGGCACGTATGCGGTTGGCGAGCCCCAGGCGCTTGAGGCCGGCCGCCGCCAGCACGATGGCGTGATAGCCACCCTCGTCGAGCTTGCGCAGCCGCGTGTCGAGATTGCCACGCAGCGGCTCGACGCGCAGGTCGGGGCGCAGGCTGAGCAGTTGGGTCACGCGGCGCAGGCTGGAGCTGCCCACCACCGCGCCCTCGGGCAGTTCGGCCAGTGAGGCGTAGTCGTTGGAAACGAAAGCATCGCGCGGGTCTTCGCGCTCCAGCACGGCCGCAAGGACGAAGCCCTCGGGCAGCTCCATCGGCACGTCCTTCAGCGAATGCACGGCGAGCTGGGCGCGGCCCTCGGCCAGGGCCGTCTCCAGCTCCTTCACGAACAGGCCCTTGCCGCCGATCTTGGACAGCGTGCGGTCGAGGATCTGGTCGCCGCGGGTCGTCATGCCCAGCAGCGTGGCGGTGATGCCGAGCTCGGCGGCGAGACGGGCCTGCACATGCTCGGCCTGCCACAGCGCCAGGCGGCTTTCGCGCGTGGCGATGGTGATGGAAGTCGTCATGGCCTCGATTATCGAGGCCGTGGGGTCACGTCTTCCGGGCCGAGCGCCGAGCCGCTCCCAAGCCGGCCCGACTGAGGCCACCTGCGGCTCAATGCTGCAGGTGGCCTCGTCCCCTCGGGGGACCGACCAGGCCCGCCCGCGTTCAGCGGCGCGAGACAGGGCGAGGGGCCTCAGGCCATGCGGTTCTTGAAGAAGGCGTTGATGGTGAGGCGGCCCATGCCGGTCTGGTAGCCGGCCTTGGCAGCGGGCCAGTTGATGTCGCCGGTATGGAAGATGCTGCCGCTGTAGAAGATGGCACGGTTCCACTTGGCCGGCACCCGGCCGATGACCTCGAAGTAACGGTTGCTCTCGGTCATGTAGCCAGGCGCGATGCCGTACTTGTCGCTGAAGGCGCTGCCGTTCAGCGTGTTGGAGTCGCGCATGAACTGGCGCGTCTCGGCGTCGGACATCAGCGAACGGAAGAACACGGTGCCCCCCAGTTGCTCGTCCTTGAACAGGTAGTGCACGGATGCCGAGATCACCTCGCCCGGCCCGATGGCGGAGTCGTCGCGGTGGCAGATGCGCTGGCGCGGGTCCAGCGTCGTGGCGTCCTGGGTGACACGCGAGAAGCGGCCGAACATGCCCAGCCCCGGGCCGGCACCCAGCCGGGGGCGCAGGTGCTGTTCGAAATAGCCCCCCAGTGCGCCGGCGATGCCGTCCGGCAGTGCCAGCTGCGGGCCGGGATAGGGATGGCCCGCGGGCGCCTCGAACTGGCCGGCCTGGGCCTGGGCAAGCGCCACGAGGGCCTCGGGGTCTTGCGCGAAGTCGTCGACCACGTAGACCGTCGCGCCGTTGGACAGCTGCACCGTCTCCAGACGAGCGTTGGGGTTGATGCGCAGCTCGGGGCCGACGACAGGCTTGTTCGTGACCAGGTCGAGCTTGGGTGCGGGGCAGAAGCCGTCGATGAACTGCTGGTGCTTGGGCAACTTCATCAGCGTGCGCGCCACGTCCTTGCGGATGTCGCCGAGGAACTCCGCGAGGTTGCGGTTGTCCATGTTGCGCGTGATGGGGTGGTGGCTGGCAGGCGTGATGCCCTGCCCCATCATGACCTGCACCCAGGAGTTCTCGGCGAACAGCTCGCCCTGGTTCAGCATGATGCGGGCGGTGTCGCGGAAATGCTGGATGCGGTGCTTGAGCAGCGGCGGCACATCCATCTCGCGGCAGTCACGCCAGAAGGCCGAGTCCGTGCGGTTGTTGACGTGGTAGTGCAGGATGATGAAGTCGCGCACGACCTCGATCGCCTCCTGCGTCTGCCGGTTGTACTCGTCGATATCGCTCTGGCGCACGCCGTCGGTCGGGAACAGCTCGATCAGCCGGGTCAGGCCCTTCTGGATCAGGTGGATGCTGGTGGATTCGATCGGCTCCAGGAAGCCGCTGGCCAGGCCGATGGCAACGCAGTTCTTCTTCCAGACCTGCTCGCGTTGGCCCGGTGTGAACTTGATGACGCGCGGCTGGCGCAACACCTCGCCCTGCACGTTGGCGAGCAGCGCGGCCTTGGCTTCGTCGTCGCTGATGTGCTTGCTGCTGAACACGACGCCGTTGCCGACGCGGTGCTGCAACGGGATGCGCCACTGCCAGCCCCAGGGGTGGGCGATGGCGCGGGTGTAGGGCACCGGCTCGCCGACCAGCGTGGTCTGCACCGCCAGCGCGCTGTCGCAGGGCAGCCAGTGCGACCAGCTCTCGTAGGGCACGCCCAGCGTCTCGCCGATGAGCAACGCGCGCATGCCGGTGCAGTCGATGAAGAAGTCGCCTTCGATCAGCGCGCCGCCGTCGAGTTGCAGGCCGGTGATGTCGCCGCTGGTGGCGTCGGTGTGGACCTTGGCGATCTTGCCTTCGATGCGCTGCACGCCCAGGGCCTCGGAGAAGCGGCGCAGGTACTGGCCGTACAGCGTGGCGTCGAAGTGATAGGCGTAGTTGATGCCGTTGTCGGGCAGCGTCGCGAAGCGGTTGTCCAGCCCGGCACGCAGCTCCAGGCAGTAGTCGCCGTAGTCGCTGGCCAGGCCACGCTTGCGGCCCTCCAGCCAGAAATGGTGGAAGCCGGCTGTCCAGTGACCCTTGCCGGTCTTGCCGAAGGAGTGGAAGTAGTTCTCGCCGACGTTGCGCCAGTTCTCGAAGCTGATGCCGAGTTTGAACGTGGCCTGCGTGGCCTGGATGAACTCGCGCTCGTCCAGGTCCAGGATCTCGTGCAGGATGTGCAGCGTCGGGATCGTCGCCTCGCCAACGCCAACGGTGCCGATCTCCTCGGACTCGACGAGGCGGATGTCGTAGTGCTTGCCCAGGCATTTGGACAGGCCCGCGGCCACCATCCAGCCGGCGGTGCCGCCGCCAGCGATGACGACGCGACGGATGGGTTTGGGAGCGGTGGTCATGGTCGTGGATGAGCTCATCGTTTGAGTCGGTTCTGCAGCATCGAGCGCAGCTGGCGGGCGCTGTTGTCGGTCATCGGCGCGAGGATGCCGCGCGCGGCGGGCGGGATGTGGGCCGCCGTCTGTTCATCGGCGTCGAAGACGTAGTGGTTGAACAGCGCGCGCCAGGTATCGCGCTGGGCCTGCGGCAAGTCGCGCAGCGATAGCAGGGCCATCAACAGCGTGTTGATCGGCTCGTCCATGAAGGCCGGGGACTGCCGCCACCAGAAGTTGACGAGCGCACTGATGGGCTCCAGCGACTCCACGGCATGCCACCACTGGCTGGGGATGAAGAGTGCATCGCCTGGCAGCAACTCGAAGATTTGCGCATGCTCGAGCGCCTGCGCGTAACGCGGGAAACGGACGAGGTCGGGGCGCGCGTGGTCGACGAGGCTGATCGGCTGGCCGGCGGGGGTCAGGTCCAGCGGGCCGATGTAGAGGTTGGCGACCTGATCGGGCGGGAACAGCGTGAAGCGGCGCCGGCCCGCGACGACGCAGGCGATGTTGTCGGGCAGGTCGAAATGGGCGGCGACCTGCATGCGGTTGCCCAGCCAGATGCTCGCATGCGGGTTGAGGGGCGCCAGCGCAGGCAGGTCGTTGGGCGGGCGCAGGCCGGGAAAGCAGTGGTCGATGCCGGTAGAGCCGAGGTAGAGGGCGTCCGGCGTGCCGGCCAGCAGCTCGTCCAGCAGCGCGCCGAAGGTGTGGGTCTCGTGCCGGAAGTTGAAGCCGGTGAAGTCGGCGTTGTAGAAGAAGCGCCCGCCGATCTCCGGCGCACCGCGCCAGAGGGCCAGGCGCGTGTCGGCGCCGAAGCCGCGCAGGTAGTCGCAAAAATCGGCGTCGGACCGCTGCGCGGCCTGCACCAGCGGCCAGCGCCCGACCAAGCCGCGCATCAGCACGGGCTGGGTGGACTGGAGCACGTCTGCCGGGATCGCTTCGGCGCTCACATCACTGCGCTCCAACATCCTGCTCAGACCTCCCGTGCGAGGTGGCGCTTGATCAGCTTGGTGAAGTTGGACAGCGACGCGATGGCCATGTAGATAGGCTGCAGGTAGTCGGCCTGGTGCAGCAGGCCCACGGTGCCCGTGTCCAGCGCGGCGAGGCGCTCCTCGTGGATGATGTAGAAGCCCACCAGCTGGCCGCGCGAGCCGTCCGGGCGCTCGACGTCGAGCACGAAGGACTCCAGCAGCTCGTGCTGCGTCAGCGTCTGCACGAAGTCGGTCGTCGTCTGCAGGCCCTCGTGCAGCGTGCGCAGCACGGAGTTCGCGTTCTCGGTGAAGTCGGTCGTGCCGCCATGCGGCAGGAACACGGCCTCACCCTCGGCGCCCGGGCTGACGCGCTTGCTGTCCATGTCGACCATCATGCGCAGCTCGTCATCGGCGATGCCGATGGAGAACGGCAGGCGCTGCACGGACAGCGGCAGGTAGTCGGCATCCCAGCCCTGCTCGTTCAGGAACAGGTTCTCCCCCTCCTGCAGGCCGAACAGCGCCGCCGGCGCGAAGCCGCCCTTGCCGTCAGTCTGGAAGACGATGGGGTAATGCGCCTGGAGCTTGCGGAACTCGTCCACCGTGACGGGCGCCGACATGATGTCGTCCCCCCACTTCGCGCCGCGCTGGGTGATGACGCGCAGGTCCTTGTGCTGGATGTTGTTGAGCAGTTGCGGCATGGATGGGCTCTGGGAATCAAGCGGCCGGCGGCATGCCGTGCTCGCGGATGTGTTGGATGAGATCGCGGTGGCGGGGCAGGCCGCCCAGCAACCGCCGGGTGATTGTCGTCACGTCCTTGAGGCCGGTTTCGGCTTGGGTCCGCTGGTCGGCACGCGGGGCCCGCAGCGCGGGCTTGAAATGCATGCCATAGAGCACGTACTGGTAGCTCGCGGCGGGGAAGACCTCTTCGTTGCGATAGAAGTCGTTGCGCGACGGCGCGCGGTGAGCCCAGAGCTGCAGCAGTTCGCGCAGCGACTCGGGTTGCGTCGCTGCGCTGCGGTGCTCGCGCCAGTAGTCCGCGTCGTCGCGGCGGCTCAGCACATAGTGCAGCTTCAGGAAATCGATGATGCGCGACCAGCGGTAGGCGAAGGCCTCGTTGAAGCGTTTGGCGACGAGGTCCATGTCGGCGCGATTGGCAGGCATCTCGTCGCGGATCATCGCGGCCGACAGTTCGACCAGCGCCAGCGCGGACGCCTCCAGCGGCTCGATGAAGCCGGCAGACAGTCCAACGGCGACGCAGTTGCGATGCCAGAAATGCTCGCGGTAGCCGGGGCTGAAGCTCAGCCGGCGTGGCGTTGCGTCGCCCAGCGACAGCCCGTTGCGCTGCAGATGGCCCAGCAGCGCGCGCTCGGCGGCGGCATCGTCGGTATGGCCGCTTGAAAACACCAAGCCGATGCCGCGCCGCGTGGGCAGGCCGATGTCCCAGGTCCAGCCCTCGGCATGCGCGGTGGAGATGGTCGCGGAGGCCAGCGGTGCCTGCGCATCGGCATGCGGCACCTGCACGGCCAGCGCGCTGTCGTTGAAGAGAACGCCCTTCTCGGAGCGCAGCTTGACGCCGTAATGCTGGCCCAGCAACAGGCTGGCCAGGCCCGAGCAGTCGATGAAGAGGTCGCCCTCGATGTCGCCCTGCCCACGGGTCGTCAGCGCCGCGATGTCGCCGTTCTCGTGCGAGCGCACGGCGGTGAAGTGGTCCACCACGTGGTGGACGCCGAGCACCGTCGTCGCATGCCGGCGCAGCAGGTGGCCGAGCTTGACAGCGTCGAAGTGGTAGCCGTAGTTGAGGACGCCGCCGAACTCCGGCGTCGTCGTCTGCTTGGGCGCCAGGCGTGCGTCGCATACATGCGGCTGCGCACCCACGCTTTCGGCAAACGCGTGCTCGCCGCCCGCCTGCAGCCATGCGCCTGCCAGGTCGGCCTCGCCATGGCCGTGAGGCAACGTGAAGGGGTGGTAGTAGCGATCACCGGCACCGCCGTACAGCCAGCCGTCGAAGCAGGAGCCCTGCTTGAAGGCTGCGTCGCATTCGCGGATCAGGTCGACTTCACTGAGGCCGATGCGATGCAGCGTGGCGCGCATCGTCGGCCAGGTGCCCTCGCCCACGCCGATGGAGGGCACGTCGGGGGATTCGATGAGCGTGATCTGCAGCGCGTCGGGGTCGTCACCGCCCAGTTCCGCCGCCTGGGTCGCAGCCGTCAACCAACCGGCCGAGCCTCCCCCCAGCACCACGATACGTCGAACGGCTGTCGTCACCTCGGAACTCATCCCGCAAAGTATGGCCGTGCGGGTGCCGGGCACGCCGCAAAGGCCGAGGAATTCTGAAAGGAAATTTGGCCGAGGTGGGCGTTGCGCGCCCGCCTCGGCCAATCTGGGTCGCCCGGCGAACGGCCCCGAGGGGCGTTTACCGGGCGGCGGTGCTCATCGCTCAGAAGCGATAGCGAGCACCGACCAGGTAACGGCGGCCCGTCTGGATGGCGGAGATGATCTCGTTCTTGCTGCGGCCATGGGTGCGGATGTAGCCATCGTTCAAGTTCAGCAAGTCGGCCTGCAGGGTCAGGTTCTTGCCAATCTTGTAGCCGATGGACGCGTCCACCTGACCATAGGCCTCGGTGTACCGCGGGTTGTTGCCGTTGTCGTTACCCAAGAGGAACGAATCGCGCCAGTTGTAGGCGGCACGAATCGACCACTGGTCGTTTTCGTAGAAGCCCACCACGTTGGCGGAATCGCTGACACCCACCAGAGGGGACTGCACATCGGTGCTTGACGCGTCGTTGCGGTACTTCAGGCCACTGCGGACCAGCGTGTAGTTGCCCGAGACGCCGAAGCCACTGGTGCTGAACATGTGCTGGAAGTTGAACTCCAGGCCCTTGATGTTGTCGCCACCGGCATTGGACGGCGTCGTGATGTCGAAGATCAGCGGCTGGGCGCCGGGGACCGTGCCCGCAATGTTGCCCTTCAGGAAGTTCGGGTCACTGGCATCGGTGACCGTGACGCCCGGCTGGCCGTTGTAGTTCTTGAAGATGTAGTTGCGCAGCAGCTTGGGACTGTCAGCAGGAATACCCGACGCCCGGGCAGCGTCGAAATACGTGCCACTGGCAGGCTGGTTCAGGCCGGCGAACGTTTGCTGAACCGTTTTCGTGGTGAAGAAGTCGGATACCTTCTTGTAGAAGGCGCCCGCTGCCACATACGACGACTTGGCGTAGTAGTACTCGGCAGACAGGTCCAAGTTCTTGGACTTCAGCGGCTTCAGTGCCGGGTCACCGGTCGAACCGGCGCCGTGGATGTTGTAGCGGCCCGAGTTCGCGTTCAGAGCGACACCGCCCAGCATGTCGCCGAAGTTCGGGCGACCGATGTTGACACCGTAGCTCGCGCGCACCTTGATATCGGACGTCAGGTCGGCATCCCAGTCGATGCTGGGCAGCCAATAGCTGTACTTGCCGTCCTTGGTACCGAAGGTCGTGGTTGCGCCATCGAGCCTCACCTCGTTTTCCGCATACCAGGTGGTGGCGTTGTAGGAGGTGACTTGTGACGAGGACGTGATCTTCGTCTGCTCATAGCGCAGACCGACCGACAGGTTCATCGGGATGGACGTGTCGAACGAGTGGTCCCACTGACCGTAGGCCGCGGTCGACTTCTCGGTGGTGCGCCAATCGTTTCCGTTGGTGAAGTCGGTATACGGCTTGAAGTAGGCATCTGCCTCCGCCGCGCTCAGCGGATTGCCCGGCGGGAGCGACGTCGGACGATACGACTGCGCGTTCTTGACGGCCTGCGCACGCAGTTGGTCGAAGTTCGGCACGAAGAACGTCGGGAACTGGCGCGCGTCGCTGCTGCCAGGAATCCGGCCGTAGAAGCTGGCGATGTTGTACTGGGCGACGGTCATGTCCTTGAACGAGCCTTGCGGGCCGATGCCACCCCAGTCGCCGTGGAAGTTGTTCGAGCCGGCGGAACGATTCTTCAGCTTGGTGAAACCGAGGCCGGCGAGCAGCTTGTCGTCGGCGCTGAGCTTGTAGGTGCCGCTGGCCTGGACCTGATCGACGTCCTGATAGGAAATGTTGTTGGTGAACTGCGAGCCCGTGACGGTGGTCTTGCTGGAGTCGTACTTCAAGCCGGGCGACTGCATGACCGGGAACTTCTGGTCGTAGTACATCGTCGTGTTGCCCTGGTTGAACATTGCCAGGTCAATGACGTTGGTGTCGCCATAAGGGCTGTCCGGATTGGTCCGGGACGTCGAATGGTGAGCGTCGAGATCGATGTTCAGCTTCTCGCTGACCTTCCATGCCGCATTGAAACCGGTGGAGTTCAGCTTGGTCTTGACCGCCTGCTGGGCAGCGTACATCGCGAAGTCGTGCGTGCCGTCCCAGGTGGCCGTCTGGATGATCGGGTCGTAGACCTGGCCCGTGGCGGTGAAGGTCGTGGGCGGCTGGCCATTCAACGGGCCCGAATACGAGGGGCCGAACCAGGAGGAGTTCTCAATGGCGTTCTGCTTGGTCGCGTTGATGGCAATCGTGTGGTCCAGCGTGAACTTCAGTTCCTTCGTCGGGGCGAACTGCAGAACGGCCTGACCGTTGATGCGCTCGCGCTCCAGATCGGTCACGCGGTAACGCACGTCATTCGTGTGCGTCACATAGCCGCTGGTCGGGAAGTTCTTCAGGTTGCCGGCCGGAACACCGTCATACGCCGTACCGGCGGCACCGTTCGTAATCGGCTGAGTTTGCCAACCGTTGCCAGTGAAGGCGTTGTTGGAGCCCGAGTTGCGCTTCGAGTAGTTGCCGCTGATCGAGATGCCGAGCGTGCGGTCCCCGAAGGACGTGCTGTAGATGCCGGAGATTTCTGGCGTGACCTTCGAGCCCGCAATCTCGCCCGGCAGGCGGCCGATCGACTCGTCATAGTTGGCCTTGATGCCGATGCTGGCGATGGTTTCGCGCACATCCAGCGGGCGGGCCGTCTTGACGTTGATGGTGGCGCCGATACCGCCCGTCGGCGACGAGGCACGAGCGGTCTTGTACACCTCCAGCGCGGAAACTGCGTCGGAGGACAGGTTGGCAAAGTCGAAGGCGCGGCCGGCACCATTGGAGGTCGGCATCTGCCGGCCGTTCAGCAGCACCATGTTGAACTGCGGGCCGACGCCGCGAACGGTGACTTGCGAGCCTTCACCGCTCATGTTCCGGTCGATGGACACGCCGGCGATGCGCTGCATCGACTCGGCCAGGTTGGTGTCCGGGAACTTGCCGATGTCTTCAGCCACGATGCCATCGACCAAGCCGCGCGAATCGCGCTTCAGGGTGACAGCGCTGTCAAGGGACCGGCGAATACCCGTGATGACCACGGTCTCCAGGGAGTTGGCAGCAGCCGACGCCGCAGATGCAGGTGCCGCAGCGCCAGCCTGCTGGGCATGCACGGCCGCGGCACCCGTGAGCAACGCGATCGACGAGGCCCACGCAACGGGCTTGAGCCGGATGGACCGCACGGGACCACGCCGAACTTTGGAAATCTGAGGGTGTTTCATTTGTCTCCTTACTTGCTTTAAGCGGCTGTAGCGCCGATTGATGACGACTCTATGGCCCACTGATGCCAGCACTTGGTAGCGTTACCAGCACTCCTCAAAAAAGAGAGTGCCCGTTGCAGGCGCCTGCGTACTGTACGTTTTGGCCTCCCCATGACTCCTGGGGTTTACGCGAGTTGATCTTGCCGTGTGCGCAATCAACAACACCTGCGAAAGCAGCTCTTTCCGGGGTGGCCGGACAGCGAATCGTGCGCTTGCGCGCAACCATCGGGGATGAGCTTTGGTAGCGATCTCAGCATCCTTGCCAAGAGCACATCGATCTGCGGGTCAATTCAAATAGACAACGCTGTCAACAATATCCCAATGTGGCGGAGGATTCAATTGCGTGCGCAGTCTGGTTTTCCCGGAATGGGGACAGAAAGCCCAAGATGGTTCACTTGGGCACCAGAGGGGTGCCTCTGGTTTCAGTGCAGGTACGGCGCCCGTGATGAGTTGTCCAAAAGCAACGCAGTGGAGAAAGCAGGCTCAGGCCAGGTCCAGCCGGTAGCCCACGCCGTACACCGAAGCGATGCATTCCTGGGCTGGCTCCAGCGCCGCCAGCTTGCGGCGGATGTTCTTGATGTGGCTGTCGACAACCCGGTCGGACACGTCGCGGAAGTCCTCGTGGATGAGGTCCAGCAGTTGCGACCGTTCGAAAACGCGCCCCGGCTGTTGCAGCAGCTGGCGCAACAGGCGGAACTCCACCGGCGTCAACGACAGCGCCTGCTCCTGCCAGACGATGCGCTGGCCCGCCTCATCCACCGCAAAGCCGCCACCCGCCGGCACCAGTGTGGCCGGCGCCAGCCGTCCCTGGGCGCGGCGCAGCAGGGCCTTCACGCGGGCCACGAGTTCGCGCGGGCTGAAGGGCTTGCAGACGTAGTCGTCCGCGCCCAGTTCCAGGCCAAGCAGCCGGTCCAGTTCCTCGACACGGGCGCTGTTGATGAGGATGGGCACGTCGCTGAACATGCGCACGGCGCGGCAGACCTCCAGGCCGTCCAGCCCGGGCAGCATGACGTCCAGCAGCACCGCCGCCGGCATCGGGCCGGTCTTGAGCCTCTCCAGCGCCTGGCGGCCATCGGCCAGCCATTCGCTGCGGTAGCCGGCGGCCTGCAGATAGTCCCGCACCAGGGCCGCCAGCTTGGGCTCGTCCTCGACGATCAGGATGAGATCGCTCATAGGCCATTTCCCTCGGGTTTGAGCGGCAGTGTCAGCACCATGGCCAGGCCGCCCAGCGTCGAGGCCTCGGCGTGCAGGCGGCCGCCATGGGCCAGCGCGATGGCACGGGCGATGGCCAGGCCCAGGCCCGAGCCGCCAAAGGCGCGACTGCGCGAGGGGTCGACACGGTAGAGCGGGTCGAACAGACGGTCCAGCTCGGCCTCCGCCACGCCGGGCGGTGTGTCTTCGATGCGGATCTCGATGGCCGTGCCCAGCGAGCGCGCCGACACCTGCAGCAGGCCGGGAGCTTCGGTGTAGCGCAGGCTGTTCTCAAGCAGATTGGCCAGCAGTTGAGAGACTCGCACCGCATCCCAGCACGCGGCCGGCAGCACCTGCGGCAAGGGCGCCTCGATGACCAGGCCCCGCGCCCTGGCACGCGGCGCGACGCGCTCAAGGGCCGCCTGCAGCAGCGCAACCGGCGCCACGGGCTCGAACTCGCAAGGCAGGGACCGCAGCTCCGACGTGGCCAGCAGATGGAAGTCTTCAACCAGGCGGGAAAGGCGCTTGATCTCTTCCTGCAGCGAGGTGAGCGCCGTGCTGTCCAGCGGCCGTATGCCGTCCACCAGCGCCTCGACCTCGCCACGCAGCACGGCCAGCGGCGTGCGCAACTCGTGGGAGAGCTCGGCGATCCAACGCTGGCGGCTGCTCTCCAGTCGCTGCAGCGCCTCGGCCATGCCGTTGATGTCCGCGTGCAGGCCTGTGATCTCGCTGGCGCCGCCGCCATCGCGGGGCGCGGGCAGGCGCACGTCGAACTCGCCCGCCGCGATCCGCCGTGCCGCAACCTGGGCCTCGGCCAATGGCCGCGCCCAGCGCACGGCGAGCAGCCGTGCCAGCACCAAGGCCACGATGAGGACACCTCCGACCACAACGCCCAAGCCGATGTACTGCCGTCGCAGGAAACTGGCGTCCACCCCCTCGGCCGGCCCGGCACGTTCCGCCAGCCGCAGCACGGCCAGCGTCTGGCCATTGAGCTTGATGGCGCGGGTCTGGCCGGGGCGGCCCAGCGTCTCGCGGCGGCCCGCCAGCGGGGTGATGCCATCGGCAGCCAGCACAACGACGCGTGGGCCGAAATTGGAAGGATCGCGGCGCGGCGGTGGTGGGTCGCGGCGCGGGTCAGGCGGCGGGCGGCGGCCCTCGGGATCGCCGCGCTCCGGTGGCGGTGGATCATCGGACCGGCCGCCCGGCGGTGGTCCCTCGGCGGGACCGCCATGCCCCGTCGACACGCGCACGGTGTCCAGCCAGTCACGCAACGCCGGGCGCCAGTCCTGCGGCGCCCCGCCGCGCCGGGCCAGGTCTCGCTCGGCGGCTTCCATCAGCCGCGTCAGGTGCTCGCCGTCCTGAGCCTGCAGATAGTCACTGAAGCCGGCACGCAGATTCCAGACCACGAGACCGGCCACGGCCGCGACGGCCGCCAGCGCGATGGTGATGAGAAGCAGAGACAACTGGTGGACAAGACGCATGTGCGCATCTTGCCGGGCAACTGTGGAGCCGGCCTTCACAGTTTCTCCATGCTGGGCCCACGCTCGGCCGGGAAGCTCGCGGCATGCCAACGAAGGAGACCGCCATGCCCGCCCGCCACATCCTGCTGCCCGCAACGCTGCTCTGCCTGCTCGCTGGCTGCGGCGGCGGCGCTGGCGGCGCCGCTGCCGACGCCAGCGCCGATGCCGCCGCCCAGCGCCCACCCCGCACGCCTTTGCCAGCGCCCGTTCCCGTGCCGACGCTGGCCCAGGTCGGCGACCGGTTGTTCGAGGAGGTCAGCCTCTCCGCCAGCGGCAAGCTGGCTTGCGCCAGCTGCCACGTCGAGGCGCGCGGCCATTCGGATGCAACCGGCAGCTTCCTGCCCCTGGGTGGTGCCGACGGCACCCACCAGGGCCTGCGCAGTTCGCCCAGCGCTCGTTACCTCGATCAGGCCGGCGCCTTTGGGTTTGACGCCCAGGGCCGGCCGCGCGGCGGGCTGTTCTGGGATGGCCGCGCCAACAACCGCAGCGAGCAGGCGCGCGGGCCACTGTTCAATGCTGACGAGATGGCCAATGCCGACGTCGCCGCGCTGGCAACCCGGTTGCGCGCCCTGCCCTATTCGGCCGACCTGCGTGCCGCAGCCAATCTGCCGGCCGCCGCGACTGACAACCAGTTGGTCGACGCCGCCGTCACCGCACTCGCCCGCTACCAGGCCGATGACGCCAGGTTCCATCCGTTCACAAGCAAGTTCGACGCGGTCCAGGACGGCCGCACCACCTTCACCGCCCAGGAGCAGCGCGGCCTCAATCTGTTCAACGACCCGCAGCGCGGCAACTGCGCCAGCTGCCATGACAGCCGGCCTGTTCAAATCCAGCCAGGCCTGAACCGCGCCCTGTTCACCAACTTCAGCTATCACGCCCTCGGCGTGCCGCGCAACCAGAGCCAGGCCACCGCCAATCCGGCCTTCTTCGATCTCGGCCTGTGCGCCCGCAGCGACCTCGCTGGCCGCGCCGACCTGTGCGGCATGTTCCGCACGCCGACGCTGCGCAACGTCGCCTTGACGGGACCGTACTTCCACAACGCCCGCTTCGCCACGCTCGAAGACGCCGTCGCCTTCTACGCCACGCGTGACCTCGATCCGGCGCGCTGGTACCCGACCGTCAACGGACAGGCCCTGGTCTATAACGACCTGCCCGCCCTCTACCACGGCAATGTCCAGCAAGGCGCACCCTTCCGGCGCGCCGGCCAGCCGCCGGCCCTGACCGCCCAGGACGTGACCGACGTTGTCGCCTTCCTGCGCACGCTCAGCGACGGTTTCACGACAGCGCCGGCAGCACAGTGAAGGGGCCCGTTCCAGAGAAGAAACTGCTAGAGTCACGGAGAGGTAACTTGGTTACTTCTCCTATAGCAATTCCTTCTCGGACGACCTGCCATGCCCTCACGAGCCGCTCCTGCCCGCCAAGAGATCGACAAAAAGGCCGACAAGAATGAACCGCTGGTGGCCGACATCCGGCTGCTCGGGCGCATCCTCGGCGACGTCATCCGCGAACAGGAGGGGCGCGAGGCCTACGAGCTCGTCGAGCGCATCCGCCAGCTGTCCGTGGCCTATCGCCACAAGCACGACAAGGAGGCCGGCAAGCGCTTCGACAAGCTGCTGAAGAGCCTGTCCGGCGAGCAGGCCGTCAGCGTCATCCGCGCCTTCAGCTATTTCTCGCATCTGGCCAACATCGCCGAGGATCGTCACCACATCCGCCGCCGCGACGTGCACGAGCGCGCCGGCAGCCTGCAGCCCGGCTCGCTGGCCTATTGCCTGGAGCATCTGCACGAGGCCGGCATCCGCCCGACCGAGATCGCCGAGGTGCTCAAGCGCGGCTTCATCTCGCCGGTGCTGACGGCCCACCCGACCGAGGTGCAGCGCAAGAGCATCCTGGACGCCGAGCGCGCCGTGGCCGGCCTGTTGGAAGCTCGCGACCGCGCGGGCACGGAGCGTGAGCTGCGCGACACCGAGGGCCTGCTGCGCGCCCGCATCACCCAGCTCTGGCAGACCCGCATGCTGCGCTACTCCAAGCTGACGGTGGCCGACGAGATCGAGAACGCGCTCTCCTACTACCAGTCCACCTTCCTGCGCCAGATTCCCAAGCTCTATGCCGAGCTGGAGGAGCACCTGCCCGGCGAGCAACTGCCCAGCTTCCTGCGCATGGGCAACTGGATCGGCGGCGACCGCGACGGCAACCCCAACGTCGGCGCCGTGACGCTCAAGCGCGCCATGCAGCGCCAGAGTGAGGTGGCGCTGCGCCACTACCTGACCGAGCTGCACGAGTTGGGCGCGGAGCTGTCCATCTCGCTACACCTGACGGGCGTCTCTGCCGACATGCAGAAGCTCGCCGAGCGCAGCCCCGACCAGAACGTCCATCGCATGGACGAGCCTTACCGCCGTGCGCTGACGGGCATGTATGCCCGCCTGGCCGCCACCCTGCATGCGCTGACCGGCACCGAGGCGCTGCGCCATGCCGTCGCGCCGCAAGACCCCTATCGCACACCCGATGAGCTGCTGGCCGACCTGCGCATCATCGAGGCCTCGCTGAAGAGCCACCATGCCGAAGCGCTGATCGCACCGCGGTTGAGCCCGCTGGTCCGCGCCGTGCAGGTGTTCGGTTTCCACCTCGCCACGCTGGACCTGCGCCAGAGCAGCGACCAGCACGAGCTGGTGCTGGCGGAGTTGCTGGCCACGGCCCGGATCGAGGCCGACTACCCGGCGCTCGATGAAGCCGCCAAGCGCGAACTGCTGCTGAAGCTGCTGAACGACGCCCGCCCGCTGCGCGTCATCGGCGCGAGCTATACCGACAAGACGCTGTTCGAACTCGCCACCTTCGAAGCCGCCCGCGAGGCCCTGGCCCGCTTCGGCCGCGAGGCGCTGCGCCACTACATCATTTCGCACACCGAGTCGGTGTCCGACCTGCTGGAAGTGGCCCTGCTGCTGAAGGAAACCGGCCTGCTGCGCGGCGTGCTGACCGAGTATGCGGTCAGCGACCTCATCATCGTGCCGCTGTTCGAGACCATTGGCGACCTGCGCGTCGCGCCGGACATCATGCGCGAGTTCTACGCCCTGCCCGGCGTGCGCGGCCTGGTGGACCGTTCGAGCGGCGAGCAGGACATCATGCTGGGCTACTCAGACAGCAATAAGGACGGCGGCATGTTCACGTCGTCCTGGGAGCTCTACCGCGCCGAGATCGCGCTGGTCGAGCTGTTCGACGAATTGAAGCGCGTCGGCCCCATCACGCTGCGCCTCTTCCACGGCCGTGGCGGCACCGTCGGCCGCGGCGGCGGCCCGAGCTATCAGGCCATCCTGGCCCAGCCTCCCGGCACCGTGAACGGCCAGATCCGCCTGACCGAGCAGGGCGAGGTCATCGCCTCCAAGTACGCCCACCCGGAGATCGGCCGGCGCAACCTGGAAACGCTGGTGGCCGCCACGCTGGAGGCCACGCTGCTGCATCCGACGCAAAGTGCACCCAAGGGCTTTTTGCAGGCCGCACAGGCGCTGTCGGACGCAAGCTTCGACGCCTACCGCGGTCTCGTCTACGACACGCCCGGCTTTGCCGACTACTTCTTCGCCAGCACGCCGATCCGCGAGATCGCCGAGCTGAACATCGGCTCACGCCCGGCCTCACGCAAGGCTACGCGCGCCATCGAAGACCTGCGCGCCATCCCCTGGGGCTTCTCCTGGGGCCAGGCCCGCGTCGCCCTGCCCGGCTGGTGCGGCTTCGGCTCCGGCGTGGAGGCCTTCCTCGGCGAAGAGCCGGCACAGCGCGCCAAGAACCTGGCCCTGCTCAAGCGCATGCTCAAGGGCTGGCCCTTCTTCCGCGCGCTGCTGTCCAACCTCGACATGGTGCTGGCCAAGACCGACCTGGCCCTGGCCGAGCGCTACGTGGAACTGGTGGAGGACAAGAAGCTCGGCAAGCGCATCTTCACGGCCATCCGCGCCGAGTTCGACCTCACGCAAGCGGCGCTGAGCCTCATCACCGGCGACGACAAGCGCCTGGCGGCCAACCCGTCGCTGGCCCGCTCCATCGAGCACCGCTTTCCCTACATCGATCCGCTCAACCATCTGCAGGTCGAGCTGATGCGCCGCTACCGCCGCACCCAGGCCGACGACCCGGCCATGGAGCGCGTGCAGCGCGGCATCCATCTGTCCATCAACGGCATTGCGGCGGGGCTGCGCAACACCGGTTGAAGCGCACGCCCCCGACCGCGTCGCCTGGACGCTAGCGCTGGTAGGCCGCCAGCGTGTCGCCAACGACGCGCACCGTGTCGCCCACACGGAAAGACGGCGGGTCGGCATAGACAACCGTGCGCTGCTGGCCGTCGTTCGTGCGCACCACCACTTCATACTGCGTGCGCTCGCTGTTGCGCTTCTGGATCTCGCGGCCCAGCAGCGCGCCGCCCACTGCTCCGGCCACGCCCGCGGCCGTGCGGCCATCGCCCTTGCCGAACTGGCTGCCCACCACCGCGCCCAGCACGCCGCCGGCCACCGTGCCCAGCACGCGGCCCTCGCCGTCGACCTGCACGGCATTCACGGCCTGCACGGTCGCGCAGTCATAGCAGGCCTCGGCGCGGCGCGGCGGCAGGTTCACACTGGCATACGCATTGGGCACGCTGCTGCGCACGCTGCGGTCCCCCAGGCGCAACTGGGCCGTCAAAGGCCGCTCGGTATCCACCCAGGCGCCGCGCGGCAGCACATAGGTGCCGGCATATTCGCCGGGGCGAACTTCCTCAAGGACGATGTTGCGCGTCTCGCTGCCCTGCAGCAGCACGGAGGCCTGGCCACCTGGTGTGCCACGCAAGGTGTAGCGCAGCGCCTCAGCGCGGCCACGGCCGCGTTCGCGCACAACATCCATGGACTGGATCTCCGGCCGCAGGGCCGTCTCGCCCGGCACCGGCCAGCCCGCCTGCAGCGCTTCGCCCAGCAGCGCCGTCGTGACGCGGTTGTCACGGCGCAGATTGGCATGCACCCGCGAATCCGGCCCGATGCGGTCCGAGCGGCCGATGATGTAGCTGCCCTGATAGCGGCCCGCGCTGGTCTCGTCCAGGCGCACCGTGCGCCGGCTGCCGTCGATCTGCAGCAGCACGTTTGCCCCCGGCGTGCCCCAGACCGTGAAGTTCAGCTCGGCGCCCGGCTCGAGGCGGTCGACCTGTTCGACGTCAAAGCCCGTCACGCGCAGCATCGCCACCTGGCTGCTGCGCTGCTGCGCCTGGGCTGGCTCGGCCAGGAAGGGCGTGCCGGCCACCAGCGCGCAGGCCAGGGCCGTTGCCGAGAAATGCTTGGCGTGCTTCATTGCGCGCTCCTGTTGATTGGGGAGCCCCAGCCTAGGCGCCACCGCAGTGCAGCAAACATCGGCCTGCGGCCTGCTCACGGGTAGGCCCATACCTACATGCGAGTGGGTTCGTGATCCCCTGCGCCGAGCTCCGGCGCGGCGGCCTGAAACGAATGAAACAAACGCCCGGCCCTCCGCAGCCCGCTTGAAACACGGGCACCGGAGGATGCCGCCACACACCGGAGATCGCCATGACCGAGCCCCACGCCACCCCCGTCGTCTGCCTGCACTCCAGCGCCGCCAGCGGCAAGCAATGGCGCCGCCTCGTTGCCCAGGGTGGTGACGCCTGGCAGTGGCACACGCCCGATCTCTACGGCCATGGCGGCCGACCCGACTGGCCGGAGCTGATGCCCAACCAGCTGTCGGTCGAAGCCAACGGCGCGCTGGCCGGCTTGCCGTTCGCACCCAACCAGGGCTTTCATCTCGTCGGCCACAGCTATGGGGGCGCCGTCGCCCTGCAGATGGCACTGCAGCAGCCGCAGCGCGTGCTGTCGCTGACCTTGTACGAACCCGTGGCCTTCGGCGTGCTGCCAGCCCTGGGTCCGAACGAGCCGGAGTGGGAGGAAATCAGCACGGTCGCCGCCACGCTGGGTGCCGCACTCGACCGCAGCGACGATTTCGGCGCCGCGCGCGGTTTCTGCGCCTATTGGCAGGGCCGCGACGTCTGGCCCGAGATGGACATCGCCGCGCAGCTGCGTATCGCCGAAGCCATGCCGACGGTGCGCCGCCATTTCGAAGCCTTGTTCGCCGCGCAATGGAGCGACAGCCTGCTGGACCTGCTGCGCATGCCGGTGCAGCTGATCTGCGGCAGCGCCACCCGCGCCAGTGCGCGGCGCGTGGCGCAGAGCCTGTCAGTGCGCCTGCCGCTGGTGAAGCTGCAGATGCTGGAAGGCGCGGGCCACATGGCGCCGATTGCCGAGGCGGGGCGGGTCAATGCGCTGATCCTGGAGAGCCTGAGGGCGATGCAGCGGGTACCAGCAGGTTGACTCAACCCTTGCTGGCAGAAGCTGGCTGGCGCGGCGTGGCCATGATGCGCGCCAGGACGGCCGAACCGGCACTCGACGCCGCCGGTAGGCCGTCACCCCGGCTGCCACGATCCCAAACCAGCGATGCGTCCGTGCAGTCATGCCGTCAACATAGGCAAGGCCGGCCGCCTCAGGGTGGCGCGGATGCCGGCCTGTCCTTCATCACCGTGCGGGCATAGGCCAGCTCGCCCTGGCGAGCCAGCAGGGCGAGCTGTCGCCCCATGCGGCTGAGGCCGCCACAGTTGGGCTCTTTCAACCACCGCATCGAGTCTGCCGCCATCGCCTCAAGGACCCGGTTGCCCTCATCGCGCTGCAGAGCCTTGGCGCTGTGCACCAGGCCGACGCGCTCCTCCAGCCTGTACAGCAGGCTGGCTTCGATGAGCTCCGTCGTCATCTCGGGCAGGCGTCGCACGGCTTGCTCGCAAAGCTGGCGCCTGTTGGCATCACCGAGCGTTTCGGGGCGGCAGGCGCGCGAGATCTCGAAGTGCGGGCTTTGCATGATGGCCATGTCTTTCCCAAGCACCATCATCAGAGCCATGGCCTCCTCCGGCGTCGGCTCGGCCGCCGCGACTTCGGCCATGGCGATGGATAGCGGCCTGAATGGCGGGGCCGTGCGGGCACGCTGGGCGAATTGATAGAGGGCCTGGGAAACACCCGCTGCGTCGCCACGCTGCTGGCTGTCCTGCATGCGGGCTTGCCAGGGCCAGGCGTCGCCAGGGTTGAGCAGCTCCAGCCTTTCCAGGGTCAGTGCGGCACAGGCCGTCGGCAGAGGACCGGGGGCCTGCGGTTCTGTCAGAAACACGCCACTGGGATTCGACGCCGGCGGCAAAGGCGGCCTGGCGACAGCAACTCGGCGGGCTGCATCGTTGCGGCAGGCGCTCAGTGCCAGGCGATAGGCTGCCGCGTCGGTGGTCGTGGCCGCGAGCGCGGCGGCCGCCTGCACGTCGTCACGCAGCACGGCGGCGGAGATACGCTGCCCCGGGCTACCCGCCTCCAAACGCCTGAGCAGGCTGGCCCTGCCCTCCTCGGCCTGCCGCTCCCAGACCTGCGCCCAAGGCGGCGGCTCCTCGCTCTTGCCATCCATGTCGGCACGCTTCACCCGGCCGAAGCCGCAGACCTCGACGAATTCCTTCGACTCGGCGCCCGCCGGCCCGCTGGCCTGTGGCTGCACCGCGGAGGCCGCGATGGACCGCGCGGCCGCAGTCGCCAGCGCTGGCACCGGCGTCGAGCTGGCCGCGACCGATGGCGCGGCGACTGGCGCCGCCGAGCTGGGCTGCGGTGGCCGCCACACCCGCCACCCGGCCAGGCCGCCGGCAGTCGCCAACATCAGCAGGCCCAACGCCAGCCACCTCCTGCCTCGCCTCAACGCGCCTGCCCCGCCAGTGCCTCGCGCACCGCCGCCACCTGGCGGCGCGACACGGCCAGCCATTCGTCGACATGGACGACGCGCACCGCCCAGCTGTCGGCCACCTCGGCGGAGTCACCGCCATCCAGCTCACCGAAGGATGTCGGCGCGTGGCGCTCCAGTTCGCGCACGGCCCAGCGCGCCACCAGCGCGTTGCGGTGCACGCGCAGGAAGCGCTCGCCGAAGCGCTGCTCCAGGTCGGACAGGGCCCCGTCCATCACATGGCTTTCGCTGGCGGTGCGCAGCGTCAGGTATTTCAGTTCGGCCTTGAAATACAGCACCTCCGCGATCGGCACGCGCAGCAGGCGGCCCCGGTCGGTCAGCGTGACGAAGTCAGCCATATCAGGAGCGCCGGGCGCGCCGGGCGTGTCCAACGGCTGCTGGGCCTGGGCGGCGCCCCGCTCGGCCAGGCGCTGCGCGGCGCGGGCCAGGGCGGCCTGCAAGCGCTCGCGGCGCACGGGCTTGGTCAGATAGTCCAGCGCGTCGAGTTCGAAGGCGCGCAGCGCATGCATGGCATGGGCCGTGACGAAAATGATCAGCGGCGCCGGCAGGCCGGGCTGATCCGCCTGACGCTGGGCCAGGCTGTCGGCGAGCTGCAGGCCGTCGGCGCCGGGCATCTGCACGTCCAGCAGCACGATGTCGCAGCCATGTTCGCGCAGCCAGGCCGCGGCCTGGGAACCGGTGGCCGCCTCGGCGACGACCTCGCAGCGCGGTTCCTGGATGGCGTCGACTAGACCGCGCAGGCGCAGCCGGGCCAAGGGTTCGTCGTCGACGAGGAGGACGCGCAGGGCTGTGGTCATAACGGCACCAGGATACGCAAGGAAAAGCGCTGCTCGGTGGATTCGATCTCGAAGCGAGCCGCGACATCGTGCATCAGCTTCAGCCGCTGGCGCACATTGCGCAGGGCCAGGCCATGGCCGGCCGTTCGCGTCGGCCCGCCGACGGTGTTGACGATGCGGATCTCGACCTCGGCGCCGCGGCGCATCGTGGTGACCTCCAGCTCGCCGCCCTCGTCATTGGGCTCGACACCATGGCGCACGGCGTTCTCCACCAGCGGCTGCAGCAGCAGCGGCGGTACGCGCACGCTGTTCGCCTCGGGATCCAGATGCCAGACGATGCGCAGCCGCTTGCCGAAGCGGATCTGTTCGATGGCAAGGTAGCGGCGCGCCAGCTCGACCTCCTCGGCCAGCGTGACCGAGGCGCTGGCGTCGGCCAGGGCCACGCGGAAAAGCTCGGCAAGATCCTCCAGCACGCTCTCGGCGCGCGCCGGGTCGATCTGCACGAGAGCGATGGCGCTGTTCAGCGTGTTGAACAGGAAGTGCGGCCGGATGCGCGACTGCAGCTCGACAAGCTGGGCCAGGGCGTCGGCCGGGCGCTGGGTGTGCTCGCGCATCTTGAGCCAGGCCAGCAGCAGGGCCGCGCCGCTGGCGCCGCAGACGGCGATGCTGGCGATGCGCCAGGCGCCGGCCGGGTCTTCGCTCGTCAGGCTCAGAAGGCCAAAGCCCATCAGGGCACCGACGGCGCCGAGCAGCATCAGTGCGCCCCACTGCACCGGCTCGGGCAGCCGCGGCCACAGCCGCTTGGCCGCGCAGACGACGAGCAGCCAGGACAGCACGGCGAACATCGTCACGACCGTGCCGTTGGCCGTCAGCGTCAGCCATTGGCCGGCATCGCGCGCGACGACCGCTCCCCCCAGGGCCAGCAACAGCTGCACGCCAAGCACGGCGCGCAGCACCAGGCCAACGTGGCAGACATCGAAGGCGCGCGTCGGGTCCAGCAGCGGCGCCTTGTTGAGCTCGGGCAGTTCAGGCAGCTCGGTGGCCGCGAAGCCCAGCCATTGGCTGAGCTGCATGGACTCGTGCCAGACGCTGTGGTGCGCTGGCGCGCGACGCTTGAAGAAGGGCATGTGGGGCTCGGATTTGTTGGCGTTCGATAATCCCGGGCTGCGCCTGCATTTTGCGCGCTGAATTCCGCCGCCCGCCTCATCTCAGTCATGTCAGACAACCAACTCGCGAATAAGTCCCAAGCCTGGTCCGCCCTCTTCTCAGAGCCGATGAGCGATCTGGTCAAGCGCTACACGGCCAGCGTCGGCTTCGACCAGCGCCTGTGGCGGGCCGACATCGCCGGCAGCCTCGCTCATGCCGAGATGCTGGCGGCCCAGGGCATCCTGAGCGCCGAGGATCACGACGCCATCCAGCGCGGCCTGAACGAGATCGCCGCCGAGATCGAGGCCGGCCAGTTCGAGTGGAAGCTGGACCTGGAGGACGTGCACCTCAACATCGAGGCGCGGCTGACCGAGCGCGTCGGCATTGCCGGCAAGCGACTGCACACCGGCCGCAGCCGCAACGACCAGGTCGCGACCGACGTGCGCCTGTGGCTGCGCGGCGAGATCGACGAGATCAGCGGCCTGCTCAAGGCTCTGCAGACCGTGATGGTGGAAAAGGCCAGCGAGCATGCCGATGTCATCCTGCCCGGCTTCACGCACCTCCAGGTGGCGCAGCCGGTCAGCTTCGGCCACCACCTGCTGGCCTATGTGGAGATGTTTGCCCGCGATGCCGAGCGTATGGGGGACACGCGCAAGCGCGTCAACCGCCTGCCGCTGGGCGCGGCCGCGCTGGCCGGCACCAGCTATCCACTGGACCGCGAGCGCGTCGCGAAGACGCTGGGCATGGAGGGCGTGTGCCAGAACAGCCTGGATGCGGTGAGCGACCGCGACTTCGCGATCGAGTTCTCGTCGGCCGCCACGCTGGTGATGCTGCACATCTCGCGGCTGTCCGAGGAGCTGATCCTGTGGATGAGCCAGAACTTCGGCTTCATCGCCCTGCCCGACGCCTTCTGCACCGGCTCGTCGATCATGCCGCAGAAGAAGAACCCCGACGTGCCCGAACTGGCGCGCGGCAAGACGGGCCGCGTTGTCGGCCACCTCGTCGGCCTCGTCACGCTGATGAAGGGCCAGCCCCTGGCCTACAACAAGGACAACCAGGAAGACAAGGAGCCCTTGTTCGACACGGTGGACACGCTGAAGGACACGCTGCGCATCTTTGCCGACATGCTGGCCGGCCTGACCGTCAAGCCCGAAGCCATGCGCGCCGCGGCGCTGAAGGGCCATGCGACCGCGACCGACCTGGCCGACTACCTCGTCAAGAAGGGCGTGGCCTTCCGCGATGCGCACGAGGTGGTCGCCCATGCGGTGAAGACGGCGACGGCCAAGGGCGTGGACCTGGCCGCGCTGACGCTTGAAGAACTGAAGACCTTCGATGCCCGCGTCGAGGCCGATGTGTTCGACGTGCTGTCGCTGGAGGGCTCGCTGAACGCCCGCAATGTGCTGGGCGGCACGGCGCCGGCCCAGGTTCGCGCCCAGGTGGCCCGCCACCGCGCGCGGCTGGTTTGAGCTGGCTCAACACGCCCTTGTCGCGCCTCACTAGCATCCCCGCATGACTACGCTTGCCTGGACCGACAAACTGGTCCTGAACCAGCCTACGCTGGACACGACCCACGAAGAGTTCGTCGGCCTGCTGAACGCCTTCGGCGCCGCACTGGACGCCGGCATCGACGCCCTGCCCGCCTACCACGCGCTGCTGGCTCACACCGAGGCTCACTTCGCGATGGAGGAGGACTGGATGGCGCGCTGCGGCTTCGAGGCGCAGAACTGCCATGCCAGCCAGCACGCCATGGTGCTGAACGTGATGCGCGAGGCGCTGCGCTATGCCAATGAGCTGGACGACCGCGAACCGCTGAACATCCTGCGCACGGAGCTGGCCGGCTGGTTCCCCCAGCACGCCGAGATGATGGACGCGGCCCTGGTGTTCACGATGGAGCAGCGCGGCTTCGACCCGGTGACGGGCGAATGCCGCGAACTGGCGGCAGAAACCGCCGCGAGCCACAGCTGTGGCTCGGGCGGTAGCTGCGCCTGACTACTTCTTCAGGTACTCGAAGAACGCCTGCGAGTTGGACTCGCGGCCGAGGAAGTCCTTGACCAGCTCCGGCGCCGGCTTCTGTGCGCCCTGGCCCAGCACCAGGTCGCGGTAGCGCTTGCCGACTTCGGGGCTCAGCTTGTCGGCCGCAAACGCCGTGCGCAGGTCCATGGCGACGACCAGGCTCCACAAATAGCCGTAGTACCCGGCGCCATAGCTGCCGGCGATATGGGCAAAGCCGGCCGGGAACATCGTGCCCTGCACGTGGCCCAACGGCGTGGCGCCTTCCATCTTGGCCCACAGCGGCATGGGTTCGGGCTTGGCTTGCTGGTGCAGCGTGATGTCGTAGCTGGCATACAGATGCTGGCGGCCGAACTGGCCACCCTTGCCGTAGTGCTTGGCGGCCTCGGCCTGGTCCACCATCGCGTCCGGCACGGGCTTGCAGGTCGGGCAGACCTCCTGCATCAGCTTGAGCACCTTCTTGTCATAGACCCAGTCCTCCAGCATCTGCGACGGCGCCTCGACGAAGTCATGCATGACACTGGTGCCCGCAGTAGCCGCATAGCGCGTGCTGGACAGGTTCACATGCACCGCATGGCCCAGCTCGTGCAGCAGGGTCTCGACCTCGTCCAGCGTCAGGCCGTTGCGGTCGAAGTTGACGACGAGCGCCGCCACCGGCGTGCGGCCAATGCGCGTCGCGCTGCCGCGCAGCGGCCAGACGGCCGCGTGGTTGTACTTGCCGTCGCGCGGGTAGAGGTCGACGTAGAGCTGCGCGATGGGCTTGCCCGAAGCGGCGTCGCTGACGACATAGGTCTGGGCCTCGTCCTGCCAGAGCTTGTTGTCGATGCGCTGGTACTTCACGCCCATCAATTTCTCGATGATGTGCATCGAGAACTCCAGGCTGGCCTGGGGCGGGAAGTAGGGGCGGAAGGCATTCTGATCGACGCTGAACTTCTGCAGCTTGACGCGCTCGCTGTAGAAGGTGGCGTCCCAGCGCTCGACCTTGGTCTGCTCCAGCGGCGTGCCCAGGTGCTTGGCCTTGTCGGCACGCAGCTCCTGCAGCTCTGTGTTCTCACGGGCGTTGACGGCATCGGTCACGGAGTCGAGGAAGCGCGTCGCCGTCGTGCCATCCTTGGCCATCTGGCGGCGCAGGTTGAAGTCGACATAGTTGTCGAAGCCGAACAGCTTGGCGTACTCGCCGCGCAGCGTGACGATCTGCGCCAGCAGGTCAAGGTTGCCCTGGCCGCCCTCGTTGACCTTGGCCAGCCACATGCGCTGGCGCGCCTCGCCGCTCTCGGCGCTGCGCATGACCGGCACGTAGCTCGGGTAGTCCACGCCCAGCAGGATGCGGCCCTGCTCGTCGCGCTTGGCCTTTTCCCAGACGCTGGCCGGCACACCCTTGAGTTCGGCCTCGGTGAAGGCCACGCGCGTGCCGGCGTCGCGAATCTTCTTGTTGAACTGCTGGTCCAGCTCGGTCAGCTTGTCCAGGATCTGCTTGGCGCGCTCGCGCTTGGCATGGGCCAAGGCCACGCCGCTGTCCTCGAACTGGCCCGAGGCCAGGCGCACCAGCTCGGCATCGATGGCGTCCTTCTTGGGCGCCTTCTGCAGCGCGCGGTAGACCTTCTCGTTCTGGCCGAAGCTGGAACCGAAGTCGGCCCAGCGCAGCGAGCAGGCCTGGGCGGCGTCGCGCACGGCCTTGGTCGGATGGACGTTGAGGACGAAGTCATTGGGGCCCTGGTTGTCCTCCAGATAGACGGTCAGGTCGTCATAGGCGGCCAGCCAGCCAGCGTCGACCTTGCGCTTCTCCAGCTGCGCAACGCGCTGCCTGGCGCCTTTGAGGCCGGTGTCGCAGCGGGCCTGCACATCGGCGACGCTGCCGAAGGTCGGGAAATTGGGGGCCGGCAGCTTGGGTTGAGCCTGCGCGGCGGCGATCAGCGCCAGGGTGGCGAGCGTGGTCAGGACGGGTTTCATCGCGTCTCCTTGTGGGAAGGGCGCGATTCTCTCGGCCGGATCGGCGTCAGCCGTTCGGCACTCCCCTATTTCTGCAGCAGGGTTTTTACTTGGATCAATGCGCTCGGATCGTCCAGCGTCGTCAGGTCGCCCGGATCACGCCCCTCGGCCACAGCCTGCAGCGCGCGGCGCAGCAGCTTGCCCGATCGCGTCTTGGGCAGCAGCGTCACGAAGTAGACGCGCGCCGGCCGCGCCACCGCACCCAGCTGGGCGTCGACATGCTTCATGACCTCGCCCTCCAGCGCGAGCGAGGCTTGGCCGGGGTCGCGCAACACCACGAAGGCGATGGCGACCTGGCCCTTGAGTTGATCAGCCACGCCGACGACGGCGACCTCGGCCACCGCCTTGTGGCCCGAAATGCATTCCTCGATCTCACGCGTACCCAGGCGGTGGCCGGCCACATTGATGACGTCGTCCGTGCGGCCGAGGATGAAGGTGTAGCCGTCGGCATCGCGCAGGCCCCAGTCGAAGGTGGAGTACAGCTCGCGGCCCGGCACGCTCTTCCAATAGGTGTTGACGAAGCGCGCGTCGTCGCCCCAGACCGTCTGCAACGTGCCCGGCGGCAGCGGATGCTCGATGACGAGCACGCCCTTCTGGTTGGGCTCGGTGAGCTCGGCGCCGGTGTTCTCGTCGAGCAGCTTCACGTCATAGCCATACATCGCCACGCCGGGCGAGCCCAGGCGCGTCGGCACGGCTTCGACACCCGGGATGTGGTGGGCCACCGTCAGCAGCGGCCAGCCGGTCTCGGTCTGCCAGTAGTTGTCGATGATCGGGACGCCAAGACCGTCGGCGATCCAGCTTGCCGTGGGCTCGTCCAGCGGTTCACCGGCCAGGAAGAGCGCACGCAGCGACGAGAGGTCGTGGCGCTTGAGCAGCGCGGCGTCATGCTTCTTCAGCACGCGCACCGCCGTCGGCGCGCTGAACATGACGGTCACCTTGTATTTCTCGACCAGGCTCCACAGCACGGCTGCGTCAGGGTTGACCGGCGTGCCCTCGTACATCAGCGTCGCCATGCCGGCGATCAGTGGCCCGTAGACGATATAGCTGTGGCCCACGACCCAGCCGATGTCGCTGGTGGAGAAATAGGTCTCGCCCGGCTTGCCACCGAAGATCCAGTCCATGCTGGTGGCCAGCGCCACCGCATGGCCGCCGACGTCCCGCTGCACGCCCTTGGGCCTGCCTGTCGTGCCGCTGGTGTAGAGGGTATAGCTTGGCGTGTTGGACTCGAGCCAGACGCAGGGCACGCAGGCGTCGGCATGCTGGCGGCGCAGCGCGGCGTAGTCCAGGTCGCGGCCAGCCACACGCTCAAAGGGCACCAGGCCGCGGTCCACCATCAGCACCGCGGCCGGCTTGTGCGCGGACAACTGAATGGCCTCGTCGAGCAGCGGCTTGTAGGGCAGCGTCTTGCCGGCGCGGCTGCCCGCGTCGGCGCTGACGATGAGTTTCGGCGTCGCGTCCTCGATGCGGCTGGCCAGGCTGACCGATGCGAAGCCTCCGAACACGACCGAATGGATGGCGCCGATGCGCGCACAGGCCAGCATCGCGAACGCGGCCTCCGGAATCATGGGCATGTAGATCAGCACGCGGTCGCCGGCGCCCACCCCCTGCGCGACCAGCATGGCGGCCATCACCTCGACCTCAGCCTGCAGTTCGGCAAAGCTGTAGACCTTTTCCTGCCCGACTTCGGTCGACACCCAGATCAGCGCACGGTCGTCGGGCCGCGTGGCGGCATGCCGATCCACCGCGTTGTGGCAGAGATTGGTCGTGCCACCGACGAACCAACGTGCGAACGGTGGGTTGCTTGCATCACAGATTTGCTGCGGTGGCGTCTGCCAATCAATGCGCCTGGCTTGCTCGGCCCAGAAGGCGTCGCGCTCGCTCAACGATCGTCTGTGGAATTCGGCATAGGACTTGGTCATGCGGGGAGTGTGAATCCGAGGCACTGACGGCAATCTGACCTTTCGCAACACCTTGGCGTGATGAATTGCAGGGTTTTTACGGGGTTCACCGTCGGCCAAGCCGGGGTTTGCCCTGAAAATCGCGCGCTTTACGTCCGCTTCGATTGACGGTGCCAGGGTGCCCCCCTAACCTCCGCGCCGCTGTCCCACTCCGCTATCGCGACCGCCCACGGTCCGCCCCGGTTTCTCTCTTCCTGAATGCCCTTGTCTGCTGCCCTGCTGAACCGCATCGCTGTTGCCGGCCTCCTGGCCGCCAGCTTTGCTGCGCATGCGCAAGGCGTGGCCCAGGCCGCGACAGTCACGCCGCCACCAGGCACGATGACGGGAGCCTACGGCCAGAGCCTGCAGCAGCAGGCCGCCACGGACAAGGCCAACACCCAGCCGGCAGGCGCCACCAAGCCCGCAACGGCCCAGGATGCCGTCAGCCGCTTCCTCAGCGAACGCGGCCTGCTGGCCAGCGCTGAATCGGGCGGGTCATCTCGCCTGCTGGCCAGCGTGCGCGACACCGCGTCCGACCTGGTGCTGTCGGCCATGAACTTCCTCGGCGTGCGCTACACGCGCGGCGGCAATTCGGTCGAGAACGGCTTTGACTGCAGCGGCTTCACCCGCCACATCTTCGAGATGAGCGTGGGCCTGGTGCTGCCGCGCCGCGCCGACGAACAGGCCAAGGACAGCAGCCTGCTGCCCATCCACCAGAACGAACTCAAGCCTGGCGACCTGGTGTTCTTCAACACGATGAAGCGCACCTTCAGCCATGTGGGCATCTATGTCGGCGAAGGCAAGTTCATCCACGCCCCGCGCACCGGCAGCGCCGTGCGGGTGGAAGACATGCGCGATTCCTACTGGGCCAAGCGCTTCACGGGCGCACGCCGCGCAGACCTGAAGGCGGCAGCCGGCGAAGGCCCGGTCACGCGCTGACTCCGCCGTTCTCGCGCCAGGACTGCGAGAGCAACTCCTTGACGCAGCCCAGCTTGGCTTTCGCGAGCAGCAGCTTCACGCCGCAGCGTCTGGCGCCCCAGAACAGCGGCTCAACGACGCCGGCCTCACGATCGATCCACGCATCGCGCGAATCCTCGTCCTTGATGAAGACGCGCAGCTCCGCGCCGTCGGGCGTCATCGTCGCGAAGATCTTGCCTTTCGCGCCTGGCAGCCGGAAGGACGTCAGTTCGTGATGAGGCGTTTCGACCGCACCGGGCAGGCCCAAGGCGATTGCTCGGGCCTGCGCTGCGTTCATCCCGCGATGCGCTTGGCCACCAAGGTCAGGATTTCGTAGCTCGCGCAGAGCTCGTCACGCTGGTTGGTCACGGCCACGTCCCAGCCGATGACGCCTTGCGCGGGCTGGTCGTCGCGCGGCGGGCGGTCGATCTTGCGCTTGGCGGTCAGGCGTGCCTGGATGGTGTCGCCGATCGCCACGGGCGTGACGAAGCGCAGATTCTCCAAGCCGTAGTTCGCGAGCACCGGGCCCGGCGCCGGGCTGACGAACAGGCCTGCCGCGGCCGACAGCACGAAGTAGCCGTGGGCGATGCGCTTGCCGAAGGGCGATTCCTTGGCCGCCACTTCGTCGAAGTGCATGTAGAAGTAGTCGCCCGACAGGCCACCAAAGGCGACGATGTCGGCCTCGCCCACCGTGCGGCGATGCGTCAGCAGGCTCATGCCCACCTCGACGTCCTCGAAGTAGCGACGGAAGGGATGGATGTCGCTCTCGGTGACTGCGCCGCCGCGCTGGTACTCACCGGTGATAGCCGAGATCATCGTCGGCGAGCCCTGCACGGCGCAGCGCTGCAGGTAGTGCTTCACGGCGCGCAGGCCGCCCAGTTCCTCGCCGCCGCCCGCGCGGCCGGGGCCGCCGTGCTTGAGCTTGGGCAGCGGCGAACCATGGCCGGTGTTCTCCAGCGCGGCTTCGCGGTCCAGCACCAGCATGCGGCCATGCCAGGCGGCAAAGGTCGGCACAGCTTGCGCAGCGAGCGCCGGCGTCTTCGTGCAGATGGTGCCGACGAGGCTGCCGCGGCCCAGCGTTGCCAGGTGCAGGGCCTCCTCGAAATCGCCATAGGGCAGCAGCGTCGTCACCGGGCCGAAGGCTTCCAGGTGGTGGGCGTCGCTCGCAGCCGAGTCGCGGGCCAGCAGCAGCGTCGGGGCGAAGAACGCGCCGTCGCTGACACCTTCGCCCTTGGGCGCAAAACCGTCGCGCCCGGACAGCAGCAGCTCGCAGTTCTTGGCCAGTTGGGCCACGCGTTCGGCCACGTCGGCCTGCTGCGCCTTGCTGGCCAGCGCGCCCATGCGCACGCCTTCGACAGCCGGGTCACCCACCACCGTCTTGGACAAGCGCGCCTTCAGTGCAGTGGCCACCGCATCGATGCGGTTGGCGGGCACGATGGTGCGGCGGATGGCCGTGCACTTCTGGCCGGCCTTGGCCGTCATCTCGCGCGCCACCTCCTTGATGAATAGGTCGAACTCCGGGTCATCCGGCGTCACGTCGGGCGCGAGGATGGCGCAGTTCAGGCTATCGGCCTCGGCGTTGAAGGGGATGCTCTTCTTCAGCAGGTTCGGGTGGGCCTTCAGCATCAGCGCGGTGTCGGCGCTGCCGGTGAAGGTGACCACGTCGGCCTCGTCCAGGCGCTCGAACAGATCGCCCGTGCCGCCGATGATGAGCTGCAGCGCGCCGGCGGGCACGAGGCCGGAATCCACGATGACGCGCACGCAGGCCTCGGCGACATAGCTGGTGGCCGTGGCAGGCTTGACCAGGCAAGGCATGCCGGCCAGGAAGCTCGGCGCGAACTTCTCCAGCATCCCCCACATCGGGAAGTTGAAGGCGTTGATGTGCAGGGCCACGCCCCGCTTGGGCACCATCACATGGCTGCCGATGAAGTGGTTGTTGGCACCCAGCCGCATGGCCGGGCCCTCGTGCAGCACATTGCTGCTGGGCAGGTCCTTGCCGCCGATGGAGGCGTAGGCAAACAAGGTGCCGATGCCGCCCTCGATGTCGATCCAGGAGTCGCTGCGCGTCGCACCGGTGTGGGCGCTGATCGCGTACAGCTCTTCCTTGCGCTCCATCAGGTAGGCGGCCAACGCCTTCAGCACGCGGGCGCGGTCCTGGAAGTGCGTGCGCAACAGGCCAGGCAGGGCCGTGCCGCGCGCGAAGGCCATGGCCTCGGCGAAGTCCAGGCCCTCTTCATGCGTATGCGCAACCACGCGGCCGTTGATCGCGCTGGCCAGTGGCTTGGCCGCTCGTTCACCGACCCAGCGGCCGGCGATGTAACTTTGAAGCGTACTCACTTGATGAGTTTCCAAGCGCCGTTTTCGATCTGCACCATCACGCGAGCGCGCTGGTCCAGGCCCAGGTGGTCACCTGACGACATGTTGTAGACGCCATGCGCGCCGGCCAGGTTCTTCACGTTTTCCAGCGCATCGCGCAGCGCGGCGCGGAAGGCCGGCGTGCCGGGCTGGGCCTTCTTCAGCGCCTCGGGCGCGGCGGCGGCGAGCAGCAAGCCGGCGTCCCAGGCATGGCCACCGAAGGTCGAGACCGAGCCCTTGCCGTGGGCGGCCTCGTACTTGGCGATGTAGTCCTGGGCGCTCTTCTTCACCGGGTGGTCGGCCGGCAGCTGGGCCGCGACGAGCACCGGGCCAGCGGGCAGCAGCGTGCCTTCGACATCCTTGCCGCCGACCCGCAGGAAGTCGTTGTTGGCGATGCCATGGGTCTGATAGATCTTGCCGGCATAGCCGCGCTCCCTGAGCGCCTTCTGCGGCAGCGCGGCGGGCGTGCCCGAGCCGGCGATCAGGATGGCGTCGGGCTTGGCGGCTACCAGCTTGAGCACCTGGCCGGTGACCGACGTGTCCGTGCGGTTGTAGCGTTCGCTCGCGACGACGTTGAGCTTCTTCGTCGCAGCGATCTTGTTGAACTCGCCCCACCAGCCTTCACCATAGGCGTCGGCAAAGCCGATGAAGCCGGCCGTCTTGATGCCGTTGTCGACCATGTGGGTCACGATGGCCAGCGCCATCATGATGTCGTTCTGCGGCGTCTTGAAGACCCAGCGCTTTTTCGCGTCGACAGGCTCGACGATGCGTGCCGAAGCGGCCATCGAGATCATCGGCGTCTGCGCTTCTGACACCGCATCGATCATCGCCAGCGAATTGGGCGTGACGGTGGAACCGATGACGATGTCGACCTTGCTGTCGGTGATGAGCTTGCGCGTGTTGGCGACGGCCGTCGTCGTGTCGGAGGCGTCGTCCAGCACGATGTAGTGGACCTTCTGGCCGCCGATGGTGGTCGGCATCAGGGCGACGGTGTTCTTCTCCGGGATCCCGAGCGAGGCCGCCGGGCCGGTGGCCGACAACGTGACGCCGACGGTGATGTCAGCCTGGGCCGCCAGGCTCAGCGTGGCCGCCAGGGCCAGGGCGAGTTGCTTGAATCGCTTCATGGGGTCGTCTCCTCGGGATGTCATCGGGGTTATGGAATGAGGGCGGGCTGGCGCAGTTGCACCGCGCCGAGCCCACCAAAGAACAGGTCACTGACCAGGGTGGCGAGCGCCTCGTGCGAGAGCTCGCCGTCGGGCCGCAGCCAGGTGAAGGTCCAGTTGATCATGCCAAAAAGCAGCATGGTCAGTGGCTTGTGCAGGTTGGCGTCGCGCAGTTCGGGACGCACCTGGCAGACTGCCGCCGCGAACTCGCTGACGACGCGGCGCTCCACGTCGAGCAGGCGCTCGCGCTCGGCATCGGCCAGGAACTTGATCTCGCTGGTCAGCACGCGGTGCTGGGCCTGGGCGTCGGCATAGGAGCGCGTGAAGCGCTCGATGAGGGCGCGCAGCTGCGCGTCGGGCGTCAGCTGCCGGGACTTGACCTCTTCGACCAGGGCCAGCAGCGCATGCACATGGCTATCGCAGATCTGGGCCAGCAGCTCCTGCTTGTCCTGGAAGTAGTGGTACAGCGTCGGCTTGGCCACGCCGCAGGCCTCGGCGACCTGGTTCATCGACGTGGCGCTGAAGCCCTGCTCGGCAAACAGGCGGGCGGCGGCGGCGAGGATGTCCTCGCGTTGGGCTTCGAAGCCGGGGGCGCGTTTGCGTGCCATCAGCGTTCGTCGAAGGAAATCACGACCCGCTCCGTCAACGGATGGGCCTGGCAGCTCAGGATGAAGCCGGCGGCGACCTCGGCCTTGTCCAGCGCGAAGTTCTTGTCCATGCGCACCTCGCCCTCGATGAGCTTGCAACGGCAGGTGGAGCAGACGCCGCTCTTGCACGAGAACGGCACATCCATGCCTTCGCGCGCAGCGGCGTCGAGCAGGCTGGGGTCGCTGGAATGGAACTCGATCTCGCGCGACAGGCCGTCGCGGATGACGGTCACGCGGGCCTGGGGCGCGTCGCCAGGCTTGACCTCGTGGGGCACGGGTTTGCCGGATAGCGTCTCCGGCGTGCCGAAGCGCTCGACGTGGATGCGCTCGGCCGGGATGCCCGAGCCGACCAGCGCAGCCTCGGCCTGGTCATTCATCTCGAAGGGGCCGCAGACGAAGACTTCGTCAATGCTCGCCGCCGGCACCGGGCCGGCGAGGAAGGCGCTGAGCTTGCCGGCATCCAGGCGACCGCCGTACAGCGGCGCATCGACCACCTCGCGGCTGAAGACCAGGTGCAGCGACAGCCGCGTCATGAAGCGGTTCTTCAGGTCTTCGAGTTCTTCCTTGAACATCGTCGACGCGGTGCGACGGTTCGAATAGATCAGCGTCGCGCGGGCATTCGGCTCGCGCTCCAGCAGCGCCGTCAAGATGGCGATGATGGGCGTGATGCCCGAGCCGCCGGCGATGAAGAGCACATGGCGCCCCTCGGCCTGTGCTGCTGGCATCAAGAAGCGCCCTTGCGGCGGGTAGGACTCGATGACGTCGCCGGCCTTGAGCTGCTCATGCACCCAGCTGGAGAAGGCGCCGCCATCGACGCGGCGGATACCGACCTGCAGGCGGCGGTCGGAGCAGATGGAGTAACTGCGGCGCAGCTCCTGGCCACCGACGCTGGCGCGCAGGGTCAAGTACTGGCCGGGTTCGAAGCCGAAACCGTCAGCAGGCGCTTCGAAGCCGACGACCATGGCGTCGTCAGTGTCGCGCTCGACGGAGGTCACACGCAGGGGGTGGAAATGGAGGGCCATCTCAGTGCCCGCCCGGCCGCCCGAAGGGCACTGGCGCCCCCTCGGGGGGCAGTGAACGAAGTGAACGTGGGGGCGTCATGTTCTAGATCGGCTTGAAGTATTCGAAGGGTTCGAGGCACTCGATGCAGCGCCACGTGGACTTGCATGCGGTGGAGCCGAAGCGGGAGAGTTGTTCCGTGCGGCCGCTGTCGCAACGCGGGCAGCGCAGGCGCGGCACGATGCGGATGGCTTGCTCGCCACTGCACTGCGGCGGCACGATGCCGTACTGCTGCAGCTTCTCGCGGCCCTCGGGCGTGATCCAGTCGGTGCTCCACGCCGGCGCACGCTGCATCGTGACGGTCACGTCGCCAAACTCAGCCAGCGCCGCCCGCACGTCGTCGGCGATCAGCTCGGTCGCCGGGCAGCCGCTGTAGGTCGGCGTCAGCACCACCTCGACGCCCGACGCCGTCTCGCGCAGCTCGCGCACGATGCCCAGTTCCACCAGGCTGACCGCCGGGATCTCGGGGTCGGGCACGGCGTTGAGCTTGGCGCGGGCGGCCAGGAGCCTGGAAGGTGGCGGGCATGGCACGCGGTGGGCCGGCAAGGGGTCGGTGGCAAGGCGCGATGCGCAGCCCGGGCCGTCAGCCCGGGCAAGCGGCGCAACGCCGCCAACGGCCTCTTGCAGGCCCACCCCGGAGGGCTGCGGATACGCAGCGCGGGCCGTGGACGCCGCCTTCCAGGCTCCTTGATTCACCACACGCCTCCGGGATACATGCGCTGCAGGTGCTGCATCGTCGCCAGCATGTGGCCCATGTGTTCGCTGTGGATGCCGTCAATGCCACGCGGCTGCATCGCGCTTTCGCGCGGCAGCGTGAGCGTGGCTTCGGCCATCAGCGTGGCCCAGCGGGCGCGCCATTCAGGCTCCAGCTCGTTCCATGCGGGGCCGACGCCGTCGACACCATCGGCGGCGAACAGTTCGTTGAAGTACGGCCACAGCACGTTCAGCGCCGCCTGCATGCGCGCCTTGGAATCCTCCGTGCCGTCGCCCAGGCGCACGACCCAGTCGCTGGAATGCTGGCGGTGGTAGCGCACTTCCTTCAGCGACTTGGCGGCAATGCCGGCCAGTTCGGCGTCCAGGCTCGTCTGCAGGCGCCCGTACAGCAGCTCCAGCCAGATCGCCATGGCCGTGTTGCGCAGCACGGTCAGCGCGAAGTCCCGCCCGCCCCCGCCATCGCTCGGGCTCGCCGCCGCATTCGGCAGCTCGACGAGGATGACGTTGCGGTAATCGCGCTCCTCGCGCAGGAAGGCCAATTGGTCTTCATCACGGCCGGCGCCTTCGAGCTTGCCGGCATGCGTCAGCAGCGCACGCGCCTGGCCCAGCAGGTCCAGCGCGATATTGGGCAAGGCCAGGTCTTCCTCCAGCACCGGCGCGTGGCCGGCCCATTCGGACAGCCTCTGGCTGTGGATGAGGCAGGTGTCCGCCAGGCGGAGCACGTAAGTGGTCTTGGCGTCCATCACATGTGGTTGAGCTCATCGGGGAGCTCATAGAACGTGGGGTGGCGGTAGACCTTGTCGTCGGCCGGGTCGAACAGGCTGCCCTTCTCGGTCGGGTCGCTGGCGACGATCTGCTCGGAGCGCACGACCCAGATGCTCGTGCCTTCCTGGCGGCGCGTGTAGACGTCGCGCGCCATCTGGATGGCCATGGCCGAGTCGGGCGCGTGCAGGCTGCCGCAGTGCTTGTGGTCCAGGCCCGCCTTGCTGCGGACGAACACTTCCCACAGCGGCCATTCGTTTTTTGGATTGCTCATCTTGTTGTTCCTCAGGCCGCTTCGGCCTTGACGGCTTGCTTGCGCGCATGGGCCAGGGCGGCATCGCGCACCCAGGCGCCGTCGTCCCAGGCCTTGTTGCGGGCGGCCAGGCGCTCGCGGTTGCAGGGGCCTTCGCCGCCCACCACGCGCCAGAACTCGCTCCAGTCGATCTCGCCGAAGTCATAGCTGTCGCGCTCGGCATTCCACTTGAGCGCCGGGTCCGGCACGGTCACGCCGAGGATGTCGGCCTGTGGGATGGTCGCGTCGACGAACTTCTGGCGCAGCTGGTCGTTGGTGACGCGCTTGATGCCCCAGCGCATGCTCTGCTCGGAGTTGGGCGAGTCCTTGTCGGCCGGGCCGAACATCATCAGCGACGGCCACCACCAGCGGTTCACGGCGTCCTGCACCATGGCTTTCTGCGCGGCGCTGCCGTGGGTCATCATCGTCAGCAGGCTCTCGTAGCCCTGGCGCTGATGAAAACTCTCCTCGCGGCAGACGCGGATCATGGCCCGCGCATACGGCGCATAGGAGCAGCGGCACAGCGGCACCTGGTTCATGATGGCCGCGCCGTCCACCAGCCAGCCGATGACGCCGATGTCGGCCCAGGTCAGCGTGGGGTAGTTGAAGATGGAGCTGTACTTGGCCTTGCCCGACAGCAGCGCCTCGGTCATCTCGTCGCGGCTGGTGCCCAGGGTCTCGGCGGCGGCGTAGAGGTAGAGACCATGGCCGCCCTCGTCCTGCACCTTGGCCAGAAGAATCGCCTTGCGCTTGAGCGTCGGCGCTCGCGTGATCCAGTTGCCCTCGGGCAGCATGCCGACGATCTCGCTGTGCGCGTGCTGGCTGATCTGGCGCACCAGCGTCTTGCGGTAGTGCTCAGGCATCCAGTCCTTGGCCTCGATGAAGTCACCGGCATCGATGCGGGCTTCAAACGCTTCCTCGCGCTGCAGGTCTTCGGCGCTCTTCACGACCTTCGGCTTGGCCTCGCGGGCCATCAGGTCCATCGCTTGCGTGTACATCGCTCGCTCCTTACTTCTTGCGTTGGTCCACCACGCGCCGGGCCTTGCCGACCAGCGTGCGCTCGATGGAGTTGTTCGGTTCGACCTGCACCGTGGCGGTCACGCCGATCAGGTTCTTGATGCGCTCGGACAGGCGCCGTCCGATGCCGTCGTCCATGGCGCCGAGTGCCAGCTCACAACGGATGACGAGTTCGTCCAGATGTCCGTCACGGCTGACGACCAGCTGGTATTGCCCGCCCAGGCCCTTTTCCTGCAGCACCAGCTCCTCGACCTGGGTCGGGAACAGGTTGACGCCGCGGATGATCAACATGTCGTCGCTGCGGCCGACGATCTTGCCCATGCGGCGCATGCTGCGGGACGTGGGCGGCAGCAGGCGCGTCAGGTCGCGGGTGCGATAGCGGATGACGGGCATCGCTTCCTTGCTCAGCGACGTGAACACCAGTTCGCCTTCGGCCCCATCGGGCAGCACCTCGCCCGTCTCGGGGTCGATGATCTCGGGGTAGAAATGGTCTTCCCAGATGACCGGGCCGTCCTTGCTCTCGACGCACTCGCTGGCCACGCCCGGGCCCATCACTTCGGACAGGCCGTAGATGTCCACCGCGTCGATGCCGGCGCTGGCCTCGATGTCGCGGCGCATCGCCTCGGTCCAGGGTTCGGCGCCGAAGATGCCGACCTTCAGCGAGGACTCGCGCGCATCCAGCCCCTGGCGGGTGAACTCCTCCACCAGCACCTGCATATAGCTGGGCGTCACCATGATGATGTCGGGCTTGAAATCGGTGATCAGCTGCACCTGCTTCTCGGTCTGGCCGCCGCTCATCGGGATGACGGTGCAGCCCAGGCGCTCAGCGCCGTAATGCGCACCCAGGCCGCCGGTGAACAGGCCGTAGCCATAGGCCACGTGCACCAGGTCGCCCGCGCGGCCACCGGCGGCGCGGATGGAGCGCGCCACGAGGTTGGCCCAATGGTCGATGTCCTTCAGCGTGTAGCCCACCACCGTGGGCTTGCCCGTCGTGCCGGACGAGGCGTGGATGCGCGCCAGTTGCTGACGCGGCATCGCGAACGTGCCGAACGGGTAGTTGGCACGCAGGTCGTGCTTGGTCGTGAACGGGAACTTCGCCAGGTCGGCGAGCGTCTTCAGGTCGGACGGATGCACGCCTGCCTCGTCGAACTTGGCCTTGTAGTGCGGCACATGGTCGTAGGCGTGCTGCAGGCTCCAGCGCAGGCGTTCGAGCTGCAGCGCCTGCAGCTCATCGCGGCTGGCGGTTTCGATGGCTTCGAGCTCTCCGGGGCGCGGACCTTTGACCGTCATGCTTCGAACACCTTTCTGTCGCCCAACCGGTATGAGCGGCCACGGAACACGGCGATGAGATCACCGTTCTGGTTCTTCACCGTGATGTCGTAAAGCCCCGTGCGGCCGGCCAGCGATGTTTCCTCGGCGGTGGCGGTCAGCACATCGCCGAGCCTGGCCGACTTCAGGATATCGATGCCAAAGCCGGAGGCCACCGTCAGCGCATTGCGGCTGTTGCAGGCAAAGGCAAAGGCGGAGTCCGCGAGCGTCGCGATCAGGCCGCCGTGGCAGATGGCAAAGCCGTTGAGCATGTCGGCGCGCACGGTCATCGCCGCAACCGCGCGGCCGGGGCCGACCTCGGCGATCTGCATGCCCAACATCTTGCTCGCCGCATCGTCGGTGAGCATGACGTCGCGGACCTTTTCGGCAACGGCTTGCGCATCCATCAGCGGTCCTTGAACTCGGGCTTGCGCTTGTCCATGAAGGCCGCCACGCCTTCGAGATAGTCATGCGAAAAGCCGAGCTGGCTTTGCAGCGCCGCCTCGAGCTTGAGGGCGGGCTCGAAGTCGAGCTTCATTGCTTCGTCCAGCGCGCGGCGCGTCTCGACCAGCGCACGCGTGGGCATGCCGGCCAGCTTCTGCGCGATGGCCATGGCGGTGTCCTGCAATTCGGCGTCGGGCACCACGCGCGAGATCAAACCCAGCCGCTCAGCCTCCACCGCCTTGAGCTTGTCGCCCAGCAACGCCAGCTCCAGCGCCTTGGCACGGCCGACGAGGCGCGGCAGCAGCCAGGTACCGCCGCAGTCCGGCAGCAGGCCGATCTTGGAGAAGGCCTGCAGGAAGCTGGCGCTCTCGGCCGCCAGCACGAGGTCGCAGCCGAAGGCCATGTTGGCGCCAGCACCGGCCGCCACGCCGTTGACGGCGGCCACCACCGGCACCGGCATGCTGCGCAGCCGCAGCGCCAGCGGGATGTAGTAATGGTCCAGCATGTGGCCGATGTCCTTCGGAGCCGCACCGGGCTCGCGGCTGGGCGCCACATGCGGGTCGGCCAGATCCTGGCCGGCGCTGAAGGCGCGGCCGGCGCCGGTGATCAGCACGCAGCGCGTGGCGCTGTCCTCGGCCGCCGCTTCCAGTGCCTGGCGGAGCTGGCCCAGCATGGCCGCAGTGAAGGCATTGAGCGCCTCGGGGCGGTTCAGGCGCAGCAGGCGCACGCCACCATGCTGTTCGATCTGGATCAGGTGTTCGGACATGGAATTTCTCTACCGACCGGTCGGTTAATCGTAGGAGCCTACGGGATTGGGATCAAGTAGCGCCAGGGAAAACCCTAGTCTTTGGCGATCTCAACGCGGTCCGCGAGCGCAGTGACCAGGGCTGGCCGCGGCGGCGCAAAACCGGGCACCGTGCAGGCGGCAGCCCCGGCTGCCAGAGCCCACCGCAGGTGATGCCCGGCTGGCGCACCGGCATTGCGCATCAGGCTGTCCAGCAGGCCGGCCAGGGCCGAATCGCCGGCGCCAACGGTGTCCACCACGTCCACTCGCGGCGGCCGGCCCGTGGCCTCCTCGACACCGTGATACAGCGTCGCCCCCACCTCGCCGCGCGTCAGCAGCAGCCAGGCACCAGGGTTCCAAGCGGCGATTTGGGCCAGGCCTGAGCGGTAGTCAGGCACGCGGAACAACCCGCGCAGGTCCTCGTCGGACACCTTGATGACATCGGCCAGCCGGCACATCTGCTCCAGCGTGTCGTCGTAGCTCGCGTCCATCGGCGGCGCGCGGAAGTTGGGGTCGTAGCTGATGAGACGACCCTCGCTCTTCAGCGCCTCAGCCAGTGACAGCAGCCGCCCCGCCAGCGGCTGGCGCACCAGGCCCAGGCTGCCGAAATGGGCCCAGCGCAGCCCACGCGTCCAGCCCATGGGCAGGCCTTCGGGGCGGAAATGCAGGTCGGCGCTGTCGTGGCCGATGAAGAAATAGCGCGGCGGGTCGACCTCGTGCACCACAGCCAGCAGCGGCGGCCGTGCCAACTGCTGAATGAAGCGCATGTCCAGGTTGGCCTCCTGGCTGCACTGCCAGATCTCGGCACCGAAAGGGTCCTGGCTGATGGCACCGGCAAAGGCACTCAGCTGGCCCAGCGTTGACATCGCGACCGCCACATTCCAGGGCGAACCGCCGCAGGCGCTGCGCCAGCGGTCCGGCCCGATGCGGATCAGATCGGTCAGCGCTTCGCCAAACGCAATGAACTGCGGCAGGTCGGGGTGAAGGATCTCGGCCATTCGTGCCGATTCAAACGCGCCCGGGCAACCGCCGCAAGTGCCAGGAGTGCCAGGAGATTCGCCCGCTGACACAATCCCGGCATGACCGCCCGCGTGATTCCCCTGCACGACGCTCGCTCGCTACGCGTCGAGCCGCCGGCCTTGGCCAGCCAGACCGGTCTCCCACTGGCCGACGTGCTAGGCCGGCCGCTGCGTGACCTGCGCATCTCGGTCACGGACCGCTGCAATTTCCGCTGCGGCTACTGCATGCCGAAGCAGGTTTTTGACAAACACCATGAATTCCTGCCCCATGCCGATCTCCTCAGTTTTGAGGAGATCGAGCGGCTGGCCCGGGTCTTCGTCGGCCTGGGCGTCGAAAAACTGCGCATCACCGGCGGCGAACCGACGCTGCGCCGCCACCTCGAAACCCTGATCGGGATGCTGGCCCAGCTGCGCACGCCCGATGGCCGCGAGCTGGACCTGACGCTGACCACCAACGGCTCGACGCTGGTGAAAAAGGCGGCCAGTTTGCGGGCCGCCGGGCTGAAGCGCCTGACCGTCAGCCTGGACGGGCTGGACGACGCCGTCTTCCAACGCATGAACGACGTCGGCTTTCCCGTGGCGGACGTGCTGGCCGGCATCCACGCGGCGCAGGCCGTGGGCCTGGGGCCGATCAAGGTCAACATGGTCGTGCAGCACGGCGTCAACGACGACCAGATCCTGGCGATGGCGCGCCACTTCAGGCATAGCGGCATCGTGCTGCGCTTCATCGAATACATGGACGTCGGCGCCACCAACGGCTGGCGCATGGACCAGGTGCTGCCGAGTAGCGAGGTGCAGCGGCGCATCGCGGCGGAGTTCCCCATCACGCCGCTGTCGCACAGCGCTCCAGGCGAGACGGCCGAGCGCTGGGCCTATGCCGACGGCGCCGGTGAGATTGGCTTCATCTCCAGCGTGACCCAGGCCTTCTGCGGCGACTGCAACCGCGCCCGGCTGTCGACCGAAGGCCGGCTCTACACCTGCCTGTTCGCCCACCGCGGGCATGATTTGCGCGGCCTGCTGCGTGGCGATGAATCGGTCACCGACGGGCAACTCGCCAGTGCCATCGCCGGCGTCTGGAGCGGCCGTGTGGACCGCTACTCCCAACTGCGCGGCCAGGGCGATCCGACGCCTGATGGCGAACGCCGCGTCGAGATGCATTACATCGGTGGATGAGCTTCACGCCCTCGTTCTGGCCGGCGGGCGCGGCTCGCGCATGGGCGGTGCGGACAAGGGCTTGCAGCTGTTGCACGGCCGCCCGCTCGTCAGTCACGTCATCGAGCGCCTGGCACCGCAGGCGCGCCATGTGCTGATCAGCGCCAACCGCAACCTGGACAGCTACCGCGCCTTGGGCCACGAAGTGCTGCCTGACCCGCCTGGGCTTGAGTTCGCCGGCCCGCTGGCCGGCATGTTGGCCGGCCTCGCCGCCCTCCCCGACGACGCCTGGCTGCTGACCGCGCCTTGCGACTGCCCTCACCTGCCGCTGGATCTGGCCCGGCGCCTGCTGGCCGTCGCGAAGCCCCATGGCCTCGCCTTCGCCCAGGCCGGGCGCGAACACCCGACCCATGCGCTGCTGCATGCCCGACTGCGCGAACCGTTGAGAGCCCATCTCGACGCCGCTGGTCGGGCCGTGCTCGGCTGGATGAGCGGCCGGCCCCATGGCATCGCACACTTCGACGACGAAACCGCCTTCGCCAACTTGAACCACCTCACCGATCTGCATGACTGAGGCCCATATCCGTCCCATGCTCGAGCCCGACCTGCTCGCCTACAAAGCGCTGCGCGACGCCATGCTGGCCGGCCACCCCGAGGCCTTCACGTCAGACGCCGAGACCGAAGGCCAGCGCGACCTGTCCAGCTACCGCAACCGCCTGGCCGGCGGCAGCAAGGGCGGCACGTTGTTCACGCTGGTGGCGCTGGACGACGCCCGCCTCGTCGGCGCGCTGACCTGCGAACGCGAACCGCGTGTGAAGGTGCAGCACATCGCCCACCTGATCGGCATGATGGTGTCCGACACCCATCGCGGTCGCGGCATCGGTCGGACCCTGCTCATCGCGGCCATCGCCAAGCTCAAGGCCACGCCCGGCCTGGCCCAGGTCACGCTGAGCGTGACGTCCACCAACCGCGGTGCCATCGGCCTCTACGAGAGCCAGGGCTTCGTGCGCTATGGATGTTTGCCGGACGCGATACGCCTGCCCGACGGGCGCAGGCTGGCCAAGGACTTGATGGTTTTACGGCTCGACTAGCTCGAACTGCACCACCAGCGCGTCCTGCACCGCCAGCAGCCCGCCCAGCACGGTGAACGGCTGGATGCCGAAGTCGCTCTGCCGGATGACCACCTCGCCGCGCGCACGCTTGGCTGCGATCTCGACGACGAACCACTGCCTGCGCGTCGCGCCATGCAGGGTGATCTCCGCCTCGACGACGCGCTGGCCGCCCTCGCCGAGCAGCTGCAGCGTGCGCACGACGACCTCCGGGTGGGCCGCCGCATCCAGCGCCTTCAGCAGATTGGCGCGCGTGCCGGCGCGCGCCTCGTTGTCAACGGTGCTGGCAAAGGCCGGCCCCAGGCGTTCACGCAAGGCCTGCGGGTCAATCTCCAGCGCGTCCAGCCGGAAGCTCAGCATCGGTCCGGCCGCCGGCCAGTCCACGCGCAAGTCACCGGCACGCAGCACGTGGTTGTGGCCCAGGCGCGCCGCCGTGCCGCCGCGAAAGGCGAGGATGCGCAGCTCGTTGATTGCCACCGCACCGGGAGCGGCCGCGGGCGGCGGGCTGGCGCAACCAGCCAGCGCGGCCAGCGTCGCCATCAGTAACAGACGGCGCTTCGGTGTCGTTTGCACACTCAACTCAGGGGTTCTCCGAGGGATTTTGTAAGCCGGCGCACAACGATGCTGCGCCGTGCTGGACTAGCATAGCCACCATCCTCCTCAACGGAGCCTGCCCATGGCCAGCCTGTTCCGCCCCGCCCTCGACCTGATGGCGCAATACGCCGCCTATCACCGCGACCGCCGCAACATCGCGACCCATTTCGTCGGCATTCCCCTCATCGTCTTCGCCATCAGCGTGCTGCTGGCGCGCGCCGAGTTCTCAGTGGGCGACGCGCCGATGAATGCGGCCATCGTGCTGTGGGCCCTCAGCGCGCTCTGGTACCTGACCCGCGGCAACCTGGCACTCGGCGTGGCCACCACGGTCGTCAACGGCATGCTGACGGCACTGGCGATGATCGCGGCCCAGGGTTCGATGACGAGCTGGCTGGTCATCGGTGTCGGCAGCTTCGTCGTCGGCTGGGTGTTCCAGTTCATTGGCCACTATTACGAAGGCAAGAAGCCCGCCTTTGTCGACGACCTCGTCGGCCTGCTCGTCGGCCCGATGTTCGTCGTCGGCGAGGGCATGTTCATGCTGGGCTGGGGCCGTCCGCTGTTGGCCGAGATCGAACGCCGCGTGGGGCCGACGCATCTGCGCGATCTGGCCCACCCCGTCTGATCCGCTGAACCCATGACCGGCGTTCTTGTGATGGGCGCCGGCTCCGTTGGCTGCTTTGTCGGTGGCCTGACCCAACTGGCCGGCGTGCCGGTCCACTTCGTCGGCCGCCCGCGCGTACTGGCCAACCTGCGCAAGCACGGCCTGCGCCTGACCGACCAGGACGGCCTGGACCGCTACATCCCAGCACTCGACCTGCGCCTGCACGAGGAACCGCCCGCCGGCCTCAAGCCCGACCTGGTGCTGCTGTGCGTGAAGTCTGGCGCCACCGCCGAAGCCGCCACGGCCCTGGGCCTGACGCTGCCGCTGGGCACGCCCGTCGTCAGCCTGCAGAATGGCATCGTCAATGCCGATACCGCCCGCGGGGCCGCGCCGCAACTGCACTGGCATGCGGGCATGGTGCCCTACAACATCGCCGAGATCGGACCCGGCCGCTACCACCGTGGCACCGGTGGGTCGCTCGCGGCCGAGGGCTCGGCCGAGGATCTGGCCCTGGCCGCCTGGCAGACGGCCCTGGCCCGCATGGGTATGGGGTTGGAGCTGTATGCGGACCTGGCACCGGTGCAATGGGGCAAGCTGCTGCTGAACCTGAACAACCCCGTCAATGCTTTGTCCGGCCGGCCGCTGCGCGACGAGTTGCTGGAGCGCGGCTACCGCCGCGTGTTGGCGGCGCTGCAGGAGGAAGCCCTCAACCTGCTGAACGCCGCGCAGCGCCCGGTCGCCCAGCTCACGCCACTGCCGCCACGCCGGCTGATCACGCTGCTGCGCATGCCGACCTTCATCTTCCGCCTGGCCGCCGCGCGCATGCTGCGCATCGATGCCAAGGCCCGCTCCAGCATGGCCGACGACCTGACCCAGGGCCGCACGACGGAGATCGACGCGCTGTGCGGCGAGATCGTCCGCCTGGCGCGCAGCCAGGGACGCAGCGCACCGCTGAGTGCACGCATGCTGAACCTCGTCGAGTCCTGGCCCAAGCGCCGCCGGCCGTACACACCGGCCGAGCTGCTGAGCGCTCTAGGTTTGTCCTGAATTGATCCATCTCCGTCTGCCAGCGCGTGGCGGCGGATGCATGATGGCGGAACACTGAAGGCCTCAACCAACAACGAGGCCCACCATGACCACCGCCCTCATCGTCATCGACGTCCAGCACTCCTTCACCCAGCGCCCCAGCTTCGAAACCGACGGCCTTGCCGCCTACCTGGCCGCGCAAAACCGCCTCATCGAGGGCTTCGAGGCCACCGGCCTGCCCATCGTGCGCGTCTTCCACGTGCAGCCCGATGCGACCGGCGCCGACCCCTTCAGCCTGGAAAGCGGCCATGTGCGCCCGCTCGAAGGTCTGCGCGACTTCAAGGCCGACCTGACCGTGCACAAGACCCGCCACAGCGCCCTCGTCGGCAGCGGCCTGGACGTCTGGCTGACGCAGCAAGGCATCCGCCAGCTCGTCATCAGCGGCATCCGCACCGAGCAATGCTGCGAGACGACGACACGCCATGCCTCAGACCTGGGTTGGGAGGTCATCTACGTGCCCGAGGCGACACTCACGTTCACGATGCAGCACCCCGACGGCTCGCCCCTGACACCCGCCCAGCTCCGCGCCCGCACGGCCGCCGTGCTGGACGGCCGCTTCGCCCGGATCATGAATGCCGAAGGCGCGCTACGGGCCGTCACCCCAAAGGACGCCGCGATTGCCTGAACCCAAGCAGGTCTTGTTCGTCCTGCAGGACGACAGCCTCGTTCTCGACTGGGCCGGGCCCGCCGAGGCCCTGCGCCTGGCCAGCCTGGAGATCGCCGCGCTGAAGCTGGATGTCGCGCCCTTTGCCCTGCGCTTCGCCGGCACGCGCAGCGAATCCACAGGCTCGGTGGGCATCCAGCTGCAGGCGCTGGAGCCGCTGCCGGAAGGTCTGCCCGATGGCAGCTGGATCGTGCTGGTCGGCCGCACCTCGGCCGCAGAGGCAAAGTCGCAGGCCACCCGGCGCGAACTCATCGCCTGGCTGTCTCGCCTGGCACCTGGCCGCCCTGGGCTGCGCCTGGTCACCGTCTGCTCCGGCGCCCTGCTCGCGGCCCAGGCCGGCCTGCTCGACGGCCGCCGGGCGACCACGCACCACCAGCATCTTGGCGACCTTGCCCGCCTCGCGCCCCGCTGCACGGTGCTGCAGGACCGCGTCTTCGTGCAGGACGGCGAGGTGTTCACCAGCGCCGGCGTGACGGCCGGCATCGACCTGGCCCTGCATCTGATCGCCGCGCATGCCGGCGAGCTGGTCGCCGCGCGCGTCGCCGAGCAGATGGCCGTGGCGCTGCGCCGTGGCCCGGGCGACCCCGAGCTGTCGCCTCTGCTGGCCCACCGCCAGCATCTGAATGCGCGCCTGCATCGCGTGCAGGACGCGCTGAGCGTGGCACCGGCCGAGGACTGGCCGCTGGAGCGCATGGCCGACCTCGCCGCCACGACACCGCGCACGCTGAGCCGCCTGTTCGCCCAATACGCCGGCACCAGCCCCCAGGCCTATCTCCGCGGCGTGCGCCTGGCCGTCGCCAAGCGTTCGCTGGAGGCCGGTGCCAGTGTCAGCACGGCCAGCGAAGCGGCGGGCTTCAACTCCGAGCTGCAGCTGCGCCGCGCCTGGGCCGCGGTCGGCTGGCCGGGCACGCCATCCAGCGCCAGGCGCTAACGCAGGGCCTGGGTGGCGCCGGTTCGTCCCGCGCAATTGCAGTTCATCCGCCCGCGCCGGCGATCCGTCGCCCGGCACTCGCGGCGCCCGGGGTCAGTGACGAAACTGCAATCACTGACACAGCGAACCACCCACCGGAGCCCACCATGAACACCGCCGCCAAGACCTTCATCGTCGCCATCGCTTCCGTCGCCGCCGCAGCCGCTGCCGGTGTGAGCCTGGCCAACCGCACGGCGGCTCCGGCCACCGAGATCGTGAAGCTGGAACGCGTGGTCATCGTTGGCAAGCGTGCCGAAGCGCCGGTGGTGGCCCAGCTGCCGCGCGTCGTCATCGAAGGCCGTCGTGACGTGACCGCGGTAGCCGCCGCCCAGACGCCGGTCTGGATCGTCTGAGCCCCACGCTGCCGTCAGTCACCCCACCCGCCGCTGGCGGGTTTTTTCTTTTTCTAGGCGCAGCAGGCGTAAAGCGCCTGCACCAGCATGGCCGCGTTCGGCCCGCCGACGACACCCGGCGCCATGCGGTTCATCATGTAGGCGAGGCAGAGCCGCCTCTGCACGTCCACCAGCACCAGCGACCCACCCCAGCCGCCCCAGAAGCAGATGCGCTGCTCGGGGATGAAGGGCAGCGTGGCCGGTTCGGGCAGGCCGTAGCCGATGCCCATGCACAGCGGCACGCCGAGCACGAGGTCGATGCCGCGGGCCTGCACGTCGAAGATGCGATCTACGGTCTGCGGCTTGAGCCAGCGCCGGCCGGCCAACGTGCCCTCGCAGGCAACGATGGACTGCAGCCGCGCCACCGAGCGCGCATTGCCATGGCCGTTAGCGGCGCCGATGTCGGCGCGGCACCAGTCCTCGCGATGGCTGTAGGCCGCGTCGGGGGCCGGGTTGCCCAGGGTGCGCAGCATGCGGCTGTCGGGCGGAATGGCCGAGAAGTCGACCGGCATGGGCGGTGGCGGCACAACGCGGGCCACGCGCGCATCGTGCTCGGGCGGCAGGCCGATGTGGAAGTCGGCGCCCAGCGGCCCGGCCAGCTCGCTCGCCAGAAAGGCGCCGGTCTTCTGCCCGGTGATGCGGCGGATCAGCTCGCCGACCAGATGGCCGTAGTTCAGCGCGTGATAGCCCGAAGCGCTGCCCGGCGTCCACCAGGGCGACTGCGCCGCCAGCAGCGCCGTGCTGCGCTCCCAGTCGCAGAGGTCGCCCATGCCCATGGGCTGCTCCCAGCCGCTGACGCCCGAGGTGTGGCCCAGCACGTCGCGCACCAGGATGCCGCTCTTGCCGTTGGCGGCGAACTCGGGCCAGTAGGCGGCCACCGGTGCGTCCAGGTCCAGCTCGCCGCGGTCGGCCAGCAGCAGGGCGCACAGCGAGGTCATGGTCTTGGTGGTGGACCAGACATGGGTCAGCGTGTTGCGGTCCCAGGGCTGCTGCCGCGCCTCGTCGCACCAGCCGCCCCAATGGTCGAGCACCAGCTCGCCCTCGATGGTCAGCGCCAGCGAAGCGCCCAGGTCGTCGCCGCGCTCGAACAGCGCGTCGAAGGCATGGGCGAGCGGTTCCCAGCGGGATTGGTGGTGGCCCAGCAGATGCTTCATGGCGTGCCTCTCTGTGTTGATCAGAAGTCGTAGCTCGCGCCGATGGCGAACTGGCGCGGCGGCGTGTAGGTGACCTGGCGGGCCGCCCCCAGCACCGGCGAGGCGATGCTCATGCTGGTGTAGGCCGTCGTGTCGGCCACGTTGCGGACGTTGGCCCAGAGCTTCCAGTGGCCGGCAGCCGGCCGCAATGTGGCGATCAGATTCAGGAGGCCGTAGGCGCCCTGCATCGCATCCGGCGTGTTGAACTCGGTGAAGTAGAAGCGGCCGCGCCAGCTGTAGTCGGTGCGCAGCGTGGTGCGCAAATCGCCCAGGCTGCCTGCCCATTCGGCGCCAAGGGTGACTTGCTGCTTGGAGGCCTGCGCCAGCTGGCGGCCGCGCACATTGACCGGCGTCGTCGGCGCGTTGCGCAGGTCGACATTGGTGAAGTCCGTGTATTTGGGGTCCATCAGGCCGAGGCCGACAGACAGCGTCAGTGGCGCGATGGGCTTGACGGCCGCTTCGACCTCGACGCCGTCGATGCGCGCCGCCGAGGCGTTGGCCAGCAGCGTCGTCGCCTGGCCGACCTGCGACACCTGCATGTCCTTGTAGCGGCTGCTGAAGACGGCGGCGCTGAGCACGCCGCGGCGCTCCAGGAACTCGGTCTTGAAGCCGAGTTCGATGCTGCTGACCTTCTCCGGCTTGACGAGATTCGGCTGCAGCGCGCCGAGGTTGACGGCGCCCGACTTGAAGCCATGTGCCCAGCGCGCATAGGCCAGGGTGCCGGCGGCTGGCTTGTATTCGATGCCGACGCTGCCCGGCGTGCTGGTCCAGCCGTCGCTCGGGTGGCCGGTGCCGGCCAGACCGAAGGCGGCGATATTCTGGTACTCATCGGCACGCTTGCTGTCGTGGTTGACGCGCAGGCCGGCCAGCAGCGACCACTGCGGATTCAGCATGTAGCGCAGGTCGGCGTAGGCGGCGCTGGAGCGCGTGTGCACGCTCCCGCCCAGCAGGAAGCCGACGCCGCCCGGGAAGGGCACGGTCAGCGGCGCACCCGGCACGAGGAAACCCAGCGGCACCTGGGTGAGGATGGTGATGTCCTGGCTCTGGTCGAACTGCAGGGCCGTGACGCCGACCAGCCATTGCAACGGGCTGCCATCGTCGGAGGCCAGATGGATGTCCAGGCTCTTGTCGGTGCTGCCGGTCAGGAAGCCCGAGGTCGTGACCGCGGCTTCGGTGGTGTCGCTGTCCCAGAGCCGATCGACCTTGCTGCGCCGCCAGCTCAAGGACGCGCTCAGAGTGTTCGTGCCAATAGGCAATTCCAGCAGCGCCTGCGCCGTATTGACCTCGACGCGGTTGCTCGAGCCCTGGCTCTTGACGACGCGCGGGTCGCTGCTCTGCGTGACGCCGTGCAGCAGCACCGGGATGGACACCGGGTCGGCCAGTACCGGCACGCTCATGCCGGCGTCGCGTTCGCGGTAGTGGGCGGCCACGACCCTCAGCGTGCCGAGGCCCGAGAGCCCCGATTGCAACTGCGCCCGCAGCGCGCGGCTGGCCTGGTCGTCCAGGCGCCGCGGCCCCTCGGCCAGCGGGTTGCGGGTATAGCCGTCGGCCTCCTTGACCTGGTAGGACAGCCGGCCCTCCAGCCCGTCGCTCAGCGGCCCGGAGACAAAGCCCTCGCTCTCGCGCCGGTTGTCGCTGCCGAACAGCAGGGCGACGCGCGCCTGCAGCGTCGAAGTCGGCAGCGCCGAGATGATGTTGACCGCGCCGCCGGTGGCATTGCGGCCGTACAGCGCGCCCTGGGGCCCGCGCAGGATCTCGACGCGCTGGGTGTCGAACAGGGCGGTGTTGGAGCTGGTCTGGTCCGACACATAGGCGCCGTCGGCATACAGGGCCACGCCCGGGTCGCCGCCGGCCAGGATGAAGACATTGCCGATGCCGCGCACGAACAGCTGCGTCGCGCCCTGCCCGTTCGTGAACGAGGTGTTGGGGCTGAGCATGACGAGGTCGGCCAGGCCCGTATCGCCGCGCTCGGCCAGGCGGGCGCCGTTCAGCGCGGTGATGGCGGCGGGCGTGGTGTCCAGCACGGTCACGCGGCGCTCGGCCGTGATGACGACGCGCTCGATCTGCACGTTGTCGGACTGCGCTGCGGCCAGCGTGGACGCCGCGGCCAGCGCAATAGGGCTGAGTCTCATGCTCTGTCTCCGGTCGCCGCGTCTGTGTGGCGGCGTAAGAGCATGGTCGCGAGCCCGCTGGGAGCCGGCTATGGCGAATCGGCAGCGCGATGTGCCGAATCGGAACTTCTCAGCCCTTCAGCGTCTCACTCGGTGATTCGCCAAAGCGCTCGCGGTAGCGCGCCGCGAAGCTGCCAAGCTGCCAGAAGCCCCATTGCGCGGCGACAGAGGTCACCGTGACGCCCGGTGCGGCGGAGCGCAGCTCCTCGCGCGCCCGGTCCAGCCGGTACTGCTGCAAATAGCGCTGTGGCGACACGCCGAAATGGCGCTCGAAGCCGCTTGCCAGCGCGCGCACGCCGACGCCGGCAGCGCGGGCGATCTCAGCCACCGACGGCGCCTCGGCCGCGTGGGCGTGGATGTAGTCGCGGGCCCGCCGCGTGGAGGCAGGCAGTGCGGCCGGAGCATCCAACCCGCGGGTGTAGTTGTTGGGCCAGGCCAGCAGCAGCTCGAACAGGGCCGCGTCGCGCAGGCCGTCCTCCAGCCGCGCGGCGGCCGCATGCGGGTAGGCCGGCGTGGCGGCCAGGTGGCCGAGCACACGCAGCAGGGCCGCCACCGGCGCGCCGCCGGCCTGGGCGCGGCCCTCGAAGCGCAGCGCATGGGCCATGTCCGAGCCCAGCAGCGCGCGGCAGGCGCTGCCCATGTCGGCGTCCGCCACGCGCAGGTTCAGCAGTTCCATGTCACCCGACATCTCCAGCCCCTGCACCTCGTCGGGCGCAATGACACCGGCATCACCAGCGCCGTACAGGTCGCGCCGGCCGCCACGCCAGACTTCCCCCTGGCGAAGATAGGAAAACACCCAATGCCCATGGGCGCGCGGCATGGCCATGCGGGTGGACGTGCCGTAGCGCACCTCGCCCAGGTGCAGGCGGGCGAACTCGGCGCCGCGCAGCTTCAGCGCCAGGCCGTTCTCGTCGCCGATGCGCAGGGCATGCGGGCCATAGACGCCACTGAGCACGGCCTGGGCCTCGTCGGGGTTGCTGGTCTCACAGACGGCGACGAGGCGCGAGTTGCTCAGCGCGGCATCGACCTCGGCCCCTTGCAGGGGCTGGTCGGCGCTGACGGCGGCGGTGGGCAGCATGGCCGGGTTGTAGGCCAATTCCCGGCCCGCCGCCATTGGTGCAATGCGTGGACGCGACAGTCACCCCCGAGACAGGCGTGACGAAGCGCATCCCCTAGTTCGAGCCGTCCCCAAGCTGTCCGTGCAACCCGTCGCAATCGCGCCGAACTCGGTGGCCGATTTGCCGCCCCGGTCGCATCGCTGTCCTCGCGGCCGCCCCGTTTCACACACTGCCGCCGCCCGCAGCCTCACGCTGGCGTGCATCAACCCCAAGGAGCAAGCCATGAACTTCAAAGCCACCCTGTGCGCCGCCGCCGCGGCCTTTTCCCTGTGCCTGTCGCTGCCGGCCCTGGCCGAGGATTCCAGCTACACGCCGGGCTCGGTCTGGTTCTTCTCCAACATCCAGATCGAGCCGGGTCATTTCGAGAAATACATGGACTACCTCGGCACCAACTGGAAGAAGGTGCAGGAGCTGGGCAAGAAGGAAGGCATCATCGTCTCGTACCACGTGCTGGCCGTGAACGCCCAGCGCCATGGTGAGCCCGACCTGGTGCTGGCCGTCGAGATCAAGGACTACCAGAACAACGCCCAGCAACTGGCCTTCCAGAAGAAGATCGAAGCCATGCTGGCGACCGACACACGCAAGCAGGACGTCGCCGCCGGCGAGCGCGGCGCCATGCGCAAGCTGATCGGCAATATGCAGCTGCAGGAACTGATCCTGAAATAGGCCGCAGGCCCACACCCAAAGCAAAACCGAAGCTTCGTTCAGCCTGAGGCTGTCCGCGGCCGGCAGGGCGCTGGCGACAATGCCCGGCTCACCACGGACCGCCCGCCATGCTTGAACTGCTCTCCGACCCGCAGACCTGGATCGCCCTCGCCACGCTGACCGCGCTGGAGCTGGTACTGGGCATCGACAACATCATCTTCATCAGCATCCTGGTGGACAAGCTGCCCAAGGCCCAGCAGGAAACCGCGCGGCGTGCGGGCCTGTTCGCAGCGATGTTCATGCGCATCGGCCTGCTGATGGTGCTGGCGTGGATCGTCGGCATGGTCGAGCCGCTGTTCAACGTGCCCGGCGTCGAACGGGGCATCTCGGGGCGCGACCTCATCCTCATCGGCGGCGGCCTCTTCCTGATCTGGAAGAGCACCGGTGAAATCCACGGCTCGCTCGAAGGCGAGGACGAAGACACCAGCGCCGGCGGCAAGGCCAAGGCGGCCTTTGGCGCCGTCATCCTGCAGATCATGGTCATCGACCTGGTGTTCTCGCTGGACTCCATCATCACCGCCGTCGGCATGGTGGACGACGTGCGCATCATGATTGGCGCCGTCATCGCCTCGGTCGGTCTGATGATGCTGTTCGCCGGCCCCATCGGCCGTTTCGTGTCCAACCACCCGACCATCAAGATGCTGGCCCTGAGCTTCCTGGTCGTCGTCGGCGTGGTGCTGGTCGCCGAGGGCTTCGGCCACCACGTGCCCAAGGGCTATATCTACTTCGCGATGGCCTTCTCGCTGGGTGTGGAGATGATGAACATCAAGATGCGCCGCAAGTCGGCCAGCAAGGTCAAGCTGCGCCAGCAGATGCCCGGCAGTTCGGGCGATTGAATTGAAGCCCCTCGTCCAAGGCTTACCTTGGCCGGTCCCCCGAGGGGACGGCGATGCTTGCCGGATCGACCGGCAAGCACATCGCCCAAGGCGGGCCGGCTAGGGAGCGGCCCGGCGCTCGGCCCGCAAGCTTCGGTGCAACTGAATGGTGGGACGATCGAGGTCATGGAAAAGCTGATGCGTTTCCCGACCGCGGTCCCGCACGATCCGGACATTGAGGCCTGGATGCAGGCCCATACGGGCGCGCTGGGCGACATTGCCCGGCACTGGTTCGACGCCATGCGCCGCTGCGGCGCCGACGTGCGCGAACTGCTGCATGACGGCCACCCGACCGCCTGCGTCGGCGACGCGGCCTTCGGCTACGTCAATGCCTTCACGGCCCATGTCAATGTCGGCTTTTTCAAGGGCGCCGAGCTGGCCGACCCGGCCGGCCTGCTGCAGGGCACGGGCAAGGCCATGCGCCATGTCAAACTCCGGCCCGCCGAGCCCGTCGACGAGCCCGCCCTGCGGGCACTGATCGAGACAGCCTGCGCCGACATGCGCAGGCGCCGGTGATGGCGCTGCGCCTGCAGCCGTTCGAGGCCTTCGACGACCTGCCCTTCAGCCTGAGCGTCGAGGAGCTGGTCGCAAGGCTGGGACCGCCTAACCAGCATTCCCGCAACGCGGCCGCGCTGGACGAGTACGACTACGGCCACTGCGTGCTGCGCTTCCAGGACAGCGGCCGCCTTGAGGAGATCACCCGCCGCGCGCCGGTGCTGCAACTGGACACGGTCGTCATTCCCTTTTCCGCGCTGGGCGGCTTCGTGCTCGCGCAGGATGCCGACGCCTTCGAGCGCGCCGGCTTTCTCGTCAGCCCGACCCTGGGCATCGCCTTCGTGCCAGAGGAGCCCGACTGGGTCACCGCGCTGGCGCGGCATTGCATTCCGACATGGCGGGCGCTGGAGCAGCGCTGATCAGGTGGCCCAGATGCGCGGGTCTGTGCTCGACAACGCCCACAGCCGCTGGCGCCACAGCGCCCTGACCCGCCGCAGCGCCAGCGTCACCGTCTCGACTTCGTCGCCGACGACGCGGGCAAGCAGCATTGCGCCGCGTGGGCTGGCCAGATGCGTGACGCCGCTGCGTGCCACGTCGTCCAGCAAGGCGCGGCTGTGGGTCAGCAGCGCGTCCACATCAGCCAGTGTGCCGGTCTGCGCATAGACCAGCGTGCCGAGCACCCGATGGCCGGCCAGGCCACAGGGGCCGTCCATCAGCGCCGCGTCCGTCGCATCCAGCCAGCCACGGTCCAGCCATTGACCGGTGATCTCCAGATGCTGCAGCATCCGGCCGGCCTCAAAGGGTTGCGCCGCGGCGGGCAAGCCCAGGCCCAGCACCTCGGTCGCGAACAGGCTGGCGCCCGGCGCGAGGCTGAGCTTCACTTCGTTGCGGGCGATGCAATCCGGATAGGCCAGCGTCTCCTGCGGCAGCCATTCCAGGCGAGCGCCCTCGCCCACCGTGGCCTGCACGACCTGGGCCGCCTCGCCGGCGTTGGACCGATAGAAGCGCGTCGCCGCCGGTGTCGTCACCAGCAGATGGGCACCGGCCTGCACGTCGACGTGGATGTCGAGCCGGTCACCGCCAACCAGGCCGCCGGGCGGATGCACGAGCACCGCATGCGCGATGCCGGCGCCCTCGGGGTAGAGGGTCTTCAGCAGGCGCAGCGGGCCGTCGTGGCGGGCATGCACGCGGGTGGCGTTGCCGCCATCGCGCGCCGCGCTCAGCGTCAGGCGCGCCGGCCAACGGATGGGATCAGCCGACAAGCAGGCCCTTGGTCTCGATGAAGCGCACCACCTCGTCCAGGCCGTCGCGCGTCTTCAGGTTGGTCATGACCCAGGGCTTGACGGGCCGCATGCGGGCGGTGTCACTGCGCATGACGTTCAGGTCGGCGCCGACATGAGGCGCCAGGTCGGTCTTGTTGATGACGAAGAGGTCGCTCTTGGTGATGCCGGGGCCGCCCTTGCGCGGGATCTTCTCGCCGGCGGCCACGTCGATGACGTAGATGGTCAGGTCAGACAGCTCGGGGCTGAAGGTGGCCGCGAGGTTGTCACCGCCGCTCTCGACGAAAACGATGTCGGCGTCGGGGAACTTCTCCAGCATGCGGTCCACGGCCTCGAGGTTGATGGAACAGTCCTCGCGGATGGCGGTGTGCGGGCAGCCACCGGTCTCCACGCCCATGATGCGTTCGGGCTCCAGCGCACCGGCCACTGTCAACAGGCGCTGGTCCTCCTTGGTGTAGATGTCGTTGGTGACGACAACCAGGTCCCAGCGCTCGCGCATGGCCTTGCACAGCATCTCGACGAGGGTGGTCTTGCCAGAGCCCACGGGGCCACCGACACCGACACGCAAAGGCGGTAGCTTCTTGGTGCGGTTGGGAATTGCGTGCAAGGGAGTCATGTGAGCCCCCCAACCTGCCGCTGAGCGTCAGGCCCCCCGAGGGGGATAAAAAAACTTGGAGCGGTCCGGCGTTTTTTTGTCATGAGCGGAACAGTCGTGAATATTGATTTTCGTGGCGGGCGCCATGGATGCCGAGCAGCGGCGCGAAGGCCATGGGCTCGGGCGCTGCCAACGCGGTCGCCACGGCTTGCGGGATGACTTGCACGAGGCGTGCCAACAGGCGCTGCCCCGAGGTCTGGCCCAGGGGCACGCAACGCACCGCGGCCTGCATCAGGTTCTCCGCCCAACCGAAGGCGATGGCCTGCAGCGCCGGCTCCAACGCAGCACCGCGGGACGCCGCGACTGCACCCATGACGACGGGCCAGGTCGGCGCCGGTTTGAGCTTTTGCAGCAGGGGCAGCACCGCGGCATCGGGCATCAGGCCCTGCATCCAAACCACAAGGCTGCGGCCCATCTGCTGGGCCTGCTGCAGGCTCTCGCTGGTTTCGCGCGTGTGCAGCACCCAGGCATTGAGTTCTGCCAGCCGCGCGCCATCAAGCGCCAGCGTCGCCGCGTGCGCCGCCGCCGCGATCGGCAGCTCGGCGCGCGCCTGCACGAGTTCGAGCTGGTTCAGCAGCCAGTCGCCGGCACTGGTCTCGTCATGCACGACGCCGGCGTCAACCGCGGCCTCCAGGCCCTCGGAATAGCTGAAGCCGCCGACCGGCAAGGCCGGCGAGGCCAGCCAGAGCAGGTGCAGCAGCGAGGTGGGGGCAGCGGGGGTCGGCATGGGGCGATTCTGGCCCCGCCAGACGCACCCAACCTTCGCCATCAGAAGTGGAATGCGACGCCCGCGCCGTAGAAGCGCGCCGAGAGAGTCTGCTTGGGGTCGTTGCTGCCCCAGCCTTGCAGGTCAGGCCGCGTCCAGTCGGTGGCCACTGGGGGCGACGACCTGCGGCCTGCGGCGGGCGGCGGGCGGCATGCTAGTCGCGAGTTGTGCCGTGCTGCAGCCATCGGCGGCATCTAGGCCGCAACGGGGAAATTGCCGACCTACCTGCTACCGCTCACACCGGCGCCGTGCCTACACTGCGCCGCACTTCAAGGAGGCTCAAGCATGCGAGACAAGACAGCGGCCGTCAGACGTCCCGCCCTGGCCGGGCTGTTCGCCGCGGTGCTGGTCAGCGCCACGCCTTGCGCCCAGGCCTGGGAACCACCAGCCGGGGCCAGCGCCCACGAGATCCTGATCGGCGCTCGCAAGGATGCCGACGAGGGCCGCTTCGCCGTGGCCGCCGAGAAGCATCTGTGGTTCCACGAGCATGTGCTGGAACGCGATCCGGCGATGTCGGGGGTGCGCATGTCCTTTGCGCTGTCCGCCTGGGCCTCGTTGGCGCACCGCCACGCACCCGCCATGACCCAGCTGCTGGCCGTGCGCGACCAGGCCTTGGCACGGATCGATGCCGGCGGCCGCCCGGGCCAACAGGCGCTGGGCGAGGTCATCCACATCAACAACTACCTCGGCGGCCAGAGCGAGTCCACCCGCGACGCCTTCAAGCGCCTCGCCGACCGCGACCCGGTGCTGGCCGAGCGCGACGTGCTCGACGTGCTGCCCGCGCTGATCCAGCTGAACGAGTTCGAGCTCGCGAGCCAGCATCTGCGCGTCGACGCCGTCGTGGGGCGCGTGGAAAGCCTTTACAAGCTCATCCAGGAACATCCGCCGAGCAAGCTCTCGGCCAGCGAGCGGGCCGAGATGCTGCGCTCTCAACAGCGCGTCATCGACGTGCAGCTGGCCCGCGTGGTGCTGGTGCTTGGCAAGGAACGGCGCGACGCCGAGGCCGAGCAGGTGCTGGCGCGCGGCCGGGCCTTGCTAGGCCCTGAAGCCAGCGTCCACCACATGACCCAGGCGTTGCGCGGCGTTGCGCCTCCGGACGACCGCGACGGCTGACGCGCGCGGGCGTCAGTGCCCGTGATCGTGGTCATGCTTGCAGTCGGGGCCGTGCACGTGGACCGGAATGGGCAGCGGCTTGCGCGCCGGTGCCGACGCCGTTGCATGGTCGTGCGCGTGGCCATGGGCATGGTCGTCATGCCCATGGTGATGATGGCCATGCCCAGCCCCTTCGCCATACGCCCCAGCCTCGGGCTCGAAGGCGGCCTGCGCTTCGGTCACGATGAGGTGCTGGCGGCGCAGCATGTCGGCCAGCACGGGGTCGGGCTCGAACTGCAGCAGCTCGGCCTGCAGCTCTAGTGGCACATGGCGGTTGCCGAGGTGGTAGGCGGCGCGCAGCAAATCAAATGCGGAGCCGTGCTCTGCGCAGAAACGCACCTGCAGCACGGGCTGGGGGGCGGCGATGACGCGCAGCAGGGAACCGTCTTCACCCACAAGCACGTCGCCGCCGCGCAGCGCCGTGCCGCGGGGCAGCACCACGGCCACTTCGCGACCGGAACTGTCAGTCGCGCCGAATCGGCTCTTGCTGCGGGTGTCCCAATCGAGTTCGAGAGCCGGAGAGCGCTTGAGCAGCACGGCGGCGAGGCCACCGCCTTGAGGGAGGCGTTTGGAGAAGGTGTGCATGATGGGTTCGGAGGGCAACTGGTTAGTATTGTCGACGCGGTCACCTCAGGAGCGGCAAGCATGGACATCGTTCAACTGGTAGAGGCGCAAGACTCTCTCGGCTTTGTGCTTCCCGACGCCGTGCTGGCACGCCTGAATCTCGCAGCAGGTGACACCCTGCAGCTGACCAAGACGCCCACTGGCATCCTGCTTACGCGGGCCAATGCTGCAACGACCGAGCCGCAACCCGACTCCGTTCCACAACCTTGACTCCCCAATGACCGCGCCCACACTCGAAACCCTCACCGTCTCCGTCCAGGACCACATCGCCACCGTCCGCCTGAACCGGCCGGACAAGGCCAACGCGATGAACGCGGCGATGTGGCAGGACATCCGCCGCGCCTTCGACTGGGTGGACACGCAGCCAGAAGCGCGCGTCGCCGTGCTGGAAGGCGAAGGCAGGCACTTCACCGCTGGTATCGACCTGCAGATGATGATGGGCATCGCCCCGCAGATCGAAGACCCCTGCGACGGCCGCACCCGCGAGGGCTTGCGCCGCGTCATCCTGGACATGCAGGACACGCTCACCAGCCTGGAGCGCTGCCGCAAGCCCGTGCTCGCGGCCATCCACGGTGCCTGTGTGGGCGGCGGCATCGACCTGATCTGCGCCGCCGACATGCGCTACTGCAGCGCTGACGCCTACTTCTCCATCAAGGAGATCGACATCGGCATGGTTGCCGATGTCGGCACGCTGCAACGCCTGCCCAAGCTGATCGGCTCGCAGGGCCTGGTGCGCGAGCTGGCCTACACGGGCCGGCGCGTGGAAGCGGCCGAGGCGCAGCAGGTCGGCCTCGTCAACCGCGTGTTCGACAGCCGCGAGGCGCTTGGGGTTGGCGTGCGCGAGATCGCCGCGACGATTGCGTCCAAGTCGCCGCTGTCCATCCGCGGCACCAAGGAGCAGCTGAACTACGCCCGCGACCACTCGGTGGCCGACGGCCTCAACTACATCGCGACTTGGAACGCCGCGATGTTGATGAGCGAGGACCTGACCAAGGCCATGATGGCCGGCAAGGGCACGGCACCCTCTTTCCGCAATTGAGCGCGAACGCAGCGGACGCCGGCACAGCCACGTTCTACGACGGCTACGCCACCCAGTTGGCCGCCACCGAGGCCAGTCGCAGCGCGATGCTGCCCCTTCTCGAAGCTGCTTTGCCGCCGGGCGCCTGGGTGCTGGACGTCGGCTCGGGCTCGGGCCGGGACGTGGCGGCGCTGCAGCAGGCCGGGTTCGAGGCCTTCGGCGTGGAGCCCAACGCCACCATGCGCGAAACCGCGCTGCGGCTGCGGCCCGGCCTTGCCGGACGGCTGCGCGACGCCAGCCTTCCCCAACTGGGCACGCCCTTCTCGGACTGCTGCCCCCAGGGCTTCGACGCCGTGGCGTGCAGTGCCGTGCTGATGCACATCGCCCCCGCCGACCTGCCCGGCGCACTGGCTTCGCTTGCTCGGCAGCTCCGCCCTCTCGCCGCAGGCGACGTGGCCCGCTGCCGGCCCGCACTGCTGATTGCCCTGCCGGAAATGAACCCCGGCCAGTTGAGTGGTGACCGCGACGCCGATGGCCGTCGGTTCCACAACCACGCCCCGGCCACGGTGCAGCGGCAGCTCACCGAGTTGGGACTGATGCTGGAGAGCAGCAGCGTCAACGACGCGGTGCTGGCCAGCGCCGGCACGCGCTGGCACATGCTCGTGTTCAGGCGGGTCTGAGCGCGTCGCGAAGACGCTTCGCCATTGCGACGCGGCTCGTCATCGCAGATGTTCATTCCAGCACCCGATCAGGCAACAATTCGTGCGTCGATAAAAGCGCGCCGTGACGGGCCGCCGACCGGATTCGTTCAGCCAGGGAGACCGCGTGGATTTCGCTCAACGGCAGCACCGCCCGGGCAGGCGCTTCACCGGCATCGGCGTCGTGGTGCTGCTGCATCTCGTGCTGGGTTGGGTCTTGGTCAGCGGCCTGGCGCACCACATCGTCCAGGTGGCCCGGCAGGCCCCTGTGGAGATCAAGCTCATCCAACCAGAAACACCGCCGCCGCCATCGCCGAAGATGGCCTTGCTGCCACTGCCCACCTTGTCTCCCCCACCGCCGCGCTTCATACCGCCGCCCGAAGTGCAGGTGACGCAGCCGCCGGAGACGACCGTCGCCGCCGCAGCCATCCCCCAGCCTTCGCCTGGCGCGGGCACTGAAGCGGCACCACAACCAGGCCGGGGCCAGCCGGGAGGCGCGCTGGTGCGCACACCGCTGCAACTGGACTTCAGCAAGTGCGGCTCACCGGCCTATCCCGACATCGACGTGCAAGGCACGACGATGGTCGTCTTCACGATGGACATCACCGGCGCCATCTCTGAAGCGCGGGTGGCCGAGTCCAGCGGTCAGTCACGCAGGCATAAGGTCCTGGACCGCCTGGCCGTCAACTTCGTGCTGTCGTGCAAGGGCACGCCCGGCACGGTGAATGGCAAGCCCGTGACGCTGCGCGGCATCACGCCCATCACCTGGAACCTGAAGGACTGAGAAGGCGGCTTTGGCCAGGACGGGCGGGCCTGCCCGCGTGCGTTGGCTTCCAGCGTCCCTCGTGCCGCGCCGCGCTGAATCCCGTGGCTAATTCCTTTTCGTGCTGTCCGGCGCGAGCTTGCGCCGCCTCATGGCTTCCATGCGCAGCCCCTGCGCGGCAGCAATCAGTTGGCTCTGCTGCGCGGGCTTCCCAGCGCTAAGCGCCATGGTCTCGAGGAAGGCTGCCGAGGCTTCCGCGTTGGAGATGAACTCCACGCTTTGCAGCGTGTCCTTCTTGTCGATGGTCCACTCCTTGAACGGCGCGTCGGGCGCTGGGTTGCGACGCATCTCCGCAAGGATGTCGCCGCGGGTCACGCCCGCTTCGAGGCGGCCCTGCCACTGCTTGGCCCATTGGGCCGAAGGCTCGTCGCGCACGTTTTGCGCCAGCGAAACGAGCGTATGGTGGGCCTCATCCGCATTGCCGGCATAGGCGTAGGCCAGCGCAGCGGAGCGCGCGAGCGCGTCGACTTCGCGTGCGGTCTGCCAGGCCGAGATGACACCCTCCAGCGCTGCGCTGTCCGGGGCATCCGTGGCGGCCACCTCGGTCTTGAAGGCGGCCAAGGCAGCTTCCGGCGATTGCGGGTTCAAGCCGCGGGCGCGCTGCAGGTGGCCCTGAGCAGCCTGGAGATAGGCGCGCTTGGCATCGCCCTCGTTGCGCTCGGCCAGGCGCAGGTTCGCCATGCCCAGCAGATAGCGGGCCTCGAAATTGGCGTCCTCCCCTTGCAGCACGGCGTTCAGCGCCGGCAGGGCGTCCTGCGGGTTGCCCCAGTCGATCTGCGCCCGGCCCAAGGTGAGGCGGGCCAGGTCGTCGTTCGGGAACTGCGCCGCCAGGCCGGCGACCTTCTTGAGCAGGGCCTCCCCGGCCGGCCGGCTCGGGCAGGCCTTCAGGGCGGCATCCGCGAGCACGAATTCGCCCGCCGCGCGGGGCAGCGCGTGGAACCTCACCCGGCTGGCGGGCAGCGATGGGAGTCCCACACGCAGGGCATCCGTGCCCCGAAGGCTATACCGCCACATCACCTGGCCGATCTCGGATGCCTTCAGGCCGTAGGCCCGCTCGAAGGCTGTCGTCGGGGAGGCGCCGCGGTCGACGAGACCGAGATAGCGGTTCAGGCGCTGGCGCCTTTCTTCCGAGGACAGCATGTAGTGCGTCAACAGCCAGGACTTCGCCTCGAACTCCAGGCGTGCCCCGCCCGGTCCGGCGTAGTTGTGGGCGTTGGCGAGGTTCTCCTCCAGGACGTCGCCATATTCCAGGCTGGATACCCGGCTGTCTCTGACAAGTCGCAGGTAGCCGCCGATGTCCTTCGGCAGCCGGCCCACCACCATCTGCTTTTCCGAGAACCGCACGGCGGAGAAGTACTGCGCGAAGCCGTCGACGAACGACGTCGGGATGCGGATGTCCGTGTGGCGATAAAGGAAGTGCCGCGCATACGCCTCAAAGACATAGGACAGGGTGTCGTTCAGCGGCGACCGTTCGAGTTGCTCGTCGGCGAGGCTGGAGACGCGTTCCAGATGCACCCCGAACCCCTGGACGCCGGAAGCGCAACTGCTGTACAGGCCCACGGCATCGGCCGGCACGCTGGCATCAACCTCACGCAGGGCCGAGACCCGGCTGTGGTAGTACAGCGTCAGCTTGGGTTCCTGCTGGTCGGCCTTGCCCTTGGTTTGATGATTAGGCCGGGTGTACAGGCGCAGCAGATGGTCGAGCTTTTCCAGGTTGTCCAGCAGCTGGGTGACGTCTTCCTGGTTGGCGTCGGAGTACACGACGAAGCGCTGGCTTTCGGCCCGCAGCCACGCGGAGAGGTCGCCCTTCTTGCCGGCCACCTCCACGCGCTCCAGGTTTGCCGGGCGGGTTTGCTGGGCGCTGGCGGCGCAGGCCGACAGCAGACAGAAGGCGGCGGCGAGTGTGTTTGCCCAGGGTCCCTTGCGCATTGGCTGTTCCTTCTGGAAGTGTGGCTCGGTGCGTGGTTGCAGATCCGAGCTTTCATCCTAACGGCCAGTCACTGCCGCGCGGGCGCCCTCCAGGGCCCAAAGCAGGTTCAGCGACACATTGTTATGCCCGGCCCGCTTGGCCCGGACGTAGGTGGCGACGGCGCCCAGCGCGCGCAGCTCTTCAAGCGTCGTGACGCCGACGCTAGCCAGCATCGCTGCGGACTTGGGGCCGAGGTTGGCCAGGGACTCGATCGTGTCTGACATGTGCGGACCCTAGTCGATCTGGTCAATCGCCCAATCGAACGACGGGTCGCCCACGTCGTTGTGCGCGATGTTGAAGTCCTTGCGCTGGATCAGCAGGTCCACATAGGCGCGGCCCTTGTAGCGCGCTTCGTAGGCGATCACGTCGTTCACGTTGCCCGGCGCATTCGCACTGGTCAGGATCAGGTGCACTGGCAGACGGGGGTTGGCCGCGAAGCGCGCCTGTTCGTCCTGGATGTTCTTGGCCGTCAACGCCCAGAAGGAGCCGTCGAACAGCAGGTAGTTCCTGAAGAAGGGCGTGCCCACGGCTTCGGTGCTCAGCAGGATGGAGCCCAGCAGCCCGCCGTAGGACGTGCCCGAGAAGCTGCGCACGCCGGTCGTGCGGTAGTTGGCCTCGATCAGCGGCGCCAGTTCCTCCTTCAGGAAACGGGCATAGGCCGGCGCGCCGTTGACGGTGTAGTCGATGGCCCGGCGGTCACCCGGGCCCTGCTCGATGTTCACCAGGATCATCGGCTTACGGCGTTTGTCCAGCAGCTGCGAGAACGCATTGAAGCTCCACTGCCCGTCGGTCGCGTACATCACCGCATAACTCTTGCCCGAGGTCGCGTAGTTCTCCGGCAGGTAGACGTGATACGGGTAGTTGATGCCGGTGATCCTGGACGTGATGGACTTGTCGCGCTCCAGCGTGCCCACGTAGACGTAGTTGGGCGTGATCACCACCGGCGGCGGCGTGACGGCCGGCGTCGCGTCGCTGCTCGACCCGCCACCGCCGCAGGCGGACAGCAGGCAGGCAAAGCTCAGAAGCAAACACAGGCGTCTGGACATGGAAGGCCCTCGAGTTGTCTTCTGCGCAGTTCCGGGCACTGCGGTCACGCAGACCCCCGGCGCAGCAGCGTCAGCCCGATCAGCCGCGACACCACGGCCGCCAGGTAGCCCACGCCAACGAACATCTCCAGGCTGGTCGCAGCCCGAGCCAGCGGCCGCACCGGGATGACGTCGCCGATGCCCGTGCTGGACAGCAGCGCGAAGCTCAGGAACATCAGCTCGGACCAGGTGCGGGGCTGTTCGGCGTTGACGGCGGCCGAGAAGCTGCCTGGTTGCACCGCCTGCAGCACCACGAAGCTGTAGGCAAAGCCCCAGGCCAGCAGTGTGAAGGTCGCGCCGGCCGCATACAGCTCGTCGGTCGTCGCATGCATGTCGCTCATCATGTAGGCGACGAGGCTGCCGGCGGCATAAAAGTAGAACAGCGCTTCCAGTGCGGCGGACCAAGGCTGCAGCCAGTGCATTTCCCACACCGCCTGCAGCACCAGCATGACGATGGCCGGCAAGGCCAGGCACACGCTCAGCCACGTCAGGCCCGGCGTGCGCCGCACCATGCCGGTCGTGAAGATCAGCACCGTGATGCCGAAGGCGCTCAACGCGATGGGACCAGCGCGTGTGGATTCAAGGATGGGGTAGAGCAGCAGGCCGACCAGCTGCACGATCAGCAAAATGGCCGACGGGTGGCGGCGCGTAAGGGCGAGAAGTCTTCGGTGGGGGACTTGCATGCCGGGATTCTGTGCCGTACGGCTTCGCGCCAGGCGCGAATCAGGGGCGCGCCTCGCTCGACTGCCGCTGACGCAAACCGGCGCGCTTCCTTCGGCGGATCTCAGAAAGGCGTCGTGCTTCGCGATCCGAGATCGATAGAAGTCGCCATTCGCACAGGCCTGTTCAGCCGCGCCGACGAAGCACCAGCGCCAGCAGGCCGCCACCCAGCAGCAGCGCCACCGAGGGCTCGGGAACCGGCGCATAGGGCACGTTCCAGTCGATGCCGCTCTGGCTGCTCAGCGTGTAGCCGATGGCACTGCCGGCCACCGTGACGCCGCTGACGCCTTGCCAGGTCAGCGTGCTGGCGAAGTCGCTGCTGGCCTCGCTGAACCAGTTCGGCCCGGCGCCGGCCGTGCCAGCAGACGCTCGCGAGAAGACACCCAACTCGAACGGCGTGCCCAGCTTGACCGTGACGCTGAAGTTGACGTCCTGGTCAATCACCTGGTGAAACGGAAAGCCGCCCTGCCCCTGGCCTTGGGCGCGAAAGCTCTGCCCGCCAACCGGCGCGTTGTTGAGCCAGACCTGGCTGCCGATCCGGGTGTAGCTGTTGCCGATGGGCAGGCCATCGAGCACGCCGTCGAGATGGACGCTGAAGCTCACCACGGCGTTCTGGCCGACCTGGGCCGGGTTGGCCGGCATCAGCGTCCACGTGTCGGTCCATCCTGCCGTGCTTTCGGCCGCTGCGAAGCCGGCGCTGGCATTGGCGCGGAAATGTGCGTACATCCCGACCGAGCCGTAGGTAGCGCTGCCATGCGAGTCCGCCTGAATGGAAGGCGTTGCCTGGTTGTAGGTGCCGCTGGTCGCCAGCTGCTGTCCCGGCGTGGTAGTCGAGGCGGCGTTGCAGTTGGACAGGCCCGGCTGCCAGTCGAACAAGTTGCCTTCAGTCGGGAAGGCGCCGGTGGCCAGGCCGGCGCAACTCGATACGAGAGCGCCCGTGGCGCCGAGATTCTGTTGGCTCAGTTCGGCCGCGAAGGTGGGCAAGCTTGCCAGCGCGAGGGGCAGCACTTTGAGGCAGATGCGCATGTCGGGCTCCTTGTTTGGTGACCGAAGGCTAGGCCTCCGCCCGGGCGCCGTCAGTCCCTAAATCCGGCTGATCCCTTGCGTGCTGGAAATACGTCTGTACACCGAAGGTGTCGTGTTCGGGGGCCGCCGAAATGTTGGTGTTTGCGGTGTCTTGCCAGCGAACGGGCTGGGACCCCGGCTTTCGGCTTTTCCGCGGGCGCTTTGGTCGACCTGCAGTCCTGCTCCTTACAGCAGCACCCCCATCCGGGTGGTCGCTATGAACCTAGGGAGTAATGCCTGCGGCCTGGCGGCGACTGCAGCACGCGGGGTGTCGCCCCGCGTGCCAACCAACAGGAGATCTCTCGAATGAACAACGCACATCACACCGCCCCTGCCCCCCACCGCCCAGCCATCACGCCCCATCGGCTGGGCGCCCTCGGAGTGGCGCTTGCGGCTGCCCTCTTGCTTCCTCAAGGGGCCGCCGCACAAGCGCCGGCATACCAGATCACGTTCAAGAACCTGACGAGCAACGCCGCGGCGACGGGGGCGGCGACGGCACAGACCGGCCAGCGGCTTTCGCCACCGGTGTTCATCACGCACAGCGCTGACTACACGGGTTACACCGTCGGCCAGGCCGCACCGGAGACGATCTGGCGCATTGCAGAAGGCGGCAATCGCAGCTTCCTGCTCGGCGAAGCCAACGCCCTGGTCGGCACGAGCGTGCGCAGCGTCGTGGCGCCGCTGTCTGCGCCTTTGCCTCAACAGGACGCCGTGACGGTCATGGTGAATGCCGACGCTTCCCACCACCTGCTGTCGTTTGCCAGCATGCTGGGCTGGACGAATGACGGCTTCATCGGCGTCAGTGGCCTGGACCTGTCGACCATCACCGGCACCGTCACGATCAACCTGTACGGCTACGACGCGGGTTCGGAGAAGAACAACGAGGCCAACGGCTTTCTCGGCGCACTCGGGCTGGGCAACGCCCGCGATCCCGAAGGTGGGTTGATCACCACCCACCTGGGCATCCGGGGCGACGCGAATGCGCCAGCGGCCTGGAACTGGCTGCCTGGCCCCGCAGCCAGCCTGACCATCAGCGCTGTGCCCGAGCCGAGCACATGGGCGCTGCTGGTCGGCGGGCTGCCGCTGCTCCATCTGCTGCGCAAGCGTGCAGGCGCCGGGAACGCGCACAAGGTCTGAGCGAAGTTGGGTAGAGGATGTGAAGGCAGCGGCGGGGCCGGCAGCAGCATGTCCACGCCAGCGCGGATGCCGCCTGCTTGGTGCTGTAGGTAGCGCCGGCACGGTCGGCTGATGCGCATGTTCAAGCGGCTTCATTAGTACGTTGCCAGCTTCCCCCCAACAAGAGGGCTTGCCACGAGGCAACCACGAACCTAGCCTCGCCAATCGGACGGATGCAGTGACTGACTGATCTTGTCGCGAGGGCTACTGGACAGGCACTTCTCGCCAACTGCCCAGGTCGGCGAGGTTGCGGCCGGAAAGAGTGGTTGCTCCGAGACGGCCTGCGCCTCCAACCCAAATGCGGTTAATTCGGAGTGTTCATGAAGATCACAAGACTTGGCGCAGCCTTCGTATTGGCGGGATTGGCTACGCTTTCGCAAGCGGGTGTCCTCCTGAGCGAGGGCTTCGACGACGTGGCGACCCTGGCCGGCAAGGGCTGGGTCCTGGCCAACGTCAGTTCACCCAGCCCCGGCACCGACTGGTTCCAGGGCGACAACACCACGGCGTTTACCGCGCAGGCGGGCGCTGCCAACGCTTACATCGCTTCCAACTACCTGGCCGCTCCTCCCGGCGGGTTCATCGACAACTTCCTGATCACACCGTACTTCTCCCTGGAGTCCGATGTGACCCTGACGTTCTATGTCCGCGGCGACGGTTCCGCGGGTGCGGGCTTCTCCGACACCTTTGCCGTGCTGGCCGGCGCCACCGCCCAGGGTGGCAGTGAAGCCGTCACCGAGAGACTGTCGCCGACGGTGGCATTGGTTGATGACTGGACCGCGTACACCGTGATGCTGCCCGGGTTGGGCGCGGGCGCGATAGGCCGCTTCGCCTTTGAGTACTTCGGCGACGCCGACACATCCAACTACATCGGCATCGACACCGTGATGGTGGCCGCGGCCGAATCAAATGCCGCGCCCGAACCCCAGACCCTTGCGCTAGTGGCACTGGGCTTGGCTGCATTGGTGCAGGCGCGCCGCAGGTCGGTCTGACACGAGAGGATGATCACCATGGCTGAAATCAAGTTCAAGGCTGCGGGTCTGATTGCCGTCATGTCGGTGCTCGTCGGGTCGGCCCCGGTATTTGCGGCCGATGCGGTGGGAATGCGCATCGTGCGCGACCCGGTGACGGGCCAGCTGCGCCCGCCCACGGCCGACGAAGCGAAGGCGATGGACGAGGCCGCCGCCAAGGCCCGCGCTGATGCGGCCGCTGCCGCACCCGGAACCAATCCCGACACCCGCGATCCGGTGGAAATCCGTACGACCAACGGCGTGCGCTACCGAGTCAACGATGCCTTCTTGTCATATTCGGTGGTCACCCGCAAGGCGGACGGTTCGCTGGACATGCAGTGCGTGACCGGGAAGGAAACCGCAGAGCAGCTGGTCCGCGACCCCAAGGCCGCCGTCTCCACCGTTGATCAATCTCGCGGGAAGCACAGCCATGAAGAAAAGTGAGTTCCTGGGCGCACTGGCGGGCGTCCTGCTGGCCGCCTCTGTCCTGCAGGCGCAGGCCGCAGCCACCATCGTCATCCAGAACTTGAACGCCGCGGGCGAAGGGTTCAACGACCCGACGCCTGCAGCTCCCGTGGGTGGCAACGCCGGCACGACACTCGGCCAGCAGCGCTTGATTGCCTTCCAGACCGCGGCCAACATTTGGGGTGCGACGCTCACCAGCTCGCAGACCATCGTCATCCGTGCCAGCTTCGAGCCGCTGACCTGCACTGCAACCTCCGCCGTTCTGGGCAGCGCCGGCGCATGGAACATATGGCGTGACTTTGCGGGCGCGGCCAAGGTCAACACCTGGTATCCCCAGGCGCTCGCCAACAAGCTTGCCGGCGTGAACCTGAGCGCTGGCGACCCGGTCGATGGCCAGGACATCCGCGCGCGCTTCAACTCGCGCCTCGGCTTGTTTGCAGATTGCCTGCCAGGCTCGCCCTTCTACCTCGGACTCGACAACAACCACGGTCCGAACGTCGACCTCGTCACCGTGCTGCTGCACGAGTTCGCTCATGGCCTGGGCTTCCAGACCTTCACCAGTGGCAGCAGCGGCGCGCAGTTCGACAACCGTCCGTCGATCTGGGATCACTACATCTATGACGACACGGCCAAGCTGCTGTGGGTGGACATGACCAACTCGCAACGTGCGGAGTCGGCGTTGAACACCGGCAAGCTGACCTGGAGCGGAGCCGGGGTGCTGGCCAGCCTGCCCACGGTACTGAGCCTGGGCACGCCCTCGCTCACGATTGGCGGGCCCGCGGCCGGTTCCGCGGCGGGGCCGTACAACATCAGCACGGCCTCCTTCGGCGCGCCGCTGTCGTCGTCCGCCGTGACCAACACGCTGATGCCGGTGGTTGATACCGGCACCTCGACGGGTCTGGCCTGCAACCCATTGAGCGCCGCCAACGCGCTGGCCGTGAATGGCCGCATCGCCTTGGTGGACCGCGGCACCTGCACCTTCGCCATCAAGGCCAAGAACGTGCAGAACGCGGGCGCCATCGGTGCGATCGTCGTGAACAACGTCGCAGGAAGCGCGCCCGCCCTGGGCGGCGCCGACCCGACAGTGACGATTCCAGTGATCAGCGTGTCCCTGGCCGACGGGAATCTGTTGAAGACCGCGCTGTCCAAGCGCACGCGCACTTCCTCGGGCGTCACCGCGCTGATGGGCGTGAATGCCTCGCAGTACGCCGGTGCCGACATTTTCGGCCGAGCCCGCCTGTTCGCGCCGAATCCGTTCCAGGGCGGGTCGTCGGTATCGCACTTCGACACCATCGCCTTCCCGAACCTGCTGATGGAGCCGGCAATCAACGGCGATCTGCTGCACGCAGTCACTCTGCCCCAGGACCTGACCTTCGCGTTGCTGAAGGACATTGGCTGGTAGGCCGCACTTCACTGGGATCGACTCAGGGGCGCGGAGAAATCCGAACTCACACGCACGGCAGCGCCGCGCCTTTCAGTCGCGCCTCACCGAAGGCCTGCCGTGGGCTACGGGGCGCCGCGCGTCGAAGTCCTGCTGAGTGAACACGGCCAGGGCATGGGCTCGCTGCTCATGACCGACGTGGTTGTTGGCTGAGGCACTGTGGGTTCTGGCGTCGGCCTATGAGCAGAACAAGGCCGCCCAGCTTGCGGCCGTGCACAGCCTGTTGGACGAGCCCGCGTTTTGCTTCGAGGACCGCGATGCGGTCGCGGTGGCGGCCGACCTGTTCGCGAAAGCGTCGTGCGGGTTCTCGGACTGCCTGATCGCGGCCAAGCACCAGCAGCTGGGCTGCGAGTTCACGGCAACGTTCGACCGGCGGATGGCGAAGTTGCTGGGGGTGCGGGTTATTTGAAGCGGGTGGCGGCGAACAAAACGCCGGGTCCTGCACTCCTGAATTGGCGTTGTCGATACAGAGGGTCGGTGTGGTTGCCGAGGACTTTGGGGGATTGAGATTTAAGACTTGACCCCGGCTTCTTGACCCGTATCAGTACCTCAAGGACGTGCTCCATCGGCTGCCGACACAGCGAGTCGGTGACATAGCCGAGTTGTTGCCCCATCGGTGGTTCCCCGCGATATCCGGCTAGGCAGCCAAACGCCTGCCAGAATCTTCGCTGGGCGCGGGCGATGGCCTATTTTGGAGGGCGCGTGAAGGTTTGGAACAGGCTCTGTATGGTCGCGCCGCTGGCGGTTGCGGCCTCTATGGCTCAGGCAGCGATGGGGGAAATCAGCGAAGTGGCAGGAGCCGTACTCCCTGTGCCCTTGGTCGCTGAATACGCCTGCGGCACCTATGCGGAGGGCGTGCTGAGTAGCGTTTTCATCGCGCGATGGTCTCAGAAGTTGAAGTCTGGGCCTTCCGAAAACGACGCGCTCAAAGAGGCTCTCACTGAGTACACCCGGCTAATGCGCTCTTTTTGCGGCGACATGCAGACGGCCTTTAATGGCAAGGACTCTGTCATTGCGACTATCTATGCGCGTCAGCTCCCTGGGTCCAACGACACCCTCTCATCCTTGTGCAATGCCCGCTGCGTGCCTTGGCTCAAAAGGGAAACGGACTTCCTCAGGCGCAGTGTCGTCTTGATAAGCGTGTACCGGATCGCACGGACCCTCGCGCCGACTCTCGTTGGCCCGCCCGATCCGCTTCGAGTGAAGGACGATGAGGACAAGCAGATCAAGCGAATGTCCTTCGGCCTGAAGGCGCAGGGGGATCGGTTTGACTTGTTGATGTTGCTGCGGGACGAGGACTTTCGCCGTGTCGTCCCGAAAGACTTCGATCTTTCGCAATGGCAATTAGAAGAGCGGCAGCTGCGTGAGGAAGGAGCACGGCTTTCGCCTTGGTTCAATGGCAATGCCAATGACCTCATTCTGAGATACGTGCTGTCAGGGGACTACGAGAGTCAATTGCAGATTTTTCCGATCGTGCAGCGTCACAAAGCGGCTTTCTCGGCTACCCCGCCTGGAAAGTAGCGGCTTGATTCCGGAGCGCTTTTCCTGCGCTGCAGCCGAAGAGCGATGCAACATGACTTGCCGGGACGCTTACAACAGGGGGGCAAATGAACCAAGCTGACGCAGTTGCAGCGTTTCTGGACGCGGCCGACGGGTGGCTTTGCGACAACTACTCGCTGGACGTCCGATACATCGCTCATCGCAAAGAGCAACACTGGACGATCTGGTCGGCAAGCGTCGGACTAAGTCCAATCCGTGCAGAGCAACATCACGAGCTAAAAGTCTCCTCGAAGACCTTCGTCTTGGGACAACACCATGCAGTTCTCACAAAGGCATCCGCACGGCGCATCCTTCGTGAAGCGTCCAAGGGAACACTGCATGTTCACAAGCGCACCCTGTCCCTGATGCCGACTGCTGACTTGAGCTATTACTCTGAGATGCAGCAGCGAGATCGCTGGTTCTGCGATCTTCATTTGCAGGTACAGGGGATTCGCCTTCCACTACCGTCTCCGACTGATGCATCGCGCATCGACAACCATCTGCGCGGCAACGAAGTCCCGTTTGATGGTTTGGAAGACGCAGCCGCTTGGCTTGGCCTTCCGGCGCCCTGGTTGTCCGCTCAACCGCCTTCAATCACCCTAAGAGTTCTACCCCCGGTCGATTTGATGTTCGACAGCTGTCTTCTTCGCGAGAACGACCTGTCGCTGACACTCAAGGCACACAGTGAATTCGACACTTCAAAAGTGGGGCTTGCCGTCCGAGCCGTCCCCGGTGACGGACTACTGACCAGACGACAAATAGGCAAAGCGCTCACCTGGCAGAGCGACGGTGATCTCCAATCTGCCAGGCTCTCGGTTCCGATTGATCGGGCAGACAACGCCCTTACGGTGCTGATGATTGGCGACACCGTAGTCCGTCGCCAATGGTTCATCGATTCGGCCCGAGCTAGAAATAACCGCTACTTCGCCATGCAGCACTTCGACAAAGACCTTCGGATGCTGAGAAAGGCAGTTCTTGAAAGTAACGGACGGGAATTTGAGGCGGGTGTCGCAGCACTGCTCTTCGTGCTGGGCTTCAGCACAGGTGCTCCTGCAGAGACTGACGCTCCTGACCTTGTCGTCACCACGCCCCAAGGCCGACTAGTGTTGATTGAGTGCACTTCAAAACTTTCCGACGTCATGGCCAAGCTTGGGAAGCTTGTCCAACGGCGGGGCGCCTTGTCAGAGAGCCTCAAGAACGCCGGGCATGTCGGGGACGTAGTGGCAGTCCTTGTGTGTCGCGTACCAAGGGCGCAAATTGCAGTGCAACTCGACGATCTAAAGGCGGCCAACGTAGTACTAGTAGCAGGCGAGTTATTGTTGAACGCTCTAGAAACAGTTCGCATCCCAAGAGATCCTGACGTGCTGCTCGATCAGGCAAATAAGGCGATTCAATCTACGAACCAGTAGCGTTGGTGCGTGCTCAGAACAAAAAATACCTCTGCGCCATCGGCAACTCCTTCGCCGGCTCGCAGGTCAGCAGCACGCCGTCCGCCCTCACCTCGTAGGTCTGCGCGTCGATCTCCATCGTTGGCAGGTAGTTGTTGAGCAGCATGTCGGCCTTCTTGACCGAGCGGCAGCCCTTCACCGGCACCAGGGTCTTGGCCAGGCCCAGCTTCTCGACATTGCCCTGCCCCGCCTGGCTGACGAAGGTCAGCGAGCCCTGCTGCAACGCCGCGCCGAAGCTGCCGAACATCGGCCGGTAGTGCACCGGCTGCGGCGTGGGGATGGAGGCGTTGGCGTCTCCCATCGCGGCGGCGGCGATGAAGCCGCCCTTCAGGATCAGTGACGGCTTCACGCCGAAGAAGGCGGGCTTCCACAGCACGAGGTCGGCCCATTTGCCGACTTCGATCGAACCCACCTCATGGCTGATGCCGTGGGCCAGCGCGGGGTTGATGGCGAGCTTGGCGAGGTAGCGCTTCACGCGGGCGTTGTCGTTGCCCGGACCGTCCCCCGCTGAACCTCCAACGCGTCCTTCGGCCGCGAGTGCCCCGCGCTGAACCTTCATCTTGTGCGCGGTCTGCCAGCAGCGTAAGGAGACCTCGCCCACACGGCCCATGGCCTGGGAGTCGGACGAGAACATGCTGATGGCGCCGAGGTCGTGCAGGATGTCTTCGGCGGCGATGGTCTCGCGGCGGATGCGGCTCTCGGCAAAGGCCAGGTCTTCGGCAATGCCCGCGTCCAGGTGATGGCAGACCATCAACATGTCGAGGTGCTCGTCCAGCGTGTTGACGGTGAACGGCCGCGTCGGGTTGGTGGAGCTGGGCAGCACGTTGGCTTCGCCCACCACGCGCATGATGTCCGGCGCGTGGCCGCCGCCCGCGCCTTCGGTGTGGAAGCTGTGGATGGTGCGGCCCTTGAAGGCGGCAATCGTGTCCTCGACAAAGCCGCTCTCGTTGAGCGTGTCGGTGTGGATGGCAACCTGCGTGTCGGTCAGCTCGGCCACGTTCAGGCAGTTGTCGATGGCCGCGGGCGTGGTGCCCCAGTCCTCGTGCAGCTTCAGGCCGATGGCGCCAGCGTCGATCTGCTGCATCAGCGCCTCGGGGCGGCTGGCGTTGCCCTTGCCCATGAAGCCGAGGTTCATCGGGAAGGCCTCGGCGGCCTTCAACATGGTCGCGATGTGGTGGGGCCCGGGCGTGCAGGTGGTGGCCAGCGTGCCGGTGGCGGGCCCGGTGCCGCCGCCGATCATGGTGGTCACGCCGCTCATCAGCGCCTCTTCGATCTGTTGCGGGCAGATGAAGTGGATGTGGGTGTCGATGGCGCCGGGCGTGACGATGAAGCCCTCGCCCGCAATGATTTCGGTGCCGGGGCCGATGACGATGTCCACGCCGGGCTGCACGTCGGGGTTGCCGGCCTTGCCGATGGCTGCGATGCGGCAGCCGCGCAAGCCGATGTCGGCCTTGACGATGCCCCAGTGGTCGAGGATGACGACATTGGTGATGACGGTGTCGACCGCGTCACCCGCGCCCGGGCCGTTCGGGCGCTGGGACTGGCCCATGCCGTCGCGCACGGTCTTGCCGCCGCCAAACTTGACCTCTTCACCGTAGCCGCCGGCACGCAGCGTCAGGTCCTGCTCGATCTCGATGATGAGGGCGGTGTCGGCCAGGCGCAGCTTGTCGCCGACGGTGGGGCCGAGCATCTCGGCGTAAGCCCTGCGGGAAATCTTCATAGCTTGCCCTGCACGAGGCCACGGAAGCCGTAGACCGTCCGGTCGCCGGCCAGGTCGACCAGTTCGATGGTGCGCGACTGCCCGGGCTCGAAACGCACGGCGGTGCCGCTGCAGATGTTCAGGCGCATGCCGCGCGCGGCATCGCGGTCGAAGCCCAGCGCCGCGTTGGTCTCGGCGAAGTGATAGTGCGAGCCGACCTGGATGGGCCGCTCGCCGGTGTTGGCGACCTTCAGCGTCAGCGTGCGGCGGCCCGGGTTGAGTTCGTGTTCACCCTCAGCGGTGATCAATTCGCCCGGCACCATCACTTGCGGCCCTTGGCGAACCACCAGATCGCGAAGCCGGCGGCGGCGACGAGGGCCGTCATGCCGACGCCATCCCAACCGTGCAGGTGGACACCCGGTGCGCCGTGGCCGTCGTGGGCCAGGGCGGAAGCGCCGATCAACGGCAGCAGCAAAAGCATTTTGCGCATGGGAAGGGCTCAGGCAATGGGTTGATGAACGGTCACGAGCTTGGTGCCGTCGGGAAAGGTGGCCTCGACCTGGATCTCCGGGATCATCTCGGCGATGCCGTCCATGACATCGGCCCGGGTCAGGATCTCGCGGCCCTCGCTCATCAGCTGCGCGACCGTCTTGCCGTCACGCGCGCCTTCGAGGATGGCGGCACTGATGAAGGCCACGGCCTCGGGGTAGTTGAGCTTGAGCCCACGCGCGCGGCGGCGTTCGGCGAGCAGCGCTGCGGTGAAGAGCAGCAGCTTGTCCTTCTCTCTTGGGGTGAGTTCCATCTCTCTTCACTTGTTGGTCAGCTTGGTGGCCAAGCATGGGGAGGCAGCTCCATGTTGGCTTCGCGACAGCTTGAGGGCAATCGGGGCTACCTAACCCCTAGCTTGAAGCATGCCAGAGATGCTTTCTCCACAGGGCTGAGGATTCAATGTCCTCACCACCGGCTCAGCATGCCGTTCTGCCCTCGTTTTTTCAGGAGACCGCCATGACCACCCCCAACAACGGCCACGGCCTGCTCGGCACCCGCGAACAGAAGTTCACCCGCCTGCTGCCCGAGAACCACAAGCCCTTCAGCGACGCCAGCCTCGACGCGCTGGCCGCGCTGATGATCGTGCCGGACGACGAACTCAACGACGGCGCCGACGCCGAGGAGAACCTCAAGGTGCCGGCTGGCTACACCTACTTCGGCCAGTTCATCGACCATGACCTGACGCTGGACATCACCTCGTCCTTCTCCCGACCCACGGACGCCGCGTCCAACCTGCGCAACCCGGCCTTGGACCTGGACTGCGTCTACGGCGCCGGCCCACAGGACCAGCCCTACATGTACGCCGCCGACGGCGCCACGCTGCTGATCGACCCGAGCGGCAAGGACCTGATGCGCCAGCCGGCCAATGGCCGCGCCATCATTGGCGACAAGCGCAACGACGAGAACTCCATCGTCTGCCAGATCCAGCTGGCGATGATCAAGTTCCACAACGCCGTCGTCGCCAAGCTCGCCGCCAGCGGCGACACCGGCAACCTGTTCGAGCGCGCCCGCGCCGAGGTCACCTGGACCTACCAGCGCGTCGTGCTGGAGGACTATCTGCTGCGCATCGTCAACACCCACACCTACGACTTCTTCACGCAGCGCCGTGCTGCGCTGGGCGACGCGGCCTACGACCTCTACGTGCCGACGCTGCGCACCCAGCTGCCCAAGGAGTTCGTCGGCGCGGCCTACCGCTACGGGCATTCGATGGTCAGGCGCGGCTACCGGCTCAACAGCGCGACCAAAAAGCTCATCTTCGACGGCGGCGACCTCAACGATGACAGCCTGATCGGCTTCCAGCCGCTGCCCGAGGCGCATGTCATCGACGACTGGGGCCGCTTCTTCACGCCCAGCTTTGCCATTCCCGTCAAGAACGGCCCCGAGCCGGTGGAGAACAACCCCGCCGTGCGCCTGCAGTGGGCCTACAAGATCGACCCCTCGCTGGTGGACCCGCTGGCCACCCTGCCACCCAGCGTAGGCAATGGCGCGTCGCTGGCTGGGCTCAACCTCAAGCGCGGCAACCTGCCCAGCTACGCCATCGCCACCGGCCAGGCCTTTGCCGCCAAGCTGCACGAGAAGCCGCTGGGCCCGGACGATCTGATGGTGCGCGAGGAAGGGCTCAACGGCTTCACCTACAAGAGCATCGAGAGCGCCGACAAGCGCTTCCTGACCGAGACGCCGCTGTGGTTCTACATCCTGGCCGAGGCCCAGGTGCCGGTGCTGAAGTACTGGCGCGAGGCGGGCAAGCGTGACCTGAACGATGACGACTTCGTCACCGGCCCCTGCTCGGTCTCCCAGCTCGGCCCGGTGGGCGGGCGCATCCTGATGGAGGTGTTCAACGGCGTCGTCGATGCCGACCCGCGCTCCTTCCGCAATGCCGCGCCGGCGGGCTGGGTGCCGATGATCGGCAACGAGATCAGCTTCTGGAACGTGCTGAAGTTCACCGGCCTGGTTTGATCGGCGGCGCCCACTCCAGCAGCACCTGATCCGCGGCTGGCTTGCGCGCCGGCCCGGTGGGGCGGCGCGCGGGCGTGCCCAGCGCAATCCATCCGACCAGCGTCTCGCCCGGCTCGCAGAAGGCCGCGGCGATGGCCGGGTTGCGCACCTTGGCGCCGCTGAGCATCTTGCCGCCAAAGCCCAGCGCATGTGCCGCCGTCAGAAAGTTGGCGATGGCGCCGCCCACGGCCGCCCATTGCTCGTGGGCCGGCACCTGCGGGTGGCCCAGGTCGATACGGGCGACGACGGCGACCGTCATCGGCGGCTTCAACGCACGCTCGGCATCCAGGGCCGCGCCCTCCTCGTCCTTGCCGGCCGCACGGGCCGCGTCGGCAAACAGGGCGGCCATGCCTTGTTTTGCGGCGCCGCGCACCAGCTTGAACCGATAGGGCACCAACTCGGCGTGATCGGGTGCGCGCAGCGCAGCCTGCGTCATCAGCGCGAGCTGCTCGTCGCTGGGGCCGGGCTCGATAAGATGCTTGGGGCCGACCGAATAGCGGGTCAGCAGGGCTTGCAGGGGTTCAGGATTCATCGCGTGAGGCTTTTGCGGGCGACCCAGGACAGCGCGTCCACGAGGCCGACCAGCGCGATCATGCCGGCCAGCACCGTGCACGTCTCGGCCATCTGGAACAGGCCCAGGTGGTAGCTCAGCATCTGGCCCAGGCCGCCAGCGCCGACGACGCCCATCACGCTGGCCGCGCGGATGTTGTTTTCCCAGCGGTACAGCGTGTAGCTGACCAGCTGCGGCAGCGTTTGCGGCAACGTGGCGAACAGCCACACGCGGCCCTCACCCAGGCCGCGCTGGCGCAGCGCCAGTGCACCGGCCGCTGGCGCGTTCTCGAAGCTCTCGGCAAACAGCCGCCCCAGCACGCCGCTGGTGTGCAGGGCCAGCGCCAGCGTGCCGGGCAAGGGGCCCAGGCCGGCGAGGATGAGCAGCTGCGTGGCCCAGACCAGTTCGGGCACGCTGCGCAGCAGGTTCAGCAGCATGCGCGCCACCGCCCGGCCCACGCCCTGCCCGGAGGCCGGCAGCGCCAGCAGCAGCCCGCCAACGACCGCCAGTGCTGTACCGAGAGCCGACATGGCCAAGGTCTCCAGCAGCGCCCAGCCGGTCTTGGCCAGGAATGCCGGCGCGAGCTGCGGTGGGAAGAAGCTCATCCCGAAACGGCCCATGCTGGCCAGCGCATCCACGCCGAGGAAAGCCGACCACTGCAGGTTCAGCGACCAGAAGCTGGCGACGACCAATGCCGCCAGGCCGGCGAGCACAGCCCAGGTCGACGCTCGCACGGGTTCGCGCTTCATGCCAGGCGCCCGCGCAGCCAGCGACTGAAGGCATCGCTCAGCATGACCAGGCCGATGAAGACCAGCAGGATGGCGCTGACCTCGTTGCCCGCGAACATCTTGGACGCGTTGTCCAGCTGCTGGCCCAGCCCGCCCGCGCCGACAAAGCCCAGCACGACCGACGATCGCACCGCGCATTCCCAGCGATAGACCGTGTAGCTCAGCAGCTCGGGCAGGCAGCTCGGCAGCGCGCCGAAGCACAGCGCCTGCCAGCGCGTGGCGCCGGCGCTCAGCAGGGCGTGCGTGGGCGCGGCATCGGCGCTTTCAAGGATCTCGGCGTAGACCTTGCCCAGCATGCCGCCGTAGGCGATGGCAATGGCCAGCACGCCGGCCGTGGCGCCCAGGCCCACGACGCGCACGAACACCAGCGCCCAGATCAGCTCGGGAATGGACCGCAGCGCCACCAGCAGCGCCCGCACCGCGCGGCGCAGCCAACGTGCCGGGCCGGGCCGGCCCTCCAGCGTGCTGGCGGACAAGCGCGCCGTGGCCAGCAGCGACAGTGGCACGGCCAGCACCAGCGCCAGCGTCAGGCCCGCGGTCGCGATGGCTACCGTGCGCCAGGTGTCCTGTGCCAGCATCTGCAGGAACTCGGCGTCGCTGCGCATGTGGATGAACTGCGCGAGATAGCGCCCGGTGGCGCGCAGGCCGCGCTCGTCCAGCAGCGTCCAGGGCTTGAACTCGGACAGCACCAGCAGCGGCCACAGCAGCACCAGGCCGATCAGCAAGGCCAGCCAGCGGCGGCTCAGCGCCGGGTCGCGCAGGGCGGGATTCATCAACGGCACATCGCCTGCGGCAGAGGCACCGGCTGCGGCAGCGGCGCGATCTCGGGCGGCGGCTCCAGCTGGCTGCGGTAGAGCTCGTCCAGCAAGTCGCCGCCCAGGCCCGACGGCGCACCGTCGAACACCAGCTGCCCGGCGCGCAGCGCAATCACGCGCGGAAAACGCGCCAGCGCCAGGTCCACCTGGTGCAGGCTGCAGACGAGCGCGGCGCCTGCGGCGCGGGCGCCGTCCTGCAGCGCCGCCAGGGATTGCCCGGCGCGAGTCGGGTCCAGCGCGGCGAGCGGCTCGTCGGCCAGCCACAGTTGGGTGTCGGACACCAGCAGCCGCGCCAGGCCCACACGCTGGCKCTCGCCGCCGGAGAGACGGTCCACACGCAACCAGAGCTTGTCGGGCAGGCCGAGCTTTTCGAGCGCGTCCTGCGCGAGTGCGGCGTCCGGCGGGCTCCACAAGGTGCGCAGTGCGCGGCCGAAAGACATGCGCGGCAGCCGCGCGGCCAGCACAGCCACGGCCACACGCTGGCGCGGTGGCAGCGGCGGATGCTGGGGCGCCAGCGCAATGCCGGCGCGCAGCCGGCGGCGCTCGGCGCGCGCCAGCGACCAGGGCTCGCGGCCCAGCAACGTGAAGCGGCCGGCCAGCGGGCATTGCATCAGCGCGAGCAGGTTCAGCAGCGTCGTCTTGCCCGCGCCGGAGGCGCCGATGACGGCCACCTGCTCGCCGGCGGCCAGCCCGAGCGTGATGCCGCGCAGCACCGGCGTCACACCGCCCAGCGCGGCGGCGTCGACGCCATTCAGTTCAATCATTTCAACAGACCAGCGTTCTCGGCAGCGGCCTTGATGCCGACGTAGTTCTCAGGCTTGGTGGCGATGAACTTGGTCGCACGCTGCAGGCCGAGGATCTCCTTGCCCTGCGCCGTGTTCGGGTCCAGTGCCAGGAAGGCGGCCTTGATCTTGTCCTGCAGGGCCTGCGGCATGTCGGCGTGGACCGACCAGTTGTAGTCGTAGTAGGGCGGCGTCGTGTAGAAGACCTTGACCTCGTTCGGGTCGACCTTCTTGTCGGCCACGAACTTCTCCCAGACCGAGATGTTCAGCGCACCGGCGTCCACCTTGCCGCTGGCGACGGCGGCGATGGTCGCGTCATGCGCGCCGCTGAAGGCCACGCGCTTCAGGTCCACATCGGGGTTGATCTTGGCGGCCAGCAGGAAGCTGCGCGGCATCAGGTGGCCCGAGGTGCTGCTCTGCGAGCCGAAGCTCAGCGTCTTGCCCTTGAGGTCTTCCAGCTTGGCGATGCCGCTGGCCTTGTCGGTGATGAAGACGGAGCGGAACTTCTCGTCCTCCTCGCGCTGCACCAGCGGGATGATCTTGCCGCCCGAGCGTACGTTGGCCTGAACGAAGGTGAAGCCGCCAAACCAGGCCAGGTCGATCTTCTTGTTGACGACGGTCTCGACAGCCGCGGCGTAGTCGGTCACCGGCGTCCATTCGACCTTCATGCCGAGCTTGCTCTCCAGGTACTGGCCCAGCGGCGCGAACTTGCGCGCCAGTTCGGTGGGCGACTCGTCGGGAATGGCTGTCACGCGCAGCACCTGCTGGGCCTGCGCCGCAGCGCCGGTGAGCGCCAGCACGGCAACCAGGCCACGCGCCACACGGGCGACGGAACGGGGGAAGGCGGTCATCAGGGTTCTCCAGTCGTGGGAAGCAAGGGGTCAGAAAACGAGCGTGGCCCAGGCAGGGTCGGCCGCGCGAAGGGCGTATTGGACCGCACCGCCGTGATGACGGCCGGCGGGGATCAGATCGGCCAGCGCCAGGCCCTGCGCCGCGAGGGCGTCGGAGCAGGCGAAAAAGCGCGCGCCATGGTCCAGCGCGTCCTTCATCCAGCCGGCAATGGTCTTGTCGAAACGCTCCGACGCTCGCAAGGCCTCGGCCACGCCAGGCTTGAGCAGCAGCACCGCCCGCGCCGAAAAATAGACCTCGACCTGCAGTTCCAGAGCCGCTGCCGCGGCGGCATGCGCGAACGGCGTGGCCAGGCGCACCGGGTCGTCGGGATCGGCCGCCCAGAGCAGGATGGCGAGGCCGGTTCGGGACTTCAGCTCAGCTGGTTCAGCCATGCCCACTCCTGCATCGCCTTGCGGATCGCGTCCCCGCCGATGGTCAGTTGCGCCTTTTCCGCTTCCAGATTCGACGGTGCCAGCTCCACCAGCCAGCCAGCGTCATACGGCGATTGATGCACCAGCTCCGGCCGCTCTTCCAGCGCCTCGTTGACCTTGACGACCCGGCCCGACAGCGGTGACTTCACCGACACGATGGACTTGGCCAGCTCCACAACGCCGATGGAGCGGCCCTGCTCGACCTCGCTGCCGACCGGCTTGGGGCGGCACATGTAGATGTCGCCCGAGGCCTTGAGGCCCAGGGCTGTGATGCCGATGCGGACATGGCCGCCGGGCAAGGGCTTGACCCAGCTCTGGTCGGCTGTCCAGTACCAGAGCGCCTCGGGCATTTCGGCGCTGGCGATCAGCATGGCAGGGCCTCGCGGCGGAAGGGGGTGGGAGTCGAACCCACCCAGCAGCGCGTGGCGCCACCCACCGGGTTTGAAGCCCGGCCGACACACCGGTGTCGTTCCCCTTCCCTCATGACGTGATGCTTTCGGCGAACAGCGCGCTGTCCGCCCGAAGCCGATGTTCGTCGCCCACGCGGCGCAGCAGGCCGACGCGGTCGAAATGTTCCAGATGCTGGATGGCCCGCTTGCGGCCCAGGCCGGTCGCGTCGCGAAAAGCCGCAGCGGTGACCGTGCCCTGCTCAGCGCCGATAGCGCGTGCGATGCCGGCGAGCCGCGTCATCGTCGCCGTGTCGCAGTACAGGTCCTTCACCACCTGGTGCAGTTCGCCTTGCTGGGCCAGCCGCGCCAGCGTGGCGCGCATCAGCGACTCGGGCTCGGCGCAGTCCTTGGCGAGGTCGCGGGCCCAGGCGCCTTCCGCACCCGCAGCGGCCAGCCGGGGCGCGATCTTCTCGGCGATGCGCTGCTCGGCGGCCGACAGCTGCACGCCGTGCTCGGGCAGGTGCATGCAGCCGCCGCGCTGGGCGATGTGACCCGCGGCGCGCAGCTCAGCCAGCAGCTGGCGCCACAAGGCCTCGGCGATGCGGGGCGCGACGAGGCGGCGCAGCCGCGCGGCATCGGGGCCGAGTTCGTCAGGCGACTTCGCATGAAAGTCGGCCAGCGTGGTGAGCAGCTTGGTCGTCAGCGCCGCACGGGCCTCGGTGCCCAGGGACCAGCCGTCCAGCGCCTCGGCGAGGCCCTCGGCCTGCGCAAAGCGGGCCAGGTCCAGCCCCAGCGACGACAGCGCCATCAGCCGCTCGCGACGTTGCTCGGCGGTGGGCAGCTCGCAGGCCGTGAGTTCGGCAAGCCGCTCGGGGGCACGGCGATAGCGCGCAGGCGCAAAGGGATCGAGCACGATGCCGCCGGCGATGGTGCGGCTGGCGCCGGCATCGCGCAGCACGAGGCGGTCGCCGCGCCAGGCACCGACGGGCGCGTGGCAGACGAGCTGCACGCGGGCCGTGCCGCCCGGCTCGATGGCGTCGCCGTCCAGCACCGCCACACTGGCCATGACGGCTTGGGCGCCGAGGTGCAGGTGAACACGCGTGCCCGAGCGCAGCGGCCTGGCCTCGCCGGGCCATAGCGTGAGCCGCGCATCGAGCCGTTCGGTCGCTAGCGCCACGGCCGGCGCGGTCAGCCACTGGCCGCGCGGCGCCTGCTCCCTGGTCAGGCCGGCAAGCGCGACGGCGCAGCGCTGGCCGGCCTGGGCTCGCTCGACAGCTCGGTTCTGCGCATGCAGGCTGCGCACGCGGGCGCGGCGACCTTGAATGACGAGCTCGTCGCCGACGGCGATCTCGCCGGCATGCAGCGTGCCGGTGACGACGGTGCCGACGCCGTCGAGACTGAAGGCGCGGTCCACGGCAAGGCGGGCGGCGAGATGCGGCGAGGCGCGGGCCGGCAGTTGGCGGGCGGCGGCGAACAGCAGTTCGCGCAGTTCACCCAGGCCCTGGCCCGTGGGCGCGGACACGGCCTGGATGGGCGCGGCGTCCAGGCCCGTCCCGGCGAGCAGCGCCCTCACCTCCTCCTGCAGCGCGGCAACGCGGCCGGGCTCGGCGCGATCAGCCTTGGTGATGACGACGGCACCGCGCGTCAGGCCCAGCAGGCTGAGCACCGCCAGGTGTTCGCGCGTCTGCGGCATGACGCCGTCGTCGGCCGCGACCAGCAGCAGCGCGAAGTCGATGCCACTGGCGCCAGCCAGCATGGTGTGCACCAGCTTCTCGTGGCCGGGGACGTCGATGAAGCCGATCCGTTCATCGTGATCAGGGACATCGAGATAGGCATAGCCCAGCTCGATGCTGATGCCACGCGCCTTCTCTTCGGGCAGGCGGTCGGTGTCCACACCCGTCAGCGCACGCACGAGCGTGGTCTTGCCGTGGTCGATGTGGCCGGCGGTTCCCACGATCACGCCAGGGCCTCCTTCAACAAGGCGAGCTGAGAGGTCAGCAGCGCGGGCTCTTCGAGGCAGCGCAGGTCCAGCAGCAGCCGGTTGTCCTGCACGCGGCCGATGACGGGTCGTGGCAGCTCGCGCAGCGCGGTGGCCAGCGCTTCAAGCGTGCGGCCGCGGCCGTCGACCGCGCTGATTGCCAGGCCGGCAGACGGCAGCCGCTCGACAGGGAGTGAGCCAGAGCCGATCTGGCTCTGCAGTGCCACCGTCTCGACGGTGAAGCGCGGCGCGACAGCGGCGGCGATCTCGAGCAGCAGGCGTTGGGCCAGCGCGGCGATCTGGTCCTGAGGCCTCGTCAACAGGCGCAGTGTCGGCAGGTCCCGCGCCAGCCTTTCGGGCCGCAGATAGAGCCGCAGCGTGGCCTCCAGCGCCGCGAGGGGCAGCTTGGACAGGCGCAGCGCGCGCTTCATCGGGTACTTGCGGATCCTGCCGACCGCCGCGCGGCTGCCGACGATGAGGCCGGCCTGCGGGCCGCCGAGCAGCTTGTCGCCGCTGAAGGTGACGACGTCGCAGCCGGCCGCGAGCATGGCCTGGGGCAGCGGCTCGGCGGGCAGGCCGTAGGCGGCCAGATCCACCAGCGCGCCGCTGCCGAGGTCGGTCATCAAGGGCAGGCCAGCGGCATGCGCGATGGGCGCCAGCGTGGCCTCGTCCACCGCCGCAGTGAAGCCCTGCACCTGGTAGTTGCTGGTGTGCACCTTGACGATGAGACCGGTGCGCGGCGTGATGGCCTGCTCGTAGTCGCGCGGGTGGGTGCGATTGGTGGTGCCCACCTCCACCAGCGTCGCGCCGGCCGCGGCCATCACGTCGGGCATGCGGAAGGCGCCACCGATCTCGACCAGCTCGCCGCGCGACACGATGGCTTCCTTGCCACCGGCCAGCGCCGCGATCCCCAGCAGCACGGCGGCGGCGTTGTTGTTGACGACGGTGGCGGCCTCCGCGCCGGTCAGCTCGCACAGCAGGGCTTCGATCAGTTCGTCGCGGTCGCCGCGGCCACCCGCGGCAAGGTCGAACTCGAGGTTGTTGGGCGAACCCATCAGCGCCAGCACCTGCTGCAGCGCAGCGTCGGCCAGCAGGGAGCGGCCGAGGTTGGTATGGATGACGGTGCCGGTCAGGTTGAGCACGGCGCGCATGGCGGGCCGCATGCGGGCCTGCACGCGGGCGGCGAGCGCCGCGGGCAGGCCGTCCAGGTCCGAACGGGTCAGCGCGCCGGCCAGGGCCTGGGTGCGCAGCGCGTCCAGCAGCGCCCTCGCCTCCTTGGCGACCAGCGTGTGGCCATGCTCGGCCACCAGCGGCGCGGCTTCGCGCAGCAATCTGTCCAGGGCCGGGAGGTCTTTTGGACTTGCCTTGGAACCGTGGACCACGGATTCGTCGGGCGCAGCCATCAGTGCTCTCGTCCTGGCGGCGGTGCCTCGTCCGGCTCGCCGAGCAGCAGCAACAGGTTGACGCCATGCGGATGCAAGCCGGCTTCGCCGACCAGCAGGTCCAGCGTCAGGCTGGCGAGGTCGTCGGCGACGGGCTCGACGCCGTTGTCGCGCGCCGGGTGCATCAGCTTCAGGTAGTGGCCGCACTCGCTGCAGCACTCGGCCTGCACGACGGCGCCAGTGGTGGTCGAGGCGCCATCGGCCGCGACCAGGCTTTGCAGCGAGATGCCCTTGGTGCTCTGGCAGTGCGTGCACTTGATGCGCACGTAATGCCATTGCGTGGCGCACAGGCCGCAGGCGAGATAGCGCGCGCCCTCGGCGCCGAGGCGTTCCAGCGAGGCGACCGGGCGGGAGCCACAGCAGGGGCACAGCGTGGGGTCGTCGGTGCGGCCGAAGGGCGGCACGGGCGCGTCGACATGCGCGGCATAGGTCTGCCGCACGAGGCGCGTGAAATGCAGCTGCAGGCCAGCGGCGATCAGCGGTGCGCTGGCCAGGTCCAGCCCCAGCATGACGCCGGACAGCAGGCGGCCGGCCTGGGTCTCCAGTTGCTCGTCGCTGGCGGCGGCGAGTTGCAGCGCGGCGGCCTTGGCGGGACCGTCGGGCAGGCGGCGGGCCAGGTCGGTCAGCAGGGCACGCAGCGAGTCGCGCCAGATGGGCTCGCGCGGCCAGGTTTCGGCCGGCAGCAGCGGCGCGCCGGCACGGGCGGCGGCGTCGATGTCGTCCGGTGTGGGCAGCGGCACGGCAACCTGGGCCGACAGCGCGCGGTGCTGGGCGTCGGCCAGCTCGGCGACGAAGCGCAGGAAGTCGCCCATGGCATGCCCGTCGGCCAGCGCGCGCAGGCGCAGCGCGCGATCGGCAAACACGCCGGGCTCGGGCAGGTGCAGAAAGCTCAGTTGCTCGCCGGCGCGAACGGCGATCTCTTCCGGGCTGAGGATCTTCTGCGGGTTACCGACGGTCATTGGTCATTTCGCGATGCCATAGCGCGTGATTCTGGCGCGCCCAGCCCTCGGTCACCGTGCCGCGCGTCATGGCGCGCAGCGAGCCCCTGACCCAGATGGCCGCGTAGACGTGCACGATGACGGTCAGGATCAGCACCGTGGCCGACAGCGCATGCAGCACGACGGCGATGCGCCGCGCCAGGATGGGGAAGCTGTCGGCGAACCAGGGCTGCCAGAAGATGAAGCCGGTCAGCACCAGCACAAGCAGGCTGGCGGCCATGAGCCAGAACACCACCTTCTGCCCCCCGTTGTAGCGGCCCACGGGCGGCATGTGGCTCTTGTCGCCGCGCAGCATGTCGCCGCTGTGCCTCATCCATTCCTTGTCCGCCTCAGTCATGCGGTTGTGCCGCCACAGCTTCATGAACATGACGACGAAGCACAGCGCCATCACCACTCCCATGAAGGGATGCAGGATGCGCGCCCAGGTGCCGCCGCCGAACAGCGCTGTCAGGAAGTAGAAGGCGGGGTGGAAGAAGGCCAGGCCCGAGAGGCCGGCGCCGAGGAAGAACAGCACGATCAACCAGTGGTTGGTGCGGTCGCCAGCGCTGTAGCGCTGCAGAAGGCGGGTTGCCATGGTGCGCTCCTGTCAGGCGGTGGGGTGGTCGGCATCGTCACGGGCGACGTTGCGATCCGCTTCGGGGTCGTCCGGGTCCTCGATGGGGCCCACGCGCGTGTAGTGGAAGAAGCCCGCGATGACCGCGCCGATCATGGCCGCAACAGCCAGCGGCTTGGCCGCCCCCTTCCACAGCCATACCAGCGGGCTGATCTTCGGGTCCTTGGGCAGGCCGCTGTAGAGCTCGGGCTGGTCGGCATGCTGCAGCACATAGACAACGTGGGTGCCGCCCACGCCCGGCGGGTCGTACACGCCCGCGTTCGCGTAGCCGCGCTCCTTCAGGTCGACGACGCGTTCGGCGCCGTAGTCCAGCATGTCCTCCTTGGTGCCGAAGCGGATGGCGCCGGTCGGGCAGGCCTTGGCGCAGGCCGGCTCCAGGCCGACGCCGACGCGGTCGGAACACAGGCTGCACTTGTAGGCCTTGCTGTCGACCTTGCTGATGCGCGGCACGTCGAAGGGGCAGCCCGTCACACAGTTGCCGCAGCCGATGCAGTGCTCGGAGATGAAGTCGACGATGCCGTTGGTGTACTTGACGATGGCACCGGGCGCCGGGCAGCTCTTCAGGCAGCCCGGGTCCTCGCAGTGCATGCAGCCGTCCTTGCGGATCAGCCATTCCAGCTTGTCTTTCTCGACCTCCACTTCCGAGAAGCGCATGACCGTCCAGCTTTGCGGCGTCAGGTCGCGTGGATTGTCGTAGGTGCCGTGGTTGTCGCCGACCTCGTCACGCAGGTCGTTCCACTGCATGCAGGCCACCTGACAGGCCTTGCAGCCGATGCAGGAGGACACGTCGATGAGCTTGGCGACCTCGGCCACATGCTTGCGGGCCTGGGTCGATGGCGTCGTGGTGGCCGAGCGCTTGGCGATGTCGAGGGATTGAAGTGAAGACATGACGTGTTCCCTCAGGCTTTCTCAAGGTTCACGGTGAAGCTCTTGAACTCCGGCGTCTGCGTGTTCGCGTCGCCCACGAAGGGGGTCAGCGTGTTGACCAGATAGCCGGGCTTGGCCACGCCGACAAAGCCCCAGTGGTTGGGCAGGCCCACGGTGTGGATGCGCTTGCCGTCCACGTCCAGCGAAGGGATGCGCTTGGTGACAACGGCCACGGCCTTGATGAAGCCGCGGTTGCTGCTCACCTTGACCCAGTCGCCGTTGGCGACGCCCTTTTCCTTGGCCAGCTCCTCGCCGATCTCGACGAACTGCTGCGGCTGCAGCACGGCCGACGTCAGCACGTTCTTGGTCCAGTAGTGGAAGTGCTCGGTGAGCCGGTAGCTGGTGGCCACGTAAGGAAAGTCCTTGGGCGTGCCGAAGGCCTCCATGTCGCCCTTGAAGACGCGCGCGGCCGGGTTGGACTTGGCCTTGGCGTTGCCCGGATGCATGGGGTTGTTGGCCAGCGGCGTCTCGAAGGGCTCGTAGTGCTCGGGCAGCGGGCCGTCGACCAGGCCGGTCGGTGCAAACAGCCGCGCCACGCCCTCGGCAGTCATGATGAAAGGCCGCACCGCGTCGGCATCGGTCGGGTTGGCGTCGGGCCGGATGTCGGGCACGTCGGAGCCGCCCCAGCGTTCGCCGTTCCAGGCCATCAGCCGGCGCTTGGGGTTCCAGGGCTTGCCGGTCGGGTCGCAGGACGCCGCGTTGTAGAGCACGCGCCGGTTGGCCGGCCAGGCCCAGGCCCAGGCCAGCGTCTGGCCGATGCCATAGGGGTCGGCGTTGTCGCGCCGGGCCATCTGGTTGCCGGCCTGCGTCCAGGCACCGGCATAGATCCAGCAACCGCTGGACGTGCTGCCGTCGTCGCGCAGCAGGCCGAAGCCGCTGAGCTGCTCGCCTGCCTTGGCCAGCACCTTGGTCGCGTCCTTGGGGTCGGTCACGTCGGCCAGGGCCTTGCCGTTGTACTCCTTGGCCAGCTCCTCGGCCGAGGGGTTGGTGGGCTGCAGATAGGGCCAGCTCAGGTTGACGATGGGGTCGGGGAAGGCGCCGCCCTCCTTCACATAGGCCGCCTTCATGCGCATGAACAGCTGCGCAATGATCTCGGGGTCCCCCTTGGCTTCACCGGGGGGCTCGGCGCCCTTCCAGTGCCATTGCAGCCAGCGGCCGGAGTTGGTGAGGGACCCGTCCTCCTCCGCGAAGCAGGTGCTGGGGAAGCGGAACACCGTCGTCTGGATGTCCTCGCTCTTCACGTCGTTGTGCTCGCCGTGGTTCTTCCAGAACTCGGCGGTCTCGGTGTTGAGCGGGTCGATGACGACGAGGAACTTCAGCTTGGACAGGCCCGCGACGATCTTCTTCTTGTTGGGGAAGGAGCCGACCGGGTTGAAGCCCTGGCAGATGTAGCCGTTGAGCTTGCCCTGGCCCATCAGCTCGAAGGTCTGCAGCACGTCGTAGCCCTTGTCCCACTTGGGCAGGTAGTGGAAGGCCCAGTCGTTCTCGGCCGTGGCGGCCTTGCCCCACCAGGCCTTTTGCTGGCTGACGAAGAACTTGGGGTAGTTCTGCCAGAAGCTCATCTGGCCGGGGCGCAGGGGCTTCAGTGCGCGGGTCTTGTAGTAGGTCTCCAGGTCCTGCTCGCTGTCGCGGGCCAGGCTCATATAGCCCGTCAGCGACGTGGACAGCAGGCCCAGGTCGGTCAGCCCCTGGATGTTGGAGTGGCCGCGCAGCGCATTCATGCCGCCGCCGGGCAGGCCGATGTTGCCCAGCAGCAGCTGCATGATGGCGCCGGTGCGGATCATCTGCGAGCCCTGGCTGTGCTGTGTCCAGCCCAGGGCGTACATGATGGTCATGACCTTGTTGGGCCTGGAGGTCTCCGCGATCATTTCGCAGACCTTCAGGAACTTGTCCTTGGGCGTGCCGGTGATCTTGCTGACCTGCTCGGGCGAGTAGCGCGAGTAGTGCGCCTTCATGATGTTGAGCACGCAGCGCGGGTGCTCCAGCGTCGGGTCGACCTTGGCGAAGCCCTTGTCGTCGAGCTCGTAGCCCCAGCTCTTGTTGTCGTAGCGGCGCTTGGCTTCGTCATAGCCGCTGAAGATGCCGGCCTCGAACTTGTAGTCCTCGCCGACGATGAAGCTGGCGTTGGTGTAGGCCTTGACGTACTCGGTCTGGATCTTGTTGTTGGTCAGCAGGTAGTTGATGACCCCGCCCAGGAAGGCGATGTCAGAGCCCGCGCGGATGGGCGCGTAGTAGTCGCTCATGGCGGCCGAGCGCGTGAAGCGCGGGTCCACGACGATGAGCTTGGCCTTGTTGTGGTGCTTGGCCTCGATGACCCACTTGAAACCACACGGGTGGGCCTCGGCGGCATTGCCGCCCATGATCAGTACCAGGTCTGCGTTCTTGATGTCCACCCAGTGGTTGGTCATCGCGCCGCGGCCAAACGTCGGGGCCAGACTGGCCACCGTCGGGCCGTGTCAAACACGTGCCTGGTTGTCGAATGCGAGCATCCCCATCGAGCGCATCGCCTTGTGGGTGATGTAGCCCGCTTCGTTGGAGGATGCGGAGGCGCAGAGCATGCCGGTGGTCAGCCAGCGGTTCACCGTCTTGCCGTCGGCGTTCTGGGCGACGAAGTTCGCGTCGCGGTCGGCCTTCATCAGCTTGACAAGGCGGTCCATGGCCTCATCCCAGCCAACGCGCTTCCATTCCTTGCTGCCCGGCTCGCGGATCTCGGGGTGCTTGAGCCGGTTGGGGCTGTGCACGAAGTCCAGCAGGCCGGCGCCCTTGGGGCACAGCGTGCCACGGTTGACCGGGTGGTCGGGGTCGCCCTCGATGTGGATGATGGACGACGTGACGTTCTTCGCCTTGTCGCCCAACGAGTACATGATGACGCCGCAGCCCACCGAGCAGTAGGGGCAGGTGTTGCGGGTCTCGGTTGCCCGGGCAAGCTTGAAGTTGCGCGCCTCGGCCAGTGCGGCCGTTGGCGAGAACCCCAGCGCTACCAGGCTGGACGCTGCCAGCCCCGCGCCGCTCACCCGGAAGAAAGCCCTCCGGTTCATGTCCATTCGGCTGTCTCCTGCGGGCAGGGCCCGCTCTTGTGCAGGAACGAATCACGCCAGCAGCCATCGTTGGCCACCGCACTGTGATTTCTTCACAAAGGAGGGCCCTTGTCCAGGCAGGGCAACCCCGGGGGACTGGATCAGTCGGGTATCAGGTCGACTTGGAAATCGAGATGCTCGGGAACTTGGCCGAGTAGTCCTTGCCTTGGGCGGCGATCTTGGCCGCGACCTTGCGGGCCAGCGCCTTGTATAGATTCGCTACCTCACCGTCCGGCTCGGCAGCCACCGTGGGCGTGCCCGAATCGGCCTGGGCGCGGATGCTCATGGCCAGCGGCAGGGAGGCCAGCAGCTCGGTGCCGTACTGGGCCGCCATCTTCTGGCCGCCGTCGGCGCCGAAGATATGTTCGGCATGGCCGCAGTTGGAGCAGATATGCACGGCCATGTTCTCGACGATGCCCAGGATGGGGATGCCCACCTTCTCGAACATCTTCAGGCCCTTCTTGGCGTCGATCAGCGCGATGTCCTGCGGCGTCGTGACGATGACGGCGCCGGTGACGGGCACGCGCTGCGACAGGGTCAGCTGGATGTCGCCGGTGCCCGGCGGCAGGTCGATGACGAGGTAATCCAGCTCCTGCCAGCGCGTCTGGCGCAGCAGTTGCTCCAGCGCCTGCGTGGCCATGGGGCCGCGCCAGATCATGGCCTGGTCGTCCTCGACGAGAAAGCCGATGGAGTTGACCTGCAGCCCGTGCGCGATGTGGGGCTCCATGTTCTGGCCGTCCAGCGACTCGGGCCGGCCGCTGGCGCCCAGCATCAGCGGCTGGCTGGGGCCGTAAACGTCGGCATCCAGTACGCCCACGCGGGCGCCTTCGGCATGCAGGGCCAGGGCCAGGTTGGCGGCCGTCGTGCTCTTGCCCACGCCACCCTTGCCGGAGGCGACGGCGATGATGTTCTTCACGCCCGGCAGCAGCTGCACGCCGCGCTGCACCGCGTGAGCGACGACCTGGGTGGTGATGGCGACGCTGACATTGCCGACGCCCGCCAGTCCCTTGGCCGCGGCGATGACAGCCGCGCGCAGGGCCGCGTGCTGGCTGGCAGCCGGGTAACCCAGTTCGATGTCGACGGCGACATCCGCGCCATCCACCTTGATCGACCTGACCGCCTTGGCTTCACCCAGCGGGCGGCCGCTGCCGGGGTCCACCACGGCTTGCAGCAGGGGTTGCAGCTGGACATCGGAGATCGCGGTCATGGCAGGGAACAGTTCACGGCAAACGGGGCGAACAGTCTAGCCCGCAAGCGGTCTGCATCCAGTCGGCGGGCTTTGTGCGTAGAGTGAGGCGGCCCCGCATTGCCGCCGGAGATTTCATGCGCCGACCTGTTGTCTTGCTTGCCGCCGCCCTGCTGGGAACCTCGGCCCTTGCCCAGTCCGGCAAGCTGCTGTTGACCGGCGGCGTGTCCAGCATCGACGGCGCCGCCGGCGGTGGGCTGACGCCCTGGGCCGTGACCGGCAGCTATGCCACGGCCGGCGAAGTCGGCGCCACCGCCTTCGTCACCCGCGCCAAGACCGGCAACTACGGCCTGCTGACCTATGGCGCGGCCATCGCCTTCCACGACCGCATCGAGGTCTCGCTGGCCAGGCAGGACTTTGACACCGAAAGCAACCTCGCTCCCCTCGGCCTGGACGGCCTGCACCTGAAGCAGGACATCCTGGGCGTGAAGGTGCGCGTCATTGGCGACGCCGTGCTGGACAGCGACACGCTGATGCCGCAGATCGCCATCGGCCTGGAGCACAAGAAGACCCACGCCGGCAACCTCGGCCCGACGCTGTTCGGGCCACTCGGCGCCAGGGATTCGGGCACGGACTTCTACGCCAGCGCCACCAAGCTCTTCCTGGCCGACGGCGTGCTCGTCAACCTGACGCTGCGCGCCACCAAGGCCAACCAGAATGGGCTGCTGGGCTTCGGCGGGGCCCAGGGCAAAGGCTACCGGCTGCAACCCGAGTTCTCGCTCGCCAAGCTGCTGGCCAAGAACCTGGCCGTCGGCGTCGAGTTTCGCGCCAAGCCAGACAACCTGAACCAGTCGGTACTGGGCGCGGGCGCGCTGAAGGAAGACGACTGGAAGGACATCTTCATCGCCTGGGCGCCGAGCAAGCATGTCTCGCTGACCGCCGCCTGGGTGGACCTCGGCCGCATCGCGCCCGCCGTGCAGCCCAAGCGCCAGACGGGCAGCTATCTGTCTGCGCAGTTCGCGCTCTGAAGGAATCTCCATGCGTCGTGCCGCTATTGCCTGCCTGCTGCTCGCCAGCGCCTGTGCCTTGGCCCAGACGCCACCGGCCAACGACAGCGTCTACCAGGCCTGGGGCGGCAAGGCTGGCATCCGCGCCGTCATGGACGACTTCGTGCCGCGCCTGTTGACCGACCCACGCACGGCGCCCTTCTTCAAGAACACCAACCGCGAAAACCTGGCGACCCAGCTGACCGATCAGCTCTGCCAGGAGGCCGGCGGCCCCTGCGCCTACCAGGGCCCACCGATGAAGCTGGTGCACCAGGACCTGGACATCGGCCGGCGTGACTTCAATGCGCTGGTGGAGATCCTGCAGCAGGCCATGGATGCCAAGGGCATTCCCTTCAGCGCGCAGAACGGCATGCTGGCAAGGCTGGCGCCGATGCACCGCGAAATCGTCACCACGGTGACTGAAACGCAGCAACGTCGGTAAAGAATTCTTTCGTTAACCGCGGCGCCACAAGGCGGCCGGGCCCGCGCGGCACACTGCCAGCCATGCAACTCACCCGTGTATCCGCGGCCGCCCTGCTGGCGGCCTGCGGCAGCTTGCCTGCCCTTGCGCAGTTCCCCGCCGCACCCGATGCGGCGGCCTCCGCGCCGGCTCGCCAGGCGCCCAAGCCCGCCGACGCCAAGTCCGAGCAGCTCAAGCGCGTCGAAGTCACGGGCACCGCCAATGACGAATCCATCCGCAAGGCCTCGACGGCCAGCAAGATCGTCATCACCCGCGAGGAGATCGAGAAGTTCGGCGACTCGACGCTGGGCGAGATGATCAAGCGCCTGCCCGGCGTGACGACCGGCGGCCGCCCGGGCCGCGGCGGCGACATCCGCATGCGCGGCATGGGCGGCGGCTACACGCAGATCCTCGTCAACGGCGAGCGCATGCCGCCCGGCTTCTCGCTGGACCAGCTGCCGCCCGAGCAGGTCGAGCGTATCGAGGTGCTGCGCGCGCCCACGGCCGAGTACGGCACGCGTGCCGTGGCCGGCACCATCAACATCGTGCTGCGCGAGGCGTTGAAGAAGAAGCTCAACGAGTTCCGCGCCGGCTTCGCGACCGAGCGCGGCCAGATCAGCCCCGGCATCAGCTGGACGCGCAACGACAACTTCGGCGAGGGCCATGCCTACAACCTGACCGTCAACGCGATGCGCGGTGAGCGTATCGACGACATCATCAATGACACGCTGACCCATACCGTCGCGAGCAACAGTGACAGCCTGCTGACCTCGCGCGGCCGCACCGAAGACCAGCGCAGCGCGCTGAACCTGACCGGCCGCGTGCAGTTCAAGCTCAACGCGACGGACAGCCTGGCCATCCAGCCCTTCATCGTCTCGACCAAGTCCAGCAGCAACACCCAGCTGCTGCAAACGACGACGCCTCAGCCCAATCCGCAGCCGCCCGGCTTCTTCGACCAGGCCGACACCGACGGCGACAACCGCTTCACGATGGCGCGCCTGAACGCGCAGTGGCAGAGCAAGCTGAGCAGCGACACCCGGGTCGAGGCCCGCGGCGGCATCGGCCGCGCCCGTGGCGAGAGCCACAGCGTGCGCCAGGAGCGCCTGGTGGGCGCGGCCACGCGGCTGCAGGACGACAGCAACACCAGCCGCGACAGCAACTGGAGCGCGCTGGCCAAGATCTCGCACAACCTGGGCGGCGACCATGCTCTTGTCAGCGGCATCGAGGGCGAAGGGACAACACGGCACACCAACCGCGTGACCCTGGTCAACGGCGCGCCCCAGCCGGGGCTGGACGATTTCGGCGACGACCTGGATGCGTCCTCGGTGCGCGTGGCGGCCTATGCGCAGGACGAGTGGAACGTTGGCAAGCAATGGGACTTCTACGCCGGCCTGCGCTGGGAGGGCATCACCACCAAGTCCAGCGCCGCAACTTACGACGCGCGCAACAAGTCCAGCGTCTTCACGCCGCTGGCGCATGCGCGCTACAAGCTCGACGACAAGGGCCGCGACATGATCCGCGCCAGCCTGACGCGCAGCTACCGCAGCCCGCAGCTGCAAGACCTGATCGCGCGGCCGACCATCAACAGCCAGGTGCCTCACCAGGCCAACACGCCCGACCGCGCCGGCAACCCCGACCTCAAGCCCGAGCTGGCGACCGGCTTCGAGATTGGCTACGAGCATTACCTGACCAAGGGCGGCCTGCTGAGTGCCAACTTCTTCGCGCGCCGCATCACGAACCTGATGCGCACCGTGACAGCGCTGGAGACGGTGCCCTGGGCCGCGACGCAGCGCTGGGTGGCTCGCCCGCAGAACATTGGCAAGGCGTCGACCGCTGGTGTCGAGTTGGAGGCGCGCTTTCGCCTCGATGAGTATTTCGAGGGTGCACTGCCCATCAATGTGCGCAGCAACTTCAGCGTCTTCACGTCCAAGGTCGACGGCATCCCGGGGCCGAACAACCACATCGACGGCCAACCCAAGGGCACGGCCAACCTGGGAGCCGACTACCGGCTGCGCTCCGTGCCGCTGACCCTGGGCGCCTCGCTGAACTGGACGCCGTCGACCACCATCCAGCAGACGCTGATCACCGAGACCACGGCCAGCCGCAAGGCCGTGGTCGACGCGTTCGCGCTGTGGGCCATCAACACCGAACAGTCGCTGCGCCTGTCGGCGACGAATCTGTCGGCGATGGACTACTTCACGGGCTCGGTCATCGCCACGGGCGATCAAGTCATCACGTCGCGCAGCGGCGGGCCAAGCTACGTGCAGTGGCAGCTGCGCTGGGAGATGAAGATCTGAGCCGAGACGGCTAGCGCGTGAGCGAGAACGCGCTGACGGCAGTGACCAGGCGCCCGGCCTGGTCCTTCAGGCTCTCAGCCGCTGCGGCGCTCTCTTCCACCAGCGCGGCGTTCTGCTGGGTGACCTGGTCCATCTGCGAAACGGCGTCACCCACCTGACCGACGCCGGTGCTCTGCTCGCGGCTCGCCACGCTGATTTCGGCCACGATGCCACTGACCCGCCCGATGGCTTCGACGACGTCGCGCATGGTCTCCCCGGCCCGGTCGACCAGCGCCGAGCCCTTGCTGACGTGGGTCACGCTGGAGTCGATGAGGCCCTTGATTTCCTTGGCCGCGACCGCGCTGCGCTGCGCCAGCGTGCGCACTTCTCCGGCCACCACGGCAAAGCCCCGGCCCTGCTCCCCGGCGCGGGCGGCTTCCACGGCCGCGTTCAGCGCGAGGATGTTGGTCTGGAAGGCGATGCCATCGATGGTGCCAATGATGTCGGCCATCTTTCGGGAGCCGGCATCGATGTCGCGCATGGTGGCGATGACGTCGCTCACCACGGCGCCGCCCCGGGCCGCGACGCCCGTCGCCGTCTTGGCCAGTTCGCTGGCCTGTTCTGCATGGTCGGCGTTATGGCGCACGGTGGTACCCAGTTCCTCCATCGTGGCCGCCGTCTGCTGCAGGGCACTGGCCTGCTCTTCGGTACGCTGGCTCAGGTTGGCGTTGCCCGACGCGATCTGCGTTGAGCCGGTGGCGATGGATTCCGACGCCTCGCGCACTTGCTGCACGATGCCGGCCAGGCTGTCGCGCATGGCCCCCAGCGATGCCAGTACGCTGCCGACCGGTGCGCGCTCGCTGCCGGCCACGGGGCTCAGGTCGCCGTCGGCAACCTTGGTCGCGGCCGCGCTCAATTCGGCCGGCTCGGCCCCGAGTGCCCGTGACAGGCTGCGCACGATGAGGGCGCCACTGACGGCGGCAAGCACCAGGGCGCAGGTGACGACAGCCAGGAAGCCGTTGCGCTGGCTGCTGACCCGCGCTTGCGCCTGTTCAATCAGCTCTTCGGCGCGCTGCGCGGTGTAATCCGAATAGGCGCTCGACGCCTGCACCAGTTCGGCCAGCAGGGGACGGCACTGCTCGTTCATGCGCAGCACGGCCTCGTCGCGCTTTTGCTCCAGCGCCAGCTTGACGATGCCCAGGGCCACCGGCGCGTATTTCTGCTCGACGCGGACGATGTCGGCGATCAGCGCCTTCGCCTTGGCCGACACGTCGGCGGCCTCGGCCATGTGTTGGAGCCGGCCGAGTTGCTCGGAGGCCGTGGCGTGCGCCTTTTCCACCCGGGCCCTCTCGACATCCAGATCCTGCGGCTGCGTGACCAGCACAAGGTTGCGCGCTGCGATGGCGCGCTCGTCCACGGCCAGCCGTACCGCGTTGGCGACGCGCATGCGCGCGTCAATGCCTGTGACGTAGCCCTCGAAGGCCTCCGCCTCGGTTTGGAGAGCCCGCCAGGCGAGCCCCGCGATCAGCAGCAGCAGCGCCACCACGGCACCGAAGGCGAGGATGAGTCTTGCGCGGACGGTCAAAGAGGAGACGTTCATGGTGGCTCTTCGGGTTGGCCAAGGCGATGCCGAAAGTTACCCGAGAGACCTGATATCTGATTTATTTGACAGCCATGAGGTGCAAACAATGCCACGGATCAGTCATTTCTCGCCGCAACACCCCCCATCAAGCACGAGATCTGTTGATGCTGCGCATTGGCGATCCTGTCACTCTGCTCGCAGGTTTTCGCCTGGCGAACCTCGGCACGGCATTGGGCGGCTGCCTGCCTGCCGGGAGTCGGCCACGTGACGCTGGCGGCCGCGCGATACAGAAATGGCTCGGCCGCACGCAGTACGGCCAGGACCCGCACTTCAACGGCTGGCTGCAGGATTCCCGCATCTACAGCGGCGCGCTGGGTGCCGCGCAGGTGCAGGCCCTGGCCCAGCCTGGGCGCGCACATCGTCAGCCGGCGTGCTGGCTGGTCGTCACCCACGGCCCCGTGAGGCCGTCGAGCTCGCAATCCCACAGCGCTTGCGCATCCATCTCATCGACGACACCCTCGCCGTAGACCTTCAGCGCCAGGCTGCGCAGCATGATGACCATGCCCCTCACAAACGCCGCACGCCCCGCTTCCCCGGCCACGCCGAGCAGCACCGAAGCGTCCAGCTTCACGTAGTCCAGCCCAGCTTGGTAGAGCTTCTCAACCTGAGCCAACCCCGCGCCGGCATGCTCCAACCCCAGCTTGACGCCAAGTGGCCGCAGCTGGCGGCCGAACTCCAGCAGACGCTCGAAATGCTCGGTTGCGGCAGCCTCGGCCAGGTCCAGCAACAACGAGCGCGCCGGCTGCGGCCATTGCGCCAGCAGCTCGCGCAGTTGCGGCAGGAAGGCCGCGTCGGCCAGCGACACCGGCGCCACATTGATGCAGCGCGCCTTGCCATCAGCAGCGATGGCCTGCAGGGCCAGACCGACGGCGAGCAGGTCGACATGCGCCGTCATGCGCGCCCGCACGGCCAGCGGCAGCCAGGCCGTGGCAGGCTGGAAATCTTCATCGAGGCGCAGCTGCAGCGGGCACTCCAGATGCAGCACGCGGCCACCTCGGTCACGCACCGGGAACTCGACCAGGCGGCCACGCTGCTGGCTGACGGCCTCCTGCAGCTGGGCACGCCACAGGCCCTCGCCCTGCTCGCGGCCAATGCCGGGGTCGGCCACGATCTCGACGACAAAGCCACCACGCGCCTCGCTCTGGTGCTCGGCCCGGGCCAGCGCGGCATCGGCCTCGCCCAGCCAGACGTTGCTCGGCCGCTCGCGTGGCAGCTCGACGGCGCCGAGCGCCACCTGCACACCGGGCCCGAAGGCCGGCAGGCTGGCACGCAGCGCATCGGCCAGCGCATGGGCCGTCTCGGCGGCCACGCCCTCGGCCGGCAGCCACAGCGCGAAGTCGCCGCCGTTCAGGCGGCCGACGCGGCAACCGGCCACCGACTCGGGATAAGCCTGCAGGGCCGAGACGACGGTCAGCAATACATCGTCGACAGCGCCCCGGCCCAGGCGGGCATTCAGGCCGGACAGGTCACGCAGGCGTACCAGCACCAGGCCAGCCACCGCCGGGCCGTCGTCGCGGCGCAGGGCTGCGTCCAGCTCGGCCAGGAAATGCTTGCGGGTGGAGACGCCGGTCAGCGGGTCGTGGTGCACCTGCTCGCGCAGCACCAGCAGCTGGCCGGCCTGGGCCTCGAAGAGGTCGCGCACGCGCTGCACCATCGCGTTCATGGCGCGGGTGAGGCGCTGCAGTTCCGGCACGCGCGGCTCGACGACCTGGCCATAGCTGCCGGCAAGCACGCCCTCGGCCTGGGCCACGGCGGCGTCCAGCGGGCGGCGGATGCGCCGCAGGCCCGCCCAGGCCAGCACGGCGGCGACGATGCCGACGATGAGCAGCCAGGCCAGCAGGCGCCGCGAGGTCAGCCACAACGCGTCATGGGCGTAGCTGGAATGGCTCTTCAGTTCGACCGCACCGATGGCGTTCCAACCGTTGGACAGCTGGGCCACACCGGACGCGGCTTCAATGGGCAGCATGGCGCGGAACCAGGCCGGCGCCTGGCCCGGGCGCGGCGCCTCGGCACGCTCGAACAAGGTCTCACCATTGGCGCCACGCCAGCGCACGAATTCGTAGGCGCCGGTATCGAACTGGGCCGACACCAGCAGCTTGATGAGCTCACGGTCGCCCTGCTGCTGCGACAGGGCGAGAGCCAGGGCCTGGGCGTTGTCGGCGTTCTTCAGCTCCAGTTGGGTGTGCATCAACTGCCGCGCGGAGACCATGGACAGGCCGACCGCGCCCACCAGCGCGGCCAGCACCACGCCAAGCACCAGCCAGGCGATCTGCCGCATCAACGACATGTCTCACTCCCCATCACAGAAACCCTTCTGCCCTGACCTTGGCCACCAGCTCGCGCCACAGCGACAGGCGCGCCAGCGGGTCACCCGCCGTCACCTGGCCCACGCCCTGCCACAGGCCCTCGGTGTTGAAGCTGAACACCGGCGTCAGGTCGCTGCGCTGCGACGCGGGCAGCACCTCGGGGCGCAGGTTGTCCAGGATCAGCGGCTCGGCGCCCGGCTGGGCATAGTAGGCCAGCACCATGTGGGCGAGCGACTGGCCCTGCAGCCGCGCCCGCACATAGACCATCCTCAACTTGGCCGTCGGCACGCCCGTGGCCGCCAGGCCGAAATATTTGGCGATGGCGTAGTCCTCGCAGTCGCCGGCGCGCTTTTCCAGGCTTTCCAGCGGCGAGGCCCAGTAGTCCGGCAGGTTCCAGGTGACGGCGTCGTCCTTGAAGGCCAGGCGGCGGTTGAAGAAATCGTTGATGTCCTTGAGCCGCTGCAGCTCCTCGCTCACGCCGCTGCGCTCGATCTGCTGCACCAGGGCCTGGGCCTGCTCGACGACGCGGGGACCGCGGGCTGCGGCAGCTTCCAGCACACGCGCCGCGTCATAAGCCGCCAGCGCCAGCACCGGCCCGGCCACCAGGACGGCCAACCACCACCGATGCCGACGAAGGGCGAAAGCGACGCGAGGCGGGGAAGTGGGCAAGATTGACGGCGGGCTGCAGTTGAATTCACTGTACCCGGCCGGCACATGTCCGAAGCGCCATAAGATTTTTGGATGATGCAGAACCCGGCACCTTCCCACGACCTGCGCACTCGTGCGCAGCAGATCCGCGACGACATCGACCAGTCGCGCCGCCGCGGCCCCCTGCAGCAGATCCAGATCCCGCCCTGCCCCGAGCTGCTGGCTCAGCTGCAGCAGGCCATGAGCCAGCCCGAGCCTGACCTCAACCTCGTCGCCCGCATCGCCTCCAGCGACGTGGCCATGGCCGCCACGCTGCTGCGCATTGCCAACGGGCCGCTGTTCAAGCCCGTCGGCCTGCCCTGCACCACCGTCGGCCAGGCGATGACGCGCATCGGCCTGCGCGAGAGCGTGGCCGTCATGACGGGCTTCCTGGCCCAACACGCCATCCCCGTCAACGCGCCACAGCTGGCGCGCTTCTGGGAGCGCAGCACCAAGCGCGCGATCGCGATGGCCATCATTGCCCAGCAGCTGCCAGGCCTGTCGCCTGACCTGGCGCACAGCTTTGGTCTCTTCCTGCACGTTGGCATGCCGGTGCTGATGCAGAGCGTGCGCGGCTATGCAGCCACCATGGTGGAGGCCGGCGCTCGCATCGACCGCCCCTATATCGCCACGGAAAACGCCAACCACAAGACCGACCATGCCGTCGTCGGCGCGCTGGTCGTGCGCGTTTGGAACCTGCCGGCGCCGCTGATGTCGGCCATCCGCCTGCACCACGACTTCGCGGCCCTCGGCCACGACGGCATTGAGCCTGAGATCCACACGCTGATCGCCGCCGGCCTGATCGCCGAGCATCTGATGCGCCGCCACGAAGGCCTGCCCGAGGACGCCGACTGGGCCGGCCACCACCAGGCTGCGATGGCCTGGCTGCACATCGACTGGGAAGAGCTGGCCCAGTGGGAAGAAGCCATCAGCGCGCAGTTCGATGCGGCTTAGGTTCCCGCGCCTGCGTGTCATCGTGCTGGTCGCCATGGTGGTGGCGGCACTGGCTATCGTCGGCTGGTGGGCGTTCGGCCCGTCCGGCGTCGCCGTCGAGTTGACCAAACGCAGCTGGCGCATGGAGATCATCGTCGAGCGGCTGCGTTCCGAGTCCGGCTCGGACTGGTGCGACGAGCTTCCCGAGGGCGCTTTCGACATCAGCCGCCGCACCATCGCCGATCCCACCGGCAAGCGCGCCGAGCCGGGCGAGCATTGCCGCTACAACGTCCTGGCCTGGCGCCGCAGCTGGATCGTCAAGAACGAGGGCGGCCCCGGCGAGCGCCCCGACTGGCCGCGCCCGCCGCTGCGCATGGCCCCGCCCGGCCAACCCGGCAGCGAGCGCCTGAGCAAGCGCGAAGCCTATTTCGAGATCGAGCTGCGCGACCGCGAGGACCATGCCTGGGTCTGCCGCGTCGACCCCGAACGCTGGCAGCAGCTGCGCGTGGGCATGCGCTTTCGGATCCCGGTGGACCGCTTCGGCACGGCGAACTGCCCGGCGATGTATCCGTCCAACATCTAGCCGGCCTTGGCCGCCTTCCAGCGCTTCAGGATCTCCGCTTCCTGCTCAGGCGTGTCCGGCTGCGGGCTGCGCCCTTCGATCAGCGGCAGCAGCGCTCGCGTACCTTCGTACAGATGCTCGAACAGCTTCTTGACGCGGGGCACCTGGCGCAGCTCCACGCGGGTCAGCAGCCACAGCTCGCTGCGCCAGTCGCGCGGCGGATCGAACACGCGACGCAGTTCGGGGTCGGCATCGCCGAGATAGCAGGGCAAGGCGCCCAGGCCCATGCCCGCACGCACGAGTTGGCGAACATGAGTCAGGCTGTTGGTGCGCACCGCCACCTGGCGGCCCAGGCCCTGGCCCTCCAGCCAGCGGGCCGATGCCAGGTGGGCCAGGTCCTCGTCGACACCCACCCAGGGTTGCAGGTCCAGGGTCTCCGCGCTGACGCCGCCCAGCTTGCGGGACGCATAGACCGTCGCCTCGACACGCGCCAGGCGGCGCCCCACCAGCGACTCCGGCGGTGGCCCGCCGGAGCGCAGCGCGACATCGGTTTCGCCCTGCTGCACGTCCAGCAGCGCGTTGCCGCTGCGCACCTGCAGCTGAACCTGATGCCGGGTCTGGTAGCTGGCCAGCAGCGGCGGCAGCAGGGCCTGCATCCAGGTATCGGCCGCGCTGAACCTCAGCAGGCCGCCAGGCCAGGCCTGCCGCCCACGCAGGCTCTCGGTCACGACATGCAGCTCACGCCCCATGCGGCGCGACAGCTCGACCAGCTCGGCCCCGGCGCGCGTGGCCACATAGCCGCCGCGCAGGCGCTCGAACAGCCGCAGGTCCAGCTTCTGCTCCAACGCCCGCAGCCGCCGGAACAGCGTCGCATGGCTCAAGCCGCCCGCGCCGGCCGCCTTGGCCAGGCCGCCATGCTGGGCGATCAGTTGCAGCAGGCGCAGGTCGTCCCAGTTCAGGTCGTTGAGGGTGGCGGCTGTCATGACCAGCAATTTTGCAATGACAAATTGCAAATTCGCATGCTCAGGAGGCTCAGTGCGTTCCTAGACTGCAGGCCTTCCCAGCACAACAAGAAACCACGCCATGTCGATGTACGAACAGCTTCCCTTCCAGCCCGCCAACCGTGGCGAGATCGACCGCGTGGTGGCCGACTTCCCGCTGGCCACCCTCGTCAGCGCCGACGAGGGTCGGATGCTGGCCACGCCGCTGCCGTTGATCCTGGAGCGCGATGCGGCCAGCGGCGAAGCACGGCTGATCGGCCATCTGTCGCGTCGCAACCCGCAGTTCGCCCTGCTGCAGCGCCAACCGCGCGCCCTGGCCACCTTCACCGGTGCGCAGGGCTATATCGCCAGCAGCTGGATGAGCAACCGCCGCTACGCACCGACCTGGAACTACGAGTTCGTCCAGTTCGAACTGGACGTCAGGATCGAGGACAGCCCGGAACAGCTGCTGCGTGCGCTGGAGCTGCTGAGCGCCCATGTCGAAGCACCCTACCCCAATGCTTGGCGGCCGGCCGAGATGGGGCCGCGGCTGGAGCAACTGGCGCAGTACATCGTGCCCTTCAGTGCCCGCATCCTGGAGACCCGCGCCCAGTTCAAGCTGGGCCAGGGCGACCCGGCCGACGCGCGGGCCGACGCCTACGCCGGCCTGTCCCGCTACGGCGGCCATCAACTGGCCGCCGCGATGCGGCGGCATGAGGAGTTGCTGCGACAGGTGCCGTCGAGATGAAAAAGACCGGGCCGTTGCCGGACCGGGCTTGATTTCAGTCTTCAGACATTCGCGTCACATGCTGCCCCGTGTGGGCCGAGCGCTGGGCCGCTCCCGAGCCGGCCCACTCTGGCGATGTGCTTGCGGCTTGATGCCGCAAGCATCGCCGTCCCCTCGGGGGACCGACCAGGCACGCCCGCGTACAGCGGGGCGGGACTGGGCGAGGGGCTTGCTCTATTTCTTGCGCACCGGCGGCACGTCCGTGCAGGAGCCGTGCGCCACTTCCGCGGCCATGCCCAGGCTCTCGCCCAGCGTCGGGTGCGGGTGGATGGTCTTGCCGATGTCTACCGCGTCGGCGCCCATCTCGATGGCCAGTGCGATCTCGCCGATCATGTCGCCGGCATGCGTGCCGACGATGCCGCCACCGATGATGCGGTGGCTTTCCTCGTCGAAGAGCAGCTTGGTGAAGCCTTCGTCGCGGCCATTGGCGATGGCGCGGCCCGAGGCCGTCCACGGGAACAGGCCCTTGGTGACCTTGATGCCCTTGGCTTTCGCCTCGTCCTCGGTGATGCCCACCCAGGCCACCTCGGGGTCGGTGTAGGCCACGCTCGGGATCACGCGGGCGTCGAACTGGCTCTTCTTGAGCTTCTCGTCGCCCAGCAACTCACCAGCGATGACTTCCGCCGCGACATGGCCCTCGTGCACCGCCTTGTGGGCCAGCATGGGCTGGCCGACGATGTCGCCGATGGCGAAGACGCTGGGCACATTGGTGCGCATCTGCACGTCGACCGGGATGAAGCCACGGTCACCGACGATGACGCCCGCGTTCTCGGCGCCGATCTTCTTGCCGTTGGGCGTGCGGCCCACGGCTTGCAATACCAGGTCGTAGCGCTGCGGCTCTTTCGGGGCACCCTCGCCTTCGAAGGTGACCCAGATGCCATCGGGCTTGGCCTCGGCGCCGACCGTCTTCGTGTTCAACATGATGTTGTCGAAACGGTGAGCGTTGAACTTCTGCCAGACCTTGACGAGGTCGCGGTCGGCGCCGGTCATCAGCGTGGGCAGCATTTCGACGACGTCCAGGCGTGAGCCCAGCGTGGAGTACACCGTGCCCATTTCCAGGCCGATGATGCCGCCGCCGACGATGAGCATCTTCTCGGCCTCGACCTGCATCTCCAGCGCGCCGGTCGAGTCGACGATGCGCGGGTCGTCAGGCAGGAAAGGCAGGCGCACAGCCTGCGAACCGGCCGCGATGATGAGGCGCTTGAAGGCCACGGTCTGGGCCGCGCCGGTCTTGGCCTGGCCCACGGCGCCTTCGGTCGCTTCGACCTTGAGATGTTGCGCGTCGATCAGCGAGCCGACGCCGCGCAGCACGGTTACCTTGCGCATCTTGGCCATCGCCGCGAGACCGCCGGTCAGCTTGCCTGTCACCTTGTTCTTGTGGGCGCGGAGCTTGTCGATGTCGACTTCCGGCTCGCCGAAGGCCACGCCGAGGTCGGCCATGTGGCTGACCTCGTCCATGACCGCCGCGACGTGCAGCAGCGCCTTGGACGGGATGCAGCCGACGTTCAGGCAGACGCCGCCGAGAGTGGCGTAACGCTCGACGATGGCGACCTTGAGGCCCAGGTCGGCGGCGCGGAAGGCGGCCGAGTAGCCGCCGGGGCCACCGCCGAGGACGACGAGGTCGAAGGCCTGGTCGGCGCTGCCCGAGTAGGTCGCGGCGACCGGTGCCGGTGCCGCAGCCACGGGTGCTGGTGCTGGTGCAGGCGCAGCGGGAGCCGGCGCGGGGGCCGCGGCTCCAGTCGACTCCAGCGTCAGCACGACCGAACCCTTCTTGACCTTGTCGCCGATCTTGACGCGCAGCTCCTTCACCACGCCGGCAGCGGATGACGGAATCTCCATCGACGCCTTGTCGCTCTCGACGGTGATGAGGCTCTGCTCGACCTTGACGGTGTCGCCGGCCTTCACCAGCACCTCGATGACGCCGACTTCGTCGAAGTCGCCAATGTCCGGAACTTGAACTTCCACGATTGCCATGTGTTCAGCTCCCGACTTAGAGCGCGATCCGACGGAAGTCGGAGAGCAGCGAAGCAAAGTAGACGTTGAAGCGCGCAGCCGCAGCGCCGTCGATGACGCGGTGGTCCCAGCTCAGCGACAGCGGCAGGATCAGGCGCGGCTGGAAGGCCTTGCCGTCCCACACGGGTTCGATCGAGCTCTTGCAGACGCCCATGATGGACACCTCGGGCGCGTTGATGATGGGCGTGAAGTACTTGCCGCCGATGCCGCCGAGCGACGAAATCGAGAAGCAGCCGCCGCTCATGTCGGCCGGGCCCAGCTTGCCGTCGCGGGCCTTCTTGGCCAGATCGCCCATTTCCTGGGTGATCTGGAAGATGCCCTTCTTGTCGGCGTCCTTGATGACGGGCACGACCAGGCCGTTGGGCGTGTCCGCCGCGAAGCCGATGTGGAAGTAGTTCTTCAGGACGAGCGTGTCGCCATCCAGCGAGCTGTTGAACTCTGGGAACTTCTTCAGCGCCGCCACGGCCGCCTTGATCATGAAGGCGAGCATCGTGACCTTGATGCCGGCCTTCTCGTTCTCCTTGTTCAGCTGGACGCGGAAGGCTTCGAGATCGGTGATGTCCGCGTCGTCATGGTTGGTGACGTGGGGGATGACGACCCAGTTGCGGTGCAGGTTGGCGCCCGAGATCTTCTTGATGCGGGACAGTTCCTTGCGCTCGACGGGGCCGAACTTCTCGAAGTCGACCTTGGGCCAGGCCAGCACGTTCAGGCCGGAACCGCTGCCACCACCGCTTGCGGGCGCGGCGGCCTTCTGCGCGGCAGTCTGGAGCTGACCGGACATGACGGCCTTGACGAAGCCCTGCACGTCGCTCTCGACGATGCGGCCCTTGGCGCCCGTGCCCTTCACTTCGGCCAGCGGCACGCCCAGCTCGCGGGCGAGCTTGCGGATGCTGGGCGAGGCGTGGGGCAGCTTGCCAGTCGGAGCAACCGGCTCGTGCGGCGGCAACGCCGCCGTCGGCACGGTCTTGGTCTCCGCCGGTGGAGCAGCCGGGGCTGCTGCAGCAGGCGCCGACGCGGCTACGGGCGCTGCGGCAGGCGCAGGCGCACCACCGGTGGCGGCCACGCGCGCCAGCGGCGAGCCCTTCTTGACCTTGTCGCCGACCTTGACGAGCAGTTCCTCGACCACACCGGCATGCGACGACGGGATCTCCATCGACGCCTTGTCGCTCTCGACGGTGACGAGGCTCTGCTCGACCTTGACGGTGTCGCCGACCTTCACCAGCAGCTCGATGACGGCCACCTCGTCGAAGTCGCCGATGTCCGGCACTTCGATGGTGACCGGGCCGCTGCTTTGCGCAGGGGCCGCCGGTGCCGGCGCGGGTGCTGCGGCAGGCTCGGCCGCCGGGGCGGGGGCTGCAGCGGCAGGCGCCGGCGCAGCGGCCGCAGGCGCGGCAGCACCCTCGGCTTCAACCATCACCAGCACGCTGCCTTCCTTGACCTTGTCGCCCACGGCGACCTTGATCTCCTTGACCACGCCGGCCTGCGACGACGGGATCTCCATCGACGCCTTGTCGCTTTCGACGGTGATCAGGCTCTGCTCGACCTTGACGGTGTCGCCGACCTTGACGAGCACCTCGATGACGCCGACTTCATCGAAATCGCCGATGTCTGGAACCTTGACTTCAACCAATGCCATAACCCATATCTCCAATGTTTGCGGATGTAGTGCCTTCCCAAGCGGCACCCGTGGAACTGGCTTTGCCAGGCCACTGGGTGCGCCCCCCTCGAGGGGGAGGCGCGTCAGCGCCTCGGGGGTGGGCTATGCATACAGCGGGTTGATCTTGTTGGCGTCGATGCCGTACTTGGCAATCGCCTCGGCCACGCGCTCGACCGGGATCGCACCGTCATCGGCCAGTGCCTTCAGCGCAGCGACGACGATGTAGTGGCGGTTGACCTCGAAATGCGCGCGCAGCTTGGAGCGGAAGTCGCTGCGGCCGAAGCCGTCCGTGCCCAGCACCTTGTAAGAGCGGCCCTTGGGGATGAAGGCGCGGATCTGCTCGGCGTAGTTCTTCATGTAGTCGGTCGACGCGATGACCGGGCCCTTGGTGTGGCCCAGCTGCTGGGTCACGAAGGGCACGCAGGCCAGCTCGGTGGGGTGCAGCAGGTTCCAGCGCTCGGCGTTCTGGCCGTCGCGGGCCAGCTCGTTGAAGCTCGGGCAGCTCCACACATTGGCGCCCACGCCCCACTCTTCTTCCAGCAGCATCTTGGCGACCTGGCTTTCGCGCAGGATGGTGCCCGAGCCCAGCAGGTTCACGCTGACCGGCTTGGAAGCATCCGCCTCTTCCAGCAGGTACATGCCCTTGAGGATCTGCTCCTCGGTGCCCGCCTTGAGCCCTGGCATCGGGTAGTTCTCGTTCAGCAGGGTGATGTAGTAATAGACGTTTTCCTGGTCTTCCACCATGCGCTTGAGGCCACGCTGCATGATGACGGCGACTTCGTGGGCGAAGGTCGGGTCGTAGCTCACGCAGTTCGGGATGGTGCCGGCGAGGATGTGGCTGTGGCCGTCCTCGTGCTGCAGTCCTTCGCCGTTCAGCGTCGTGCGGCCGGACGTGCCGCCCAGCAGGAAGCCACGGGCCTGCATGTCGCCGGCAGCCCAGGCCAGGTCGCCGATGCGCTGGAAGCCGAACATCGAGTAGTAGACGTAGAACGGGATCATCACCCGGTTGTTCGTCGAGTACGACGTCGCCGCGGCGATCCACGAAGCCATGCCGCCGGCCTCGTTGATGCCTTCCTGCAGCACCTGGCCGGCCTTGTCCTCGCGGTAGTACATGACCTGGTCGCGGTCGACCGGCGTGTACTGCTGGCCCGCGGGGTTGTAGATGCCGATCTGGCGGAACAGGCCTTCCATGCCAAAGGTACGTGCCTCGTCAACGAGGATGGGCACCGTGCGCGGGCCCAGTTCCTTGTCGCGCAGCAGCGTCGTCAGGAAGCGCACATAGGCCTGGGTCGTCGAGATCTCGCGGCCTTCGGCCGTCGGGTCCAGCACGGCCTGGAAGGTGGCCAGGTCGGGCACGTTCAGTTTTTCGTCGGTTTTGGCGCGGCGCTTGGGCAGGTAGCCGCCCAGCGCGTTGCGGCGCTCGTGCAGGTACTTCAGTTCCTGCGAGCCTTCGGCCGGTTGGTAGAACGGGATCTTGGGCAGGTCTTCGTCCGACACCGGGATGTTGAAGCGGTCGCGCATCGCGCGGATGTCGTCGTCCTGCAGCTTCTTGGTCTGGTGGGCGGTGTTCTTACCTTCACCGATCTTGCCCATGCCGAAGCCCTTGACGGTCTTCACGAGCAGCACGGTGGGCTGGCCGACGGTGTTGACGGCCTTGTGATAGGCCGCGTAGACCTTCTGCGGGTCGTGGCCGCCGCGCTGCAGGCGCCAGATGTCCTCGTCGCTCATCTTGGAGACGAGTTCCAGCAGCTTGGGGTGCTTGCCGAAGAAGTTCTTGCGCACGAAGGCGCCGTCATTGGCCTTCATGGCCTGGTAGTCACCGTCGACGGTGTCCATCATGACCTTGCGCAGCAGTTCGTCCTTGTCGCGCGCCAGCAGCGGGTCCCAGTAGCCACCCCAGATCAGCTTGATGACGTTCCAGCCCGCGCCGCGGAACTCGCCCTCAAGTTCTTGAATGATCTTGCCGTTGCCGCGCACCGGGCCGTCCAGGCGCTGCAGGTTGCAGTTGACGACGAAGATCAGGTTGTCCAGCTTCTCGCGCGCGGCGAGACCAATCGCGCCCAGCGATTCCGGCTCGTCCATCTCGCCGTCGCCCAGGAAGACCCAGACCTTGCGCTTGCTCGTGTCGGCAATGCCGCGGGCGTGCAGGTACTTCAGGAAGCGCGCCTGGTAGATGGCCATCAAGGGCCCCAGGCCCATCGAGACGGTCGGGAACTGCCAGAAGTTCGGCATCAACTTCGGATGCGGGTAGCTGGACAGGCCCTTGCCGTCGACTTCCTGGCGGAAGTTGATCAGCTGTTCTTCGGTGATGCGGCCTTCCATGAAGGCGCGGGCATAGATGCCGGGGGCGCTGTGGCCCTGGATGTAGAGCAGGTCGCCGCCATGCACGCCGTCGTCGGCATGCCAGAAGTGGTTGAAGCCGCAGCCCAGCATGGTGGCCAGCGACGCGAAGGAGCTGATGTGGCCGCCCAGGTCGCCACCGTCCTCGGGGTTGTGCTTGTTGGCCCGCACCACCATCGCCATGGCATTCCAGCGCATGTAGGCGCGCAGGCGTTCCTCGATCTCGATGTTGCCGGGGAAGCGCTCTTCCTGGTCGGGCGGGATGGTGTTGACGTAGGCCGTGTTGGCCGAGAACGGCACCTCGATGCCGGCCTGGCGGGCGTGGTCGATCAGGGTCTCGAGCAGGAAGTGGGCGCGGTCGCCACCTTCTTCGCCGATGACGGCCGAAAGGGCATCCAGCCACTCACGGGTTTCCTGTGGATCTTGGTCGTTCGCGGCGGCGCCGAGAAAGTCTTGCGGCTGGGCTGACATGGCCGTGTCTCCTAATAAATCCGCCTCTGCGGGCGAAAGTGGCAGTTCTAACAGGTGCGAGGTGCGGACCCAGGCCCGCGAGCGGGGCGGAGTGTCTCACAGGCTCGAGCACTTTCCCAAATGGTGCGAGGTGATTTCTTATTATGAAATCAACGAGGCCGGCATCGGCCCGGATAATTGCGCATGCCCCCTGTCTCTGCCTCGCCCAACCGCAGCCAACGCTGGCTCGCCACGATGCGCCGCCTGGTCGCCACCTGGTGGTTCAAGCAGTCGCCGTCACGCCAGGACCGCCTGGCCACGCTGGGCCCGCTGATCTCCGTGCTGCTCTTCCTGGCGGCCATCATTTCGGCCTTCTGGTACCTGCGCAACGAAGAAATCGAACGCGAGACCGAGTCGGTCAAGCGCGACACAGAGATCGCCCAGCAGCAGATCCGCCTGCGCCTGATCGAGAACCAGGAGCAGCTCGTGCGCATCGCGCGCGAGGTCGTCACACGGCAGATCGACGCGCACGAGTTCTCGGCCCAGGCCCAGGCTTTTGCGCGCGAGCGGCCCGAGCTGACGCACGTAACCTGGCTGAGCGCCAAGCGCGAGCGCCGCAGCAGCGTCGGCGCGGCGGGCTTCCAGGCCGACGGGCTGATGTCGGCGGACGGCGGCGACCCGTCCATGCCCATGGCCAACCAGTCCAACGCCGCGGCGATCGCCTTCGAGGCCGCCAAGGACCGCCGCCAGCCGGTCTATTCGCCGCCCTTCGCCGATGCCAACGGCGTCACCGTCTTTCAGCTGCACATCCCGCTGATCGACCGCGGCGGCTTCGCCGGCGTGCTGATCGCCGAGTACACCGTCGAATCGCTGCTGCGCTATTACGTGCCCAGCGAAGTCGCCACCCGCCACAGCATCGCCGTGCTGGATTCGCGCGACCAGGTCGTCAGCAGTACCGTCACGCCCATGCCGGGCCAGGTGCTGCGCCGCGCCTCGCTGCTGCACGACGTGCCGCTGGCGCCGGCACTCAATGGCCTGGTGCTGCGCGGCCAGGGCTGGCGCACTTCCATCGGCCTCATCAACAACGCACTGTTCTGGCTGGTGCTGGCGCTGGCGGGCATGACGGTGTGGATGCTGCTGGGCACCTGGCGCCACATGCGCCGGCGCACGCAGATCCAGAACGCGCTGACGCTGGAAACCAACTTCCGCCGCGCCATGGAGAACTCCATGCTGACCGGCATGCGCGCCATGGACATGGACACGCGCATCACCTACGTGAACCCGGCCTTCTGCGCGATGACAGGCTTCTCGGAGGCCGACCTCGTCGGCCGCACACCACCCTACCCGTTCTGGCCCGTGGACCGCCGCGAGGAGAACGCCCGCCTGCTGCAGCAAGAGCTGCAGGGCCGCAGCCCGTCGGGCGGAGTGGAGGTCAAGATCCAGCGCAAGGACGGCAGCCAGTTCGATGCCCGCGTCTATGTGTCGCCGCTGGTCGACACCAAGGGCAAGCAGACCGGCTGGATGACCTCGATGACCAACATCACCGAGGCCAAGCGCGTGCGCGACCAGCTCTCGGCCTCGCACGAACGCTTCACCACCGTGCTGGAAGGGCTGGACGCCGCCGTGTCCGTGCTGTCTGTGCAGCCGCCCGAGCTGCTGTTCGCCAACCGCAGCTACCGACTGTGGTTCGGCGCAGACCCGGCCGGGCACGCACTGCTGGCCGGCGGCCATCTGCTGGGCACGACCAGCCGCCGCGGCGGCCTGGACGACGGCACTGACGAAGTCGATGACTATTCCGGCCTGCCCGCCGAGGCGCTGACCGAAACCGGCTCCGACCCGCGCGAGGTCTATGTCGAGTCCCTGGCCATGTGGTTTGACGTGCGCGCGCGCTACCTGCAATGGACCGACGGCCGCCTGGCGCAGATGCTGATCGCCACCGACATCACGATGCGCCGCCACGCCGAGGCCCAGGCCGCGCTGCAGGCCGACAAGGCCCAGGTGACGAGCCGGCTGATGACCATGGGCGAGATGGCCTCCAGCGTCGCCCACGAGCTGAACCAGCCGCTGACCGCCATCACCAACTACTGCAACGGCATGGTCAGCCGTGTGCGCAATGACAGCATCGACAAGGATGCGCTGATGGCGGCACTGACCAAGACGGCCAAGCAGGCCGAGCGCGCCGGCCAGATCATTCACCGCATCCGCAACTTCGTGAAGCGCAGCGAACCGCAGCGCCAGCCGGCCAACGCGGCCGATATCGTCGAGGACGCGGTGGAGCTCGCCGGCATCGAGCTGCGCCGGCGCAACGTGGCCATCCACACCTATGTCGCCCAGCGCCTGCCGCAGCTGATGGTGGACCCCATCCTCGTCGAGCAGGTGCTGATGAACCTGCTGAAGAATGCCGCCGAAGCGATCGACAACGCCTCGCTCCCGACGTCGCGCCGCCACATCGAGCTGCGCGTCATCCCCAAGCACAGCGCCGAGCTGGGCGGCCAGATCGAGTTCTCGGTCACCGACATGGGGCCGGGTTTGCCCGATGAAGTTCTGTCGCGCATGTACGAGGCCTTCTTCTCGACCAAGGCCGATGGCCTGGGCATCGGCTTAGGGTTATGCCGGTCTATCGTCGAGTCCCACCAGGGCCGGATAAAAGCCGAGAACCTCTACAATGGCTCCTTGGTCGTCGGCTGCCGATTTGCATTCACGATTCCGGTCACCATCACCTCAGAACACCTGCGTCAGGAAGCCTCACCAGGCACTCCCGGCAGCGCTCAGAGAACAGAACCCACAGCACCATGAGCTTGATCCCCAAGAAGGGCAACGTCTACGTTGTCGATGACGACGAAGCGGTCCGCGACTCCCTGCAGTGGCTTCTCGAAGGCAAGGATTACCGGGTCAAGTGCTTTGATTCCGCCGAATCCTTCCTCGCCCGCTACGACCCCCGCGAGGTTGCCTGCCTCATCGCCGACATCCGCATGGATGGCATGACCGGCCTGGAACTCCAGGACCGCCTCATCGAGCGCAAGAGCCCCCTGCCCATCGTCTTCATCACCGGCCACGGCGACGTGCCCATGGCGGTGCAGACGATGAAGAAGGGCGCGATGGACTTCATCGAGAAGCCCTTCAAGGAAGAAGAGCTGCTGGCCCTGGTGGAGCGCATGCTCGACCAGGCCCGCGAAGCCTTCTCCAGCCACCAGGAAGCCGCCAGCCGCGACGCCCTGCTGGCGCGCCTGACGACGCGCGAAGCGCAGGTGCTGGAGCGCATCGTCGCCGGCCGCCTGAACAAGCAGATCGCCGACGACCTCGGCATCAGCATCAAGACGGTCGAGGCGCACCGCGCCAACATCATGGAAAAGCTCAACGCCAACACCGTGGCCGATCTGCTGAAGATCGCATTGGGTGCCACGGCGAAGGCCTGACCTCCACTGACTACCGGAAGGCCGCTGAACTCTCAGCGGCTTTTTGCTTTCTGAATTTTGAACACGGCCACAGAGGCACAGAGACACAGAGAAATTCAAGGTTTCTCTCTGTGTCTCTGTGCCTCTGTGGCTTTGTTTTGCAGTTTTTGAACGGACCCACACTGCCATGACCGCCCAACTGATCGACGGCCTCGCCCTCTCCAAATCCATCCGCGCCGAAGTCGCGACCCGCGCGGCGGCGCTGACCGCCAAGGGTGTGCAGCCCGGCCTGGCCGTCGTCATCGTCGGCGACGATCCGGCCAGCCACGTCTACGTGCGCAACAAAGTCAAGGCCTGTGCCGACGCCGGCCTGCATTCGGTGCTGGAGAAGTACGAAGCGACGTTCAGCGAAGCCGAACTGCTAGCCCGCATCGATGCGCTCAACAACGACCCCAGCATCCACGGCATCCTGGTGCAGATGCCCCTGCCCAAGCACATCGACCCGCACAAGGTCATCGAAGCCATCGCGACGAGCAAGGATGTGGACGGTTACTCGACGCTGAGCGCCGGCGAGCTGATGACCCAGCTGCCGGGTTTTCGGCCCTGCACGCCCTATGGCTGCATGAAGCTCATCGAGAGCACCGGCTTCAACCTGCGCGGCAAGCATGCCGTCGTCATCGGCCGCAGCAACACCGTGGGCAAGCCCATGGCCCTGCTGCTGCTGCAGGCCCATGCCACGGTCACCGTCTGCCACAGCGCCACGCCGGACATCGGCCACCATACCCGCCAGGCCGACGTCGTCGTCGCCGCGGTCGGCCGGCGCAACATGCTGACCGCCGACATGGTCAAGCCGGGTGCAGTCGTCATCGACGTGGGCATCAACCGCAACGACGAGGGCAAGCTCTGCGGCGACGTGGACTTCGACGGCGTCAAGGAAGTGGCTGGCTTTATCACGCCCGTGCCCGGCGGCGTGGGTCCTATGACCATTGCCATGTTGCTGGTCAACACGCTTGAATCTGCGGAACGCGTCGCCAAGTCTGCTTGATATGACAAATCCTCTGCTCTCCACTGCCGCCCTGCCCGACTTCGCGGCCATCCATCCCGAGCATGTGCAGCCGGCCATCCAGCAACTGCTTGCCGCCGCGCAGGTTGCACTGGACGAGGCCACCAAGCCCGAGACGCCGGGCGACTACGACGCGCTGTCGCGCATCCTCGATACCAGCACCGAGCACCTGGGCGCCGCCTGGGGTGCCGTGGGCCATCTGAACGCCGTCGCCGATACGCCGGCACTGCGCGAGGCCTACAACGCGATGCTGCCGGCCGTCACCGAGTTCAGCACGGCCATGGGCGCCAACGAGGCGCTGTTCGCCAAGTACAAGGCCGTGGTCGCCGCTCAAGGTTCAACGCTGAGCGCACCGCGCCAGCAGGTGCTCAAGCACGCCATCCGCAACTTCGTGCTGTCCGGCGCCGAACTGCAGGGCGCGGCCCGCGAGCGCTATGCCGCGATCCAGGAGCGCAGCGCCGAACTGCAGCAGCAGTTCAGCGAGCATGTGCTGGACGCGACCGACGGCTGGAGCTACATCGCCAGCGCCGAGGAACTGGCCGGCGTGCCGCAGGATGTGCTGGATGCCACCAAGCTCGACGACGGCGGCCACAAGCTCACGCTGCATTTCCCGGTCTACCTGCCCGTCATGCAATACGCGGAAAGTCGCGAGTTGCGCGAGAAGCTCTACCGCGCCTACGTGACCCGCGCCAGCGAGACGAGCAAGCCGGAATGGGACAACACCGCCGCCATGCGCGAGATCGTGGCCCTGCGCCAGGAAGAGGCCCAGTTGCTCGGCTATGCCAGCTTCGCCGAGGTGTCGCTGGCGCCCAAGATGGCCTCGACGCCGGAGGAGGTGAAGACCTTCCTGCGCGACCTCGCCAAGCGCGCCCGGCCCTTCGCCGAAAAGGACCTGGCCGAGCTGCGCGAGTTTTCCAAGGGGCAACCGCTGGAATCCTGGGACGTCTCCTACTGGAGCGAGAAGCTCAAGGAAGCCCGCTACGCCTTCAGCGACCAGACGGTGAAGCAGTACTTCACGGCCACCAAGGTCGTGCCGGGCCTGTTCTCCATCATCGAGCGCCTGTTCGACGTGTCCATCAGCGAGGCCACGGCGTCGGTCTGGCACGAGACCGTCAAGTTCTACGAGATGCGCCGCGGTGGCCAACTCATCGCCCAGTTCTATCTCGACCTTTACGCGCGCAACGGCAAGCGCCCCGGCGCCTGGATGGACGAGGTGCGCAGCCGCTGGCTCAAGCCCACGGGTGAGCAGCAGACGCCAGTGGCGCTGCTGACCTGCAACTTCGCCAGCCCCGTCGGCGACAAGCCGGCGCTGCTGACCCACGACGACGTCATCACCCTCTTCCACGAATTCGGCCACGGCCTGCATCACATGCTGACGCAGGTGAACGACCTCGGCGTCTCCGGCATCTCCGGTGTCGAATGGGACGCCGTCGAACTGCCCAGCCAGTTCATGGAGAACTTCTGCTGGGAATGGGACGTGCTGCAGCAGTTGAGCGGCCACGTCGACAGCGGCGAGCCGTTGCCGCGCGATCTCTTCGACAAGATGACAGCGGCCAAGAACTTCCAAAGCGGGCTGATGACGCTGCGCCAGATCGAGTTCGCGCTGTTCGACATGCGCCTGCATGGCGAGCCGGGCGCTGAGGCCGACGTGCAGAAGGTGCTGGACGAGGTGCGCGCCGAGGTCGCCGTGCTGATCCCGCCGGCCTTCAACCGCTTCCAGCACAGCTTCTCCCACGTCTTCGCAGGCGGCTATGCGGCGGGCTATTACAGCTACAAGTGGGCCGAGCTGCTCAGCGCCGACGCCTGGAGTGCGTTCGAAGAGGAAGGCGTGTTCAACGCCGCCACCGGCAAGCGCTTCCTGAATGAAGTGCTGGAGCAAGGCGGAGCGCGCGATGCCATCGACAACTTCAAGGCCTTCCGCGGCCGCGAGCCCAAGATCGACGCGCTGCTGCGTCACCAGGGCATGAGCTGAAAGGCTTCTGATGCGTTACGTGGCGCTGTGGCGCGGCATCAACGTCGGTAAGGCCAAGCGCCTCGCGATGGCCGACCTCAAGGCCCTGCTCACCGAGCTGGGCGCCACCAAGGTCTCGACGCTGCTGAACAGCGGCAATGCCGTCTTCGACGTCAAGAAGAAGCTCAGCGCCGACAAGATCCGCACCGCCGTGCGGGAGCAGCTGGGCGTCGATGCCGCCGTCATCCTGAAGACGGCGGCCGAATGGGCCGCCATCGCGGCGGGGCATGGCATTGACGAGGCAGACGACCCCAGCCGCCTGCTCGTCGCGATGACAACCGATGCGGCCGCGCTGCAGGCCGCAGCTGCCATCACAGCACAGGGCGCCGAGCGCTTCGTCGTCACCGAGCACGCAGCCTATCTGTGGTGCGCCCACGGCATCCTGGAAAGCAAGGCCGCCGTTGCGCTGCTGAAAAATCTCGGCGAAGACTGCACGACTCGCAACTGGGCGACGGTCGAGAAGCTGAACGCGCTGGCGAACGGCTGATCGCCGGCCAGCGCGACCAGACAAGCGCTCGTCAGGCGCGAGCGCGGCGCCGCGCCAGGCCAGTGGCCAGACAGGCGATCGCCACCAGGGCAGCCGAACCCGGCTCGGGCAGGCGCCCTGCTTCGACATAGGTGCGGAAGTTGACGTCGTAGTCAGGGACGGCATACACCGCACCGTTCAGGAACAGCTGGCCTTGGCTATAGACATCGCCGCTCGTCCCCGTGAACGACGGGCTGAAATTGCCGGGGCTCTGCCCCTTGAAGCCGAAGACCAACTGGTCACCAGCGCTCAGCGAAATACCGGCAGACGACACGTCGATCAGATTCCATCCGGCAACCAGGCCATTCAGCACCGCGTCGAAGTCGTTCGCATCGCTTTGCCAACCCGCACCCTGGTTGACGAAGAACTGGATACCCGCGCCCAGATTGGCTGCATTGAAATACACCTCGATCGCCGTCAACTGGCCCGTCTGCCCCGCCACCACGCCTTGCTGCCAGGTCAAGGTCGGGGCGCCGCCGTTGAAGCTGACCGTACCAATCACGTCATTGGCCTGGTCAACCACGGGTGCTGCATGAGCCCCCGTCGATGCCAACACCAAAGCCCCCAGCGCGGTTGCTGCCTTGGCAACCAGAGTCTTGCTGATTCGCATGTCCGACCTCCCATAGTTATGGACAGCCCAACGCAGCAGGATCCATACCAGCGCGCCGCCTTGCTCTGTAAACAAGGCTACAGCGGCAGGGGCGAGGAACTGCTAGCGGCGGCCGCCTCGCTCATTGTCAAAAAGATCGACAGGCAATTACCCGAAGCCTCAGCACCGCTGCAGGCCCGCCGTCATGCCAGACGCGGCAGCTCAGGCCCCACCGTCCAGCGTGTGTACCCGCATGCCGACACGGTCCCGTATGGGTTCGCGCCAGGCCGCGCGCTGCAGCACGCGCCGCCCGTCCTTCAGGCCAGCTGACCAGCGCGCGCGCAGGCGCTCGTCGCTGAAGTCGATGTCGCGCCAGGAGTCCTCGCCGGGCAGGGCCTGCATGACGAGGTGGACAACGTCGATGCGCGAGTCGCAGCCCAGGGCCAACAGTTCCTTGATGGCCGGGTCTGCCGCCGTCTTGGCGTCGAGTTTGCGGCCCACCAGGCGCAGCGCGCGGCGCAGGTTCTGCAGGCGCTCGTGGTCGTCCAGGTGTTCGAAGATGCGGCTGGCGTACTGGATGTCCTTGTAGCGCGTCAGTGCGCCGGCCATGGTGCTGGGCGCTGCCTCGCTGGCGTCCCAGAGGTCGACCATGAAGCACAGGGTGTCGCGGCGCTCGCTGTCGTCGAGCACGACATCCAACGGCGTGTTGGAGTAGATGCCGCCGTCCCAGTAGGCGTCCTTGCCGATCTGCACCGGTGCGAAGCCCGGCGGCAGTGCGCCGCTGGCCATCACATGCTCGGGGGCAATGCGGGTGCGGCCGTCACGGTTGTCGAACAGCGCCAGGCCGCCGGTGCGCACATTGACGGCGCACAGCGTCAGCCGCGTCTCGGCCGCGGCGATGCGCTCGAAGTCCACCAGCTCGCGCAGCGTCTCCTCCAGTGGCGCGGTGTCATAAAAGCCCAGCTCGGTCAGCGGCGCACGCCGGTTCATGTCCCAGGCCTGCGGGCCGCGCGGCTTGAAGAAGCCCGGGATGCCGCTCGTCAGCGTCTGCCAGGTCTGCAGCCCTTGCTGCCAGATCGCCGTGAAGGGGCTGGCCGGCAGATGTGGCGCAAAGCCGGGCCGCGTCACGCGGTCCCAGAAGGTGCGCAGCGCCTTCAGGCGCTCGGCCGGCGCATTGCCGGCGATCAATGCCGCGTTGATGGCGCCGATGGAGGTGCCGACCAACCAGTCAGGCGGCAGGCTGGCGTCCTCCAGCGCCTCGACGAAGCCGGCCTGGTAGGCACCCAGGGCGCCGCCACCCTGGAAGACGTAGACGGTTTGCGAGGGGCGCTTAGCCATCAGCTGAGTTGCACCGCGTCGTCGCAGGGAATGGCGCGGAAGACCGGCAGGGCCTCGGTCGCCGCCGCATGCGCGACGAGATGTGGGAAACCATCCGCTGCCACCACCTCGGGCAGCAGGAACTGCGTGAAGGTCCAGGCGACGCCGACCGTGATGCCCGCCTGGCGGATGCCGCCTTCGCTGGCATCCAGCGGCTGGTGGCTCAGTTCTTTCTCCAGCTCGCCATAGGCTGCCAGCAGCTGGCCAGTGACGCGCTCGATCCAGGGCTCATGCCGCTTCTCGGCCGGGCGCAGGCCGCGCTCGTAGACGATCTGGGCCGTCTTCTCGCAGGCCGCCAGCGCCAGGCCGGTGAGGCGCAGCTCGCGCAGCAGCTCGGCCGGCTCGCTCGATTGCAGGCTGCGGCCGGCCAGGGCCTGAACGTACTCGAGCATCAGCGTCGAATCCATCAGCAGGCTGCCGCCAACGTCGTCATCGCAGATCAGCGTCGGCGCCTTGACGACCGGGTTGATCTGCCGGAAGGCGTCGAAGCCGCGGAACACCGAGATGGCCGCATGCTCGAAGGGCAGGCCGAGCAGCCGCATCGAGATCGCGACGCGGCGCACATAGGGGGAGTCCAGCATGCCGATGAGCTTCATGGGCCTTCCTTCTGCTTCGGAGAAGCAACGCCATGCTCGCGCATCAGCTGCTCCAGGGCTTCGCCGCCGTGACGGCGTTCAATCTCGGCTCGCATCACGCCGTTGTAGCCGTCAGCGAAGGCAAGTGCGAGCAGCGAGCCCTCCTCGCCCTTGTAGACCCAGTCGACGCCGTAGCGTTTCTCCAGCCGCTGGGCCTTGGCCGCTTCAGCTTTGGTCTTCGGGGGCCCGAATATCTGCAGTTGCAGAAGGCCTGCCTTGATGTCCGCACGTGCCTTGGCCTCACCGCGCTCCGCCGCACCGGCGGGATTGCCGACGCGCAAGTCGACGGACGCGACCAACTGCCGTTCTGTCTTGATCACGTCGCCGTCGGAAGCGCCGAACTGGTTGAACATGCCGAGCAGGCTCAAGACCGCCAGCAACGCAGCCAGCACGGCCACGACTTGAACGGTGCGAACGCCACGGCGCCGGCGCCACTGCGGCTCCACCCAATCAGAAAGCATGGTCACTCGTCGCACCGGTTTCAGTCAGCAGCCGGCCTTCGGCAGCCCCAAAGCCGCCCATCAATCCAAACATTGCATCAGCTCCTTGAACGCCGATTTTCGGCCAACGGCGCCAGCGCCGCCTGTACGCGGCCTTGCCAGCCGGCTTGCTCGGCCGCCGTCCAGTCCGGCCAGCGCTGCGCGTCGGCCTCCAGCTCGGTGGCCATGGCCTGCAGCGCCACATGCTGGGTCAGCAGCGCGGCCAGGCTCAGCCGGGCCAGCCACTCCTGGGTCTGACGCACGCGCGGATAGGCCTGGAACAGCCAGCGCGCCACCTCGGGCCGCGCGCGCCAGTCGGCGCTGCCGAAGCGTTCGGTGGCCAAGGCCGTCAGCCGCTGGCCCGCGCCCAGGCAGTCAAAGGCCACGCAGCCCTCAAAGCCGCGCGGCACCAGTTCATCGTGGATGCCGCAGCGGTGGTCAGCGCAAAGGTGGTGGCAGGGTGTCTCGGCCGGCTTGTCGAAGCCAAAGCCCTGGCTCGCATCGAAGGGTGGAATCACGCAGCACAGCGCTACGCAGGCCGAGCAGTCGGCCTTGAGATGTGCGGGGAGCTGTACTGGCGTGGTCACTACGCCGCATTGTCCGACACGCCCACCATCCAGCCCACGCCGAAGCGGTCATCGACCATGCCGAACAGCGGCGCCCAGAAGGTCTTGGCCAGCGGCATCTTGACCTGGCCACCTTCGGCGAGAGCCGCAAACGCCTCCCGCGCGGCATCGGCGTCGGGGCAGTCCAGCGACAACGAGAAGCCCTTGAAGGCCGTGTCGCCGTCGCACATGCCGTCGGACATCATGACCAGGGCCCCGCCGATATGGACCGAGGCATGCATGATCTTGTTCTCCGAGCCAGCCGGCAGCGTGCCCGGCGGCGGCGGCTCGGGGCTCTCGGAGTTGCGCATCAGGAACTCCACCTTGGCGCCCAGGGCCTTCTTGTAGAACTCGATGGCCTCTTCGCAGCGGCCGTTGAAGAACAGGTAGGGGTCGATCTTCATGCGAGTCTCCTTCAGTTCAGAGAGAGGAAGGACTCTAGCGCCGCCGGCCGGGAGGGTGCCGGCAGCTTGTGTCAGGGCGTTTTGAAGTCTCCCGCCGTCGAGATGACAAAGTTGTCGGCCACGATGTGCCTTCGCCAGGCCGCATTGGCCTGCTCGACGCTGACGGCCGCCAGCGCATCGTCGCGCTTTTGCGCCGCGGCCCAGGTCTCGCCGCGTTCGGCCAGGCTGGTCAAGCCACCGGCCAGGGCACCGGGGTCGGCGCGGCCCTGCTTGCGGCCTTCCAGGATGTCCTTCTTGGCGCGCTCCAGTTCGGCCGCCGTGACGCCATCCCTGGCCATGCGGGCCACCTCCTCCTGCACGACGGCAATGACGCGCTCGCGCTTGTCCGGCGCATAGCTGGCCTGGATGGCGAAGCTCCCGGCATTGCCCCAGTAGCCCGCGTTCAAGGAGGCGCCGATGCCATACGTCAGCCCTTCCTTCTGGCGCACGCGCTCGGACAGCCGGCTCTCCAGCCCGCCGCCGCCGAAGATGTGCACGGCCAGCTCCAGCGCGGGGTAGTCGGGCTCCTCGGCGTTCAGCGGCAGGGTCTGATGCAGGCGCACGATGGCATTGGCCTTGTCGCGCGCAATGGCATCGAAGCGTGCCGGCGGCACGGCCAGGTGCTGGGGAATGTGGCGCACGAACTTGGGCGCGGCAGGCTTCTTCCAGTCGCCGAAGAGCTTGTCGATCTCGGCACCCAGGCCATCCGGCAGCGCACCCACGACGCTGACCTGGGCGTCGTTGGTGCTCCAGTAGTCGGCATAGAAGCGCTTCACCTCGTCCAGCGTCGTCGCCTTCAGGTTGGCGATGCGCTCGTCCACGCCCATCACATAGTCGGGGTGGCCCAGGCTGACGCCGCGGGCCTTGTTGTAGTGGCCACGCGTGGCTTCCTGGCGCAGCACGCTGGGCTCCTGGCGCGAAGCCTCGATGCCGGCAATGTTGGCCTTGATGTCGCGGTCGAAGGCCTCCTGAGGGAACAGCGGCTTGCGCAGCGCATCGGCTGCCACGCGCAGGGCCGGCAGCAGCGTGTCGCGCTCGGCGCTGATGAAGATGCTCGCGCCCTGGTCATAGCTGGTGACGTTGAGGTTGGCACGCAGCTTGATCAGCGCGTCCTGCAACTGCTGCTTGGTATAGCCGGCACTGCCCTCGTCCATCAGTGCGCCGACCATGCCGGTGCCGTTGCGCGCGAAGGTCGCGTCGCGTTCGCCCCAGCGCAGCTGCATCTGCAGCACGACGGTGTTGCCGCGCGTCTGCTTCTTCAGCGTGTGCAGTGCGATGCCGCTGGGCAAGGCCGTGCGCGACATGCGCGTCTCCAGCACCGCTGGCACAGGCTCGAGCTGTTCGCCCTCCTCCACCTTGGGCGGGCCCTTGAGTTCGGCCAGGCGCTGCGCCAGCGACGGCGCGACGGGGATGTCCACGCGCTCGACGGCGTTGACCGGCAGGTAACGGCCCAGCGTGCGATTGGCCGGCTTGAAATAGGCGGCGCGCACGCGCTCGACGTCCGCCAGCGTGACCTTGGGAATGTCTTCCATCAGCTGGAAGAGCAGCCGCCAGTCGCCTGCAGCGATCAACCCGGAGATCTGCTGGATCAGCGCCTCGGGGTTCTTCATCTGCTGGCGGTAGCTGTTGACGGCGATGTCGCGCACGCGCCCGAGTTCGCTCTCCTCGAAGGGCTTGGCCGCACGGCCCTCGGCAAGGTCCAGCAGCAGGGTTTCGATCTTGTCGACATCGGCTCCCGGCGGCAGCACCGCGTAGGCGCCCACGGTGCCTGGCTCCGCTCCGCCCGCGCCGCCAATACCCGCGGCGACCGCCAGCTTGGGCTCGACCAGTTGCTTGTAGAGCTGGCCGCTGGGCTGCAGGCTCATCAACAGGCCGTAAACGACCAACGCCGGCGTGTCGGGGTGGGTGATGGCCGGCACGTGATAGGCCGCCAGCAGGATGGGCTGGCCGCCGACACGGCGCACGACGACGGTGCGCTCGCCGTCCTGGGCGGGCTCGACCGTGTAGGGCTGCGGGATGGGCGCGGCGGGCTTGGGCGTAGCACCGAAGTGCTTGGCGATCAGCGCCAGCGTCGCGGCCTTGTCGAACTGGCCGGCGATCAGTAGCGTCGCGTTGTCGGGCCGGTAATAGCGCTTGTAGAAAGCCTGCAGCTTCTCGATCGGCACATTCTCGATGTCGCTCTTGGGGCCGATGGTGGCGTGGCCATAGGGATGCCAGGCAAACGCTGCCGCATTGACACGCTGGTTCAGCACGGCAAACGGCTGGTTCTCGCCGCGCTCGAACTCATTGCGCACCACGCTCATCTCGGTGTCCAGGTCGACCTTGGCGACGCGGCTGTTCACCATGCGATCAGCTTCCAGGTCGAGCAGGAAGGCCAGGGTGTCGGCATTCGCGTTGAAGCTCGCGAAGTAGTTGGTGCGGTCCACCGTCGTCGTGCCGTTGAACTTGACGCCGCGCAGCGCCATCGCGCCGGGGATGTCCTTCTGCCTCTCGGTGCCCTTGAACAGCATGTGCTCCAGCAGGTGGGCCATGCCGTATTCACCGGGCGCCTCATGGCGGCTGCCGACGCGGTAGGTGATGTTGACGGTGGTGGTGGTCTGCGTCGCGTCGGGGAAGAGCAGCAGCTGCAGGCCGTTGGGCAGGCGGTATTCCTCAATGCCGCCCAGCTCGCGCACCTTTTCGGGTGTTGCAACGCCGGCCGCATGCGCCGCCACGGCGGGCTTGGCCTTGGGCACCGGCTGAGGCTGGGCCTGCGCCGCCCCCAGGGCCAGGCTCATCAGGGCGACGCCCAGGGCTCGCGGCATCCACCCATCCAGCACTCTCATCATCTGTCTCTCTCCAGGCAGCCGCATCTTCGGCTTGGCGGGGATTCTGCGCGGTTTTACAGGCCCGGCCATCGGTCAGGGTTCGTCAGATTCCAATGCAGACGTGACGCCCCCGGCCGAGCGTCCGCGCTCGCTTCCCCAACAACACGTCAACCGGCCTGCAAACGGGCCAACAGGGCGGAAACCGCATCCACGCTGGCCGGCTTGGTCAGGTGCTCGTCAAAGCCGGCGGCGCGCGAGCGCTTCTTGTCTTCCTCCGAGCCCCAGCCCGTCAGCGCCACCAGCAGCGTGGACGCAAAGCGCGGGTCCTGGCGCAACCGGGTCGCGAACTCGTGACCATCCATGCCGGGCATGCCGACGTCGCAGAAGACGGCCTGAGGCAGGAAGCTGGCTGCCGTCTGCAACGCGGCCGGGCCGCTGTTCGCGACCTCTACCTCGTGGCCCGACAGCGACAACAGCATGGCCAGCGACGTGGCCGCATCGTCGTTGTCGTCCACCACCAGGATGCGCGCCGGCGGGGCTGGCTCGGGCTCGCTGGCTGGCAGTGGCGCCGGTGCGGAATCTTCGGCCGCCAGCGGCAGCTCGATGGTGAACGTGCTGCCCAGGCCCGGCCCGGCGCTCACCGCGCTGACCTGGCCACCGTGCAGCGTCACCAGGCTCCTGACCAGGGCCAGGCCGATGCCCAGCCCGCCCTGGGCGCGCTCCAGCGACCGGTTCACCTGGGCAAACATGTCGAAGACGCGCCCGATCATGTCCTGCGGCACGCCCACGCCGCTGTCGCGCACGGTCAGCACGGCCTGCGCGCCGGCGCGAGCCAGCGTGACCCAGATGCGGCCGCCATCGGGCGTGTACTTGGCCGCGTTGTTCAGCAGGTTGCTCAGCGACTGCGCCAGCCGTGTCAGGTCGCCGTCCACCCAAAGCTCCTCGTCCGGCAGCGTGACGCTGAGCTGGTGCCCCCCCCGTTCGATCAGCGGCTGGCAGGACTCCAGCGCCATCTCAACGACGCGGCGCATGTCCAGCGACTCGCGCTGCAGGATGAGCTTGCCGGTCGAGATGCGCGACACCTCGAGCAGGTCGTCGATGAGGCGCAGCAAATGGCTCATCTGCCGGTCCATCATGTCCGTGACACCCTTGTACTGGGCCTCGTCCTGCGGCGGGTTGGCGCCCAGCAGCTGCAGGCCAGTCCGGATGGGTGCCAGCGGGTTGCGCAGCTCGTGGGCCAGCGTGGCCAGGAACTCGTCCTTGCGCTGATCGGCCTGACGCAGCGAGTGGTCCGCGCGCAGCAGCGAGTCGATCTGGTCGCGGATCTGGTACTGCCAGCGCCGCCCGCGCAGGGCCGTTCGCACCGCGCTGACCATGACGCGCGTGGACGTCGGCCGGTCCAGCACCGTGAGGTTGCGCAGCCTTGCCTCGCGCAGCCCCGGCGCCTCCAGGCCGTGGCGGCACAGGGCCACCACGGGCAGGTTGGACCATGCGGGCTGGCGCTCCAGCACGTTCAGCAGCACTGCGAAGCCCGCGTCGGCAAAGGCGGCATCGGTGACCATCAATGCACCGGCGCCCTCGTGCATCAGCTCCTCGGCATGGCGCCAGCCCTGGCAGACGGCGACATCGATGCCCGCCTCGGCCAGCAGCCTGCGCGTGACGTCGCCGTCACGTGCCGTCGGCGCCAGYACGATGACGCGCTCGCTGCAGGAGCGGTCAGCGTCGTCCCGTTCGATCATCGCCAGACTCACCCTCGTGCTGGAACGGCAACTCGACGGGAACGCCCGCCAGCACGCCGCGCAGATGCACCAGCGGCGGCCCCAGGTGCACGCCCTGGCCGTCGAACCACAGCTGGCGGATGGTGTCCTCATGCCGGCCGCTGCGCTTCTTGATGACCGAGATGGCCTTGCGCACCGCGCCGGCATGCTCGTACATCCTGAACAGCACGACGGCATCGGCCAGATAGCTCATGTCGACCGGGCTGCGCATGTTGGGGCCCATCAGGCCGGACTGTGTCGCCACGACGAAGGTCGCCACGCCATGGTTGTTCAGGTAGGTCAGCAGCTCGTGCAGCTGCACGACCAGCGCACGCTCCTCGGGCATGGCGTTCAGGTAGCCGTTCAGGCTGTCGATGACCACGACGCGGGCCCCATCGGTTTCGACGGAACGGCGCACGAGGTTGGCGAACTGGCTGGGCAGCACCTCGGCAGCGTCGAGCTGGCGCACATGGAGCTTGCCGGGGCCAACACCCTCCTCGACGCTCAACCCCAAGTTGGCCAGACGGTCCAGCAGCAGCGTGCGGCCCTCCTCGAAGGTGAAAATGACGGCATGGCCGCCGCGCTTGGCCGCCATGACGGCATATTGCGAGGCGATGGTGGACTTGCCCGAGCCCGCCGGGCCGACCAGCAGCGTCGCCGTGCCGCGATCAGTGCCGCCGCCAAGCAGTTCGTCCAGCGCCGCGATACCGCTGGGCACGACTTCGCGCTGGTAAGGCGAGCCATGCTGGCTGGGCTTCAGGCGCGGGAACACCTCCAGGCCGCCCTGCCGGATGACGATGTCCTGCTGGCCGCTGATGAAGTCGCTGCCGCGGAACTTGGTGATGCGCAGCTGGCGCTGTGCTGGCCCGTAGGGGGGCACATGGCGCTCCAGCGCAATGACGCCGTGCGCGATGCTGTGCAACTGGGTGTCGACGCGGTCGCTCGAACGGTCGTCCAGGAAGAGCACGGTGCAGCCGCGGCCGACGAAGAACTGCTTCAGCGCCAGGATCTGGCGCCGGTAACGCAGCGACGACTGGGCCAGCAGGCGCAGTTCCGACAGCGAATCCAGCACCATGCGGCGCGGCTTGCAGCGCTCGACGGCCTCCAGCACGCGCTTGGTCGTCTCGCTCAACTCCACCTCCGACGGGTGGTACATGGTCAACTCGGCGTCGCCGAACAGGTCGCTTTCACCAGCCACCAGTTCGACGACCTCGATGCCGTCGAGCGTCCACCCATGCGACGCCGCCCCGGCGCGCAACTCGGCCGCCGTCTCGCCCAGCGTCACGTACAGGCAGGGCTCGCCCTCGCGGACGCCCTGCATCAGGTACTGCAGCGCCAGCGTCGTCTTGCCGGCGCCAGGTTCGCCGTCGACCAAATAGAGCTGCCCGGCAATCAGCCCGCCATGCAGGACTTCATCCAGGCCGGGCACGCCGCTTGCGGAACGCGATCTGTTCCCAGTCATCGCCAATCTCCAGTCAGGAAATGCGGCCTCATGCCAGGCCGCCATGCACAGGTGACAAGCCAGTGTATGTCCGCCAAATGATCGGGTCCGGGTCGGGTCCGGGTCGGGTTTGCGCGTGCGAACTGGGGGTCAGGGGCATCGTGCCCAGGCGTACACTGTCCCGGCTGTCGCGCGTCTGCTCACTGCCGCGGCGGCCCTAGCAGACCGGGCGCCACGCATCACTTCTGCGTTCCCATGCTCGCCGGCTCCCGCCGTCGGCTTTGGTTGTCATCTGCTTGCAGCGGCGAGCCCCACTTCCACTCCTCGAAGACTCTTCGAGGCGCCCCTCCCGGCACCGCGGCCCGCCCCTTCCCGGAGCGCGCCAAACGCGGCCCCGCCCCCATTGACGACCTGCGTGACAGGGCCGCCGCTCGCACCGACGGCGCCCGATGCCCACGCCCTGGAGATGCTGATGAAGCCGGTCCCCCTTGCACCCGATACCAAACGTGACGCGCTCCGCGATGGCTTGCTCGCCACCGTCGACCTGCTCAAGCGCCGCCGCGCCGCCGAGATCGCCGAAAAAACCATCGAGGAGTACGTCGCCCTGCACTGGCTCGAGTGGCATGGCGGCTCACTGCGCCTGACGACGACGGGCGAGAACATGTGCAGGCACCTGACTTCGCAGCTGGACCGCATCACCCCGCGCCCGGCGTACTGACGCGCGGCGCCCACCCGGCCCCACGATGTCGGCACCCGATCCCCTGCTGCTGGCCATTGCGCGCATCGGCACCTTCGACGGCAAGCGCGCGCTGACCGGCGCCAGCGGCTTCTTCTTCCGGCGCGACGCCCGCCTCTACCTGGTCACCAGCCGGCACGTCTTCATCGACGAAGAGGCCGACCACCACCCCGACCGCGTCGAACTCGAACTGCATGCCGACGCCGACAACCTGACCGATGCCATCGTGCTGTCGGTGCTGCTCTACCGTGACGGCCGCGCCAATTGGCGCCAGGGCCGGGACGATGCCGGTGGCATCGACGTGGCGGTGCTGGAGATCGACGCGGGCGCCCTGCCCGAGACGGTCCAGCTCACTGCCTTCACGCTTGAGAGCCTGCCCGGCGCGGACGACGACGTGCCGCTGGGCCAGCCCATCCTGATCACCGGCTTCCCGCTCGGCTTTCACGATGACCTGCACCATCTCCCGGTCGTGCGCCAGGGCGCCATCGCTTCGCCCTATGGCTGGCGCTTCCAGGGCCAGGGCTGGTTCCTGACCGATGCGCGCACTCATCGCGGCATCAGCGGCGCGCCGGTCGTCATGCGGGCGCCGGGCCGCAAGCCCCTGCCCTGGCTGCTGGTGGGCATCCATTCGACGCGCTTCGACATCGGCAACCGCGACCTCGAGGCCGACGAGTCGCTGGGCCTGAATGCGGCCTGGTATCCCGACATCCTCGCGACCCTGACCGACCCCTCGCCGCGCCGCGAACCCCCATCCAAACCCGAGCCGGCCGCAAAGGCCTCGCCTTGAGCTCAGGGAGCGACGGCGCGCAAAGCCGGCTCGTTGCGCTGGAGCGGCAGATCGCCGCCGCCGAGGCGACGCTGCTGGAACTGCAGGCCGCCATCCTCGAAGCCCGCAGCGAACGAGGCCTGTCGGCCGCTCACGACGCCCGCCTGGAGAACAAGCGCCTGCAGGCGGAAAACCAGTTGGCGACGCAGGAAGTGGAGACCGCCCATGCAGCGCTGGAAGTTGCCGTCAAGGCATCCCAGACCGACTCGCTGACCGGGCTGAAGAATCGCGAGGTGCTGTGGGACCGGCTGAGCCACGACATCGCCCTCGCGCGCCGGCATGGTGAACGCCTGATCATCTATTTCCTCGATATCGACGGCTTCAAGCAGGTCAACGACGAGTTCGGCCACGCCGTCGGTGACCTGCTGCTGCAGCGTGCGGCGCGCGTGCTGCAGGCCACGGTTCGCGACAGCGACACGGTCTGCCGCATGGGCGGCGACGAGTTCGTCGTGCTGGTCGCCGCGGCCCGGCGCGAGGACGCCACACAAGTGGCCGACAAGATCGCTCGCGCACTGGCCGAGCCCTGCATGCTCGCCGGCCACCCCATGTCCATCTCGGCCAGCATCGGTTACAGCGTCTTCCCCGACGACGGCGAGTCGCCCGGCGTGCTGATGCGCAAGGCGGACGAGGCCATGTACCGCATCAAGCGGACCGCGTCGCACCCACGCTAGCCACGGCGGTTCCCGCCACCTGAACTTCCGCTTCTGTCGCAACAGTCCTCTGTACTGAGGATGTCGAGCCGACGCCATCGCATCACAGTGCATGGCACGCGCGCAGGTGACCCAGGGCCGTCCTGTGGGCTGAGCCTGCTGGCATGCGGAGGACTCGAAATGCGCACCATTCAACGCCTTGTTTTCTATTCCACAGTCCGCGGGCTGGTGCTTGCTGTCGTGGCTTGCCTTGGCTGCGCCGTCCCGGCGTTAGCACAGGCAGCGGCGCCTGCACCCTGCCTGCCCATCGAAGGGCCGGCATTCCTGGGCGGCAAGGACCCGAGCCGGACCTCGGTCGTGGTGTTTGTCCACGGTGTGCTCAGCAGCGCCAGGACCGCCTGGAGCGGCAAGGAAGATCAGTCCTGGCCCTGCCTGCTGAGGGCCGAACCTGCCTTCGACAACAGCAACATCTACCTCTACCGCTACGACACCCAACTGCTGGGCAGCAGCCCCGAAGTCGACAAGGTCGCCGAGCAGCTGCGCAAGGACCTGCAGAACGACGGCGTGCTGGACCACGCCCACATCACGATCGTGGCGCACAGCATGGGCGGCCTGGTCACGGCCCAGATGCTGCTACGCATGCATGCCAAGGAGGACATGCGCGACAAGCTCCGCCGCATCAAGCTCGTCAGTTTCTTCGGCACGCCGGCGACGGGCGCCGACATTGCCAACGTGGCGAGCTACGTCTCCGACAGCCTCCAGTTCGCCGGCATGAGGCCCGACGGCCACCAGCAGGCCCTGATCGACCAGTGGCAGAAAGTCGCCTGGCCGTTTCACTGGTACTGCCTGGCGGAGGGGCAGAAGATGGGCTTCTTTTCCTTTGCCTCCGCTCTGGGCGGCGGGGTGCTGGTGGTGCCCAAAGACAGTGCGACCGCGCTATGCCAGCGTCGACCTGACGGCGTCGATGTGCTGGAGCAGTTCGACCACAGCAGCATGGTCAAGCCGGTGTCGCTGCAGGACACGCCGCACCGCTATCTGAAGCGCTACTTCCTGTCCTGCGCAGGCGACGCAATTCCCAAGACCTATCCGAGCAGCGAGGTCAACACGCCCGATGGCCAGGCCATGCTGCAAACACTGGCCAGGCTGAGGGCCAGCGAGTTCAATCTCGACGCGGCGCCCACGGTCGTGCAGGAGGCGCTTTACCAGTCTGACACCTGGTCCGACAGATTCGTCCTTCCGTCCAACCTCGGCCAGCCGGCACTGATGACTCGATCCTTCGAGCGGCTCCCAGGCCGGGCGTTCGCACTCGAGTTCGTCAAGCTGTTCGCCGCAAACCCGGAGGAACTGGCGCCCGCCTGGGTAGGTCGGCTCGGCACCCTGGATCGATACCGCGCGGACGGCCAACTGACGGAACTCCGGCAGGCCTGGGTCTCCGCCGGTTACGCACAGGATTCCGACATCGTGCTGGTGCTTGAACAGCGCAGCAGCGGTGAACAGGTCGTCATCTTTGGCTCGGTGCAAAACGACGCCACGGGCGCGCGCCGGGGTCGAATCCGTGGGCTGCTGATCCTGCCGGCCCAGCCAAAGACCTGCACCTGACACCAAACCGGAACCGCCGCGCCCGCGGCCTGGCGCGGCTACGGTGCGCGCTTGAGTTCGGCGCGAGTCAGCCGACGCTGTATGGCACTGAGTGCGGCGCGACGGCGTTGCTGAGATCCAGATGATTTGAGCGTGACTGAGGCAATGTCGAAACATTGCATGCAGCGAAGCGCGCCGGCTTTGCAGGAACCGCGGGCAGCAAGGGAAGCTGCTGCGGCTGGCCGGCTTGCAATGCCGCGGGAGCCCATAGGCCTGCAGCCGGGACGCCACTGCGCGCGACGGTAGCAATCATCAGCTCTTGCAGCGCACCAACGTAGCGCCGGGGCAACTTGATGCGGGTGACGCGGCCGGCTCCGACAGCACTCGTGATCTCCATCGTTCCGCCCAGCAGCCTGCACAGGCGGGCGACGATGGACAGGCCGATGCCCTCGCCGGAAGCCGCGATTGCGGACGCGCCCGCTGTTCGGATGAGCCCGATGGGTCCACCGCTGCACAGCTCGCGGCCGGCGTCTCCGACATCGAAGTACCAGTGGCCAGCCTCCCCAGCGCCACAGTGGCCGTAGGTCAGCACCACGCCAGCGGCGCGCGTGTACTGGATCGCGTTAAGCATCAGGTTCTGCGCAATGCGCGCCACCATCAGCGGGTCGCTCTCCGCGACGAGGCTCGCCGGGCCGCTGATCTCCAGGCTCAGCCCGCGCGAATTCGCCACGACGCGCAGGTTGTTGCACATGTCGTCGAGCGCCTTGGCGACGTCCACCGTGCGAATCACCGGTCGTTCCTGCTGGGTGTCGAGCCGGGCCAGGTCGGCCACGCCGTTCAGCAGCTCTCGCAGGCCGGCAACGTTGCGATCCAGCACGGCCATCAATTCCAAACGGCGCAAGTCGCTGCGCGGCTTCTGCAACAGCGCAGTGACCGCCGTGACCACGCTGAGCTTGCCGCGCAGGTCATGGACGGCTTGCTGCCACAGCTCGGAGGCCTGCGCGTGGGGGTCGGGCCCCGGATCACCCGTCACATCCCGCCAACCGACGTGCGAGCCAAATGAGCCGTGCGTGCCGGTCAGGATCGCCGCGCCCTGGGGCGCGACCGTCATGCCGAATGGAGGGTGTTGCGAGTTCATGGTGAGCAGCCGCTATATCGACGGCACAAGCATTCCCGAAGCCCCAGCGGCGTTCCGTGCGCTGCCGCACCAACGGTGCGTTTCCAACCCAGCCTCGGTCATCACCTGCGTCGCGGATTGCTGACAACAAGGACGATGCCCGCAAAGCCCGTCAGCTGGCGGCCGAAAGCCATCATCACCTGCAGGTTCTCCTGCCCGGTGCGGACGGCCGGCCTGTTGCCAAGCCTATTTCTTGCGCGGAGCGACAGAAATCGCCTCCGCAGCCTTCTCAGCCGAGGTGGCGGGAATCACAGGCGCTGGCGCATGGGCCTTCTTCGCTTTCTTCTGTTCCTTGTTGCCGCGTTGACCTTTGGACATGGGATCTTTCGTTGAGGGAGCGAGCACAGCGCGTCGCAAGGTCTTGCTTTTAGACATTGGGAGCGCTGGTGTCGGTGCGGCGGCGCACGGACACCTGAAGCATCTGCAGATTCCAGGCGGTCGCTGACAGCGGCGCTGTACTGCTGCCGGTGTCGCCGAGGAAGGCAGTTTCCTGAATCCGTGACCTTACCTCTGTAGCCCCGCACCCTGAGGGTGCCGCCCGATGGCAACGAGTTGCCTGAGTTTGGGGAAGATTTTGGCGATGCGCGCGGTACCAGGCCAAACAGGGCGGGCGCGCCCGCATGGCGATCAGCAGCGCTCTCGCCGGCTGATCACTTCAACCAGCGCAGATCGACGGCAGCGGCCATCGCCTGGTAGCCGACTTCGTTGGGATGCAGATGATCGCCGCTGTCGAAGGCCGGCAGCAGCTGATCGGGCCGGGCCGGGTCGCGCAGCAGGCGGTCGAAGTCGAGCAGCGCATCGAAGGCGCCGGCGGTTCTGATCCAGCGGTTGACCGCCTGGCGCTTGGCCTCGCTCTGCGGCGTCGGGCGCAACAACCCCTTGGCCTCGCCGCAGGGCAGCAGCGTCGCGCCCCAGATCTTCAGGCCGCTCGCATGCGCTTTTGCAATCAGGTCGCGCATGCCGGCGATGATCTGCTGCGCGCTGACGTCGTCCTGCGGTGTTGCCGGCGCCTTCGCCGCGGTGATGTCATTGATGCCCTGCATCAGCACGATCCAGCGCACGCCCGGCTTGCTCAGCGCATCGCGCTCGAAGCGCGCCAGCACGCTCGGGCCGACGAAGGGAGCGCGCCCGTCGTTGAGGATGCGGTTGCCGGCGATGCCCGCATTGGCCACGCCGATAGTCGCCAGCTGCGGGTCGCCCTGCAGACGCGCGGCCAGGAAATCCGGCCAGCGCGCATTGCGGTCGTCGGCCGAGCCGACACCATCGGTGATGGAGTCACCTACCACCACCAAGGTGCGTGCCGGGGCGGCGGCGCTCACCTCCAGATCGGTGACGAAGTAGCGGCTGTCGTCGGTGGTCGCGCCGGCCGGGAACAGCGTCGCCGCGCCGGCGTCCTCGCCCGGCCACAGCCAGGCGGTCTGCAGCGCCGCGCCATGCAGCGTCGATGGTCCGGTCTCCTGCGGCAGATACAGGCTCAGCGCCAGCTGCTGCAGCGCGGCCACGCGCAGCTCAACCGGATCGCTCAGGACGCTGTCGCCGGGGGCGATCGTCACCGTCGGCAGCTTTTGGAAGCTGAGTGCCCGATCGCTGCCCGGTTGGATGGCCGAGCCGGCGGCGTGCAGCGCCAGATGGACCGGTCCGAGGTTCAGCGGCGCGCTGCCGAACAGATTGGACAGGCGTATGCGCACCTGCGTACCGGCGACGCTGCTGCGCACGACCTGGCGTATCGTCTGCGGCTGCAGCGACGGGCCGGGCGAGTCCGGTGCGGCCGCCCAGCCAGTCACCCAATGCGGGTCGGCGGCGACGGCGCTGGCCGCGCAGCAGAGTGCCAGCAGGCCGGCGAGCAGATGTTTCACACGCATTTCAATCATTCCCGGCTTCAAGAAAGGCGCCGATTCTGCCCATCGGCCGCGACCTTTCCGTTCGTAATGGGCGACGCTGACTTACAAGTTTGAGCGGAGGAGTGCGCGATGGCATCACCGCCGTCACTCGCGACTTCGTCGGCACATACGGGGGCGCCAATTTCAGCCGCATACAGACTGATCTGTTCGATGCAGTCGCTCAACGTTCGAAGCTACGAAAAGCCTGTTTGAGGAATGTCTGCGCTGCGGCCTGACTTACCTGGGTTGAACCGTTCCTCACCACTTGGCGCGACCCAACCCCCTTTGACCTCCAACAGCGAACCGACGGGAGCGAGCAGGCCGACGCCACTTTCAGATGCTTGCTCCCACGGGGCGTACGTGATCGCCGACAAGGTACTGCCGAGTTGTGCTTCAACTTCGGTCTCGCGGATCCACACCTTCGCTTGTGTTCCACGAAGCGAGTCGCGGATGACGGACTGAGCGATCTGCGAGCGAGTTTCGGAGTAGGCGAGTAACCGTGCTTCGAACTGCACGAGCAACCTCCTGTTCGCAGCCTCGCCAGCAGCTACGGACCGGGCGTACTGCCCCCGATAGCCGGCTGGTGAGTTGAAGAACGCATCGTAGGCAACCTCGGAAACGCGGATCAGGAAGGAGGCACGATGACAGCCGCGGATGGCTTGCCCAGAGAATTGCTCCCAGCAGAAACCTTCGACCAATGCCGATTCGAGGAGCCCGACAACGGCATCGAAGCTGAGGTAGGAGTGAAGCGTGCTCGCGCGCGAACTGTCGACTGAAGCACAGAACTGCCAAGTGCTACCGCTCATGAGCGGCTAGCGCATTCTCGACAGACCGTCAGTGCCTCTTAGGCATGCAGGCTGCACCCTAGATCGACGCGATTTGAAAGGTGCAAGCGCTTGATTCATTGAAGTCTTCTCCCAAATCTGCCGGAGCTAAACAGTCATCAAATTTCCGATCAGAGCGGCAACCCCCAGTCATAGGCCCAGCTGCCACTACCGCCGCCACGGCGCGCTCCTGATCGCCTCCGTCGCCTGCGCCTGCGGCAGCGCCTTGGCGAACAACCAGCCCTGCCCCACCTGCACGCCGAGCTGCTCAAGCAGCGCAGCCTGCTTTTCGTCCTCGACGCCCTCGGCCAGCGTCTGCTTGCCCAGCGCCAGCGCCAGGCCGACGATGGTGCGGACGATCTCCTGGGCCTCGCGGCCGGCGGCCAGGCGGATGACGAAGCTGCGGTCGACCTTCAGCGTGTCGAAGGGGAAGCGATGCAGATAGGCCAGTGATGAGTAGCCGGTGCCGAAGTCGTCAATGCTGAGCTTGAAGCCCATGCGCGCCAGCTCCTGCAGAACCTCGGCGCTGCGCTGCGGGTTGGCCATGGCCATGCTCTCGGTGACTTCGAGCTTGAGTCGGTGCGTGGGCACGTCGCCCAGCGCCGCGAGCGTGGCGCGGGCGTCGGCCAGCAGTTCCAGGTCGCGCTCCAGCTGCACGCCGGACAGGTTGACGGCCACCTCGCCGGTGAAGCCCAGCGGCTGCCAGCGTCGCAGCTGGCCCGCGGCCTCCAGCAGGGCCCAGCGGCCGATGGCGCAGATCTGGCCGCTGGCCTCGGCCACGGGGATGAAGTCGCCCGGCATGATCAGCCCGCGCTCGGGATGGCGCCAGCGGATCAGCGCTTCGAAGCCGAGCAGGGCGCGGTCCGACAGCCGCACAAAGGGCTGGTAGTGCAGCTCGAACTGCGTGCCGCTGGCCAGGGCTGCGTCGATGGCGTCGCGCAGCCAGCGGCGCGATTGTTCGACGAGCTGCTCGGCCGGATCGAACTCATGCGTCTGGCCAGGGCCGCCAGCCTTGGCGCGAGCGAGCGCCCCTTCAGCCGCCGTCAGCAGCTCGTCGGCCGTGGCCGGGCCATGGCGGCGCTGGGCCCAGGCGATGCCGGCGGTGAGCTGCAGCATGGGTGTCGCGACATTGAAGGGCGACTGCAGCAGGGCCTGCACGCGGCGGCCCAAGTCGGCCGCGCTGTCGCCACCGGCCAGCAGCAGTGCGAACTGGTCGGGGCCCATGCGCGCCACGAGATGACGCGCTCCGAAATTCGATTTGAGGCGGCTGGCCAGCTCGGTCAGCACGGTATCGCCGACGACGGGCCCATGGGTCTCGTTCAGGGCCCGGAAACCATCCAGGCCGAGCAGCAGCAGGCCGGTCTCGGGCGCCAGCACGCCGGACAGCAGCTGCGTCAGCTGCTCGCGGAACAGCACGCGGTTGGCCAGCCCGGTGAGGCGGTCGTGCAGGGCGTCGAAGCTGATCTGCTGCTGCAGGCGCTGGCTCTCGGAGATGTCGGTCAGCGAGCCGGCCATGCGCACCGGCTTGCCGCTCTTTCCTTCACCCTCGCGCACGGCCAGGCCGCGCGCCAGCAGCCAGCGCTCCTGGCCACCCTGATGGAAATGCAGCACCTGGTGGAACTGCAGGCTCTGCCCGTCCAGATGCGCCTGCAGCTCGGCCTCGAAGGCGTGGCGCATGGCAGGCTCCAGGGGCTGCGTCCACGCCTGGATGGCATGGCCGGCCTCGGCGGCAGACAGGCCCATCAGCGCCAGCCAGCGCGGTGAGTAATAGACCTCGCCCGTCGTCAGGTCCCAGTCCCACAGGCCGTCGTTGGCGCCCTGGGCCGCCAAGGCATAGCGCTGCTCGCTCGCGGCGAGCTGGCGCGCGGCCACCCGGCGCCGGCCCTGCTCGATGCCGGCACGCAGTGCGCTGCCGCCCAGCGTCGCGATGGCCAGGGCCAGCAGCGGCGGCGCCACTGCGAAGACGAAGTAGTGGCTCTCGAAGGCCCACTGCACGCCGGCCAGCAGGGCCAGCGTGCCCAACACGATGGCGGCCAAGGCGACACCCAGGGAGCGGCGGGCGAGCAGCGCCACGGCGGCAAAGGGCAGCAGGAAGACGGCGGCCAGTTCGGCCGCGCCGCCCCAGGCCGGACGCACCAGGCTGCGGCCCGTCAGCAGGTTGTCGGTGACGGTGGCGATCCTCTCCATGCCCGGCAGGCGGGCGTCGAAGGGCGTGGGCACGTGGTCGCCGGCGGCCAGGGCCGACACGCCCAGGACCACCACGCGCCCTTGCAGCCGCGCCGGCTCGACGCGGCCGGCCAGCAGCTCGGCAAAACCCACGCTGTCAAAGCTGCTGGCCGGGCCACCGGGGCCGTAGTAATTCACCCCGAGGCGCGACAGCTCGTCCAGGCGGAACTGCAGCCCCTTGCCGGCGGTGAATTCCGCGCCGAAGCGGGCTCGGGCTGCAGGCCAGTCGACACCGCGCGCGAAGGCGGCCAGGCGCAGCGGCAGGGAGGGATAGACCTCGCCGTTCAGGCGCAGCAGCGGCAGGTCGCGGCGCATGCTGCCGTCGGGTTCCGGCCGCACGCTGATGTGGCCCAGGGCTGCGGCGGCCTCGGCCAGGACGGCCTCCGGGGCGACGAGGCGGCGCGGCCGGTAGTAGCCCTCGCTGCGCGCCAAGGCCGCTTCGTCGTCATAGCGCAGCAGGGCCTGAGCCAGCACGGGCGCAGGCGCCGCGGCGGCGTCGGCCTTGCCGTCATCGGGCAGGGAGAAGGGAATGAGGGCGCAAGTGCAGGCTTTCATCGCCGCGGCCAGGGCGGCGCTGCCTTCGGGCGTGCCGCCGCCGGGCAGCAGCAGGATGTCCAGCGCCACGGCGCGCGCGCCGCCCGCCTGCAGGGCCTGCACGGCACGCGCCATCTCGGCACGGTCGGGCACGCGCCCGCCCAGGGCTTCCAGCGCGGCGTCGTCCACGCGCACCAGCAGCAACGGCAATTCGGTGCCCGGCGCCAGTTCACCGCGCCAGCGCGTCTGCCAGTCCAACGCCCATTGGTCGGGGCGTTCCAGCACAGGCACGTCGGCACGCCAGGCCAGCATCGCCAGGCCCAGCAGGGCCGCCGCCAGGCCGATCAGCACATAGCCGATACGGGATCTCAATCCAGCGACCCCAGCCGCTGTTCGACGCGAGCGACCTTGTCGGCCGCCCAAGCCATGGCCGCCACGCACTGGCTGCCATCGCAATGCGTGCCGTTGAGCTTCTTCTGCAGGCGCACCGGGTAGCGTGGCTTGATGCCGCGGGTCTGCGGGCCGGCAGGCTCGACGTCGACCTCGCCGGTCTTCACCAGCACGGCGGTCGCGCGGTCGTCGCCGACCTCGACGCTGAACTCGGTGCCGCGCACGGCGGTCACGGCGGTGGGCGTGCGCACGCGCCAGCTGCCGCCGCCCGACGGCGTCACGCGCTGGCCGATCAGGCCCGTTTCCAACAGCAACTCGGCGGCCCGCGGTTGGGCAGGCGCCACGCTGAAGGCCTCGATGCGCAGCTGGCTCTTGTCGGCCAGCACAACGACGGAACCGTCGACGAACTTCAGCCGCACGCGGCCGGCCGCGCCGGTTCGCAGCGTCGTGCCGACGTCGAGCTTGTCGCCCACCGCCAGCGCCTTGCCATCGACGCGCTGGGCCTCGCCGCTGACGGCCATGACCTCGCAGGCCTGCTGGGCCAAGGCGGCTGAACTCAGCAGGGACAGGCACAACACCAGCAAACGCATTTCTTCAAACTCCTATCGAGATGGATCGCCGAACAAGGCGTATCCCGCCCAGTAGAACGGATGCGTCCAGCGCCCGCCACCGAGAGTTCCCTCGATCATCCCCACTTGAGCCAGGCGCAGCGCCTCGGCCCGCGGCGCCTTGGCCGAGAAGGTGGCGGCCGTCAGCACCGCGGCGGATGAGGTCTCTACCGCCCAATGCGTGGCCAGCACCGAGCGGCTGCCGGCGAAGAAGAAGCCGCGCACCAGGCCCGACATGGCCGCCCCGCCCTGCTCGCCCGCTGCCGTGTTGCAGGCCGACAGCAGCACGGCCTGCGCGTTCAGGCGCAAGGTCAACACGTCGTCGAGTTCGAGCAGCGGCGAGGCCGTGGCGTCGGGGCCAGGCGCCAATGCGAGCGCGGGCTTGGACACGCCTGGCAGCTCGCCGGGCATCAGCCCATGCGTGGCGAAGGCAACGACGCGGCGGTCCTGCAGGGGCGCGGCCAGCACCGCCTCGCGCGTGGCGGCGGCGCCGAGCAGCAGATCGGTGTGCGGGTTGGCGCCCAGGGCCTTGGCCAGCGCCGTCAGCTCGGTGCGGGTTTCGGGCAGCGGCGGGATGTCGCCATAGCTGAAACCCCAGGCGGCGTCGTACCTGGTGGCGCTGCTGTTCAACGCGGCGCGGCCGGCAGGGATCGTGGTTTTTGCGTTGGACTTGAACTGCGGGTCACCGACGCCGAACAGCGGCTTGGCTGCCAGCGCCGGCGCGGCAGCGCGGCGCAGCGCGAACAGTGCGCCGGCCGAGGGCAGTTGGGTGACGGCCATGCGGCGGGCAACGAAGGCGCTGGGCTCGGGTGTGGTCAGCACGGCCGCAAACGGAAGGGCCGCCAGCGCACCGTCGGCGGCGACAAGCAGGCTCTTCACATCGGCACCGGGCTGCAGCGGCGCGATGAGTTCGCGCCAGACTTCATGCAGGGCCGCCGCTGGCAGCGCGGGCGGGCGGCCACTGCTCAGGTCCAGCGCCGTGCGGATCTGCACCACCTTGTCGGCCCAGCCGGCCGCGCCGATGCTGGACGCGGCAAAGCGCGTCGGCGCGCCGGGCGTGACCCACCAGGCCAGCGTCGCCCCCTCCAGCGGCTGCACGACGAGCAGGGCCTCGCCGGGCGACATCAGCTTTTGCAGCGCTGCGGGCGGCGGAAGTGCAGGCGTGACGAGGTCGGCATAGGCCGGGTAGGCCTTGGCGACGCGTTCGCGCTGGGCGTTCAAGACCTCACGCGCGGCCTGGGCCTGCTCCCGGCCCTGGCGCACCTGCTCGCGCACGGCGGCGAGTTCATCGGCCAGGGCCTTCTGCCTCTTCTTGCGTTCGGCGTCGGGCAGGGCCTTGAGCTCGGCCTTGGTCTCCTCGCTGCTGTTGCGCCGGCGCACACGGTCCTCCTCACCCAGCTGGGTGGCAAGTGCACCGTTGCGCGAGCTGGCGGCGGCGCGCAGGTTGGCCTCGTCCTCCAGCAGCGCGCGCAGGGCTGGCGTCGCGGCCAGCAGGCGTGCCGTGGCGTCGGTCAGCGCGCGATGGGCGGCGCCGGCCTGCAGGCGGTCGGCCACCTGCATGGCGCGGTCGGTCCAGGCCGGCTCCAACGCCTCGCCGCGCAGGGCTCGCGCGCCGATCTCGCGCAGGAACTCGTCAAACGCCAGGCCCAGCACGAAGCCACGCGCGCCGTTGAGGTCCAGGTCCTGCCAGCCGCCAGGGTTGTCCAGCAGGGCCGTGAACAGCGGCTGGTAGTCGCTCCAGGCGCCGGCCATATCGCCCTTGAGCATGCGCACCAAGGCGCGCACGCCGCTGGCCTCCTGCGTCTGCGGATGGGTCTCGCCGTAAAGGCGCTGGCGATAGCGCAATACGCGCTCGACGGCGTCCAAGGCCTCGTCGAAGCGGCCGTTCTTGGCGGCCAGCAACGCGCGCAGCCGCCAGTCGCTGGCGCGGTCCTTGGCCAGGCTGTCGGCGGGCAGGCTGGCCAGGAAGTCGCGGTAGAAGGCATCGGCCTCGGGCCAGCGGCGCAGGCCGATCAGCGCCCTCACCTGCTCCTGGCGCGCCAGCCAGCGGGTGTGGCTGGCGGCACTGGCGCCCGAGCGCTGCAGCATGTCGTCGGCGCGCTGGGCGTTCTCCAGCGCGGCGGCATATTGCCGCGCAGCCACCTGAGCCTGGCCAAGGCGGTAGCTCCAGCGCGCACCCAACGCATCACTCAGTTGGCCGGCCCGCCACAGCGCCAGATTGCCCTGGGCAATCTGGATGGCCTCGGGGGCGCGGCCGTGTCGCACCAGGGCATAGACCAGCATGCCTTGCGAGCCGTCGTACCAGCCATAGGCGTCCTGCACGGCGGGGTCGCGCAGCGGCCGCTGGCCTCCACCGGGGAGTCTGCGCGCGTCCTCCACGCCCTTCTGCGCCAGGCGCACAGCCTCCCGCATCGTGGCCACCGCATCGGCCAGGCGCCCGTCCCAGCGCTCGATCTCGGAGCGCACCTGCAGATGCTGCACGCGCAGCCTCAGCGTCGCAGCGGGGTCGCCGTCACCGAGGGCCGCCTGGGCCTGCTTGACGAGGCCTTGAGCGCGCGACCACATGCGCTCCAGCACTGAGCGGTCACGCGCCTGGGACAGCGCATAGACTTGGCGCAGCGCGGCCTCGGCACGCGCGGTTGGTGACAACGTCGTGTCGCTGGCAAAGGCATCCGCCGCAGCCAGGGATTGGCCCGAGCTGCCCCAGATGAATTCGGCGCTCAGGTATTGGCGGATCCAGATCTCGCCGCCGGGCTGGCTGCGGCCCAAGGTGGCCAGCTCGCGCAGCAGCTCGACGTACTTGCCGCGCTGCTCCAGCGCCTGGGCGGCACGAGCCTGGCGCTGCAGCAGCGCGTAGCGCGCCGCGGGTTCGGCCGGCAGCACTTCAGCGAGCAGAGCCTGGGCTTCGGACTGAGCCATGACGACGAGCGCCTCGCCGTCGTCATCCTCCACCTGCGCTACCGCCGTGGATGCAGCCAACAGCAGACCGGCAAGCCAGATCAGAAATCTCATCGCCCCACCTCCAGTGCCGGATGCTAGGGGGCTTGCGCCAACCGGCGCCAGAGAGCTATTGCTGACGCAGATGTCTGGCCGGCAGCTGGGCCACAAGCAACAGCGAGGCCATCAGCCACATCGGCGCTACCAGGGCAGTGGCCGCGGCGAGGATGCCGAAGCCGGCGGGCATGGCCACCGTCGCACCGTTGACCGTCAACATGCGCAGGCCCAGCGCCTGGCCATGGCGACCGGGCGGCGTCACATGGTGCAGCATGGCCATGATCATGGGCTGCACCGAGCCCAGCGCCACGCCCAGCAAAGCGGAGCCGCACATCAGACCAACGGTGCCCGGCAGCCAGGCGTAGGCCATGAAGGTCAGCATTGCGACCACCATGGCCGTGCGCAGGGCCTTGACCTCGTCCAGTTCGTCGGCGAAGCGCACGATGGCCAGACGCACGCAGGTGGCCGCGGCAGCGAAGCTGCCCAGCACGATGCCGATGCTGACTGCCGACAGGCCGCGCGCATGGCCCACCACGGGCACGACGAAGCTGTGCGCATCCCAGCAGGCCGACAGCACCAGGTTGACGAGGATGAGGCGGCGAAAGGCCGGCAGCCGGAACAACTGCCAGGCGGCGCGCTCGCGAAAGCTCTTGGTCAGTGGCTCGGGCTGATGGCGCGGTACCTTCTGCGCAAAACCCCAGGCCAGCAGCGGCAGCAGCGTCGCGAAGCCGAAGGCAGCCGTCATGCCGAACTGATCGATGAGAATCCCGGCAATCACCGGCGCCAGCGCGTTGGACAGGGCCGGGCCCAGGGCCATCCAGCTGAAGATGCGCTTGAGCTCGCCCGGCTCGTCGGCCATCAACCCGGCCTCGCGCTGCAGCGCCACGGCCGCGACGGCGACCGCACCGCCACACAGCAGGCAGCCGACGGCGATGGCCCAGAGCTGCTGCACGGCCAACGCCAGCAGCGCGCCGCAGCCGGCCATCAGCACACCCACACCCACGGGCCGATGAAAGCCGTGTCGGTCCGCCAGCCGCCCGGCCCACAGCGACAGCACGATGGGCGCGACGGCAAACAGGCTGAGCAGCAGGCCGACCGAGGCTTCACCATAGCCCCGGTTCAACACCCACAGGCTGGCGGTCACGCGCGTGGTGGCCATGCAGGCATGCACGCAGATCATCGTGGCGATCAGCCACACGAAGGCGTGGCGCAGATTGGCCTTCTTCCCCGCTGGGGCGGAGTCGGTCACTCGGCGTCCTCGCCGAGCTCAACGAGCTTGTCGAGCTGCAACATGCGCTGGGCTGCGTCGTCGGGCAGCGCCTCGACGCTCTTGAGCTTGCGCGTCATCTGGCGCGTGCGGGTCTCGGCCAGATCGATGGTGTTGCTGGCCTCTTCGAGCTTCTTCTTCGTCTTGGCCAGCACCTCGCCGAACTTGCCGAACTCGGTCTTGACCGCTCCCAGCACTTCCCAGACCTCAGCCGAGCGTTTCTCCAGCGCCAGCGTGCGAAAGCCCATCTGCAGGCTGGTCAGCGTGGCCAGCAAGGTGGTGGGGCCGCAGAGCATGACCTTGTGTTCGCGCTGCAGGCTCTCCATCAGACCCGGGCGGCGCAGGGCCTCGGCGTACAGGCCCTCGGTGGGCACGAAGAGGATGCCGAAGTCGGTTGTATGCGGCGGCGCGATGTATTTCTCGCGGATGGTGCGCGCCTCCATCCGCAGGCGCATTTCGATGGCCTTGGCCGAGGCTTCGGCGGCCACGGGGTCGCCCTTTTCCTGGGCGTCGAGCAGGCGCTCGTAGTCCTCGCGCGGGAACTTGGCGTCGATGGGAAGCCAGAGTGGCTGGCCATCGTCGCGCTGGCCGGGCAGCTTGATCGCAAACTCCACGCGTTCGGACGAGCCGGGCAGCGTCGCCACGTTGGCTGCGTACTGTTCCGGCGTGAAAACCTGCTCCAGCAGGCCCGCCAGTTGCACTTCGCCAAAGATGCCGCGCGTCTTCACGTTGGTCAGCACGCGGTTCAGCGAGCCCACGTCGCGGGCCAGGTTCTGCATCTCGCCCAGGCCCTTGTGCACCTGCTCCAGGCGTTCGGCCACCTGCTTGAAGCTCTCGCCCAGGCGCTGCTCCAGCGTCGCGTGCAGCTTCTCGTCCACCGTCGCTCGCATCTGCTCGAGCTTCTTCTCGTTGTCCTGCTGGATGCTGGTCAGGCGCAACTCAACGGTATGGCGCAGCTCGGCCATGCGCTGTTCGTTGCTGGTGGACATGGCCTTGAGCTGCTCGAGCATTGCATCGGTCAGGCGCTGCATGGACTCGCCCTGCGCCAGCGCACTGCGCTGCGCGGCGGCGTCCTGGGCCTCGCGCGCGGCAAGTGCCTGCTGCGCGAGGGACTGGTTGCTGCCCTGCAATCCCTGCGTCAGCACCTGCTGGAATTGGGCAAGGCCTTGCACCAGTTCCTGGCGCGTGCCGCTGGCGCTGCGGCCCAGCTCGTCGCGCAGTTCGCGCTCCAGCCGCTCGTTGCTCTGCAGCAGCTCGGGCGCCACGCCGGTTTGCGGTTTCTGGCGAGCCCAGATCAACACCAGCAGGACCAAAACCAGGGCCAGCAGGCCCAGCATCAACACGTCGAACAGGCTCATGCGGGCCATTGTCGCCCGGCGCGCAATCGCTTTCATTGGTATCTTATTGGTATCGCGTAGAGTCGAGCATCTGGTCTTTTATTGGCATTATCAGGCGGGCGATGGAGCGACGACGTTTTGTTCTCGGGTTGGGCGGCGCGGCGGCGTTGAGCGGCGGACTGGCCGGCTGCGGCGGCGGTGGGAATTCGGCACCTGCGCCCTCTCCTGCGCCGGCGCCTGCCCCACCGGCGGGGCTGGACTGGGACGGCCTCTCGCGCCAGCTGCAGGGCCAACTGGTGCTGCCCGCGCAAGCCGACTTCGACCGCCTGCGCCGCGGCGCAAACGCCCGCTACGACAGCCAGCTGCCTCTGGCCGTCGCGCGCTGCGCGAGCGCCGCCGATGTCGCCTCGGCCCTGGCCTTCGCCAAGCAGCAAAAGCTCGTCTTCACGGGCCGCAGTGGCGGCCACAGCTATCTCGGAGCCAGCACCGGCAGCGGCCTGATCATCGACGTGGGCGCCATGGACGGTGTGCAACTGGACGGGGAGCGCGCCACCGTGGGCGCCGGCGCCAAGCTCACCGACGTCTACGACAGCCTCATCACCGCCGGCCGTTGCATCCCCTCGGGGAGCTGCGTCAGCGTCGGCATCGCCGGCATCACACTGGGCGGCGGCATCGGCGTGCTGGACCGCGCCTATGGCCTGACCTGCGACGCGCTGCTATCGGCCCGCGTCATCACGGCCAACGGCGAGCAGCTCGAATGCAGCGACACGCTGCGGCCCGATCTCTTCTGGGCCCTGCGTGGCGGTGGCGGTGGCCAGGTCGCCTTGGTCACGTCGCTGACTTTCCAGACCCACGCCGTCGCGCCGTTGACACAGTTCGGCGCGAGCTTCGCGCTCAGCGAACTGCCGGCCGTCCTGGCGGCCTGGCAGGCCTGGCCACAGACCCTGCCAGACACGGTCTGGTCCCAGCTCGCGCTGTCAGGCCAGGGGGCTTATCTGTGGGGCATCGCCATCGGCGACGCGGCCACCGTGCAGCCGCACTGGAGCGCCCTGCTCGCCCGCATCGGCCGCATGCCGCTGGACGCCACGCTGCAGGCGCGCAGCTACCGGGACGTCATGCTCGGCAGCTGCGCGGCGCTGAGCCGCGCCCAATGCCATCTGCCGAGCCAGAACGCCAACGGCCAGCTGGGCCGCGTGGCCATGGCGGCCAGCTCGGACTATTTCGACAACGCGCTGGATGCCACCGGCGTCACCGCCCTGGGCCAGGCCCTGCAACAGCGTCGTGACAGCGGCCGCGCCGGTGCCGTGCTGCTCAACCTGATGGGCGGCGCCATCGCTCGCGTCGCGCCCGATGCGACGGCCTTCGCGCACCGCCGCGCCCTCTTCAGCGCCCAATACCTGGCCGAGTTTCCGGTCAGCGCAGCGGCTGCGACGCTGGACGAGGCAGCGGCCTGGACACACGGCATGCGCACGACGATGCAGGCCTGGAGCAGCGGCGGTGCCTATGTGAACTATCTGGACGGCCTGCTGGCCAGGCCGGCCGAGGCCTATTTCGGCGCCAACCTCGCGCGGCTGCGCCAGGTCAAGCAGGCCTACGACCCGGCCGGGGTGTTCAAGGCTGTGCCGGACCTAGGGTGAGACGAGAGAGGCCACGGCGCGCGGGAGTTCGGCCTCGATGAGGGCCTCCAGCGCCTTCACGCGCTGCTCGGCCGTCGTCGCGGCCCAGGGGTTGGCAGCGGCCTCGCGGTCCACCGGCAGGCGTGCCGCCACGGCGAGCGACTGCTCGCGCCTGAGCTTGAGATCGCTGAGGTCGATCAGCGCGACGCGGATGGATACATAGGACGCGAACACCGGCAGGGCGCCCTGGCCATCGAAGCTGATCTGGCCGCTGGGGCGCTGGTCCAGCACAAAGCCCGGGCCTTCCAGGGTCGCAAGGATGCGGCCCGGCAAGGCCGCGGCCAGGGCCGGCTCCTGGCGGCTGCGCGTGACCAGCAGCAGCTGGGCCGCGCCGCTCTGGCGCACCGCGTCGCCGAGCTTGCCAGGCAGGCTGAGCCTGCCGTCAACGAACAGGTGAGCCGGGTCGCCGAACAGGCTGCGCGTGGTCGAGGTGTACAGCTTGACCTCGCGACCTTTGGCCGAGGCCGTGATGGCACCGTTCAAGGCCTGTAGCACCGCGTTGTCCAGGCCACCGGTGGGCGTGGACGTCCAGTCGCCCGACTGCACCGTGTCGCCACGCGCCGGGCTCAAGGAGATGAGCTGCACGTTGTCACCCAGCAGGGACAGGACTGCGAACTTGTTGGGGTCTCGCGGCGTCTTGTCTTCCACGACGGGCGCGGGCGGCGGCGGCGCGCCCTTGTTCTTGACGGACTGGCCGAAAGCCAGCGCGGGCAGCAAGGAAAGCAGGCAGATCAGGCGGCGGTTCATGCGGGAATGACTTCAGGGTTCAGCGGCGTGAGGGGCTTGGCACCGGTCAGCGCGGCGACGAGGTTGTCGGCAGCCAGGTCTGCCATGGCCAGGCGGGTGGGCATGGTGGCGCTGGCGATGTGCGGCGTGAGGACGACGTTGGGCAGCGTCAGCAACGCCGGATTCACACGCGGTTCGCCTTCGAAGACATCAAGGCCGGCAGCGGCGATGCGGTTCTCGCGCAGTGCCGCGGCCAGCGCATCTTCGTCGACGATGCCGCCGCGGGCGATGTTGACGAGAGTGGCCGTCGGCTTCATCAGCGCCAGCTCGGGCGCGGCGATGCAGTGGTGGGACTCGGCCGAATAAGGCAGCACGAGGATGAGGTGATCGGCCTGGCGCAGCAGCGCTTCCTTGGTCAGATAGCTTGCGCCAAGTTCAGCCTCGATGTCGGCCGGCAGCCGCGAACGGTTGTGATAGATCACCTTCATGCCGAAGCCGAAGCGGCCACGCCGCGCAATGGCCTGGCCGATGCGGCCCATGCCGAGGATGCCCAGCGTGGCGCCATGCACGTCGGAGCCGGCCAGGAAGTCCCAGGCCCAGCTCTTCCAGCGCCCGTCGCGCAGCAGGCGCTCGCCCTCGCTCATGCGCCGGGCCGTGGCCATCAGCAGCGCAAAGCCGAAGTCGGCCGTCGATTCGGTCAGCACATCGGGCGTGTTGGTGACGAGGACACGGCGCACCGTGCAAGCGGCCAGGTCGATGTGGTTGTAGCCCACGCTCATCGTGCAGACGGCGCGCAGATCGGGGCAGGCATCAAGCAGCTCGGCGGTGATGCGCTCGGTGCCGGTGATGTAAGCGCCGACCTTGCCTTGCAGACGGGCGCGCAACTCGTCGGGGGTCAGCGGCGCCTCGCCCTGATGGAAGTCCACGTCGAATTGGGCCGCGAGTTTTTCAACGACGGCCGCTGGCGCCCTGCGCGCGATCAGGACTTTCTTCATCGCATCCATATCCAGCCCATCACGAAGAGAAGCGGCAGCAGCACCGCGCAAGACCAGAGCAGATAGCCACCAAAGCTCGGCATCTTGACACCTCGCTCCTCGGCAATGGCCTTGACCATGAAATTGGGCGCGTTGCCGATATAGGTCATCGCGCCCATGAAGACGGCGCCGCCTGAGATGGCCGCCAGCAGCGATGCACCTTCATTCATCAGCTGGGCTGCATTGCCGCCGGCGAGGTTGAAGAAGGCGAGATAGGTCGGCGCGTTGTCCAGCACCGAAGACAGGCCGCCCGTCAGCCAGAAATAGGCCATCGGCGAATCGAGCATGGCGGCCAGCGACGCGAACACACCGGCCGGGCCGGCCTTGAGCATGGCGATGACGGGCACCATGGTCAGGAAGATGGCGATGAAGAGCTTGGCCACTTCCTGCATCGGCGCCCAGCTGAACTGGTTCTTCTCGCGCACACCGGCCGGTGTCAGCCACAGCGACGCGAACGTCACGACGACGAGGCCCACGTCGCGCACCAGGGCTTGCAACGGCAGCGGCGTGCCCCAGAGGTCGAAGACGATGCCCGGCTTCCAGGTACCGCTCATCAGCACCAGGCCGATGGCCACGACGAGCGGCAGCAGGTTGATGACGCCTTCCAGACCCAGCCGGGGCGCGTCGGGTGTCGGGTCAGCGGGCGTGATGCCTTCCTTGCGGTAGAGCCAGGCGTCGATGCCCCAGAACACGGCGAGCAGCGCAGCGAGCAGGAACAGCGTTTCCTGCCACAGTTGCCCGGCCGTCCAGAAGAAGCTGACGCCCTGCAGGAAGCCGAGAAAGAGCGGCGGGTCGCCCAGCGGCGTCAGCGACCCGCCGACGTTGCTGACGATGAAGATGAAGAAGACGACGACATGGGCGTTGTGGCGGCGGTTGTCGTTGGCGCGGATCAGCGGGCGGATCAGCAACATGGAGGCGCCCGTCGTGCCCATGAAGCTGGCCAGTGCGGCGCCCAGCAGCATCAGGCCCGAGTTGAGCGTCGGGCTGCCATGCAGATTGCCGCGGATGAAGATGCCGCCGGCCGTCGTGTACAGCGCGCCGAGCAGGATGGTGAAAGGCAGGTATTCCTCGACCAGCGTGTGCACCAGCACGCCGCCGGTCTCTGCCGCCCCGAATGCGAGCGCAAACGGGATCAGCAAGGCCAGCGTCCAGCCCGCGGCGATCTTGCCGAAGTGGTGGTGCCAGAAGGCCGGCGCGGCCAACGGCATGACGGCAATCGACAACAGCAGGCCCGCGAACGGCGCGGCCCAGGTCAGGCCGAGTTCGGCGCCGGAGAAACTCATTCGATGAAGCGCGTGAACTCGGCCACCGGCGCGCGCTCGGTGACGAGGCTGTTCTCGATGGCATCCGGGTCGGCATAGCCCATGGACATGCCGCAGACCACCATCTGCTCATCGCTCAATTGCAACTCCTCGGCGATGACGCGGTGGAACTGCGTGAACGCGGCCTGCGGGCAGGTGTGCAGGCCGCGCGCACGGGCCGCCACCATGATGTTCTGCAGGAACATGCCGTAGTCCAGCCACGAACCCTGCTGCATGACGCGGTCGATGGTGAACATCAGGCCGACCGGCGCGTCGAAGAAGATGAAATTGCGGCCATGCTGGTGCTGCATGCGCGACTTGTCGGTCTTGGCGATGCCCAGCAGCCCGTAGAGATCCCAGCCCACCTTGCGGCGGCGGTCGATGTAGGGGCTGCGCCATTCGGTGGGGTAGTAGGCGTATTCCTCCTTGTGGCCGGCGTTCTGCTCGGGGTCGAGGTAGGCGGCCTGGATGCGGCCGGCCACGCGCGTCAACGCCGCACCCGTCATCACATGCACCTGCCACGGCTGGGTGTTGGTGCCAGAGGGCGCCCAGGAGGCGACCTCAAGAATGTCCTCGATGGTCGCGCGCGGCACCGGTTTCGGCAGGAAGGCGCGCAGCGAGTGCCGGGTCTTGATGGCGGCATCGACCGCGGCGGTCTGCTCGGGCGTGGGCGTGGCGAAACGGCTCATGGCGTCAGGGTCTTCAAGGCTTGGAGATAGGAGGCCGGCAGCTCGGCCACCGGGCGGCGGCTGACGCGGTCGACGTAGACATGCACGAAATGACCCCGCGCTGCGCACGCGGCGGCGCCTTCAGCGAACAGGCCGATCTCGTAGCGCACGCTGGAGCGTCCTTGCTGGGCCACGCGCACGCCGGCCTCGATGCGCTGCGGAAAGGCGAGTGACTCAAAGAAGTTGCAATGCGTCTCGACGACCAGGCCAATGACCTCGCCGCCATGGATGTCCAGCGCGCCGGCCTCGATGAGCAGGCTGTTCACCGCCGTGTCGAAGAGGCTGTAGTAGACGACGTTGTTCAAGTGGCCATAGACGTCGTTGTCCATCCACCGTGTGGTCAGGGACACGAAGCGGGGGTAGGCGTCGCGCGCGTCGGGCTGGGGACGGGTCGTCATGGCGGCATTCTTCCATGCACGTCCGCCGAGCCCGCTTTACGGGGCTGATTGCGGCTTATGCACTTGCACGATCTGTTTTTCCGGAGCGACACTGGGCCGCAGACAACGATTTCACAACGGCTGGCAAGGAGCTCGCATGAACCGATCCCGAGTAGTGAGTTTTGCATTTGCACTGGCGGCCGTCTTCGGCGCCCAGGCCGCACTGGCCGACAACGCGACCAAGGATGACGCGGTCGCCACCGTCAAGAAGGCTGTGACCTTCATCAAGGCCAACGGCAAGGACAAGGCCTATGCCACGATCACGGCCAAGGACCCGCAGTTCGTCAAGGCCGACCTCTACATCGTCGTCTACGGCATGGACGGCAAATGCCTGGCCCACGGCGCCAACGAGAAGCAGGTCGGCCGCGACCTGATCGACCTCAAGGACATCGATGGCAAGCCCTTCATCCGCGAGCGCGTCGAACTGGGCAAGTCCAGCCCCAAGGGCTTCTGGCAGGACTACAAGTTCACCAACCCGGCGAGCAAGAAGATCGAACCCAAGCAGATGTACTGCGAGCGACTGGACGACACCATCGTCTGCGGCGGCATCTACAAGTAAAGCGCGGATGGCTGGCCGTCCCCTGCCCTGCCGCCGGCTCGCGCCGGTTGCTACTCTTGAAGGTTGCCGATGAAGCTGGCTTCAAAGATGTTGCTGCCGCCGATGGTGGCACTGGCCGTCGTGCTGGCCATCGGCCTGGGCAACAGCATGCTGTCCCTGCGTGAGGTCGTCGCCTCCAACGAGGCCGGCCAGCAGCGCAACGAGGTCTTCATGACCACGGTGTCCGTGCAGACCCAGGTGGGCGAGATGCATGGCGGCGTCTATCGCACCATCGCCTTGATCGGCTCGCTGGACGACGCCAAGGTAAAGGCCCTGCGGGGGCAGTTGAAGACCCAGGTTGAGGGCCTCACGCGCACGCTGACCACGTTGGCCGAGATGGAGGCCACGCCCGCCGAGACCGACGCCCACATCAACGCGACCCTGCCGCTGCTGAAAGCCTACCTGGCCAAGGCCGACGCCGCCGTCGACCTGGCCTCGGTCGACCCCAACACCGGCGTTGCCGCGATGCAGGACGCCGAGGCCCGCTACAAGGAAGTCGCGACGCTGATGGGCAAGATCGTGCAGAGCATGGGGGCCGATCAGCAAGCCGCGTCGGAGTCCCAGCAGGCCACGGCCCGCCAGCGCGCCTGGGTCTTCGCCCTGATCTCTCTGCTGACCGCTGGCGCCGGCATGGGCCTGCTGCTCGCCAACCAGCGCAAGATCGCAGCCGACGTCAACGCCTCGCTGTCGCTGGCCGAATCGGTCGCCGCGGGTGATCTGACCCAGCGCGCCAACCCGCAGGGGCAGGACGAACTGGCCGGCCTGATGCGGGCGCTGAACCAGATGTGCGAGCAACTCGGCCAGACGGTGGGCGAAGTCATGACGGTGGCCGACTCCATCCGCACCGCGTCGTCCGAGATCGCCTCGGGCAATCAGGACCTGAGCCAGCGTACCGAGCAGACGGCCTCGAGCCTGGAGATCACCAGCTCGTCCATGGCGCAGCTGACCGGCATCGTGCGCCAGAGCACCGACAGCGCGCAGACGGCCAACCAACTCGCCACCAGCGCCGCCACCGTGGCCCACCGCGGCGGCAGCGTCGTACAGCAGGTGGTGGACACGATGAATGACATCACCGCGTCCAGCAAGCGCATCGCCGACATCATCGGCGTCATCGACGACATCGCCTTCCAGACCAACATCCTGGCGTTGAATGCCGCCGTGGAAGCGGCGCGCGCCGGCGAGCAGGGCCGCGGCTTCGCGGTCGTGGCCGGCGAGGTGCGCAGCCTGGCGGGGCGCAGCGCCGCGGCGGCCAAGGAAATCAAGACCCTGATCGGCGCCAGCGTCGAGCGCGTGCAATCCGGCGCCCGCCTGGTGCAGGACGCCGGCTCGACGATGACCGACATCGTCGGCGCCGTGCAGCGCGTGACCGACATCATTGGCGAGATCAGCACCAGCGCCGCCGCCCAGAGCCGCGGCATCGACGATGTCACCAGCGCCGTCACCAAGGTCGACGACATGACGCAGCAGAACGCCGCCCTCGTCGAGGAAAGCGCCGCGGCCGCCGAGTCGCTTCGCGAGCAGGCGCAGCGCCTGGCCCAGGTGGTCAGCCAGTTCCGCGTGCGATAGCGGCCCAGGCGGCCCAGGACTGGGCGGCCAGATTCAGCGTGTTGATCTGCACGGCGACCGTCGTTGCCAGGTCGTGACCGTAGCCGCCGGCCATGCTCAGCGCCACGGGGATGCGGCGTTCGCTTAAGCCCGCCAGTACGCGCCGATCACGTTCGGCCAAACCTTCATAGGTCAACTTCAACCGGCCCAGGCGGTCGCCTTCGTGGGGGTCGGCGCCGGCAAGATAGAACACCAGGCCCGGATCAATGCGACGCCAGACCTCGCCGAGTGCCGCGTCCAGCGCAGCCAGGTAGTCCGCATCGCCACAGCCGTCGGCCAGATCCACGTCCAGATCGCTCGCCTCCTTGCGAAACGGGAAGTTGCGCGCGCCGTGCATGGAGAAGGTGAACACCGTGTCGTCGTCGCGGAAGATGGCCGCAGTGCCATTGCCCTGGTGCACGTCCAGGTCGATGACGAGGACGCGCAACAGGCTGCGGTGGCTTCTTGCCCACTCGGCCTGCATCAAGCGCGCAGCGACGGCAACGTCATTGAAGACGCAATAGCCGGAGCCCTTGTCGGCATAGGCATGGTGGGTGCCACCCGCCATATTGGCCGCGACGCCCTCGACCAGGGCCGCCCGGGCGGCCGCGATGCTGGCGCCCACCGAGCGCCGCGAACGCTCGGCCATGGACGGGCTCCACGGGAAGCCGATCTCGCGCTGCTGGGCGGCGCTGAGGTGACCGAGCAGGACCGCATCCACATAGTCCGGCGTATGGGCCAGGGCCAGTTCACCCTCGCTGGCGGCCGGCGCCTGCTGCATGCGCAGCAACCCCGGCTCGCGCTCGAAATGCTCCCGTAACAAGCGGTACTTAGATTGCGGGAAGCGGTGCCCCGGCGGCAGGGCCAGGCTGTGGGCATCGGAATGGAAGGCCTGCATGGCCGCCACGATAGCCGTGGACCTTTGTCACACCCCGACACCCCTAGTTTGCTGCACTGCACAAAATAGTTCTTGCAATCTGGCGCCCGGCCCCTATCATTCAGTTCATGTTGCAGTGCAGCAAAAGAAGCACAGCAAACGGTTCAACCACCTGAAATCGGAGTCTCACCATGCTGACCGCTGAACAAGTCCTCGCCGCCCACAAGGCCAATGTCGAAACCCTCTTCGGCCTGACGAACAAGGCTTTCGAAGGCGTCGAAAAGCTCGTCGAGCTGAACCTGCAAGTCGCTCGCACCGCGCTGAGCGAAGCCGCTGACACCACCGCCGCCGCCCTGTCCGTCAAGGACGCACAAGAGCTGCTGTCCCTGCAAGCCGCCCTGCTGCAGCCGACCGCCGAGAAGGCCGCCTCCTACAGCCGCCACATCTACGACATCGCCTCCGCCACCGGCGCCGAAGTCGCCAAGGCTGCTGAAGCCAAGTTCGCCGATGTGCAGAAGAGCTTCACCGCCGTTGTCGACAACGCCGCCAAGAACGCCCCGGCCGGCACCGAGAACGCCGTCGCCCTGGTGAAGTCGGCTGTCGCTGCCGCCAACAACGCTTTCGAGTCGGTCCAGAAGGCCACCAAGCAAGCCGTTGAAGTGGCCGAGTCCAACTTCCAGGCCGCGACCAGCCAAGCCGTCAAGGCCACGCAGACCGCGACCCGCGCCGCCAAGCGCGCCGCCTGATCCTCAGGCTCTCGCCTCCCGAAAGCCCGGTGCACCCGCACCGGGCTTTTTCTTTGCCCGGCGCAAGTGCACCGGGCTTTCTCCTTTCCGACATTCGCGAACCCGGCTGTTGATTCGTCGCCGGCTGGCGTCGATTCGCCGATTCGGCGGCTCGCCGGTTGCGACGGGCGTGTCTACTCATGCCATCGCAAGTCGAGAACCGCACCATGAGACCCAACCGCATCCGCCATCGCCCGCCGTACCACCCGGCACACCGCGTCGTCTTCGGGCTGGGCGTTGTCGGCATCGGCACGCTGGCCCTGCTGGATAACCTCCATGTCTTCGGCATGCCGCTGCTGCGCACCTTCTGGCCGCTGACCCTGGTGCTGTTCGGGCTGAGTCGCATCGTCTGGCCACGCCACGCGGGCAACTGGCTGTTCGGCATCGCCCTGGTCATCGTCGGCGCCGTGATGACCGCACAGAACCTGGACCTCGTCAGCATCCGGCTGCGCGACTGGTGGCCCGTCTTCATCATCCTGGCTGGCCTGTCCATCCTGGCGCGTGGCATGTTCCCGCGCTACCGCGGAGCAGGGGCTTGCGCCGACACGCCGTCGACGCTCGAGCACGGCGATCGCATTGCCATCGACGCCAGCTTCAGCGCCATCCGCCAGCAGAACGATTCGCGCGCCTTCAAGGGCGGCCGCATCGACGTGACCTTCGGCGGCGTCGAGCTCGACCTGCGCCAAGCCGCGATCGAGGGCCCTGAGGCCGTGCTCGAGATCTCGGCTCGCTTCAGCGGTGTCGAGCTGCGCGTGCCGCGCGACTGGCAAGTCATTGTCGACATCGCGCCAACGCTGGGCGGCGTGGAGGACCGTACGGTGCCGCCCATGAACCCGACGCAACGCCTCGTGCTGCGGGGCGACGCGATGTTCGGCGGCGTCGAAGTCAAGAACTGAAGTGCACCCGCTGCTGGTGCACCGGCGCGGCCTGGCCGCCTGCCTGCTGGCCGCCGCGCTGGCGGGCGCGGTGCTGGCCGCGCTGCTGGTCATCGAGGGGTTGGCCGACGCTCCCTGGGCCCTGGCCTGGGCATTGCCGCTGAGCACAGTGCTGAGCTTTGTCGCACTGTCGCTGTATCACCTCTGCCGCAGCCAGCCCTTCGGTGCCGGCCGCTGGCCGCGGGCACTGGCTGCACGGATTGCGGCCGTGCTGCTGCTCGGCGGCGCGGCGCTCGCACTCGCGGCAGGCTGGAATGCAGCGGGCCTCGCCCTCGGCCGCCCGGCCGGCCTGGTCACGATGACCCCGGCGACCTGGGGCCTCTTGCTGCTGGCCAATCTCATCCTGCTGACGCTGTCGGTGCTGGCCCACGACCTGCTGCTGGCCGTCGAATCCGCGCAAGCCTCCGCCACCCGCGAGGCCGAGGCGCGGCTGCTGGCCCGCGACATGGAGCTGCAGCTGCTGCGCCTGCAGATCGACCCACATTTCCTTTTCAACAGCCTGAACTCCATCAGCGCGCTGACCAGTTTCGACCCCGCTGGCGCGCGGCAGATGAGCATCGACCTGGCCCAGTTCTTCCGGCAGACCCTGGCGCTGGCCGGCCGCGAGCGCATCCGCCTGGAGGACGAGCTCGACCTCATCGGCCATTACCTCGCCATCGAGCGCCAACGCCTGGGCGACAAGCTGCGCAGCGCCATTGATGCGCCGCCCGAGACCCTGGCCGCCCTGCTGCCGCCGCTGACGCTGCAGCCCCTGGTCGAGAACGCCCTCAAGCACGGCCTGCGCGCGTTGGACGGCGGCGGCCTGCTGCAGATCCAGGCCTTGGTGCGCGACGGCTGGTTGCACCTGGCCGTGCGCAATCCCGTGCCCGCAGAACCATCGCGAGAACCCGGCATGGGCCAAGGCCTGCGCCATCTGCGCGAGCGGCTGGCCGCGCAGTACCGCGACCGTGCCCGTGTGAGCTGGGGCGCGACGCGCGAGGGCTTCGCGGTTGAGATCAGCATTCCCTTCGAGAACGAGACGCCATGACGCTGCAAGCCCTCATTGCCGACGACGAACCCCTGGCCCGCCGCCTGCTGCGCGAGTTCCTGAAAGCCCACGCCGACATCACCGTCGCCGTCGAAGCCGAGAACGGCCTGGATGCCGCCCGCGCCATCACCGAGCTCAAGCCCGATCTCGTCTTTCTCGACATCCAGATGCCGCGCCTGACGGGCCTCGAAGTGCTGGAGCTGACCGGCCGGCGCGACGGTGTCATCTTCACGACGGCGCATGACCAGCACGCCATGCGCGCCTTCGAGCTGCATGCGGTGGACTATCTGCTCAAGCCCTTCAACCAGACGCGCTTCGACACCGCGCTGACACGCGCGCGCCGCCTGCTTGGTCAGGCTCAGCCCGGACTGGACAAACTCGTCTCGCCCCAGGCGCTGAGCCGTGTGCTCGTACGCGACGCCGAGCGCAGCGGGGGCATGCAGGTGCTGGCGGTCGACGCCATCGACTACATCGAGGCTCAGGCCGACAACGTCGCCTTCCACAGCGCCGGCCGTGACCACCTGAAAGCCCAGCGCATCTCGGACCTGGAAGCCCAGCTCGACCCCAGCCGCTTCGTGCGCGTGCACCGCTCCTTCATCATCAACCTCACGGCGCTGCAGGCTCTGGAGAAGACGGACAGCGACGCCCACGTCGCGCGCATGAGGAATGGCAAGCGCATTCCCGTCAGCCGCAGCGGCTACGACAGGCTGCGCGCGGTACTCTGACGCTCGGCGCGAAGGCTGCGGCGGGAAAACACGGAGCGTCATAGGCGGCATTGACATTAGGATAGCGCTATCCAAAGCCCTCAGATCCGCTCTCGCTCGCGCCCCATGACCCACCTTGCGCCCGAATCCCTCGTCTTCATGGGCGTCGCCGGCAGCGGTAAATCCGCGCTGGGCGCTGCCGTCGCCCAAAGAGCCGGCCGTGTCTGGCTGGAGGGCGACGACTTCCACAGCGAGGCCAACCGCCGCAAGATGGCCCAGGGCCAGCCGCTGACCGACGATGACCGCGCCGGGTGGCTCGCCGCGCTGTGCGAGCAACTGCGTTGTCACCCGCTAGGCGCCATGGCCGCATGCTCAGCGCTCAAGCGCCGCTACCGTGACCAGCTCCGCCAAGCCTCACCGGGCCTGCGCTTCGCCTTCCTGGATGTCGACCGGGCCGAGGCCCGCCGTCGCATCGAGGCACGCGGCGGCCATTTCTTCTCCGTCAGCCTGGTCGACAGCCAGTTCGAGACGCTGGAGTCGCCCGTCGGCGAGCCGGGCGTGCTGCACCTGGATGCACTCGCCCCGCTGGACCAGTTGCAGGCGCAGGTGTTCGCCTGGTTGCAGAGCACAGCATGAGCGCGCGCCCGCTCACTCGGCGCGAAATCGTCGGCTACGGCCTGGGCGACATGGGGTTCAACTTCTACTGGACCAACATCTCGACCTTCCTGCTGATCTTCTACACCGACGTGTTCGGCATCACCGCAGCCGCCGCCGCGACGATGTTGTTCGTCATCAAGATCTTCAACGCCTTCACCGACCCCATGATCGGCGCCTTCGCCGACCGCACGCAGACGCGCTGGGGCAAGTTCCGGCCCTATCTGCTCTTCATGCCGGTGCCGCTGGCGGTGATCGGTGTGCTGACCTATTCCACGCCCGACTTCGGCCCCACGGGCAAGCTGGTGTGGGCCTACGTGACCTACCTGCTCTTGATGACGGTCTACACCAGCGTCAACCTGCCCTACAGCGCCTTGTCGGGGGTGATCTCGGGCGACGCGCGGGAGCGCAATGCTGTCAACGCGTCCCGTTTCGTCTGCGGCTTTGCGGGCGGCACCCTCGTCACGGCCGTGTCGCCCCGGCTGGTGGGCTGGTTCGGTGGTGGCGACCCAGCCCTGGGCTGGACGCTGACCATGGTGTTCTGGGGCGTCGCCGCCGCGCTGATCTTCGCCTTCACCTTCAGCGCGACGACCGAGCGCGTCCAGCCGGTACAGGCCGAGCCCTCCAGCGTGCGCCAGGACCTGGCCGACCTGCGCAGCAACCTGCCCTGGATCCTGCTGTTCTTCCTGGCGCTGATCATCATGCTCAGCATCACGCTGCGCATGACCAGCGCGGCCTACTACTTCAAGTACGTGGTCAACCGGCCCGAGCTTCTGGCCACCTTCATGCCGGCCTACCTGCTGGCCGCGGCGGCCGGCACGGCGTGCACGCCCTTCCTCACTCGCTTCATCGACAAGCGCAAGCTGCTGATCGGGTTGATGCTCGCTTCCACCGTGCTGTCGATGGCCTTCCTGTTCGTCGACGCCGATCAGATCGCGCTGATGTATGCGCTGCAGATCGCGCTCGGTCTCGTCCTCGGCCCGAAATCGCCGCTGTCCTTTTCGATGCTGGCCGATTCGGCCGACTTCAACGAATGGCGCAACGGCCGCCGCGCGACGGGCATGACCTTCGCGGCCAGCTCGTTCGCGCAGAAGCTCGGCACGGCTGTCGCCGTCGGCGTCATCGGCACGCTGTTCACGGCGCTGGGCTATGTGCCCAACGCGGTGCAATCGGCCGACTCCCAGGCCGGCATCGTCTGGCTGATGTCCGTGATCCCGGCCGGCTTCACGCTGCTGGCCGCCGTCATCATGGTCTTCTACACGCTGGACAACCCCACCATGGCGCGCATCCAGGCCGACCTGGCCGCGCGCAAGTTCTCCACTTCACCGGTCTGACGCCCATGCTGCGACACCTCGATGACGGCGAGCGCTGCGAGCTCACCAGCCCCACCGCCCTGCCCCAGGCCGCCGGCTTCCTGTGGAACCGCCGCATGATGATCCAGGTGACCTGCCGCGGCTACGCCACCGCGCAGTTCATGCAGCCCGAGCCGGCCAAGTACGCCCATGCGCCCAACCTGGAGGCCAAGACCTTCATGCAGCCGGAGCAGGCCTACTACGCCCACCACCCCGGCCGCTTCGTCTACGTGAAGGACGAGGACACCGGCGAGCTGTTCTCGGCGCCGTACGAGCCGGTGCGCGCGCCGGTCGACAGCTTCAGCTTCTTCGTCGGCCGGCACGACCTGAGCTGGACGGTGGAGCACCTCGGCCTGCGCGTGGAGATGGCGTTAGGCCTGCCGACCGACGATGTCGTCGAGCTGTGGGAGGTTCGCGTCACCAACCTTTCGGGCCGGCCACGGCGCATCAGCGTCGTGCCCTACTTTCCCATCGGCTACATGTCGTGGATGAACCAGTCGGCCGAGTGGCGCGCCGACCTGGGCGGCATCGTGGCCAGCAGCGTGACGCCCTACCAGAAGGTGGCGGACTACTTCAAGAACCTGCAGCTCAAGGACAAGACCTATTTCCTCTGCGAGCGCCCACCTGATGCCTGGGAGGCCAGCCAGAGCGCGTTTGAAGGCGAAGGCGGCCTGCACCGCCCGAGCGCGCTGCAGGTCGAGCAGCTCGCCGGTGGCGACGCCCGCTACGAAACGCCTGCTGCCTGTGTGCAGTACAGGCTGACGCTGCAGCCCAACGAGGGCCAGACCTGGCGCTTCCTCTTCGGCCCTGCGCTGGACGACGCCGAGATCGCCAGCGTACGCGAGACCTACCTCAGCGAAGCCGGCTTCGCCCGCGCCCACGCTGCCTATGCCGACTACGTCGACGGCGGCCGAGGCTGCCTGCGCATCACGACGCCCGACGCCGACTTCGACCGCTTCGTGAACCACTGGCTGCCGCGCCAGGTTTTCTATCACGGCGACGTGAACCGCCTCAGTACCGACCCGCAGACGCGCAACTACTTGCAGGACAACCTCGGCATGGCCTATATCGCGCCGAGCGTCACGCGCGGCGCACTGTTGCATGCGCTGAGCCAACAGGCCGCCAACGGCTCCATGCCGGACGGCATCCTGCTCATCGAAGGCGCCGAGCTGAAGTACATCAACCAGGTGCCGCACACCGACCACTGCGTTTGGCTGCCCGTGTGCCTGCAGGCCTACCTCGACGAGACGGGCGACTTCGCGCTGTTGGATGTAGTGGTGAACGACCTCACCGTCGCCGAACGGCTGGACGCCGCCATGACCTGGCTGCAGCAGGACCGCGACGCCCGCGGCCTGAGTTTCATCGCCCAGGGCGACTGGTGCGACCCGATGAACATGGTGGGCTACAACGGCCGCGGCGTGTCGGGCTGGCTCACTGTTGCGGCCGCCTATGCGATGCGGCTGTGGGGCGGTATCTGCGCCAGCGCCGGCCGCTCCGACCAAGCCGCGCGCTGGCAGGCTGCGGTCAAGGAACTGAATGCCGCTGCCAACAGTCATCTGTGGGATGGCGACTGGTTCGCCCGCGGTATTACCGATGACGACGTGGTGTTCGGAGTCAGCGCCGACACCGAGGGCCGCATCTACCTCAACCCCCAGTCCTGGGCCATGCTCAGCGGCGCGGCGAGCAAGGAGCAGCGCGTGAAGATGCTGGCCGCCATCGACGCGCAGCTCGACACGCCGCACGGTGTGGCCATGTTCAACCCGCCCTACTCCGGCATGCGCGACGACGTAGGCCGCGTGACGCAAAAGCACCCGGGCTCGGCCGAGAACGGCGCGGTCTACAACCACGCCGCCAGCTTCTACGTGCATGCGCTGTACGACGCCGGAGAGGGCGACCGCGCCTACAGCGCACTGCGCCGCATGATTCCGGGGCCTGACGAGGCCGACTATCTGCAGCGCGGCCAGTTGCCGGTCTTCATTCCCAACTACTACCGCGGCGCGCACCAGCAGTTCCCGCGTACGGCCGGCCGCTCCAGCCAGCTCTTCAACACCGGCACCGCGGCCTGGGCCTATCGCTGCGTCATCGAAGGCCTTTGCGGCCTGCGCGGCGATGCGAAAGGCCTGCGAGTGAAGCCGCAACTGCCCTCGGGCTGGGACGAGCTCAGCGCTGAACGCGAATTCCGCGGTGCGCGTTTCCACCTGCAGGTTCGCCGCACCGGCCAAAACCGCGTACTTCTGGATGGCCAGCCATTGCCAGATGGCCTGGTGCGCGACATCGAGCCCGGCCGCAGCTACCGGCTGGACGTCGAGCTAGGTTGACGCCCGCCGCACGACCTGGAAGCCCAGGTCCACGTTCGGCTGCTCCACCGGCTGGCCGCGCATCAGCTTCATCAACATCTGCGCCGCCTGCTCGCCGATTTGACGGCGCGGCGTGGCCACGGTGGTGAGTGGCGGCACCATCTGGTCGCTGCCAGGCAGGTCGTTGAAGCCGGCCACCGCCACGCGGCCAGGCACGGCCACCCCCAGGCGCAAGGCCGCCAGCAGCGCGCCCTGCGCAAGGTCGTCGTTGCAGAAGAAGATGGCGTCAGTCTCAGGCGCCTCGCGCAGCACACGCTCCAGCATCGCGCCACCGAGCGCCATGGACGAGGGCTCGGCGATCAGCACCTTGTTCACGCTCTCGCCCAGGCCGGCTTGCACCAGCGCCTCCTTGTAGCCCTCACCGCGTTCCAAGGTGCGTGGGTCGAGCTGGGCGGCAACGTAGACGACGCGGCGTCGACCCGAATCGAGCAGATGCTGCGTGATGGCCCGCCCGGCATCGCGTTGCGAGAAGCCCACGCTGTGGCTGCCCGGCTCCACCTCCATCACATGCACGCAGGGAACGCCGCTGCCCTCGATCAGAGCGGCCGCCGCCGGGCTGCGATCGCGGCCGGTGACGATGAGACCGGCCGGCCGGTGTGCCAGAAAGCTGCGCAGCACGGCCTCCTCTTCGCTGGCGTCGTAATGGGTGACGCCGATCAGCGTCTGGTAGCCAGCCGGCACGAGCGTGGTCTGCACCGCGTCGAGCAGCTCTACGAACAAGGTATTGCTCAGCTTGGGGATCAGCACCGCGACATGGGAGCTGCGGCTGGAGGCCAGCGCGCGGGCGGCTGGATCGGGCACGTAGCCCAGCGCAGTGGCGGCGGCCTGGACGCGCTCGCACAGCTCCTGCGCCACCGCCCGCTCGCCACGCAGGGCCCGCGACACGGTGATGGGGCTGACGCCGGCGGCCTGCGCCACGTCCGCCAGCGTCACCCGGCCGGTGGCCCTGGTGCGTCTGGGGGAGGCGGCTGATGTCGTCTTGCTGCTCGGCATTTCTACATGGTATCCCCCATATCGGAGGGGGAATTCGATGCCTAGGATAGCGCAATCCCGAAACGCGATAGCCCTCGGCGCAGCTGTTCAACCCTTGGGGATCGCGTGTTCGGGCGAGTTTCAACCTAAGCCATCCGGTTTTTTTAAGCTCTCCGGACAGCGCTATCCAATAACCAAGTTTGTTTACCGAATACCGGCTCAACGACCACAAGGCAGCGGCCCACCGTGCCACCTCAGGAGACCTCCCATGCGAAATCCCGGTTCCAAGACCCTGATCCATCTGGCGGCCCTCACGGCTTGCGCCGTGCTGGCGCTTCCCGCCCTGGCCCAAAGCGCTGAGACACCGGCCACAACGCCTGACGCCGCGCCAGAGGTCAATCCCGGCGCCAGCGTGCTGAGCACCGTGGTCATTACGGGCTCGCGCATCTCGGCGCGCGGCTTCACGCAACCGACGCCGACCACGCGCCTCACCGCCTCGGACCTCGAGAAGGCGGCTCACCCGAACATTTTCCAGAGCCTCGTTGAGTTGCCTGCGCTCCAGGGCAGCACGGGTCGCACCACCTTCACCAACAGCACCAGCAGTGGCTTGCAGGGCCTCAGTTCCCTGAGCCTGCGCGGCCTCACCCCGATCCGCACGCTGACCCTGCTCGATGGCCAACGCGTGGTGCCGGCCAACGTGACCGGCGTGGCTGACATCAGCCAGTTCCCACAGCTCCTCGTCACCCAAGTCGACGTGGTGACCGGCGGTGCCGGCGCCTCTTACGGCTCCGACGCCGTCGGCGGCGTGGTGAACTTCATCACCGACAAGCGCTTCAAGGGCTTCAAGGCCAACATCGAAGCTGGCCAGACCAACTACGGCGACGACAAGAACGGCGCACTGCAAGCCGCCTGGGGCCGGAGCTTCCTCAACGACCGTGCGCACATTGCCGTGAGCGTGGAACTCGTCCGTGAAAAGGGCGTGCCCTCACCCCGCTTTGGTGGCCAGGGCGCCAACGGCCGCACCTGGTTCAACAATCCGGCCTGGCAACAGCGCCCTACCGGCCAGACCACGGACGGCAGGCCGCAGCTGTTCGACATCCGCAACGCCCAACAGTTCCAGTACTCCAAGTACGGCTTGATCACCCAGGGCCCGCTGCAGGGTACCGCCTTCGGCAAGGACGGCGTGCCCTACAAGTTCGACTACGGCTCCAACGGCGTGCCCACAGGCACGGGTGCAGTGACAGGCTGCATCACACCCTTCTGCGTGGGCGGCGACCTCTCCGGCACCATCGGCGGCGGCACCACCATGGGCATGAACCTGCAGCGTCAGGTCTTCTACACCCGTGCTAGCTATGAGCTGGACGATGACAACGAGGTCTACTTCACGGTCAACCTGGCCAGGACCAACGCTCGCAACACGCCCAACCCCGGTTCGCCCAAGCTGGACAACTTGACCATCCAGTGCGAGAACCCCTACGTGCCGGCCTCCATCAAGCAGGCCTGCGTGGACAAGGGCATCACCAGCTTCAAGTTCGGCACGGCCTACGGCAACCAGCCCAAGGACATCGAAGTCAACCCGATCCGCGAACAGAAGCGGTTCGTGCTGGGTGCGACCGGCAAGGCTAGCGCGCTAGGCCAGACTTGGTCGTATGACGGCTACTTCGAGCACGGCGAAAACAGCATCGACCTGAAGGTCAGCAACATCATGCTGAACCCGCGCTTCAACGCCGCCATCGACGCCGTGCGCAATTCGTCCGGCCAGATCGTCTGCCGAAACGCCACCGCCGTGGCCGCGGGCTGCGCGCCGCTGAACATCATCGGCGATGTGCAGCAGGATCCGGCCGCGCTGGCCTATGTGTTCCCGGCCGTCGGTCCGCATCAGTTGTCGGTGCAGCGTCAGACGGTGGCCAGCTTCAACCTCAACGGCCAGCCGTTCTCGAACTGGGCAGGACCGGTGGCCGTTGCCTTCGGGGCGGAAGCTCGCAAGGAAGGTTACTGGGTGACGGGCGACCCCTACGGCAATGGCGTCTACCCCGCAACGCCCAATACGGCCGACTACCCGGCTGACCCGCTCCTCAACACCACTGTGGGCAACAACTGGTTCGCCGGCAACTACCACGCTGCGGCGGGCGCCTACAACGTGAAAGAAGCTTTCGTCGAAGTGAACGCTCCGATGTTCAAGTCCGACAGCCTGGGCGAGGCCAACCTCAACGCGGCCGTGCGCCGCACGCTCTACAGCACCGCCGGCGGCATCAACAGTTGGAAGATCGGCTCGACCTGGAAGACCGGGGTAGATGGCCTGCGCGTTCGCTACGTCGCCTCGCGTGATGTGCGTGCGCCGAATCTCTCCGAGCTGTTTGCCGCGCCGGTGGTCATCAACCAGGCCGTCAACTTCCAGGGCAACACCTACAACGTGCAGCAGCGCACCATCGGCAACGTCAACCTTCGCCCCGAGCTGGCCAACAACCGCATCCTCGGCCTGGTGTTGTCGCAGCCCAAGTGGGCGCCAGGCTTCAGTGCGTCGATCGACTACTTCGACATCAAGTTGAAGGACGTGATCTCCACCCTCGGAGCCCAGCAGGAAGTGGACCTCTGCGCTGCCGGCAACCAAGAGATCTGCGCCGCGATGGATCTTGTCAGCCCCGTGAAGTACGTGACGCTGCAGGCCTTCAATCTGGCCAGGATGCGCAGCAAGGGCTTCGACATGGAAGCTCTCTACCGATTCAACCTGGCCAGCGTCAATCTGCCCGGCAAGCTCACGCTGCGTGGCCTGGCAACGCACACCAACAGCTTCCTGGTCACATCGGGCATCGTGGGCACCATCCCGGCCGAGCGCGCAGGCGTCAACCTCGGCGACACGCCGACGTGGAAGGCCCAGTTCTCGCAATCCTGGGAAGGCGAAAAGGCCAGCTTCACGGTGGGCCAGCGCTGGGTCAGCAATGGCGTCTACAGCAACGAGTTCATCGAGTGCCAGACCACCTGCCCAGTCTCCACCGCCATGCACCAGACCATCGACAACAACCACATGAAGGGCGCTTTCTATTGGGATCTCGCCGGCAACTACAAGATCAACAAAAACATCACCGCCTACTTCAAGATCGACAACGTCACCGACGTCGCGCCGCCCAACGCCCCGGGCACCAACACCGGCTATGGCGTGAACCCCTCGCTGTTCGATGTGCTGGGCCGCCAGTACCGCGTGGGCGCCCGCATGACGTTCTGACGCCGGTCGCGTCCTACAGCGGCGGCCGGCGCCTGCCGCGAGACTTCGCGCATGCGCTGGCTTGATCAGATCCGACCGCTGGGACGCGTGCTGAAGCTGACCTTCGACGGTTTCCTCGACGACCGCGGCCCGCGCATGGGCGCGGCACTCGCCTACTACACGCTGTTCTCGCTGGCACCGCTGCTGCTCATCGTCGTGTCCGTGGCCGGCCTGGTCTGGGGCGGCGAGGCGGTGCGCGGCGAGCTCTTCGACCAGCTCGCCGCGCTGCTCGGCGCGACGGCCGCCTCGACAGTCGAAAGCATGCTGAAGTCGGTCTCCTGGCCGGCCGGCGGCTGGCTCAGCACGGTTGTCGGGCTGGGGCTGATGCTGGTCGGTGCGACGACGTTGTTCGCCGAGCTACAGGATGCGCTGGACACCATCTGGCGCGTGCCGGCCCGCCCGGTGCAAGGCTGGCTGAACTGGCTGCGCGCGCGCCTGCTGAGCTTCGGCCTCATCTTTGGCCTGAGCTTTCTGCTGCTGGTGTCGCTGCTGCTGGACGCGGTCATGTCGGCCGCCCAGACCTGGTGGCAGCTCTGGTTCGGCGACTGGCTGCGCGTCGCCGCTCTGGCCAACACCGTGTTCAGCCAGGGGCTAGTCGTGGCCGTGTTCGCGCTGATCTTCAAGTGGATGCCACGCGTGCACGTCGCCTGGCGCGACGTGCTGCTCGGCGCCTTCGTCACGGCGGGCCTGTTTGCCCTGGGCCGCTATGGCATTGGCGCCTATCTGCAGCGCAGCGGCGTCGCCTCGGGCTTTGGCGCCGCGGCCTCGGTCGTGGCCCTGCTGGTGTGGGTGTACTTCTCGGCGCAGATCCTGCTGATCGGCGCCGAGTTCACCTGGGCCTACGCAAGAGTGTTGGGTTCGCGACGAGAAACGGAAGAAGCTCGTGCAAACTTGCGCACCGATTCCCAGCCCGCGACGCGATGACGACCACCACCACCGACGACGGCCTCAAGCTCCACCTGCGCCACTGGCCCACCAGCGCGGCTCCCGCACGCGGCCAGTTGCTCATCTGCCATGGCCTGGGCGAACACATCGAGCGCTATGCCCATGTCGCCGCGGCACTGAACGCGGCCGGTTGGGATGTGCACGGCTGGGATCACCGCGGCCACGGGCGCAGCGATGGGCGCAAGGGCGACATCCCCGCGCACGACGCGCTGCTGCGCGACACGGCACGCGTCATCGACGCCGTGCGCCAGCCGGGCAAGCGTTTCGTGCTGCTCGGCCACAGCATGGGCGGGCTGATCGCCGCGCGCTTTGCAGCGGAGGCGCTGACAGGCAAGCCCGCGGCCTGGAGCCGGCCGCTGGATGGCCTGGTGCTGTCTTCCCCCGCGCTGGATGCGGGCCTGTCCGGTTTTCAGAAGCTGCTGCTGGCCGTGGCGGGATCGCTCGCCCCGGGCCTGGCCGTCAGCAACGGCCTCAAGCCCGAATGGATCAGCCGTGACCCCGCCGTCGTGAAGGCTTATGCCGGCGACCCGCTGGTGCATGACCGCATCACGGCGCGGCTGACGCGCTTCATCGTCGACAGCGGCGCCCGTGCCATTGGCGACGCACCGCGCTGGAAGCTGCGCACGCTGCTGATGTGGGCCGGCGCGGACCGCTGCGTGTCACCGCGCGGCAGCGAGGCCTTTGCGTCTGGCGCACCCGCCAATGTCGTCGCCACCAAGCCCTGGCCCGGCCTCTTCCACGAGATCTTCAACGAGCCCGAGAAGGCCGAGGTGCTGAAGACGCTTACCGATTGGCTGAACGCGTAAGCGCGTCAAGCCGGTCGACGATGAGCTCCAATCTCAGCAGCGGGTTGTCCATCACCATCAGCCGCTGGCGCGCCTCGACCGGCATGGGCAGCAGCTCGGCCCAGCGGTTGGCCAGCCAGCCCGCGTCGTCCCACTGGTAGGGCGGCTGCACGGGCAGGTCGTCCGCGGCGCCGCGGGCCTTCCAGCCGGCGAGCAGGTACTGCAGTTGCTGAGCGGCCTGGCGCAGATCGTCTGGCACCGGCACCGCGACGTCGCCGGCCAACAGCTCAAGCCGGCCGACCCACAGGCCATGGCTGAGGTTGCGCGAGCCCTGCACGCGAAAGCGCTGCGTGCCGCAGATGCGGATGTTGATGAGGCCGGCCTGCGCGTGCTCGAAATCCTCGATGCGGGCCAGCGTGCCGACGTCGTGAAAAGCCTCGGCCCGAAAGCCCTCGCCCTCGCGCCGGCGCACCTCCTCGCCCGAAGTCAACGCCACGATGCCAAAGGGCTCGCCGCGCGCATGGCAGCGCTGCACCATGTCCAGGTAACGCGGCTCGAAGATGCGCAGCGCCAGATGGCCGCCGGGAAAGAACACCGAGCGCAGCGGGAACAGCGGCGTCTCGACATCCATAGCTTCAGCGGGTCTTCTCGGCGATGCGCTGGCGCAGGATCGGCAGGATCGCCTGCGCTGCCTCGCGACCGGCCTGCACCGCACGGCGCCGCGCCGTGAAGTCGGCGCTGCCCACGCCATCGAGCCTGGGCCGGATGACGACGTCGGCGTCGCGCAGCTCGAACATGTTGATGCTGCGCCCCATGATGGAAAAGGTCTGCATCAGCATGCGAAAGGCGTCGCCCGGCGGGTCCTTCTCGGGCGGCGAGGTGATGTCCACCGCGACGACGAGCTGCGCGCCCATTTCCCTGGCAAAGCGCACCGGCACCGGTGACACCAAGCCGCCGTCGACAAATTCGCGCTGGCCGATGCGCACCGGCTGGAACACGGCCGGTACCGCGCTGGAGGCACGGACAGCCGTGCCGGTGTCGCCGCTGCGGAACAGGATGGAAGAGCCGTCGGACAGGTCAGTGGCGACGATGCCCAGCGGCACCACCATCTGCTCAATGTTCTTGCCGCCGGTCTTGTCGCGGATGAAGCGCGCCAGCGCCTCGCCGCGGATCAGGCCGCGCAGCGGGAAGGACCAGTCGGTGATCGCGCCCTCGTCCATGGTCTCGGCCAGCGTCTGCATCTCCTTGCCGGTCTTGCCCGAGGCGTAGAGCGATGCGACGAGGCTGCCGGCCGAGGTGCCGGCGACCAGGTCGACCTTGATGCCGTTCTCTTCGAACACCTGGATGACGCCAATGTGGGCAAAGCCGCGCGCGGCGCCGCCGCCCAGGGCCAGGCCGATGCGTGGCGGTTTCGGGGCTGGCTTGATGACGGGTGGCGGCTCAGGCGGCGGCGTCGGGACGACGACGACCGGCGGCTGGGGTGGCTGGCTGGGCAGCACGGAACAACCGGCCAGCGCCACAAGGGAGGCCGCAAGCCAGGCACGGCGGATCAGGACAGGATTCATTTCAAGGCAGAGGGAGCGCGGCGCACGATAACCGAGGCCGATCAGGCCAGCTTGTAGCTTTGCAGATGGATGGAGGTCTCGGTGCCGGCAATGCCCTTGATGAGGCGCACCCGCTCCAGCACGTCGGCCAGTTCCTGCAGGCTGGAGCTGCGGATCTCGGCCAGCAGGTCCCAGCGGCCGTTGGTGTCGAAGAGGCCCGTGATGCCGGGCTCGCCGAGCAGCATGGCCACCACCTCGCGCGTGCGGTTGCCTTCAACCGTGATGCTCATCCATGCCGTGATCTGGTCGGGCACCGAGTCGGGCCGCAGGCGCACCGTGTAGCCGGTGATGACGCCGCTGTCTTCCAGCCGCGCGATGCGGTTGGTGACGGTGCCGCGCGAGACCTTGAGCTTGGCCGCGAGCGTGGCGACGCTGGCCCGGGCATCGGTGCGCAGCAGGGCGAGGAGTTGCTGGTCAAGGGCATCCATTTTGAGCAATTCGGCAATTTCCACTGCCATTTTGCCAAATCGCGATGCATTACGTGGCAAGAGTTGAGCTTCTGTTTGGCAGGCCGCCTAGGAAGAATCGCCCCAACAGCTTCATAGAGACCGCCATGACCACCGTCCTCACCACCCAAGACGTCGCCCGCCTTGTCCAACGTGTCGGACTTCCCGATTTACTTCGCCGCCTTGTCAGCTACCTCGAATCCGACTACCTGCGATGGGCCGAATTCGACAAGACGCCCCGTGTCGCCGCCCATTCACAAGACGGCGTCATCGAGCTGATGCCCATCGCCGACGCCAGCCTCTACAGCTTCAAATACGTCAACGGCCACCCCAAAAACCACCGCTTCGGCCTGCCGACCGTGATGGCTTTCGGCGTGCTCGCCGACGTGGCGACCGGCGCCCCCACCCTGCTCTCCGAGCTGACCCTGACCACCGCCATGCGGACCGCCGCCACCTCGGTCATGGTGGCCAAGCGCCTCGCCCGCCCCGACAGCCGCGTGATGGCCCTGATCGGCAACGGCGCCCAGAGCGAGTTCCAGGCCCTGGCCTTCCACCACCTGCTCGGCATCCGCGAGCTGCGCCTCTACGACATCGACCCGGCCGCCACGGCCAAGCTGGTGCGCCACCTTCAGCAAACGCCCGGCCTCACGCTGACCGTGTGCGCCTCCACTGCGGAGGCGGTCAAGGGCGCCGACATCGTCACCACCGTGACCGCGGACAAGACCAACGCCACCATCCTGACGCCGGACATGATCGAGCCCGGCATGCACATCAACGGCGTCGGCGGCGACTGCCCGGGCAAGACCGAGCTGCACCGCGGCGTGCTGGAGATGGCCCGCGTGGTCTGCGAGTTCGAGCCACAGAGCCGCATCGAAGGCGACATGCAGCAGATGCCGGCCGATTTCCCCGTCACCGAGTTCTGGCGCGTGCTCGCCGGCCAGGCCCCGGGCCGCGAGTCGACCAGCCAGGTCACAGTGTTCGACTCGGTCGGTTTCGCGCTGGAGGACTTCTCCGCGCTGCGCCTGCTGCGCGACGTGAGCAATCAGCTTGGCCTGGGCGCGCCGCTGGACCTGATCCCGCAGATGGCCGACCCCAAGGATTTGTTCGGCGAACTGCATCTGACCCACCAGCTTCAGGTGGCTTAGGGCCTGTTCACGCTACGGGAATCGGTGCGAGAGGGTCTGCGCGGGTGCAGGGCCAGGCGTGCGGCGCCGCCTGGGCTCGTGCCCAGGCCAGGCGCGCAACAACGCCATGCGCCCGCGCAGGCCCTCTCCCGAAGGGTTGCCACCCAAAAGCCCGCGCGCGGCGTTGCGAAGCCTCGCTGGGGCCGACCCCAGCTTCGACTTTGCGCCTTGCTCGCGGGCTTTTGGGTGGCAACGCATCCGATCCCCGTAGCGTGAACAGGCCCTGGCGTCCGTAACTTTCACGACGCCTCTTCGCTAGCGCGCGCCCCAGAATCGGTGGCGCACGCTGCCGGAGGGCTCGCATGGGATCTGCCGCTCGACTGACCCGCCACTTTTGGCCACTGGGTCTGCTGCCCGCGCTGGCCGCGGCCGAGCCACTGCCTGCCGATCCGCTGGAGCGTCAGTGCTGGCTGTCACACACGGCCCAGCGCACGGCCCTCGACCTGCGTGAGCCGGTCTCGGTGCACTTCAGCAACGTCAAGACCGGCTACCGCGTGCGCTCGCCCTTCTGGGTGGAGTTCGGCATCCGTGGCATGGGCGTCATTCCGGCCGGCAATGCCAACGAGAAGGCCGGCCACCACCACATCCTCATCGACACGCCGCTGCCGCGCGACCACACCGCACCCATCCCCTTCTCCAATACGCACAAGCATTTCGGCAAGGCCCAGACCGGCACCGAGATCGACCTGCCGCCGGGCCGGCACACCATGCGGCTGCTGTTCGCCGACCACGCCCACAAACCCTATTTCGTCTTCAGCAACGAGATTGCCATCGAGGTCGTGGGCAAGCGCGCCGACGCCCCGGCGCCCAAGGTCGTTGCGGGTGACCGCGACAGCTGCGAGGCCTGGTACGAGGACTTGCGCGCCGCGCCACGCGCCTCAGCCGGCCGCGAGGTCTATGTGAAGAACCTGCGCGATGAAGAGGCGGTGTCGAGCCCCTTCACGCTGTCCCTGGGCGTGCTCGGCGCCGGCCTGGGCGTGGCGCCGGCCGGCACCGCCATCAAGGACACGGGGCATTTCCGCCTCAGCTTTGCGCCCAAGGGCGGCGGCAATGCGGTGCGCCAGAACCTCGTCGACGGCCGCACCGAGGCCATCGTCGACCTGCCCCTGGGCGAGTACGAAGCGGTTGTCAGCCTGCACGACGGCGCCGGAGAGCCCCTGCTCAAGGCCGCGCCGCTGAAGTTCAGCGTCACCCGTCACGACAGGTAGGCGCCAACGTCCTCCACGTCGATCAGCGCTGCCGCCATGAAGCGCCGCGCATAGGTCAGGCACACGCCCGAGCGCAGGAAAAGTTCAAACAGGCCCGGGTCGAGATGGCCCTCGGCCACCATGCGCCGCATGAGGCCTAAGGCCTCGGACAGGCGCTTGCCCGGCTTGTAGGGCCGGTCATCGGCCGTCAGTGCCTCGAAGACATCCGCAATGGCCATCATGCGGGCCTGCGGGCTCATCTGTGCGCCGGTGAGGCCACGCGGGTAGCCCTTGCCGTCCATGCGCTCATGATGGCCACCCGCAATCTCGGGCACCTCGCGCAGATGCTTGGGGAAAGGCAGCTCGTGCAGCATCTTCAGCGTCTGCACGATGTGGTCGTTGATCTTGTAGCGCTCCTCCTCCGTCAGCGTGCCACGGGAGATCGTGAGGTTGTGCAGCTCGCCGCGGTGGTAGAGGTGTTCGGGCTGCTTGAGTTTGAAGCCCCAGCGGTTGTCACCGCCCAGTTGGTCGGTGGCGGGGCGCGACAGGATGTGCTCGGGCCGGTCCTGCAGCAGGCGCTCAGGAGCAGGCAGCGGCGGGCGCGGTTTGGGCTGGCGGCGCAGCTCCTCGATGGACAGGCCGAACGTGTCGTCGAGCGTGCGCAACCAGCGCCTCTCGCCGATGCGGCGCAGCCGGGCAACGGCTTCGGGGTCCAGCGTTTCGCCACCCACATTGCTGGTCGCGACGAAGGCGTAGTCGGCATCCAGTTCGCCCTGGACCGGCGCCGCTGCGGCACGGGCACGCTGCGCGCCCGCTTCGCCCAGCTCGGCCTCCAGCTTCTCGATCAGCGCGTCGCGCTTGAGCACCTCGAAGCGCGTGCGGACCTCATGGACGCGGTTGTAGATCGTCTCCAGCTTGGTGGCCTTGTCGACGACGTACTCCGGCGTGGTGACCTTGCCGCAGTCGTGCAACCAGGCGGCGATGTGCAGCGCCTCCCACTGGTCAGCGTCCATCGTGAAACCGGCGTACGGCCCCTCGGTCGCCTCGCAGGCGGCCTGGGCCAGCATCTTGGTCAGCTCGGGCACGCGCTGGCAATGGCCGCCGGTATAGGGGCTCTTGGCGTCGATGGCGCCTGCAACGAGCTGGATGAAGCTCTCCAGCAGCTCCTTGCGCGCGCGCAGCAGCAGCTGGTTGTCGATGGCCACGGCGGCCGTGCCCGACAGCGCACTGACAAAGGCCACGCGTGCGGCGCCCAGTGGTTCGGACGGCCCATCGGCCGACAGCGGGAAGGTCAATGTCAGCGTACCGATGGTCTCGTGCTGGCTGTTCTTCAGCGGCAGGGCCAGCAGGCGCATCCTCGCGACGCCCAGGGCGGCGAACAGCCGCTGGTAGGCGGCCAGGTGGGTCGGGTTGTCCCAGCTCAGGTCGATCTCGACCGGTGCGTTCGTCTGCAGGGCACGCACCGGCGCGGCGACGCTGTCGGGCACGTTCACCTGCCATGTCAGCCCGCGGCGCGACGCGGTCTCGCCACGCACGCGCGAAGCCGCGGGCTCCAGCGTCTGGCCATCGGCCGACAGCAGGTGGACCGAGCCGCCACTGGCGCCGGCCACGGCGATGGTCTCGCGCAGGATGAGGTCGAGCAGGGTGTCGAAATCTCGCTCGGCGCTCAGCGCGTCGCTGATGTCGAGAAAGCGCCGCAGCGAATGCTTCATCGCCGTCATCGCGATGGCCAGGCGGTCGACCTCGCGGATCAGGCTGCGTTGGGGATCGGGCCCGTCGAACTCGAAACGCTCGATCGCCTCGGCCTGGCGGGCCAGATTGCGCAGCGGCCGCGACACGCGATCGGCCAGCAGGTGGACCAGGGGCAGCAACAGCAGCATCAAACCCAGCGAGATGTAGAAGCTCTGGCGGCGGCTCTCGATCTGGAAGGCCTGCAGCTCCTCGCGCGGCGCGGCCATCAGCAGCACCAGCGGCGCGCCGGCCTCCACGGCACCCTGCAGCGGCAAGGCGTGGCTGACCCATTCGCGCCCGTCGACCACCTGCACGGGTGTGAGATGACCCTCGCCATCGCGGCGCTGCCACAGCGCGCGCATCAGCGCCGACGCACGCTCGGCCACGCGCGGCAGGGCCTGGCCGTCCTTCGGCGGCGCGCCGCTCTCGCGCCGGGCCTCGGCCAGCATCTCGCCGCCTTGGGTGGCGATGAGCAGTTCGGCCGAACGGCTGATCTGCGGCCGCGTCAGCATCTCGCTGAGAGCCTGCAGGCTGACGTCGGCGCCCACGACGGCGCCACCATGAGCCTGGGCCAACGTCACGCCGGGTTCGCCGGTCGTGAAGAACAGATAGGGCGCCGATTGCACGAGCCTGCCTTCGCCGGCCTCGCTCGCCAGCGCGAACCAGGGCCGGGTGCGCGGGTCGAAGTCGTAGTCGGGCCGATCACGGCGCTGCAGCTCGTGCAGCGCTGCGTCGTAGAAGCGGTAGGCGCCACGCGGGGCCGCGCCGCCATCGCGGCTCACGCTCTGCAGGCCGAATGCAGCCTCGGCCGGCGCATCCATGCGCTTGCGTGTTGCCGCATCGACAAGGCGGCGCAACAGCACGAAGGATCCGCCCGAGGTGCCGACATAGACGGCCGACACCGAAGCATTGGCGCGCAGGGCCGCCGCCATCTGCGGCAGCGCAGTCAGGCGCTCGGCCTCGTTGCTGGCCCGGCCCAGGGCGCCGGTCGCCAGCAGGGCCACGCTGACCCGCGCCGGCCGCAGCTCGGTCTCGACGGCCGCCGCAGCCTCGCGGCCGATGCGCCTGGCCGCCGCGCCAGCCTGCTGCAGCATCAGTGCATCGCTGCGTGAGCGCTCGTACAGCAGCAGCACGCTGTACACCAGGGCGACCAGGCCCACCATCAGCAAGCTCAGCGTGATGTAAAGCGTCTTGGGCTTGAGATGCGGCATGGAACCTGACGGGCAGCAGCGTTGCAGCAGTATCTCCGTGCCGCCAGCACTTTGCCTGCGGTTACCAGACCAGCCGGCAAGAGTGCCCAAGTCCTACAAGTCGAGCCCCCAGCGCCAATGAGGATGGCTTGGCGACGACCGGTCGCATATCGCCGCAGGCCCCACCCGGCGCCTGCGCTCCGATGGATGAAGTAGGAGAGAAGTTCCCCATGAAAAAGATCGCAATCAGCCTTGCCGCCCTCGCCCTGGCCGCTGGCGCCCAGGCCCAAAGCACCCGTTCCAGCAGCAATGCGGAGCACAACTACGGCCTGTTGTCCCTGGGCCAAGGCCATCTCAACGTCGACTGCACCGGCGTGCAGACCTGCGACAGGAACGCATTCGGTGGCAAGGCCATGTTCGGCCATGCCTTTGGCAATGGCTTTGCAGTCGAAGGCGGCTACACCAATTTCGGCAAATTCCGCGCGTCGCAGGGCGCCGTGGGGCTGAGCGGACGACCCGAAGCCCTGTCGCTGAGCGGCGCCTACACGGCCAACTTGAGCCCTGACTGGGGTCTGGTCGGCCGCCTGGGCGTGGCCCGCGTGCGCACCAAGGTGAACGCAGAGGTCGGCGCGCTGACCGGCTCAAGCAGCGAGAGCAAGACCCAGCCCATCGCTGGCCTCGCCGTCAACTACGCGCTGACGCCGTCGACCCGCGTCGAGCTGGGCGTGGACGCAACGCGGGCCCAGATCCAGGGTGAGCGCCAGAACGTGCGCATGGTGTCGCTGGGTGCGCGCATGGCCTTCTGACGGCCCAAACACGCCGCTGCGAGACCACCCGAGCCGCCTGGCCGCCTGGCCGCTTAAAGCGCGGTTAGGCGGTTTTTTTCACATCGCCCCCGAGCCGGGGGCATTGCCGTCTCATCCGCGCGACAACGTCATCAAGGGCGTACAGGCGCCGCGAATAGCATGCGCGCCGCCTCAGAAAGGCGCCGAGGCCGGCCACGCCGGTCGGCCCATCCATCAAGAGAAAAAGGGAGTGTTCTCATGAAAAAACAAACCATCGTCCTGGCCGCACTGCTGGCCGCCACCGCTGCCCACGCCGAATCGCAGGCCCACGGTTACATCGGCACCGCCGGTGGCGTCTCGCACGCCAATCTGGACTGCACGGGCTCCACCAGCTGCGACACGAGCGACACCGGCGCCAAGCTGGTGGGCGGCTACAACTTCGGCAACGGCTTCAGCCTGGAAGCCGGCTACATCGCCTTTGGCAAGTTCAAGGCTGCGGACGCCACGATGTCCGTCGCCATCAAGCCGACCGCGCTCATGCTGGGCGCTGCTTTCGCGCTGCCGCTGAGCACCGACTGGGGCATGAACGTCCGCCTGGGCGTCGCCCAGGTGAAGACCCAAGCCAGCGCCACCCTCGGCACGTTGAGCGGCTCCGACTCCGAGAGCAAGGCCAAGGTCTACGCCGGGCTGGGCCTGACCTATGCCATTACCCAGAGCGTCAAGCTGGAGCTGGGCGTCGATTCGACCCAGGCCCAATTCGCTGGCGAAAAGGGCACGCTGCGCCTGGTCTCCCTGGGCGCGATCTTCGCGTTCTGATCGAGAACGCATCCCACTCGAAGGGCCGCCTCGTGCGGCCCTTTCTCATGGCTCTTCCTACACTGCGGCCATGGACTACGCCTCATTGATCAAGGAAATGGGCCGCGGCGCCCGAGGTGCGCGCGATCTGAATCGCGAGCAGGCTGAAGCGCTCTTCGGTGAGATGCTGGACGGCAAGGTGCCCGACATGGAGCTGGGCGCCATGCTGATCGCACTGCGCGTGAAGGGCGAGAGCGCCGACGAGGTGGCTGGGTTCCTGGCCGCAATGCAGGCACGAACGGCCCGCCTGGCCGCCTCCGACGGCCCACGCACCGTGCTGCTGCCAAGCTTCAACGGTGCCCGCAAGCAGGCCAATCTGATGCCGCTGGTCGCGCTGCTGCTGGCCCGCGAGGGCGTGCCGGTGCTGATCTTCGGACGGCACGACTTCGACAGCCGCCACAGCCCCTTCGAGTTGCTGGGCGAACTGGGGCTGCCCACCAGCGCCTCGCTGGCCGATGCCCAGACGCGGCTGGCGCGCGACAGATTGGCCGTCCTGCCTTTGCAGATGCTCAACCCTGGCTTGAACAGCTTGATGGCCTTGCGCCCCCGCCTGGGTGTTCGCAACAGCTCCCACAGCCTGGCCAAGCTGCTCGACCCCTTCCCGGTCGGCCGCGGTGTGCGTGTCGTCGCAGTGACTCATCCGGAATACCTCGACAGCATGAGCCACGCCCTGCCCACTCTGACCGCCGGCGGTGGCCGGGCGCTGTTGATGCGCGCCAGCGAGGGCGAGGCCTATGCCCATCTGCGCCGCAAGGCCCATCTGATCGGCTTCCAGGACGGCGACACCGCGCCCTTGCATCCGGCCGACACGGCGGATCTGGACTGGCCGCTGTCGCCAGCCTGCACGCCAGCCGAGAACGCCGCCCTCATCCGCGCCATGTTGGAGGGCCGCGAAACCGTGCCGCCGCGCATCCTGGAGCAGGTCGCCGCACTGCGGCTTCTCGCCACAAACTGAAGTTGCTTATTCGGCATGGGCATATAGCCCCAAAAATTCTGTAGTTCTTCCGCACCGCAACATTGCTTAGAGTCGCGCCCTCGGGTGGCATGGGCCGCCTCAGGGGACAGCGTGCTGGACGGAATTGCGATTGCAAGCGGATTGGGAGTCGGCCTCATCGTCGGGATCACCGGCGTGGGCGGCGGCTCGCTGATGACGCCGTTGCTGCTGTCCGTCTTCAAGCTCAACCCGGCGGTCGCCATCGGCACCGACCTGTGGTTTGCCGCACTGACCAAGATGAGCGGCTCCGTGGCCCACGCCCGGCATGGTCATGTGCATTGGGCCATCACCCGCCGCCTGCTGACCGGCTCCATCCCTGCGTCCTTGGCCACCGTGGCGTTGATGCACCTGACTGGCGTCACCAAGGGCTGGGCCTCGGCGCTGACCTTTTCGCTGGGCATCGCGCTGTTGCTGACGGCCGTCGTCGTCGCCTTCAAGAAGAGCTGGCTGGCGCTGGGCCTTCGGCTGGAGCGCTGGATTCCCGAAGCCCGCAAGCCGGCGCTGACCATCCTCAGCGGCGCTGTGCTGGGCGTGCTGGTATCACTGTCTTCCATTGGCGCCGGCGCCATCGGCGCGACGCTGATCCTGCTGATCTACCCGCGCATGCAGGCCCGCGACATCGTCGGCACCGATATTGCCCATGCCGTGCCGTTGACGCTGGTCGCTGGCATCGGCCACGCCACGCTGGGCAACGTCAACTGGACGCTGCTGGTGCCGCTGCTCATTGGCTCTTTACCTGGCATCTGGCTGGGCGCCCAATTGACCCGTCGGCTGCCCGATGGCGTCGTGCGCAGCCTGCTCTGCGTTTCTCTTCTGATGGCCGGCTGGAAGGTCATCCACTAATCATGTATCGCTACACCGACTTCGACCGCCGCTTCGTCCACGCCCGCGCCGCGCAATACCGCGACCAGCTCGAGCGCCACCTCGCCGGCACCCTCGGCACCGACGAGTTCCGCGCGCTGCGCCTGCAGAACGGCTGGTACATCCAGCGCCACGCCCCCATGCTGCGCGTGGCCGTGCCCTATGGCGAGCTGTCCTCGCGCCAGCTGCGCCAGCTCGCCAAGATCGCCCGCGAGTACGACCGCCAGCCCGACGGCCCGTTTGCCGGCCAGGGCGGCTACGGCCACTTCACGACGCGCCAGAACCTGCAATACAACTGGATCCCGCTGGTGGACAGCGCCACGGTGATGGAGCTGCTGGCCGAGGTCGACATGCACGGCATCCAGACCAGCGGCAATTGCATCCGCAACATCACCAGCGACGCCTTCGTCGGCATCGCGCCGGATGACATCGTCGATGCGCGCCCCTACTGCGAGATCCTGCGCCAGTGGAGCACCCTGCACCCTGAGTTCGCCCACCTGCCGCGCAAGTTCAAGATCGCCGTCAGCGGCGCTGCCGAAGACCGCGCGGCCATCGGCTGGCATGACATCGGCCTGCAGCTGAAGAAGAACGCCGCTGGCGAAGTCGGCTTCCAGGTGCTGGTGGGTGGCGGCATGGGCCGCACGCCCATCCCGGGTGTGGAGATCAACGCCTTCGTGCCCTGGCAGCAGATCCTCGTCTACATCGAGGCCATCGTGCGCTGCTACAACCTGGCCGGCCGGCGCGACAACCTCTACAAGGCCCGCATCAAGATCCTCGTCAAGGCCGAGGGCCAGAAGTTCTTCGACGCCGTCAACGAGGAATACCGCCGTATCCTGGCCGACGACAACGGCGGCCACGAGCACATCATTCCCCAGGCCGAGCTGGACCGCGTGGCGGCCTGCTTTGTCGACCCGGCGGGCGTCGCACCGATCGCCGAGCCCGTGCTCGACACCAGCGATCCGGCCTTCACACGCTGGCTGGCGCGCAATGTCGACGGCCACCGCGTCGCCGGCTACCGCGCCGTGACGCTCAGCCTCAAGCGCGTCGGCATCGCGCCGGGCGATACCAGCGCCGACGTGATGGACACCGCCGCGGCCCTGGCCGACCAGTTCAGCCATGGCGAGCTGCGCGTCACCCACCGCCAGAACCTCGTGCTGCCCTGGGTGAAGGCGTCTGACCTGCCCGAGCTCTTCCAGGCCGCCCGCGCCGCCGGCTTCGCCACACCCAACGCCCGCCTGCTGACCGACCAGATCGCCTGCCCCGGCGGTGACTTCTGCGCGCTGGCCAACGCCCGTTCGCTGCCGCTGGCGGCAGAGATCGCCGAGCGCTACCAGGATCAGGATGAGCTCGAAGACCTCGGCGAGATCGACCTGCACATCAGCGGCTGCATCAACAGCTGCGGCCACCACCACAGCGGCCACATCGGCATCCTCGGCGTCGACAAGGACGGCACCGAGTGGTACCAGCTGACGCTGGGTGGCAGCGACGGCACCGTGCTGTCGGGCACGACGGTGGCCGGCAAGGTCATCGGCCCGAGCTTTGCGGCCGACGAGATCGCCGACGCCATCGATGCCGTCATCGACACCTTCAAGCGCGAGCGCTTGGCTGGAGAACACTTCGTCAACGCGGTGAAGCGCCTGGGCCTTGACCCCTTCAAGACGGCGGCCAACGCCGTTCGCGTCTCGACCGCGAAGGCCTGATCGATATGAAGTTCATCAACGCCACCACCTGCCCATGGAAGCACGCCATCGGCGAAGACGGCCCCAAGCCCGATCCCGATCCGGCGCCCAACCGCCTGCTCTCGCTGGAGCAATGGCATGCCGTGAAGACCCGCTGGCCTGCGAACACGCCGGTCGCCATCGAGTTCCCGAACGATGCCGACATCAACCAGCTCGCTCCCGACCTGGACCGCATCGCCGTTGTCGTGCTCGACTTCCCGAAGTGGACCGACGGCCGCGCCTACAGCCAGGCCCACATCCTGCGCAGTCGCTTCAAGTTCAAGGGCGCCATCCGCGCCCGCGGTGAAGTGCTGGTCGACATGATGCAGTTGTTGACCCGCACCGGTTTCGACGAAGCCGTCATGCGCGGCGACCAATCCCAGGCCGCCGCACAGAAGGCCTTGGACCTGTTCGCGCCGGTGGGCTTTTACCAGGGTGATGTCGGCGAGACGCGCCCCTGGTTCCTGCGGAGTGCGGCGTGAACACCGAAGTCAGCAGCCTGCCCTGGGCCGCCGCGCCTGCGGCCGGCAATGCGATTGGCCTCTACGCCAAATGGACGCCCGCGCTGGACGCCAAGATCGAAGCCGCGCTGCAGCGCCTGCGCGACGCAAGCATCGAGCATGGCGACGGCCTGGTGCAGAGCAGCAGCCTGGGCGTGGAAGACATGGTCATCACCGACCTGATCGCCCGCACTCAGCTGCCCATCGCCATCGCCACGCTGGACACCGGCAAGCTGCACGCCGAGACGCTGGCGCTGATCCCGCGCATCCGGGAACGCTATGGCCGCGAGGTCGAGGTCTTCAAGCCGGCGGCCGACGCCGTCATCCAGTTCGTCCGCAAGGAGGGCGAGGAGGCGATGTACAAGAGCATCGAGCTGCGCAAGGCCTGCTGCGGCCTGCGCAAGATGGAGCCGCTGGGCCGCATGCTGAAGGGCCGTTCGGCCTGGATCACCGGCCTGCGCCGCGAACAGAGCGGCGCGCGTGGCGACGTGGCCTTCGATGAAGACGACGGCAATGGCCGCCGCAAGATCAGCCCCATCGCCGACTGGACCTGGGCCGAGGTCTGGGCGTATGTTCAAAAATACGAGGTTCCGTACAACCCGCTGCATGACCAGTTCATGCCCTCGATCGGCTGCGCACCCTGCACGCGCGCCATTGCGGTCGGTGAAGACTTCAGAGCGGGCCGCTGGTGGTGGGAAGACTCCACCAAGGAATGCGGCCTGCACGCCAAATCATGAATGCTGCTGTGAAACCCGAACAACTCATCGCCGACGTCGACCACGCCCATCTGGATGCGCTGGAAGAGGAAGCCATCTTCATCCTGCGCGAGGTGGCCGCGAGCTTCGAGCGCCCTGCCCTGCTCTTCTCGGGCGGCAAGGACAGCTGCGTCGTGCTGCGCCTGGCCGAGAAGGCCTTCAAGATGAAGAACGCGGCGCACCCGAGTGGTTACTCGGGTCATCTGCCCTTCCCGCTGGTGCATATCGACACGGGCCACAACTTCCCCGAAGTCATCACCTTCCGTGACCAGCGCGTCGCCGACATGGGCGAGCGCCTGGTTGTTGGTCACCTCGAAGACTCGATGGCCAAGGGCACGATTCGGCTCTCCCACCCGCTGGAAAGCCGCAACGGCCACCAGACGGTGACGCTGCTGGAGACCATCGAGGAGCACAAGTTCGACTGCCTGATCGGCGGCGCCCGCCGCGACGAGGAGAAGGCGCGCGCCAAGGAGCGCATCTTCAGCCATCGCGACAGCTTCGGCCAATGGCAGCCCAAGGAGCAGCGCCCCGAGCTGTGGACGCTGTTCAACACGCGCATCCGCCCGGGCGAGCATTTCCGCTGCTTCCCCATCAGCAACTGGACCGAGCTGGACGTCTGGCTCTACATCGCCCGCGAGAACATCCCGCTGCCGCAGATGTACTTCGCGCACGAGCGCCAGGTCATCCGCCGCAAGGGTCTGCTGGTGCCGCTGACCGACGTGACGCCGCCGGAAGAAGGCGAAACCGTCGAGACCGCCACCGTGCGTTTCCGCACCGTCGGCGACATGACCTGCACCTGCCCGGTCGAGAGCCCCGCCGCCAACGCGAGCGAGGTCGTGGCCGAGACGCTGACCGTCACCGTCAGCGAACGCGGCGCCACGCGCATGGACGACCGCACCAGTGAAGCTTCCATGGAGAAGCGCAAGAAGGAAGGGTACTTTTAATGACCGCCCCCACGTTCACTTTGTTCACTGCCCCCCGAGGGGGCGTCGCGGCCCTTCGGGCGGCCGGGCGGGCCGCGCGATGAAGGCGCTGCGATTCCTCACGGCGGGCTCCGTTGACGACGGCAAGTCCACGCTGATCGGCCGCCTGCTGTTCGACGGCCAGGCCATCCTGGCCGACCAGCTCGACACGCTGGAGCGCCGCGCCGCCGGCCGCCCGATTGATTTGAGCCTGCTGACCGACGGCCTGGAGGCCGAGCGCGAGCAAGGCATCACCATCGACGTGGCCTACCGCTACTTCGCCACCAAGACGCGCAAGTTCATCATTGCCGACGCGCCGGGCCATGAGCAGTACACGCGCAATATGGTCACGGCCGCAGCCGGCAGCGATGCCGCCGTCGTGCTGGTGGACATCACCAAACTGGACCTGACGCAGGACGAGGTGGTGCTGCTGCCGCAGACGCGCCGCCACTCGCTGCTGGCCCAGTTGCTGCGCGTGCCCAGCATCGTCTTCGCCATCAACAAGATCGACGCGCTGGACGACGCCGGTGCGGGCTTTGCCAAGGTCAAGACGGCGCTCGACAAGTTCGCTGCCGCCGCTGGCCTGAACGTGGCCGCCACGGTGCCGGTGAGCGCGCTGCGCGGTGACAACGTCACCCAGCCGCTGGATGCACCGTGGTGGAACGGCGAGAGCCTGCTGCAGGTGCTGGAGCGCCTGCCCACGCTGAGCGAGCGCGCCGACGCGCCGCTGTCCCTGCCCGTGCAGTACGTGCAGAAGGACGCCTACCAATCGAATGGCACCGGCGTCCAGCCGCGCGTGCTGTGGGGCCGCATTGCCCACGGCGCAGTGAAGGCGGGCGACACCATCGAGGTGTTGCCATCGAAGCAGACGGCTGTCGTTTCCGAGGTTCGCCTGGCCGGCGAGGCCGTGCCCAGCGCCGAAGCCGGCGACTCGGCCGGCCTGGTGCTGGACCGCCAGCTCGACGTCAGCCGTGGCGACTGGATCGTCACGCCGGGCAGCGCTGCGGTCACCAAGAACTTCTCCGCGACGCTGGCCTGGCTGGACACCGAAGCCGCCAAGCCTGGCCGCAAGTACTGGGTGCGCCACGGCAACCGTTGGGTGCAGGCGCGCATCTCGGCCATCGACTCGGTGCTGGACATCAACACGCTGACGCCGCAGGACGCCCACGAACTGCCCGTCAACACCATCGGCCGTGTGCAGATGGAAGTGCAGCACGAGCTGCCCGTCGAGCCCTTCGTGGACAACCGCGTCGGCGGCGCGCTCATCGTCGTCGACCCTGCCAGCCACCGCACCAGCGGTGCGCTGCTGGTGGACGTGCAAGCCGCTCCGGCGGAAGAGGCCTGGTGATGAGCCAAGGTCGTGTGATCTTCGTCAGTGCCGGCCCCGGCGCCGCCGACCTGATCACGCTGCGCGGCGCGCGGGCGCTGGGCCAGGCCGATATCGTGCTCGCCGACGCGCTGGCCGACCCGGCCCTGCGCGACCTGGCGCCGCAAGCCAAGTGGATCTCGGTCGGCAAGCGTGGCTTCGAGCATTCGGCCAAGCAGACCGAGATCAATGCGCTGCTCGTCAAGGCGGCGCAGGAGCACGCCCTCGTCGTGCGGCTGAAGGGCGGCGACGCCAGCATCTTTGGCCGCCTTGAGGAAGAACTCATCGCGCTGGCCGAGGCCGGCATTGCGACCGAAGTCGTCCCTGGCGTGACCGCGGCTCTTGCCGCCGCCGCCCAGGCGCAACGCCCGCTGACCCGCCGCGGCCGCGGCCGCAGCGTCTCGCTGACCACGGCGATGACCGAAGCCGGCGAACTGCGTGCCGCGCAGAGTGCTGACACCGAGGTCTTCTACATGGCCGGCCGCCAGTTGGCCGCCCTTGGCCGCCAGTTGCTGGCCGCCGGCTGGGCGCCGGACACGCCGACGCTGGTCGTCAGCCGTGCCGGCTGTGCCGATGCCATCACCAGCGAGCACGCGCTGGCTGACCTCGCCCACGCGGCCCTGCTACACCGCGGCCGCCCCACGGTCGTCACGGTCGGGACAGGAGCCAGCAGCGTCCGCGCGCAGGATCAAAACCACGCCGACCTTAAAATCGTCGTTTCGCCCGAATCATTGCCCATCGGGGCGCCCCTTACTTCCCAGAGCCGCTCATGACCCACGTCGTCACCGAAGCCTGCATCCGCTGCAAATACACCGACTGCGTCGACGTCTGCCCGGTCGACTGCTTCCGCGAAGGCCCGAACTTCCTCACCATCGACCCCGATGAGTGCATCGATTGCGCGGTCTGCATTCCCGAATGCCCCGTCAACGCGATCCTGCCCGAGGAGGACGTGCCCGGCGATCAGATCCACATGATCAAGATCAACGCCGACCTCGCCAAGGGCTGGCCCAGCATCACCAAGCGCAAGCCGGCGCTGCCGGACGCCGACGAGTGGAAAGACAAGACGGGCAAGCTGCCCGAGCTGATCCGCTGAGTTTTCTTCTCTCCTCATGCAGGCAGTCCAGATCAGGCCCGACGCCGTAGAGACCGATGCCGTCATCGTCGGCGCCGGCCCGGTCGGCCTGTTCCAGGTCTTCGAGCTGGGCCTGCTGGAGATCAAGGCCCACATCATCGACAGCTTGGCCTATCCCGGCGGCCAGTGCATCGAGCTCTATCCCGACAAGCCCATCTACGACATCCCGGCCGTGCCCGTGTGCACCGGCAAGGAACTGACCGATAACCTGCTCAGGCAGATCCAGCCCTTCGGCGCGACCTTCCACCTGGGCCAGGAAGTCACCGTCGTGCAAAAGCAGGACGATGGCCGCTTTCTGATCGAGACCAGCAAAGGCACGCAGCTGCTGGCCAAGGCCGTCTTCATCGCTGGCGGCGTCGGCAGCTTTCAGCCGCGCACGCTGAAGGTCGACGGCGTCGAGCCCTACGAGGGCACGCAGGTCCACTACCGCGTCAAGGCACCGAACCAGTTCGCCGGCAAGAACCTGCTCATCATCGGCGGCGGCGATTCGGCCCTGGATTGGGCGCTGAACTTCTGCGCCGCCAATCCCGACGGCAACCCGCACAAGGCCGAGAGCGTCATCCTCGTGCACCGTCGCGACGAGTTCCGCGCCGCGCCGGCCAGCGTGGCCAGGATGCGCGAACTCTGCGACGCAATGGAGATGCAGCTCATCGTCGGCCAGGCCACCGGCATCGACGAAGCGAACGGGCAATTGACCGGCGTCAAGATCACCGGCAACGACGGCATCACGCGCGTCGTGCCTTGTGACCAGGTGCTGGCCTTCTTTGGCCTGTCACCCAAGCTCGGCCCCATCGCCGAGTGGGGCCTGGCGCTGGAGCGCAAGCAGATCGTCGTCGACACCGAAAAGTTCGAGACCAGCGTGCCGGGCATCTTCGCCGTCGGCGACGTGAACACTTACCCGGGCAAGAAGAAGCTCATCCTGAGCGGCTTCCACGAGACCGCGCTGGCGGCATTCGGCGCGGCGCCGTATGTGTTCCCGGACAAGCGCATCCACCTGCAGTACACGACGACGAGCCCCAAGCTGCACAAGGTATTGGGCGTGGAGTCACCGGTCTTCGACTGAAGGCATCGGACCTGCGAAATGACGCCACAGCGGCGTTGCAAAGGCTAGCCGTAGCGCTGCTACTGTCTTCACCTTTGCGCCTTGCTGCGACGCCATTGCGCAAGCCTGGCGAGAGCCTCAATGCGGCCTGCGCGGCTTTGCCGTTTCGGCATCGCCATAGGCCAGCCCTGACTCCCAGACCTCCCGCATGCGCGACAGCAGCTCACGCGGGATGCGTTCATCGGACTTCGCTTCCTGCAGCGCCTGCTGCATGCCCTGCGCCAGGCGTTGAAGCACGGTGGCCGGCGCCTTCACATTGCAAACCTTGGTGCCAAAGGCGAGCAGTTCCTGAGTCGTCGGATAGGCCTTGCTCGTGTGCTTGCCAGCAAAGAGCTTGAGCGCCAGCGTTCGGTCCTCAAGCTCGGGGCCACCGGCGTACTGTGTGTAGCGGTAGATGGCCGTCGTGACGACATCGAACATCGGCGCCAGCCAGATGTCGCTGGATGAGCGGTACAGCAGGCCAAAGTTCTTCAGATGCGCGTCGCCATTGCGGACCATGACGGAGAAAGCGACCTGCTCGAAGAAGCGGTCGAGGTCGGCTTGCGGCAGTTGCAACTGCCTCAGCAGCCCCGCGATGCGCTCGTAGCTGCCGTGGTATTTACGGTCTGAAAGCGTGTCGCGCACACGCTGACCAGTTAGCGCCGCAATGTCCTCGAAGCCGAGGCGCTCTACCGTGCCGTCAGGCATCAGAACGGTGTCGAAGCGCTCCAGCACCAGCATCTGGCCGTCATGCGAAAGGTCAAACACCGACGTCTGGATACCGGCCAGGTTGGCCGCGCGCAGACACAGGTATTCGTTGGCCGCCAGGCCGGGATAGGCCTCGCTCGCTGCCTTCACGATGAGCGTCGGAATGGGTACCGCAATCCGTACCTCGGGCACCATGATCTTGGGCTGCATGCCGGCAATGCCGGCGCCGGTGCTCAGGTAGGCCGCCACCAGGTCGCTGAACACCTGGGGCGAGTAGGCCATGCCAAGTAGGCTCTCCTTGCTCAGCGGCACCGCTGGCTGCGGCGCGTCGGCACCGGGGATGCGATAGCCGAGGCGACCAATGCCGTTGTCGCCGATGAGGGCGAGCAGGTGCATGGCCGTGGTCTGCTGCTTGGGGAACAACGCCCGGATGCGCATGAACAGATCGCCCTCGGGCAGGTTCTGGTCCATGGGCGGGAAGAGGTCACCGTCCGTCCACGTGAGCCTGGCCGCCGCCGGCATCAGCAGCGCGACGGACGGCTGCTCGGCGGACGCCTCCAGGTACCGGAACTCGTAAGTCGACGCCTTGAGCAATTGGCCCGCACCCACGCGCGACCCGATGGACACATCGAGCTGCGCGATGCGCTCAGGCAGCATCGTCATCTTTGTTGAAGGCCGCAGCCACCTCCTCCATCGTCGGCAGGCCGGCGGGCTCCAGACGCATGGCCAGATTCAAAGAGCGCAGCACGTCGAACAGCGACGACACGGAGGCCTCCTCGCCGCCCTCCAGGCGGTAGATCACTTCACGCACCCGCCCCGCCCGCTCGGCCACGGCCTTCTTGCTCAGGCCCAGCGCTTCGCGCCGCTGCTGCAGCAGGTCGCCAAGTTCGGCGGGAAGTCGAACACTGCCAGTCATAGCTTGCATTTTCTATAAATATCAGAATTTTGCAAGCCATGACTTGCATGCATCACTGCTGCAGATCTGCAGCGAGCCGGGCCAAGTCGCCAAGCGCGAAGGCCGGAACGCTCCGTAACCCATAGAATCCGACCCGCGCGCCGCCCCGTGTGGCGCGTCTTCGCTAGGGGTGTTGATGGCCTGGCGCCATCGACTGAGACAGTCCCTTTGAACCTGATTGAGGTAATCCTCGCGCAGGGAAGCACGCTGAAAGCCCAGGCCGAATCTTCGTCTCCCGCCTCTGGGCCCTGTCGTTTGCCGACCTGCCATCGCTTTGCAATTCGATGGCAAACCACCGTATTTCTCTTTCCATCCTCGCCGCAGCCTCCGCGCTGCTCGTCACCGGCCTCGCTTCGGCCCAGACCCTGCCCCAGGTCAGCGTGACCGGCAAGGCCACCGAGGCCGTGCCCAGCCTGTCGGGCTTCAACGACCCGCCGGCCAAGCTGCCGATGCAGGCGCTGAGCCTGTCGGCCGAGCGACTGGAGGAGCTCGGCATCACCCAGCTCTCGGGCATCACCAAGCTCGACGCTTCCATCTCCGACGCCTACAACGCCGTCGGCTACTGGTCGCAGCTCAAGATCCGCGGCTTCGATCTCGACAACCGCTTCAACCTGCGCCGCGACGGCCTGCCCATCACGGGCGAGACCGCGCTGTCGTTGGTCAACAAGTCCGGCATCGAGGTGCTGAAGGGCAGTTCTGGCATGCAGGCCGGCACCAGTTCGCCGGCCGGCATCGTCAACTTCGTCGTCAAGCGCCCGCTCGCTGAAGACGGCACGGCGCTGATGCTCGAAGCCATCCAGGGCGGTTCGGTGCAGGCGAGCGTTGACCACTCGCAGCGCTTTGGCGCCAACCGCGAGTTCGGCGTGCGCGTCAACCTCGCCGCGGCCCATCTGGACCCGACGCTGCGCGACAGCAAGGGCCGCTCGCACACCGCAGCGCTGGCCACCGACTGGCGCATCAGCCCCGACACCCTCGTCGAGGCCGAGGTCGAATTCAACCGCCAGAGCCAGCCCAGCCAGCAGGGCTTCAGCCTGCTCGGCAACCGCCTGCCCGACGCCAAGAGCGTCGACCCCAACCTGAACCTGAACAACCAGCCCTGGAGCCTGCCCGTCGTCTTCGACAATACGCACGCCTCGCTGCGCGTGCAGCAGAAGCTGGCCGGTGAATGGCGCGCCCAGGCGGCGCTGGGCATCCAACGCCTGCGCACCGACGACCGCCTGGCCTATGCCTACGGCTGCAGCGACGCCAATGGCGACTACTACGCCGACCGCTTCTGCCCGGACGGCAGCTACGACCTCTACGACTTCCGCAGCGAGAACGAGCACCGCGACACGACGGCGCTGGACGTCTCCGCCAGCGGCCCCGTGCAGCTCGCCGGCCTGCGCCATGACCTCACCGTCGGTGGATTGAGCAGCCAGTTCAAGAGCCGCTTCCAGCGCCAGGCCTACAACTACGCGGGCACCGGCAACGTCGACGGCAGCGCCGTGACGCCCGCCGCGCCCGACCTGACCGACGAGAACACCAACCGCGACGAGCGCAGCAACGAGCTCTACCTGCGCGACCGCGTGGCGCTGAGCGCCGACACCAGCGCCTGGGTGGGCCTGCGCCATACCCGCCTGCATCGCGAGAGCGTGCGCACGGACGGCTCGCGTGCAACGGATTACTCACAGGGCGTCACCACGCCCTGGATCGCGCTCAGCCACGCCATCGCCAGCGACTGGCTGGTCTACGCGAGCTGGGGCCAGGGCATCGAAAGCGAAGTGGCGCCCAACCGCAAGCGCTTCGTCAATGCCGGCCAGGCACTGCCAGCGCTGAAGAGCCGTCAGACGGAGATCGGCCTGAAGACCGGCACGCAGCGCGTTGAAGGCTCGCTGACCGTCTTCGACATCCGCCGCCCCGCGTGGCGCGACATCGTGCTGCCCGGCTTCACGGAATGCAGCGCCGACAACAGCTGCGAGCGCCGCGCCGACGGCTATGCCCGCCATCGCGGCATCGAAGCCAGCGCCGACCTGAAGTGGAGCGGCGGCGGCCTGTTCGCCAGCGCCATGCGCTTGCAGGCGCGCCGCCAAGGCAGCGCCGACGCCAGCCTCAACGGCCTGCAGCCGCCCAATGTGCCGGAGACGACCCTCAAGGCCCATGTGCGCCAGGACCTGCTGCCCGGCCTGCAAGCCCAGCTCGGCATCCGCCATGAGGGCAGCCGCTTCGCGACGCCCGACAACAGCACCGCCGTGCCGGCGTGGACTGTGGCCGACGCGGGCCTGCGCTACATGCAGGGCGTGGGCAACCAGACCTGGATCTGGCGCGTGGCCGTCGACAACCTGACCAACCGCCGCGCCTGGCGCGAGTCACCCTGGCAGTTCGAGCACAGCTATCTCTACCCGCTCGCACCGCGGACTTTCCGCACGAGTCTCGAGGTCCGGCTCTGAGGCCCCTGAAAGAACTGCTATAGTCACGGGCTCTGTTCCTCGATAGCTCAGTCGGTAGAGCGCCGGACTGTTAATCCGTAGGTCCCTGGTTCGAGCCCAGGTCGGGGAGCCACAGAAAACCCGCAAAGGCTGGCCCATCGCCAGCCTTTGCAACAACAGCGAGCCGCAACCGCACGGCAAGCAAAAATACCGATCAATTCCTCGATAGCTCAGTCGGTAGAGCGCCGGACTGTTAATCCGTAGGTCCCTGGTTCGAGCCCAGGTCGGGGAGCCAAATCAGAAGCCTCGTTGCGCAAGCAGCGGGGCTTTTTTCTTGTCCAACCGAGAACGAACCGATGAGCACCCTGCCCGCCTGCCCTCAGTGCCAGTCTGCGTACACCTACGAGGACGGCGCTCAGCTGGTCTGCCCCGAATGCGGCCATGAGTGGTCGGTCGAGGCAGCTGCTCCGGCCGCCGACGAAGTGCGTGTGATCCGCGACGCGGTGGGCAATGTGCTGCAGGACGGCGACACCGTGACGGTCATCAAGGACCTCAAAATCAAGGGCTCGTCCCTGGTCGTCAAGGTCGGCACCAAGGTCAAGAACATCCGGCTGACGGATGGCGATCACGACATCGACTGCAAGATCGATGGGATCGGCGCCATGGGCCTGAAGTCGGAGTTCGTGAAGAAGGTGTGAGCACCCCGCGCTGACCGACATGCGGGCTCACGGATCGGACATACACCTGTGAATCCGTGGGTCCCTGGTTCGAGCCCAGGTCGGGGAGCCAAATCAAGCCTCATTCGTGCAAGCGGATGGGGCTTTTTCTTGGCGTCGATGTCAGCCCTCGCGCAAGCCTGTCCTCTCGCAGACGCCGACCGCCAGCCAAACGCCCACGAACTGGCACAGGTGCCGCGAGAGTTGCCACTGAGACAAAGGGCCAGCCAAGCGGCCACACGCGCGCCACATTAGGGAGGGCGTCAATCTTGGCGGCCACTATCCTTTGCACGGCAATAAGGTCACGTTCGAGCTGACGGTTACCCCATCCCTGAGCCGCCCCCTGGCTGCTCGGCACGCTGGGCGCACGGGCCTTGCTGTCGCGCCGGCGGCTTCTGCCGGTTCGCCTTTAATTCGGAGATTGACATGGCCGCCTTGAAGAAATTCCTCCTTGCCGTTTCGACGGTGGCAGTCATGGCTCCGGCGTATGCCGAGAGAGATGTCTCCATCCCGCTGCTCCCGCCGAATTCCTTGGTGGGGCAGATCCAGATCGCGGCTTTCCAGCCGTTCGGCCAGTCGTTTACGCCCACGCTGCCGAGCGTCGGAACCATCTCGCTGTGGGTGATCAACATGAACATTGACTCCCAGCTGGCGCAGGACAAGACGCTGACCTTGAATCTGTATGCCGGAGAAGGTTTCAACGGCCCCGTGCTGGGGAGTTCAACGGTCAACGTCGACTCGCGCATCGGCACGTTGCAAGGCTGGGTAGGGCTCGTCGAGTTCAACGTCGGCAACGTCGCGGTGCAGAGTGGCCAGCCGTACAGCTTTGAAGTCAGTGCGGCGTCCGCGCGGTACGGCGTCTACTGGTCGAGTGAGGGGAACTACGCTGGCGGCAGCGCCATCCTGCTCGGCACGCCTTCGGCGACGGATCTCTATTTCGGTGTCTCGACGGTGCCGGAGCTTGCTTCCTACCAGCTTCTGCTACTGGGCCTGGCTTCAGTGGCCGGCGTGCAATTCATGAGGCGCCGAGATCGCCGCGGGTTGGACTGCTGATCACAACGCCGCGCTAAGGCCCAAGACCGGCGTACTTCGCCGAGTTGCGCCAGACACGCCAACACTTGGACGACTCATGCACGCTTGGCTTGAACGTCGCGAGGCGGAGCTGCGTGCCTAAAACATTACGGATCAGCGGCGCCGCCCCGCGCGCAACCGCACACCAGCAAGCCAGCCGCCGCCGATCAGCAGCAGCGCCGCCATGCCCGGCTCCGGAACTGCGGTGACGTTGAACGTCAGGTCGCCTAGAGGCTCGCTTTCGAAGGCGTTGAACATGTGACCGCCGGGATAAGCGTCTTCGCCGACTACGGAGTAGTAGGACACCCCGAAGCGTTCGTCCGATGCAGTGAGCTGAAAGGAATAGGTTTGCCCTGGCTGCAACTTCACGGCTCCAAGGTTGAAGTCCACCAGCGCCGCGCCGCCTGTGTCGCCAAGAAGGGCCCGCACATCCACGCTGCTGGATGCGAGCAATGCGCCGCCGCTGCCCTCACCCTCGTACAAGCTCAGAGAGACAAGGCTTCCCGGCCGAGACTTGTTCATGTTGCGCAACTCGACGCCAATGGTGTCGATGCGCGTACCGACCGCGGTGAAGGTTTGCCCGGGCATGAACGGGTACATCACACCGAAGCCCATCGACTGTGGTTGGTCTATCACCACCACCGCGTGCGTCGTGGCAGGCGCCAACGCAAGTGCGAAAAGCGTGCCCATCAGAAGAGGCAGACGAGGGACAAGCCGGCGGGTTTCAGCTTTCATCATCGACTCCTTGAGAACTAAGGCATCGCGCAAGCTTAGCTGGTTAGGGCCGCCATGAGGTTCGTGGACCGGCCTCTGCGAATGTCGTCACCCATGCCTCACTGCGCTGCTCTCATCGACGAGGTCCTCGAACTTTGCGCCAACATCGCCATGAGATGCCCGCGTCGCAGGGCCAACCGAAGACAGATTGATTCTGGTCTGCGCCAGCATGCGAACCACCACGCTCGACGAGCCGGTGAAGACCAGGCCCCTTACGGTGCGATGTCGGATTGCATGCCAGCCAAGTCAACGCTGTGAGCGGCGCACCCGAAGCATCAGCACGACCAGCCCGAATGCCAGCAGACCCACGCTGCCCGGCTCAGGAACCGGGCTGGCAAAGGACTTGGCGAAATCGGCGCCGCTGCCTTCGCTCAGCGCAGTAAAGGCGACGGCATTGCCGTTGGCATCCGTCAGGCCCGATATGCCACCCCAGGCCACGGTGTGAGACAAATCGGTGCGAAAAGCAGCGTCACTGGCCGAGCTGGCGCCGAACACATAACCCACCGAGGCAGAAGCGCTCACGGTGCCGGCAAAGTGCAGCGCGATCGGCGTGCCGAAGGCAAAGCTGACAGCGAACGTCTGGTTGCCGAACTCTCCATTGCTGGACTCGAACAGGGCGCCGTTGCCGTTGCGGGAGATCGAATGATCACCATGCCAGGCGGCGCTGGTTGACAAGGGCGACCCCGGCAGATAGCCCGCGTTCAATGTGACGTCGGCCGTCCACTGCCCGATGACGGACCAGTTGCCACTCACGTTGCCGTTGCCGCCGATGCTCCCCGAGGCACCGATCGAGAAGGTCAGCAGCCCCAAGGCGCCGGGGCCGCACAGACTCAGGTTCTGGCAATTGACGGCATTGATCGTGAATGCATCGTCAATGCTGCCGCTGGCCGAACTGCTGCCGTTCACGGACATCGCGGCGCCATTCGTGCTGGTCAAGTTGGCGCTGGCTTCGGCCAGCAGATGCAAGGCGCCCAGGTCGGCGGAGGCCGAGGAATTGGAGCGGCCCAGCCCCGTGGACACCGCCGCCCCGCCGCCGGCCGCTTCGAATTGCGAAGACGTGGCCGTGAAACTGACTGGCCCCGTGTCCGCGTTGGAGTGGTAGTCGGTCGGGCCAGGGATATTGATGGTGCCGCTGCCCGCCGAAGCCGTGGCCGAGAATTTTGGCGGCGCCGCTTGCGCGGCAGCCCCGATCGACAACAGGCAGGCGGCCAGAACGAGTGCGGTTGAACGGGCCATGCCAATCTCCGATGTCGCTGAAGCGGCGGATTGACGCATGGAAACACCGCCCCGTATAGCGCCAGCCCGGCCCGCGTCGTCACTGTTGATGGCGCCAACCACCCTGTTCGGGTAATGGCACCCACCACGATTGAATTCGCGCCCGGCGCGCGATTTGACTAGATTCCCTCGGCCCGACCGTAACGCCGCAACCGAAGGAATTTATATGCATAGATCCTGGAGACTGCCCTCAATCGCCCTGCTTTTGAGCTTGCAATTCGTGGCGTCCGCAGCAGCGGCAGCGCCCTGCGACGGGTCGAGCGACCCCTGCACCATCGACCTCGGCCGTGCGTCGGCAAACTTCGCAACCGGCGCTGCGTCCTACTACGCGGAGGCAGTCTTGGTGAATGGCACGGACGCCTACTACGGCGCGAACCCGCAGTTCCTGCCTACGCTGCAAGTCACTCACTCGGCCGACAGCGACGGCTTCACTTTCCAGCCGCAGATGTACGCCAGCGTCGGTGGCAGTGGTATCCAGGGATTGTTTGAAGTCGCAGCCACGCTGCAGTTCACCGGTCTGTCATTCACTGCGGAACCGGGCTACCAGATCACCGGCCTTCAGGCCGTGGTGAAGGGCAGCTTCTCCCTGGTGGGCAACGGCTATGGGGGGCTGTCCTTGCCCGGCCCGCTCCAGTGGGTCGACCAGAACTTCACCGCCACGGTCCCACTCGATCCGGCCGCCGCTGACTTCCAGACCGGCTTCACGGTCGCGGCCAGCTATGTCGAGGGAGAAGACGGCACGGCGCTGTCGTACGGGACCGGCAGTGCCAGCATCGACAGCGTGGCTTTCATCGTCAGCATCTCACCCGTGCCCGAGTCTGGCTCGTGGGCCCTGCTCGCAGCCGGTGGAGCACTGTTGCCGTGGCTGGTGAAGCGTCGGTCACGGCGTTCGTGAGGTGGACCATCACTAGCACTTTGCCTCGTCGAAGGGTGGACGCCGGAATCCCGTCCGGCGTCTCCGACCAGTCAAGTAACGGACGACGTGGTCCTCTGGCTACAACAACGTGGGCAGCAAGGCGGGCTGGCCCGCCGAAGTGCAGCGCGCCTTCGAAGCCTTTGCGCGGCGGCGGCGGCTTCTCCGTCACGAAGCGTTGAACCATTGGTCAACGCGGCGGAACCCACGCCCCAACGCTTCTCTCCAAATGTCCCGCATGGCGCGACTCAAAACCGACTTGTCATCACCTTGCGGCGCTCCCGCCGACGCGACGGCCCGCTTCTACGATGGTGCAGCGGCTGGCTACGATGCCCTGGTTGATGGCCGAGACGACAACGTGGCGGTCCGGTTGTCGTTCTGTGAGCGCGTGGTGTCCATCGCTGGGCCGGGCGGGGTGATCCTGGATTTCGGTTGCGGTACTGGCACCGATGCGGCGTGGTATGCCGCGCGTGGGCACCGCGTCATCGCCTACGACGTCTCGCCCGGCATGGTGGATGTGCTGAGAGCGCGTTGTATCAACGAGATTGCGGCTGGGCGCATCACGCCGGCGGTGGGCCCGCTGGCCGCAATGGAAAACGCGCTTCAGGGAAGCCCTCCGGTTGCAGCCATTTCCGCCAACTTTGCCGTGCTGAGCCACGTGCGCGAGCTCAAGCCGCTGCTGCAACGGCTCGCGTCGCATGTGAAACCGGACGGGGCACTGGTGGCGAGTGTCCTCAATCCGTTCTACCGACAAGACATGCGGCACGCCTGGTGGTGGCGAAGCGCATTGCGTTCGGTCCGGACGGGAGCGATCGAGTTGAAGGGCAAGGTCACGTCCTACCGGCATTTCGTCAGCGCCATACGCGAAGCGGCGGAACCTCATTTCGCCCTTGTGGAGGTTCGCGCAGCCAGTCGTAGCGCGCTGCTAGGGGCGTTCGATTCAAACTTCCTGTTTATCGTTCTCCGCAGGCGGCCATGAGGCATTTGCTGTCCTTGTTGCGCAGCGGTAAGGGCCTGCGCTACGCGCCTGTGGTGTATGCCGATTCTGCGGAGTTTGCACTTCGAGTGGTGCTGCGAGGGCTGCCCAGCGGGCCCGTTGACGTCAGTGGCGACCACTGTCCCGTGTCCATGCGCCCCTTCGTTCTGGGGGTCCGCTTGGCGGCGAAGAATGTCGATCAAGGTGCCCTTGCGCCGTGCCCATGGCTGGAGATCTACCCGCCGAATTCTGAAACCACACCCTTGGCGCGGCTGGCATTGAAATCGGTCGGAATGCTGCCGATGAAGCAGGGCGCCCTGTACCTTTTTGAAGTGGCGCGCACGATGAACCGCTGCCTGCCGCGACCCACCTTGTGGCTCCGGTACTTGCTGGCCTGGCAAAACGCCCGGACCGCTGCTCGGCGAGGTGATGCGCTTCGCATGTCTGCGCGAGACCTGCGCGCGCTGAATGCCTACTACATCGTGGCGAGGCCGGTTTTTCTCGTGGGCGTGGGGCACGACAAGCGGGAGGACCTGTTCCCCATGGACCTCGTGGGCGCGCTGTCGTCAGGCGAGTACCTGCTGGCCCTGCGCGCAACGAGTCCGGGCGTTGCGCTCATGGAAGCCTCCAAGCGCATTGCCATGAGCAGCGCGCCCGCCGAGCTGCTTGAGGCCGTCTACGCCCTCGGAAACCGGCACCGCCAGCCCACGCTTGACCTGAACAAGTTGACCGTGCCGATCTCGTCGTCGCCGCTATTCGGGCTTCCCGTGCTGGATCAGGCAGGGCTCGTTCGTGAACTCTCCGTTGAGAGGGTCGAGCGAATCGGCTCGCATGTATTGTTCATTGCTCGCATCGAGCACGAAGCCGGGCTCTCAGGGCGGCAGCTCGCCCACATGAGCGGGACCTACATTGAATGGCTGCGGCGCAGTCAGCGGGGCTGCGAAGTGCTGGCGCCCTTGTAGAGCGCCACAACGGGAAGGAAGTTCGTCACTTTGGCGAGCCGGAGATGCATTGCGGCACGTGCTACCCGGCTGGCGAATTGCCGGGCACGGGACCTCGCGCTTGTAACCGCCCGGCGACCATCTCCAATACTTGGTCCGCCTGGGCGATGAGGGCTGGATCGTGGCTGACGATGAACACCACGGGGCGGCCGGGCGCCTGGCGCAGCAGGCTGACGAGGGCCTGTGAACTGGCGCCGTCGAGGTGGTTGGTCGGCTCGTCCAGGATCAGCAGCCGCGGCGCGCGCAGCAGCACCCTGGCCAGGGCCACCCGCTGGCGCTCGCCACCGGACAGCGGGCTGCCGCCCGGGCCCAACCGGGTGTGCAGACCGTCGGCCCACGCGCTCAGCCGCGCGTCCAGACCCAGCGCATGCGCCATGCCTTGCACGGCCTGTGGCGTGACACCGGGCGCCGCATAGGCCATGTTGTCGTAGACAGTGCCGGCGAACAGCACGGCGTTCTGCGGCAGGTAGCCCACGCCGCGCCGGAACGCCGACCGATCAATCTGCGCCCACGGCACGCCATCGACGCGGATCGCGCCGCCATCGGCTTCGGCCAGACCGAGCAGCAGACGCAACAGCGTCGTCTTGCCCGCGCCGTTGGCGCCGGTCACCACGGTCACGCGCCCGGGCTCCAGGGCAAGATCGACGTCGCGAACCAGCATTCGTTTGCCGGCGCGGTGGCTCACGCCTTCCAGCGTCATGCGCCAGTGCGTCGGCGGCACACGGCCGTGATGCGCCGGCCCAGGCGGCATGGCCAGCAGCTGCTCGATGCTGTCCAGCGCCGGCACGCCCTGAGCCATCTCCTGCGACGCGCGCAACAGGCTCTGCAAGGCGCCGCGCAGCGCCAGTAGCAGGAACAGCACCGACGCCAGCTGCGCGCCCGACACTGCGGCACCGCCGGCCATGGTCAACCAGACGACGAGGCCCAGCAGCGCCAGGCCCAGCACCAGCGCGTCGAGCTCGGCTGCAAAGGTCTGCATCCTGGCCAGCGCACGCGTCAACGCATGGGTGCGCGCAACGCTCTGCCGGCAGGCTTGACGCTCGTGATGTTCGTTCGCCTGGCTGACCGCCAGCTCGTGGCGCAGGACGGTGCCGCCCAACTGCTCATACAACTGGTCGATGGCAACGTGCGCGCCAGCCATCTGGCCTGCCAGGCGACGTGAAAGCTGTCGCCGTGTCAGCCCCAGCAGCGCCAGTGCGAGGATCAGCGGCACGGCCAGCGCCGGCAGCATCGCCGCGATGCCGCCCAGGCACAGCAGCACCAGCATGGCTCCGGGCAGCAGGGTGCCGAAACAGGCCCGGGCCATCTGACCGAGCAGCTCGCCATGGCGCGTCATCGCCATCACGAAAGGCTCGACGCCCTGTTGATGCACGATGTCCACCGGCAAGTCCAATTGCCGCTCGACCAGCCGCTCGCGCACATGGGTCAGCCCGTCCTGCACGGCATCGATGACGAGACGCTGCCCGACATAGCCCAGTGCTGCTGCCGCCAGCAAGGCCAGGCAGGCCACCACCGCCCAGACCGCGACTGCGTTGCCGCTGACGGCGCGGCCGATGGCGATCGACACCAGCAGCAGCGTGCCCGCCCGCAGCAAGGTGGCCAAAAGCCCACCACACAAGGCCACCGGTCGCACCGCGAATAGCCGCCACAGCGAGCGGACCACCCGCCCCGGCTGCCAGGCGGGCTGCGGCGCAACCTGCCGAGGGCGGCGAGCCAGCGAGGCGACGTCGGGTGGCGTCGTCGTCTGCGCATTGAAGGAGTGTTCGGACATCAAATCTCGGCCCGAGGCTGGGCTCGGCGATGGCATAGTGGAAACAGCTGGGCGAGGCGGACAAGACAGTGGGATGGCAGGACATGGGCGGCAAAGTGCAGTTGCGTTTCATGCGCCGCCATATCCAGGCCTGCCTCGCTGCTGGCCAATGGCGCAACAAGCCCCGGCCACCCGAACATCCCGATGCCGGACTGCATCAGCGCGGCGCTGAACTGCAAGCGCAGACGCTGGCCCGCTTCAGCCGGGTTCGGGCCGCCTGCGGCGAACGGGTGTTGCTGGTGACGCCGCCATCGCCGGCCGGGTGGGTGTGGTTCGAGGATCTGCGATGCGCGCTGCAACACATCGGTGTGGTGGTGCTGCGCATCGACGATGAACAGAGGCTGACGCCGGCGTTGGCGGCCGACTTCCGGCCGACGCTGCTGCTGGGGCTGGACACCGACCGGCTGCATCAACGCTTTCAGGCCACCGGCATGGACCACCCGTCGCGTTGCACGCGGCTGCTGATTCCCGCGCGCGACGTGGCCGAATCGTGCGCACCGCTGAGTGCGGCCGAGGCGCGGCGGCTTGATCGCACGGCCAGCGGTGCCGGCGCAGACCTGCTGCTGTCGCTGCATGCCGAGCCCTTCATGCAGCGTTCGGCAGTTGCATGGATGCGCCTGGGCAAGCCTTTCGTGTGGCTGCCTCAGGCGGCCAGCCCGTTCCGCGACCGGCCACATGCCTGCGAGCGCGTGTTCGACTACGCGCACTTGTCGGTGGCCAATCCGCAGCGGGTCCGTGCCGTGTGGCACACGATGCGCCATATCCTCGCGCGGCACCACGGCCTGTTCGGTGAGCTTGAGACGTGGGGGTTCGGCGTGCCGCGGCTGCCGGTCGATGAGCATGCTCGCCACCAAGCGATGGCTCGCGTGTCGCTTGCCCCTTTGGTTGCTCCGCTGCTCGACAGCGCCGCAGACTTGACCCAGCGCGTCTATGCAGCGGCGGCCAGCGCCACCTTCCAGATCACCGAACTCAGTCCCCTGACCCGACAGCATTTCGATGAGGATGAACTCATTGCCGTGCCGCGAGGACCGACGTCGATGCGCGATGCCTTTGATCGCTGGCTGGATGATCGCCCGGCGCGTGAACGCGTCGCCGGTCGCGCGCTGGAGCGGGTGTACCGGGATCACACCAGTCTGCACCGCGCGGTGCAGCTCATCGACGAGGTCCGGGCTAGGCGCTGAGCGATGAAGTCGAGGCTCCATTTGCCCCTCCTGCTGTCAAGGCCGGCCCAGCCGGTCCAAAGCTCCTCGGTTGCCGGCGCACCCACAACACCCCGCCGATCGGCATGATGGCCGCGATCATCCAGGCAATGACGCTGGGATGCGGATCCAGGGTCAAGATGCCCACTTCCGCAAGGTAGAACCAACCCGCCGCCAGCATGCGATGGCCGTGGGCTCGCCAGCGCGGCCCCGGCGCCGTGCGCAGATCGTTGACCGCAAGTGCACCTTGCGTCAGTGCAGACCAGGGAAAGGCGATCACGTCGATGAGCCGGTGCGAGTTCAGCAGGCCCCAAGTGCCTGCCAGCACGCCGGCCGCCACCAACAAACCCACCCAGCCGAGTGCGCGCACGACCCAGCGCGAACGAAGGAACTGAGCACCGGCACTCAGGCACAGCACCAGAGGTTGCAACGAGGTCACGGCGCCGAATGGGTTGCGGGCGTCCACGGCAATGCCCACGGCCAACACCATGCTGGCCACGACCAACCCCATGAAGGTGCGGCCGATCAGCCTGTGATGCCGGCGCCAGGCACCGGCATAGGCCGCTAGCGCGGCCAGCCAGCAGAGCATCGCCCCGCATGACAACACCACGTGGATCTGGATGATCAGCCCGCGTGCGCTCACCGGACGTCCTCCAACGCCGGCACCACTTGCAGCATGGCCGCCCATTCCAGCCAGCTCCGGCGCCTACCCCGCAATTTCAACTGCAGCCCATGCACCTTGGCCGCCTGGCGAATGCCATCCTCCTGGCAATCTTCTGACAGCACCATCAGCACCTCCGTGTGCGTCAGGTCCAGTGCCGCCAACTGCTCGAACAGCGCATGAAAGTACTCGAACCCCACCCCGCAGAACCAAGCGCGCTCCGGCATCGAGCGCGGTGAGCGTGCGTAGTAGGGTGGGTTGATCACCACGCAATCCAGCGTGGACGTGCGGATGCCTGCCAGCAGGTCGGCCACCACCACCGTCAGCGCCAGCCCGTTGGCCTGCGCATTGGCTGTGGTATTCGCCGCCGCAACAGGATTGATGTCCGACGCAATGACCTGAGCGCCGGCCTGCGCCAGTGCCAGGCCGATGACGCCACTGCCGCATCCCATGTCGAGCACGCGCCGGCCCGGCCATGGGCCAGGACCCTCGTCCGAGAGCAGCCAGCGGACGAAGACGGCCGAGCTGAGCGTCGGCCCCGGTGGGAAGACGCCCGGGTCGATGCGCAGCCGCAAGCGGCCCAGGCGCCAATGCTGCGCGGTGCGACCGGCACGCGCCATGCGGCCCCGCAGCCACGGCGAGACGGCCCGCCGCACCGGGCCGCGCAGCAGGCGTGCCAGCAGGCCATGGGGCGGCAGGCCCCAGCGCGTTTCGGGGCCGCTCACGCGGGTTGCATCCCATTGCGACGATGCCACCACATGCCCAGACGCGAGCGGCACCACGCCACGCGATGGGCCAGTGCGCGGGCGCCGAAGGGGCGCGGCGCGGTGCTCACGGCATGGGTGTGGGTGAGCAGGCGCACGGCATGGCGGTAGTAGTCATCGCTGTAGGTGCGCGGGTAGCGCCGGTCGCGGTCGCTGCCCTGATCGAACGGCGGCGACGTGGTCTGGTCTGCCACCTGGTCGTGGAACAGCGTGCCGCGGATGGGATACGCCAGCGTCACGGTGAACAGGTCCGGCCGCGCATCGCGCAAATAGCGCTCGGTGGCGACGATGTCCGATTCGGTTTCACCCGGGTAGCCGAGCATCAGGAAGGTGCCGGTCTGCATGCCCGCATCCGAGGCCGCGCGGATCATGGCGGTGACCTGCTCGACGCGGACCTGGCGCTGCATGGCATCCAGGATGCGCTGCGAACCGCTCTCGGCGCCGATCCACACGCGCACGCAGCCAGTGCGCGAGAGCAACTCCACGACGCGCTCGTTCATGCGGTCGGCCCGCGTGATGCATTCGTAGCGGATGCGCAGGCCCGCGGCATCAAGCGCTTCGGCAAACCCGGCAAGCCAGTTGTGGTTGATCGTGAACACGTCGTCGACGAACCAGAACTGATCGGGTGCGTAGCGATCCACCAGCGTGCGCAGCTCGGCCACCACATGCTGCGGCGAACGGCGGCGGTAGCTGGTGCCGTACACGGCCCGGCTGCACCAGGCGCACTTGTAGGGACAGCCGCGCTGGGTGCTGACGTTCAGCGAGGTCTGGCCATGGGCATCGCGCCAAGCCTTGAGGTATGGCCGCAGATCGATGCGATGCCGTGCCGGCTCGGGTAGTTCGTCCAGTTCAGGCACGAAGCGGCGTTCGCCGGTGAACACCGGCTGCCCCTGCGCATCGGCATGGATCAGGCCGGGGATGGCCGCCAGCGCCGCGGCATCCCTGCAGGCGGCTGCAGGCAGCCGCGCTACATCGGCCATCGTCTGCTCGCCCTCGCCGACCACCAGCAGGTGAGCACCATGGCTGAGGTAGTCGGCGGCGTTGTGGCGCACGTCGGGCCCGCCCAGCACGATGACCGGGCTATCTTCTGCGCCGCCCAGCGCCGCGATCAGCCGCAGCACCGAGTGCCGCGTCATCAACGTCACGTAGAAGGCCATCATGCGCGGGCGCAGCGCCCGCACACGCTGGACGAAGGTGTCGGCATCGAGAAACGTGGCGTCGACGACATGGTGGTCGACGCCTTCGCGGTCCAGCCATGCCGAGATGGAAAGCAGGCCCAGCGGCGGATAAGGCCGCATGATGCGCTGCTCAATCGCGTCATCGGCAATGAAATACCCGTGAGTGAGGATCAGGCTCATCGTCACCGCCTGCGCCATTGGATCAATGCGTGGTCTGCCAGATGGGCGCCCCAGGCCGCCGTGAGCCAGCGGCGCTCGATCCGTTCCATCAGCGCCAGCCAGCGCGGTGCACGGCGGGCCAGCGGCTCCAGGTAGGACGGCGGCACCGCCAGCCCGATCGGGCGCACCCGTTCTTGCCGGAAGTGCTCACCCAGCGCGCACTGCATGTCGCCCACACCGTGGTACCAGACCGACAGCGGCGGTTGGCCGGCGCCCAGTTGGGCCGGCACCGGCCCGCCGCGCCAACGCCGCATGGCGCGGCGCGGCTGCAGGTGCAACAAGGCCCACGCGGTTTCCCACAGGCACAAGCGCGGCATCACGACGACGATGACCTGCCCCTGTGGCGCCAGGCAGGCAGCCAGCGGCGCGGCCAGCGCCCGCAGCGCCTCGGGCGACACGCAGTTCAGGCCGCCGAAGTTGGAGAACACGAGGTCGAACGGGCCACCCAGGTCCTGCGCCCTCACCTCACCGGACGCCAGCGCTTGCAGGTCCAGCTGCCGCGTCTGCACCAGAAGACCGAGACCACCACGTTCGAGCTTGTCGCGGGCCACTCGCAACATCTCGCCCGACACGTCGGTGGCTACCACGCGATGACCGGCGCGGGCCATGTGCAGAGCGTCCTCGCCCGTGCCGGAGTTCAGCTCAAGCACCAAGCAGGGCCGACCGTGCTGGCGCAGGCAGTCGTCAAGAACCTCCCAGACCATGCGGCGCTGCGCGGCGCCCACCAGGCTGTGGGTGAAATCACGGTCGTAGTCGACCGCCATCACGTCGAAGGCGGCTGCACTCATGGTGCCACCGCCGGTGCAGGTGCCGGCAGACGCTGTTCGCGCCCCATGCCGATTCGGGCGGTCAGCAGCGCGGGCGTGGCGCGCAGCAGCGAGGCCAGCGCACGAAGCCTGCCCCCGCGGCTGGGCGCCGGTAGGCGCCCGCGCAACACTGCCCAGCAACGCCCGATCTGGAAGCGCCGCGACGTGTAGACATGCAAGTGCCGGTAGAACGCCGGAGAAAAGGTCCCGGGGAACATCAGCGCGAGGTCGTTGCTGTGAAGCCAGTGGGTCTTATGTCCCATCTGCGCCTTGACGCGGTCGTGGAAGACGGTGCCTGGTAGCGGGTAGGACACCGAAATGCCGATCTGATCGGGCTGCAGATCGTCCAACATCTGGTGCGTTAGCTGAATGTCGTCGGCCGTCTCGCCGAGGTAGCCAAACTGCAGGAACAACGCGGGCTTCACGCCCTGCTGCTTCAGCGCATGCACAGCGCCGTCGATCTGCGGCCGCTTGATGCCCTTGTCCATCGCATCGAGGATGCGCTGCGAACCGCTCTCGGCGCCGATCCAGGCCGTCTCCAAGCCTGAGCGGGACAATGCCTGGAGGTCGTCGGCATCGCGCAGCACCAGATCGGCGCGGGTCTGGATGGTGTAGCGCATCTTCAGGCGGCGCTCCTGCACCAGCGCGGCGAAGCGCAGCGCCCAGCCCGGCTTCAGCCCGAACAGATCGTCGGTGATCCAGAAGTGGTCGGCACCGTAGCGTCGCACCAGCAGCTCCAGCTCATCAACCACCTGCTCCGGGGAACGGACGGTGTAGCGTTTTCCATAGAGCGGCTTGGCGCACCAGTTGCACGCGTAGGGGCAACCGCGTGTGGTGGCGACGTTCAGCGAGAAGTGGCCATGCCGACGTTCCCAGACCTCCCGGTAAGGCTCCAGATCGACCAGGTCCCATGCCGGAGGAGGCAGGTGATCGAGGTCGGTGATGGGTGCGCGCACCGGCGATCGCGCCAGACGGTCGTCCTCCAGATAGGCCAGCCCTGGGATGTCGGCCCACGGTCGGCCGTCACGCCAGGCCCCCAGAACGTCAGCCAGCGTGGCCTCGCTTTCGCCGCGCACCACAACGGTCGCGCCGGCGCGCAAATAGGGTTCGGGGAAGTCGGTGGCATCAGAACTGCAAACGACGACCCGTGCCCCAAAGGCACGCGCCAGGCGCACCATCTGCAAGGCCGCTTCGCGCATGCGGTCCAGGCACATCTTGGTCAGATAGTTGAAGCCGTCCTCCTGCAGCACCACGAACTCCGGGCGTTCCTGCTCTAACCGACAGAGGAAGGACAGCTCACTTTCAGCGAGCCCCGCATCGAACACATGCGTCTTGAAGCCCAAACTGCGCACCAGCCCGGCCGCGTACAAGGTGCCCAGGGGCGGATACGGCTTGCCCGCCTGCCACTGCTTGGGATCGAGCCGGTAGTAGTAGGCCGAGGCGACCAATACGGTGTCGTCGACGGTGTGGCGCGTGATGGCCCCGCCCGCCTGCCGCTGCAATCGGTCCAGATTCGCCTGATAGCGCTCAAGAATGCGGTACTTCCACTCCGAGGTATGGAGCTTGGCCACATCGCGGCTGAGCTCCATGCTCCGCCGCGCCGTCAGAGATGACAGCTGCGCAATATTGCGACGGAGCCGTCGGTGGATCAGCTTCCACGCGCACCAGTCCAGCAACGCGCCCAGCACCCCTCCCAATGCCATCTCGCTGAAACGGCGACCAGTCGTACGCGCTGGCTCTGCCGGCCTCTGCAGCACTGCCCGGTTCGGCAGGTAGTCGTCCACCCAAGGGTTGGCCTTTTGCAGGTGCGTCAGCGAATCACACCCCGCCACGGGATACAGCGTGGCCAGCTCCATCGCCGTGAAGGCGTCGCGCCGCTCAAGTGCCAGCTTGTGGCCAGCCAGCAGGTAGTTCGAGCACAGCATCTGCGGTGCGGGCAACTTCTGGCGGTAGAAGCGCAACAAGACGTAGACCAGCCACAACCGCCCCGGCCGCGTGATGATCAGGAAATCAAAGTCCCCGTCCTCGGCCAGCGACCGCTTGGACAAGGATCCGGAAATGGCCACGCCATCCACGAAGGGCAGGCGCATCAGGCCACGGCCCACTTCCAGCGCTTGAGGCATGGCCGCGTCGGCACGGTCGCGGTTGGCTGACCAGCGCGCAATCGGATCGTCCATCTCGGCGATCCAAAACCATCGGTCATGGCTGGCCACCAGGCCAGCCGTTTGCAACCGCTGCAGCGCACTCGCCACCTCGCTGATCGGCACGCCCGGCGTGTCAAGAAATCGCCAGACCTCATCGGCAGACAGCGGGCTGTTGAACACCTGGCGATATGCCAGTGCCCTCAGCACCGCTTGCTGGGCCGCATCCAGCGAGGGTATCTGTGCCGTCACGGCTTCAGTTGGCTTCAGCATAGAACCCCTCCACCTCGGGACGCGTGTATCGGCGCAGGCGCTGCAGCGCCTTCAATTCCAGCGGCCGCCTGTACAGGCCGCTCCAGTACCGCGGCAGTGACGCCAACTGCATCATTCGGCGGCCCCATTCGCCCAGGGTGAAATCCGTGCGCGTCGGGTAGCGGGCGTTGATCACCGTCTCGAAGTCATGGATGTGGCGCACCATTGCGGTCGTCAGCCACGGTGTCAGCGGATTGCGATGCAAGTCGAAGGACTCCCATGACGGGCTGACCCATTCCTCCAGCGTGCTCGGGAAGCGGAATCCCGCGGCCTGGCTGTGCTGCTGCAGCGTGCTGCCCTCGGTGGGCACCGGGCTGTAGATGTAGAGGATGATTTCGGTCGCCGGGCTCTGGTCTTTCAGGCGCCGGATGAAGCTGATGTCGCGGTGGATCTGCGCCCAGACCTCGGCCTCGGTGGGCCGGGGAAAGCCCAGCACGAACGAATACTCGGGAATGATGCCGAACGACAGCAGGCGGGCGGCGAACCGCAGGATCTGCTCGCCTGACTGGCGCCCACCCTTATCGACCATGGCCAGCACTTCGTCGTCGCCGCTTTCGGCGCCGAAGAAGATCATGCGGCAGCCCGCTTCACGCATCAGCGACAACGTCTCGTCGCTGTAGCGGTCCAGCGTGTCGATGCGACCTTCGCCCCACCAGGTCACGCCCTGCCCACGCATGCGCTCGGCGAAGGCGCGCACGCGTTTCTCGGCAACAAAGAAGTTGTTGTCGGTGAATTCGATGGCATCCACGCCATGCATGTCGCGCATCTGCAGCACGTCGTCGGCGACAAGCTCGGCCGAGCGCGCCACCCAGCGGCCTTGGTAGAGCGGCACCACGGCGCAGAACGCGCACATGAACGGACAGCCCATGCTGGTGTGCATGGCATGGGTCCGGCGGCCAAGGAAGGTGCGCGGCAGATAGCGTTTGATCGGATGACGCCGGGCCAGCAGTTTCAGCGGCAGTGATGGCTGACTGTCGAGGTTCGGCAGCGGGGCCTTGCCGGTGCGCACCACTTCGCCACTCCGCTGGAAAATCAGCCCGGGGATCTGGTCGGGCGAACGGCCCGCGCACAACGCCGCCAGCAATGCCGGCAGTGAACCCTCGCCGGCCGATTGCACGACGTAGTCCACCCAGCCCGACTGAAGGACGGCCTGCGGATGGTTGGATGGAAAGTAGCCGCCCCAGATCGTGACGACCAGGGGAAAGTGCTCGCTAACCTGGCGAGTGATCGGCACCGCCTGCCGCAACTGCGGTCCAGGCATCACCGTACAGCCGAAAAAACCGAATCGCCCGGAAGCCAGCAGCCTCTCGATCACCACCCAGGGATCTGGCTCGAGGTTGCCGTCGACCAGCTCGACGTCATAGCCGTCGCCCAGCGCCGCCGCAATGTGCAGCAAGCTGTTGGGTACGCGGCCTGTGCGGGTCGCCCAGGGGTTAAACAGCAGAATGGCTGGCTTAGGCCGCAGCGTCGGGACGGCGGCGGAGGCAGCGGCACCCCCAACCGCCGGCGACGAGCCTTTGCGCCTCCCGTAGAAATGCATCGGCACACCCACCGCCGCTTGCACCTCGGGATCGGCACTCACGCCCGCCGTCTTTGGGCCGATGACGCTAGAACATTCCATGCAGTTCGACAAAGCTTTGCCGCCGGTTGTCGATGGCGTTCTGCGGGATACCACCAAACTTGCGATAGCCCGCGCGCAGCTGCGCGAAGGCGAAGGGCGTGTACTCGTAGACGAGGCTGTAGCGCACCTTGTTGTCGTGGGCCACACGGCGGTCAGGGTCGAGGTACTCACCGGTGAGCTTGAGGTTGTGGCCCTGCTGCACCAGCCAGTTGGCCTCCAGCAGCGTCGCGTATTGCTTGCGCTTGCCCTCGGGGTAGCCGGCGTCGCTGACCATGTCGATCTCGGCCAGCCAGGCCACCGGCCCGGTCGTCGTGCCGGCAAAGAGGCCGTAAGCCTGGCGGTTGCCTGCCGCCGACTTGACCTGCGCGGCCGCTGCGCCGACGCGGCCCCAGGGCTGCATCCAGATGGCCTGGGCCGTCGTCTGGTGGCCGTTGGAATTGCCCGTGTTGCCAGGGCCGTTGCTGCGCACGAGCTGCAGGGACCAGTCATCGCTCTCGTGCCCCAGCTCCAGGCCCTTGTCGGGCACGGTCATGCTGACCCCGCTGAGCTGGCGAACGAAGGCCAGGCTGTCCTGCAGGCGCCAGCCAAAGGGCAGGTAGAACTGGCCGGCCTTGGCATACCAGCCCAGGCCGGGCGTCTGCAGGCGCACATAGGCCTCCTGGCGCTCGGACTTGCCGGGCGCTACCTGCTGGTCGAGGTAGGCGCCGAGGTAGTCCTTGATGAGCTGCACATCGGCGTACAGGCGCACCTGCTCGGTACCGCCGACGCTGCGCGTGGGCTGGCCCGAGACGGAGGTGCGCGTCGTCGCTGTGCGCAGGTCGCCACCCAGGCGCAGGCGATCATCCAGCAGCGAGCCGGTCCAGCCCTGCAGTGCGTCGGGCAAAGCGTTGGCCGGGATGACGTTCTGCGCGAAGGTGTTGCCCACCGCATTGCGCAGGCCGCCGCCCGAGGGGTTCACATGGCAGGCCACGCATTTGAGGCCGGCGCGGATGGCGAGATAGGGCTCGGCCTTTACGGCCGAGAACAGCAGCGCGAGGGCCAGGCCGAGAAGCAGTCGTGCGGCCATCATTTCTGGGCTCCGTTGTTGATCCATTGGCGAATGAGCCCGATGGTCTGGGCATCCAGATAAGGGCCGCCAAGCGGCATGCGCGCACCGACGGCCTGGTGGCCTTCGAGCTTGTGGATCAGGTAGCTGTTGTCCGCATCGCCCGGCGCCACGCGCTTGAGCGCCGGCACGCCGCCGCTGGATACACCCACCAGCATCGCGAAGCTGTTGGTCGCGTCCAGCCGCAGGCCGCGGGGCGCGGCCGCGCCGGCGTGGCAGGCCGTGCAGACGGGCGTGAAGACATGCGACTGGATGGAACTGAAGCTGGCCGTCATCGGGCCGCTGGGGTCGTCGCCCTCGCCGAGCGGCCGGCCGTTGGCGTCCAGCCCTTCACCGCTGCCGCCGCCGCAACCCGCGATCAAAGCGGCTGCAGCGCCCAGCGCAGCCACCCATGGTTTCGAGATCCTCATCACTGCCCTTTCCTGGCTTCACTGCGGCGTGAGTGCCAGCGCCTGCAGCGCAGGTTCAAGGCAAGCTAGGGATTCAGAACGCGGTCGTCAGGCCGAGCACCAGCGCGCGCCGGCGTGTCGCGTCCGTCCAGGTGTAGGGGCCGCCGCGGCCGGCTGCTGTCCAGGCAAGCTGCAGATCGCTGCTCGCGCCGAGTTGCCAGGACGCACCCAGGCGCAGGTCCGCACGCGTCGCGCCATGCGGCTCGGCATAGGGCGAGGCCCGGCCGCCGCGGCCGTGCAGCAGGCCGACATGCCCCAAGGCCGCCACGCCCCGCGCCAATGGCCAGCGCAGGTTGAATTCGGCATAGACGCTGCGCTGGCCGATGCCGTAGTAGTCGGGCGAGACATAGGCGCGCAGGTTCCAACGCTCCCCCAGCAGCCCGGCATAGACCTCCTGGTAGTCGTAGCGCGACACGTTCTCGTAGGCATGCGCGACGATGCCGGCCTCGCCGTCCAGGCCCGGCGCCAGGCCGAAGACCCGGCCGCCATAGAGCTGCAGCGCGGCGCCACGCCGCTGGGAAAAGCGAGCATGCGCCAGCTGTGCCCCGCCATACCAGCCAGCCTCGCCGTCCCAGGCCAGGCCAAGCTGGGCGCTGGGACGGTTGGCGCTGTACGACATGCCGCGCTCCCGCGCATCCGTCTGCAGCGACAGCGTGCCGCCCACGTCCGCCCAGGCTGCGCCCGCGCCGGCCAGCAGCGTGGCGACCAGCGTCGTCAGTCGGGCCAGGTGCGCGGGGGGAAACATCAATCGGCAGTTTGCCCCAGCATCGTGCAGGTTGGGCCGCGAGTGCCGGCGTGGCGGGCCAGCGTCGCGCAGCTGTCGATGCGGCCCTGGGTGGTGTTGACCAGGGCCGTCTTCAGCGCCAGGGTGCCGCGTGTGCCGTCGAGCTCGCGCACCAGGGCGAGCAGGCCGGTCGCATGCGCGGCCGCGAAGGACGATCCCGATACCAACGACCAGCCACCGCCCACGGCCGTGCTGGGCACGTCACGCCCCGGCGCGATCACGGCGCCTGCGGGCAGTGGCGGCGCGAGGCCGACGACGAGCACGCCGGGATGGTTGGCCGGAAAGGGCCCGTTCTCGCTCGGCATCGCCGCGACCACCGTGGCGCCGCGCGCCTGGGCCTGGTCCAGCAGCAGCGCGAGCAGGCGGTCGTCCGGCCCACCCAGGCTCATGTTGATGATGTGGGCACCCTGCTGGATGGCCGCGTACAAGGCCTTGGCCAGGCCCAGGCTCGTGCACAGCGTCTGAGTGCCAGCCGCCTGCCAGCAGGCACGCAGGGCCAGCAACCGGGCCTGGGGCGCGATGCCGGCGATGCCCAGGCCGTTGTCGGCCCGCGCCGCGATGATGCCGGCCACCGCCGTGCCGTGGCCTTCAGCCGGCGGCGCCTTGTCGTCGACGAAGTTCTCGTTGAGGGCGACCTGGCCGGCGAGGTCGGGGTGGCCGGCCTCCACGCCGCTGTCGACGATGGCCACACGCACGCCGCGGCCGGTGGCCAACTGGTGCAACTCGGCCAGATGCCACTGGCGTGCAGCCGGCTGGGCCTGGTAGAGCGGCTCCTGCTGGCTGCCCTGGGCGCGGTACAGGCTGACCGGCTGGGCCCAGGCGACGCGCCTGTCCTCGGCCACAGCCTCGGCGACCTTCGCCGAACTGCGCGTGTCCCCCTCGGGCAGGCGCATGACGAAGCAGTCCACGCCGGCCAGCGGCATGGCCCATTCGCTGCGCATCTCCAGCTTGTGGGCCTGGGCCAGCGACTGGGCGACCTGCTGGCGCGACTGCCGGCCCACGCCCTCGCCATAGGTGCCCGCATAGCTGCCGTCGGGCCGGTAATGAGCCTTGGGCAGCTGCAGCATGACGAGGACCTGGCGCTGGGCGTCCTCGGCCTGGGCATGGGCGCCACCGCCGGTCAGGCAGCAGGCCAGCAGCACCAGCAAGCGCAGCCAGAGTCTCATTGAGCCGGCCCCGGTTGCAGCGGCTCGGCCAGGGCGACGATGGGAGCCGTGCGCAGGGCGGCGAGGCCCCGGGCGTCGACACGCAGCAGCCAGGCGCCGGTCTCGGTGGGCCCGGCGACGACGCCGGCGCCCTGGGCCTGCAGCAGTTCCCGCACCGCCTTCTCGGTGGTGCCGGGCTTGAACATCACCAAGGCATCCGCCACGACCGGCACGCTGCCGCTGGCGGACAGGCCCTGGTAGGCCGGCTCGTCGGGGCGCGGCGCCAGCACCAGGGCCAGCAACAACGCGACTGCCGCACCTTGCAGGCCCAGGGCCCAGGGCATCCAACGCGCCGCACGGGCAGGTTTTGGCTTGGCAAGCTGCATCAGCGCATGCATCTTCGCCAGCCCCGCCTCGACGTCACCGCCCTGCAGCGGCGTACCGGCCACGTTCAGCAGCGTTTGCATGGGCTGCTCGGCTGCCAGCTCGTTGCGGCAGGCGGTGCAATGCAGCACATGGCGTTGCACCTGGCCGGTCTCATCCTCGCCCAGCTGGCCGCGCGCATACCAGGGCAGCAGCGCCTGCACGGCGGCATGCTCGTCATGTTCCATCGGAATCACCACACTCATCACAGTTCTCCTTGCTCCAGCCCGGCGAGATCGTCGAGCAGGAGGCGCAGCCGGCGCCGGGCATAAAACATCCGTGTCTTGACGGTCTCGGGCGGGCAGCCGACGACATCGGCGATCTCGGCATAGGCCATGTCATGGAAATAGCACAGCTCCACGACGGCGCGGTGCTCCGGCGACAGCTCGGCCATCGCTCCGCGCAGCCGGCCGCGCAGCTGCTCCAGCCCCAGGCGCTGCTCGGGTCCTGGCCCGGGGTCGGTCGGCTCCTCGACGCTGTCGCCGTCCACCGGCAGGTCCTGGCGGCTCAGGGCCTTCAGCGCCTTGCGGTAGCCGATGCCGAAGATCCAGGTCGACAGCTTGCTGCGCCCGTCGAAGCTGTCGGCGCGCTGCCAGACGACCATCAGGGTGTCGTTCAGCACCTCCTCGATGGCTTCCGGCTGGCGCATCAGATGCGACAGAAAGCGCCACAGCCGGGGGTGGTAAACCCGATAGAGGGCGTCGAATTCCGCCCGCTGCCCGCGCTTGATGCCCTCCAGCAAGGCCAGTTCCAGCACCTCGGCCGCCGGCCCGCGGGCAGAAGCAGCCGGGGCCGACGGGGCGTCATCGCGCTTTTTCCTGATGCTGGGCCACTTCAACATGCTCGCCACACGGGGTTCCATTGCGTATGAGTCCCGGCTCGGTGCCAGGAGGTTCAAAGCGATGGTAGCGAGCCCCCGGCTCAGGGGGCTAGGCCAGGCCGGCCAACGTCATCTCATGCAGCCAGTGCGATTCGGCAAAGCCCTTGGTGTCATAGAGCTTCTTCAGGCGTACGGTGGGTACGGGCAGCTTGCAGGTGGCCGCGGTGAAGTTCTGCTCGCCCTTGCCTTCCTTCCAGGCCGACTGCCAGACCGTCGCCAGCGTGACGGCGCCGTCAGCCATGCGGTTCATGGTGCGCTCGCCCAATGCGGCCCACATCGCCGCCGACTGGCCACGGCCATGAACCCGGCGGTAGACCTCCAGCACCTCCTCGGGCGGCAGCTCCTCGATGGTGCGGCGCATCAGCTGCACGACGGCGTCCGCCGCCGCCATGGGGCCTGTGAACAACGGGCGCTTCACCGCCGCACCCACGCGCTGCTTGACGCCGACCACCACCTCGTCGGCGGCCTGGTTCAGCATGTCGTCCTCGTAGACGGCATGCACCTTGTCGTCGTCGGCGTCGTCCGGCTGGCCATGGTGCAGCTGCGAGACATGCAGGGGCTGGCAGGCGTCGCCAATGTAGTGGGCCAGCACGCCGGCGGCACAGACGTAGGCGTCGAGCTGCTTGGCGGCAGCGGCCTGCACCATGACCTTGTAGAGCTCGGCAACGCGAAACGGCAGCGCGCCACGGTGCGCGGGTTTGCGGGCGGGGTCGATGCTGCTGTAGAACTGGTCCCACACCTGCGGGTCGCGCGACGCCGGGTCCTGCTGCCAGAGCTGGATCAGCGTCCTGCCCTGGAAGGCGGGCCCGCGGCCGGGCTCGTCCATGTCAGCGAAGTGGTTGGCCTTGTCCTTGCCTCGGGTGCTGCGCCAGACCAGGTCGGGCACATCGGCCAGGGCGATGAATTTCGATGTCTGCGTGGCGCCGGGCAGCTTGCCAGCGGTGATGTCCTCGTCGCTGACGCCGATGGCCGTCGCATTGGCCTTGAAGACGGCCTTGGCCTTGGCCGTCTGCAGCGCGAAGCAGGCGGCATAGCCGATGTTGTAGTGGCCGACCTTGCCCCAGTAGCGGCTCTGGCCGCTGCGCCAGTCCTCGACGAGCTCGACATTCAGCGCCTTGCACAGCGAGCTGAAGCCGGTGGCCAGCGCGAATTCGGTGGCGCGGTTCGAATGCAGGGCGCCGAAGCCATGGCCGCCCCATTGCACGGCCAGCGGCCGGAAGTTCACCGGCGCAGGGGCGCCCTGGTCCTTGGCGGTGCGGTCGGCCACCTCGTCCCAGAACCACACGGCACCGGAGTCGCCCGGGCGCGTCTGCACGGTCTGGCCCGGCCGGCGCGGGCCGATGAGGAATTCCGCCAGCGCGTCCACGCCGCCCACGCTGGCATGGCGGTAGAACAGCCCGTGCACGCAGCCCTCGGTGCGGATTCCACCCGGCAGCTCCGTGAACAGCGGGCAGCCGATCAGGTTGAGGCTCATCTTGTCGGAGCTCAGGTCGATGACGGGGCCGAAACCGCCGACGCCCAGGTACTGGGAATTGGTCGAGCCGATGCTGTCGAGTTTGACGAGGGCGGCGTCCAGCGTCAGCCGGGTATCGCGGCCGGCAAAGCCGGGGTAGATGTCGGCCAGCGGCAGCGCGTCGACGCTGCGCGACGTGATGTGCCCGATGCCGACCTTCTTGCCACGCGGCAGCGCAAAGACCGGCGCGCCGGGCTCGGTGCCCGAGGTCACGTGGCGGCTGACGAGGGCGAAGGCGCAGGCGCCGTCCTCGACGATGGCCGAGGCCACGCCCATGCGGGTCGCGCCCTGGTCGGCCACATGGACCTGGAAGTTGGGGCCGAACTTGTCAGCCGCATAGAGGGCCGTGTCGGCCGGCGGCAGGTTGGCCACGCGGCGCTGCACGAGCACGGGGCAGGTGCGCACCTGGCGGCCGTCGGGCAGGTAGAGCACCGGCGGCACCGCCAGCTCGGGGTGGCGGGACAGCGTCTTGCGGTCCAGCCATTCGGTGACGAAGACCAGCACGCAGGGCCAGGACCAGGGCCGGAAATTGCTGTTGTCCAGCGTGCGGGGGCCGAGCTCCTTGCCGGTCTGCTCGGCATGCTCGTCGGCGTAGTTGGGGTCGTCCAGCCGGATGCGGTAGCGGCCCATGGCCGTGCCGATGACGGTCGGCAGGTTGGCGATGTGGACGTGGTACTGGTCGCGCGCTTCAAGCAGGTCGCGCACGCTCAGGGTGCGGGGGTCGGCGCGGCGGATGAAGCGGTCCATAAGGTCTTTCGCAGGGCGGATCAACGGCCGGACGCTATCAAGCCCCGGCCCCCGCCGCCTCATCAAGCCTTGGGAGGCGCTATCGTTGCACCATGAGCGAAGCCGGCGCCCTGCCCCTGGACACCCTGACCTCGGCCTGGGCCGGCGGCGCATCCGACGCCGAGCCGCAGTTGCAGTCCGGCGGTGGCGAGACCGGCAGCGGCCGTGAATGGCGGGTCAGCGGTGACTGGACGGTGCTGGCCCTGCGCGAGCGCTATGTGGAATTCCGCCAGCGCGTGGCCGCCGCCGTCACCGAGACCCCCGATGCGCTGTGGGACCTGCGTGCCCTGGGGCGGCTGGACACCGCCGGCGCATTGACGCTGTGGCAGGGCTGGGGCCGCAAGCCGCCGCGGCGGCTGCTGTGGCTGCCCGAGCATGTGACGCTGTTCTCGCAGTTCATGCAGCCCGGCGCCTTCCCGAAGCGCAAGCGCAGCCTCGGCCCCGGGCTGGAACTGGCCAGCCTGAAGACCCTGGCCTTCGCCCGCCATGGCGTCGACATCGTCGCCCTCATCGGCCGCCTGCTGCTGGACTTCGTGCAGATGCTGCGCCACCCCTCGCTGATCGGCTGGCGCGAGATCTCGGCCAATGTCTACCGCACCGGTGCCCAGGCGCTGCCGATCACCGCCCTGGTGGGCTTTCTCGTCGGGCTGACGCTGTCCTACCTGATCTCGCGCCAGCTGAAGGCCTATGGCGCCGACATCTTCGTCATCAACATCCTCGGCCTGGCGGTACTGCGCGAACTGGGGCCGCTGCTGGCGGCCATCATCGTGGCCGGCCGCTCGGGCTCGGCGATGACGGCGCAGATCGGCGTCATGCGAGTCACGCAGGAGCTGGACGCGCTGTCGGTCATGGGCATCTCGCACACCGTGCGCCTGGTGGCGCCCAAGGTCATCGCGCTGGCCATCTCGCTACCGCTGGTGGCTCTGTGGACAAGCGGGCTGATGCTACTGGGTGGCATGACGGCGGCCAGCGCCCAGCTCAAGCTCGACCCGATGCAGTTCGTGCACATCCTGCCCAGTGTCGTCGAGCCGGTGAACCTGTGGCTGGGCTGGGTCAAGTCCATCCTCTTCGGCGGGCTGATCGCGCTGCTGGCCTGCCATTTCGGGCTGCGCGTGAAACCCAACACCGAGAGCCTGGGCCAGAGCGTCACGCAGTCGGTCGTCACGGCCATCACGCTGGTCATCGTCGTTGACGCGGTGTTTGCGGTTCTCTTCTCCAACCTCGGGGTCTGAAATGGACAACCCAGAACCCATCATCGAAGTCGAGAACGTGACCACGGCCTATGGCGGCCACGTCATCCATCGCAACCTCAACCTGACCGTGCACCGCGGCGAGGTGGTCGCGCTGATCGGCGGCTCGGGCTCGGGCAAGACGACGCTGCTGCGCCTGCTGCTCGGCCTGGAGGTACCGCAGGCCGGCAGCGTCAAGATCTTCGGCCACCCCTTGGGCCGCTGCGCGGTGCGCGACCTGGAGTGCGTGCGCTACCGCTGGGGCGTGCTGTTCCAGGCCGGCGCGCTGTTCTCGGCGCTGAGCGTCTACGACAACGTCGCCCTGCCGCTGCGCGAGCTCAAGAGCGTGCCGGCCGACCTCGTCAAGCCGCTGGTCATGCTGAAACTGGCCCAGGTCGGCCTCAAGCCCGAGGACGCGTTGAAGCGCCCGGCCGAGCTGTCGGGCGGCATGGTCAAGCGCGTGTCGCTGGCGCGGGCGCTGATCCTTGACCCGCAGTTGCTGTTCCTGGACGAACCCACCGCCGGCCTGGACCCCGACAGCGCCAAGCAGTTCGTCAAGCTGCTGCGGCGCCTGCGCCAGGAGCTGGGCCTGACCGTCGTCATGGTCACGCACGATGTCGACACCCTGTTCGCCGTCGTCGACCGCGTCGCCGTGCTGGCCGACCAGCGCATCATCGCCAGCGGCCCACTGTCCGAGGTGGCGCGACTGCCGCATTCCTTTGTGCGCAATTTCTTCCTCGGCCATGTCGAGCGCTGCGCCGAGGAGGATGTGCGGCGCTTCCGCCTCAGCCTGGACGACACGAGCGATGAGGGCGGCATTCCCGCCGTCCTTCGCGAAGAACAAACCGCCTGAAAAGCCGCATGGAAAACAAAGCCCACGCCCTGGCCGCCGGCCTCTTTCTGCTGCTGCTCGGCCTCATGCTGGCAGCCAGCGTCGCCTGGTTCCAGGGCGACCGCACCGAGCGCGTGCGCTACACCGTCGTCGCCCGCAGCGGCGTTCCCGGCCTGAATCTGAAGGCACCGGTCAAGCTGCGCGGTGTCGAGGTGGGCTACGTCGAGACCATTGGCTTCGACTCGGCCGACCCGCGCCAGATCCTCGTCGGCATTGCCGTCGATGTGGCCGCGCCCGTGTCGACCCAAACCTATGCCCAGCTCGGCCTGCAGGGCGTGACCGGCCTGTCCTTTGTCGGCCTGGAGGAGGCCGATACCAAGGGAACCCTGCAGCGCGCCGCACCCGGCACCCGCCTCGCGCTACGGCCGACGCTGCTGGATCGCCTGGCCGAGAGCGGCCCGGGCCTGGTGACCGGCTTTGCCGAGACGGCCACCCGGCTCAACGCCCTGCTCAGCGACGACAACCGCATCCAGCTCGGCAAGACGCTCGCCGAGCTGCAACAGGCCGCCGGCGACACCAGCAAGCTGATGGCTGCCCTGCAACCCAGCGCCCGCGAACTGCCGGCGCTGCTGAAAGACTCTGATGCCACCGCCAAGCGCGCCCAGGCCGCGCTGACCCGCATCGAGGCGCTCGCCGCCGATGGCCAGTTGCTCGCCCAGGATCTGAAGGCCCGCGCCAAGGCGCTGGACCAGCTGGAGGCGGCCGCCGCTCAGGTGCAGGCCACCAGCCGCAGCCTCGAACTCGCGCTGGTGGGCGACACGCCGCCGCGCAACCGGCCTGTGCTGGCCGATGTCTCGGCCGCCAGCCGCAGCATCGAGCGTGCCGCCAATGACCTCGGCGACCAGCCGCAGAGCCTGCTGTTCGGCCGCAGCGCGCGGCCGCCCGGGCCCGGCGAGACGGGTTTTGCCGAGCGGCTGAAGAAATGAAAACAGCATCGATCCTGCTGGCCGTCGCGCTGGCCTTGAGTGCCTGCTCCCTCGCACCGACGGCGCCACCGCGGGCCGTCTACGACCTCGGCCCCGCGCCTGCGGCGGCCGCCAGTAGTGGTGCGCTGGCCTGGCGCGTGGCCGACGTGACGGCGCCACCCTGGCTGTCGGGCGACGGCATTGCCTATCGCCTCAGCTTCCAGCAGGCCCAGCGCCTGGAGCACTACCGCGACAGTTTCTGGGCCGCACCGCCCGCGGCCCTGCTGACGCAGCGGCTGCGCGAACAACTCGTCACGCCGCCCGCCTGCGCGGGCCGGCCGGCGGCGCTGCTGGCCATCAACCTGGACGAGTTCGAGCAGGTGTTCGCCAGCCCGGCCAGCAGCCAGGTCGTGCTGCGCCTGCATGCGACGTTGTGGCCCGCCGGCGCCACCAGCCCGCCAGTGCAACGCCACTGGCGCATCGAACGCGCCGCCGCTACACCCGACGCACCCGGCGCCGTGCGCGCCATGGCCCAGGCGGTGGACGAAATGCTGCCCCAACTGGCCGACTGGCTGGCGGCATCCGCCTGCCGCTGAATCCGGCACGGGCTGCGAGTCCAGGCCTTACCGCGCGGTCGACGGGCCAGCGCGGCGGCGCTGCAAGCGGACCAGCACCAGCAGGCCGGCGCCGGCCATCATCCAGCTCGACGGCTCGGGCACGGCCGCCGCCGTCATGAACTGGCCCGAGGCCGAGCTCGTGGTGACGCCGTCGGGCAGGGTCCAGTTGAAGTGCAGGGTGTTGCCGAAGTCGGCGCTGGTGTTGGGGCTGCCGGCATAGGGCAGCGCCACGGCCGAGGTGTGGAGCTCGGCATAGATGAAAACCTTGCTGTTGCCCAGGGGGATGGCCAGCTCATCGCCCAGGACCGTCGTGCCGGATTTCAGCTGCATGGCCGGGGCGTAGTCGTTCAGGTGATCGAAGAAGTCGGCCTTGGGGTCGCCGACATAGAAGCGCGCCCAGGCCTGCGCATATCCGCCGGGTGTCAGCGTGCCGTCGATGCTGACGCTGAGGTTGGCCAGGCCGAGGTTCTGGCCGTTGTGGAAGGCCACCGTGTCCCAGAAACGGGCCAACGATTCGGCGCCCGTCTGGGCATGGCAGCCCGGGCATGGTGTGGCGCTGGAGGCCGCGTGCAGCGTGCCGTCGCTCAAGGCAGCCATGCCCCAGGCATAGGAGTACTTGTAATACGACGGCGTGTTGGCCATGGCAGAGAAGCTGCCCTCGCCACCGCTGCGGGTGCCGCCCGTCGTGCCGGCGTAGCTGCCGTAGTTGGGCGTCGCGGCTTGCGCGGTGAAGGTCAGCAGGGTGGCGCTGGCCAGGGCCAGCGCGAGAGTCATCGAGGTCTTGTTCATGGTGGTCTCAAGTTCAGACATTCAGGGGTTGGGTGTTCATCAGCGCCCGCGCGCGGGCGGCGATGTGTTCGGGCTGGGGCACGGCGGCCTGCTCCAGCGGCCAGCTGGCCAGCGCCGGGGCGTCGGGACCGGTCAGGCGCTGGGGCGCGGCCTTCAGTTCGGCAAAGGCCTCTTCGGCGACGACGGCACACAGCTCGGCGGCCAGGCCGCACAGGCCGCTGGCCTCGGTCACGCACAACAGGCGGCCCGTCTTGCGCACCGAGGCCAGCACGCTGGCCGTGTCCAGCGGCTTGAGGCTGCGCAGGTCGATGACCTCGGCCGCCACGCCCTCCGCCTTCAAGGCTTGCGCCGCAGCGAGGCAATGGCCGACGGTCTTGCCGTAGCCCACCAGCGTCAACGCGTCGCCGCGCCGGCGCACCGCGGCGCGGCCAGGCAGCAGCAGTTCGTCGCCATTCACTTCGCCCGGCGCATGGGCCAGGCCGATGTCGCTGAACAGCAGGCTGGGCAAAGGCTGACTCAGGGCGCCGCTCAGCAGCCCGGCGGTGTCGCTCGGCGTGCTCGGCATCAACACCTGCAGGCCGGGCACGTGGGCGAACAGCGCCTCCAGGTTGTGGTTGTGCTGGCCGCCGATGGACCAGCCGGCACCGGTCTGGGCCAGCACCACCATCGGGAACTCGAATTGCCCCCCGCTCAGGGCCCCGAGCTTGCCGGCGCTGTTGACCAACGCGTCCATGGCGAGCATCAGGAAGGGCGAGAACAGCAGGTCCACGACGGGGCGCAGGCCCATGGCCGCGGCGCCCACGGCACAGCCGACGATGCTGGCCTCGGCCAGCGGCGTGTTGCGCACGCGCTCGGCACCGAAGGCGGCCAGCAGCTCGGGGTTCTTGGTGGCCACGCCCTCGCCGATGAAGATGACGCGCTCGTCGGCCGCCATCGCGCGGTGCAGCGCTGCCATCAGCGCTTGCTGGGAAGTCATTGTTTGCATCTCTCGTGCTCCTTCAGGCCAGTTGGGGCCAGGGCGCCGCAAGTGCGGCGGCATAGGCGTGCTCGATGACGCCACGCACCTCGGCCTCGCGGCGGGCCAGGTCATCGGCACTCAACATCAGCCGCTCGGCCTGGCGTTGGATGGGGTCGCGCTTGAGCCACTGGGCATGCTCGGTGGCACAGACATAGGCCTGGTCGTCGGGCTCGAAGTGGCCGCGCTGGCGGTAGGTCGTCAGCTCGAGCAGGCGCGGGCGGCCGCTGTCGCGGATGGCGGCCACGGCCTGCACGGCGGCGGCGTGAACGGCCTCGACGTCATTGCCGTCCACCACCTCGGCCACCAGGCCATGGCCCTGCACCCAGTCGGCCACGTGCTCGCCGGGCATGGTCTCGCGGCGGTGCACATAGGCCTGCCACTGGTTGTTCTCGCAGACGAAGAGAATCGGCAGGCGCCAGGTCGCGGCCAGGTTGATGGCCTCGTGGAAGATGCCCTGGCAGGCCGCGCCGTCGCCGAAGAACACGGCTGTGATGCCCTCGGGCTGGGCGCCGAGCTTCTGAGCCAGCGCCACGCCCGGCGCCAGCGACAGCCCACCGCCGACAATGGTGGACGTCAGCACCACACCCAGTGCCTTGACCGAGATGTGCAGCGAGCCCGAGTGGCCACCGCAATAGCCGCTGGCGCGGCCCAGCACCTCGGCGAACATGCGCTCGGGGTCGGCGCCGCGCGCCAGCAGGTGGCCGGCGCTGCGGTGGTTGGTGAGCAGCTTGTCCTGCGGGCCCAGGGCGGCGACGACGCCGACGGCGCAGGCCTCCTGGCCGACCGAGGTGCAGGTACCGGGGTTGCTGGGCGAGGCGGCAACGATGAGCTGCTGCTCGTAGGCACGGATCTGCAGCATGGCGTCCAGGCGGGAGGACACGGTCGAGGCGGTGGCGGCGTTCCCAACGGGTGCTGCTGGCAGTTCGCGCGGCGTGGGAAGGGTGTTCGTACTCATGTCGGTCTTTCTCAGTTCAGCAATGCGGCAAGGCGCGACAGATCCAGCGCGGCGACGGCGTCGCGCATCGGGGTCGCATAGGCGGGGTTGTTGGGGTGGGTGCTGGCGCAGACGGTCAGCAGCTGGATGCGCGTGCGGTGGCGGGCGTCCCAGGGGAAGCCCGGGTCCAGCTTGACGAGGCGCTTCAGCGGCCGTCCGGCGTCGGCAGGCCCGGGCAGGCGATGGCGGCCGCTGCCCAGGCGGTAGGGCTCGCCGAGCTGGCCGGCGTCCATTGCGGAACGGGTGGTGCGCAGGCTCTCCAGCTCGTCGACCAGGCCCTGGCGGCCACGTGCCAGTTGCGCGTGATAGCTCGCCTCGCCAGCCTTGCGCTGGCGGGCCGCCATCAGCAAGGCGTCGGCGGCCTTGGCGTTCTGCGGCCGGATCTGCTCGGCCTGGCGCTCGGCGGCGGCAAGGTCAAAGGGCTGCAGCGCGCGCTCGTTGCGGTGGTCCCAGTCCTCGATCTTGCGTTGCTGCTCGCGCTCGAAGTAGCCAAGCATCTCGCCCACCGTGACGGGCACCCAGGGCAGGCGACGCTCGGGGCCGATGACGGCGCAGCCACGAAACACCGGCCAGCCCTGCATGGCCTCGCCGCGCTCGCCTTCGAGGTAGGCGCTGAGCTGCTCGTCATGGGCCCAGCGGTTCAGTGTCGTCAGCGGCGAGTTGATGAAGAGACTGAAGCCGGCGCGCGGGCCGATGCGCTGGGCGGCCTCGGCGTGGATGCCGCAGCCTTGCTCGCCCACCCAGGTCTTGGGGCCGAAGCCCTGGGCATGGATGACGGCCTCGCGCGGGCGGCGGCTGGGCTCGTCGGAGTCCATCACCTGGCGGGTCAGGCGCAGCTTCACTTCGGGCAGGGCCAGCAGGCCGGGGTTGGGCCGGGCCTGCGCCTCGAAGTGATCCATCACCGCATGCAGTGGCTTGAACGACGCATGGCTGATGGGCAGGCCGTCGCTGCTGATCGGCTCGGCAGCGTTGACGGCCCAGCAGCCGGCCTGGGCGTTGCCAGCGGCGAGCACCACCCCTGCGAGCAGCGCGGCGGCGACCTGGGCGCTCAGCGAGGGGTTGGGACGTGTTTTCATGGATAGCTCTCCTGATTCGGCGGTTTCGGGCAAGGCTGCGCCGCGCCGCTGCCTGGTGGGCTTCGGCCGGTTGATGCCTTGGGGGATGCGTGTCTCGCGCCGGGTCTGTCCGGCATGGGCTGTACTGTGGTCGGCGAGCGCTTTTCGCACTGCTAGTTCTCCACTAAGGGTTTGTTAAGTCTTTGCTAACGGCGACGCGATGGCCTGCTTGCCTATCATTCCGACCTCGACCCAACCACCGCGCCGCACCTTGCCGCAACTCCCCCCCGACTGGGCCGCTCATCTCGAAAGCGGCGTCTCCCACCGCCTCGGCGGCAGCCATGCCGACGGCCAGCCCGAGATCTGCCGCGGCCTGGCCGCTCAAGCGCTGGCCGACGGCCGCGTCGAGGTGCTGCTGGCGGCCGACATCGCCGACCGGCTGCTGGCCGCCGTGCAGGCGAGCGGGCGCATCGCCTACGTCGCGGCGCAGCCGGGCAGCCATCGCACGCTGCACGTGAAAGGGCTGGACGCCGAGGTCTTCACGCCCACGGCCGGCCATGCACCGCTGTTCGAGCGCTGCCGTGAACGATTCATCGCCCAGGTCGAGCCCTACGGCTTCAGCCGCGAAGCCATCATGGCGATCTGGTACGACCTGGGCGTGCAGCGCCTGGCCGGCATCCGCTTCACGCCCTGCGGCGCCTGGGACCAGACGCCCGGCCCAGGTGCCGGCAACCCCGTGGAACTGCTGCGCTGATGGCCCGCCTTCCCGGCATCTGGATCGATCACCTGCAGCAGGGCGTCACGCTGCGCGTGGGCTCGAGCACGCCCGAGGGGCAGCCCGAGCTGGCCTTCGCACACGGCGCCTGGGCCCTGGCCGACGGTCGCATCGAACTGCTCGCACGCAGCGAGGCGGGCGCCGAGCTGCTCGACGCGATCCGCGCCACCGGCCGCGTCGCGGTCTCCGCCGGCCTGCCCAGCACCTGCCGCGTGCTGCATGTGAAGGGTGTGGATGCCGAGGTGCTGCCCGCCTATGCCGAGCAGGGCCAGAAGTTCGCGCGTTGCTTCGAGGCCTGGCTGCGGCAGATCGAACTCTTCGGCGCCGACCGCCGACAGGTCAACGCCGTGCTCGGCGACCTCACCCTGGCCGACCTCAGCTGCGTGCGCTTCACGCCGCTGGCCGCCTGGGACCAGACCCCCGGCCCCGGCGCCGGCCAAGCCATCGACCTGTTGCCATGACCGACACCCCCACTCCTCAAACGGAACGTCGTGCGCTCAAGCTGCGCGACGTGCGCCGCCTGCTCGAAGGCGTCATCCCGCCGGCGATGTGCTCGGTGGGCGCCGACGGCATGCCGCACGTCAACTACCTGTCGCACGCCGAGTACATCGACGATGAGCATGTCGCGCTGACCTACCAGTTCCTCAACCGCGCCCGCGTCAACATCCTGGCTACCGGCCGCGTCGCGCTCAGCGTCGAGGACCCGATCACCGGCGTGTCGGTGCTGCTGCAGCTGCGCTACGAGCGCACCGACACCGAAGGCCCGGTGTTTGAGCGCCTGCGCGCCAAGCTCGCCGGCATCGCCGCGCAGACGGGCATGGAGAAGGTCTTTCACCTGCGCGGCGCCGACGTCTACCGCGTCGAATCGCTGCGCAAGCTCGACCCGGTGCACCCGCTGCCGGCGATGGCGCCGCGTTGCGATCTCGCCACCGGTGTGCGGCGCCTGAGCGAGCAACTCGCCGAGGCGCCCGATCTGCGCAGCCTGCTGCAGGCCTTCACCACCGGCCTGCAGCGCGACCTGTGCATCGGCCACGCCATCATCTGGCTGCTGGACGAGCAGCGCCAGGGCCTCTATACGCTGGCCAGCATCGGCTACGAACAGGCCGGCAGCGGCGCCGAGCTGCCGCTGGCGGAAGCCGGCCTCGCCGGCGTCGCGCTGCGCGAGAACGTGCCCATCCGCATTGGCCACATGAGCCAGATGTACAGCTACGGCATGTCCTGGCGAGCCAAGGCCGAGCAGCTTGGCCTGCAGGCCGCCATGGCCGACACCATCCCCATGCCCGGCCTGGCCAGCCCGCGCAGCCAGCTCGCTGTGCCGCTGCGCGCCCGTGGCCGCACGGTCGGCGCGCTGCTGGTTGAAAGCGAGCACGACCAGTTCTTCAGCTATGACGACGAGGACGCACTGACGGCCGTTGGCGCTCAGCTGGCGCAAGGCCTGGCAGCTTTGCGCACGACGGAGCTCGTGGAAGAGCCCGTGGCGGCGGCCCCCGCGGCCGAACAGGCGGCCGGCGGCACGCCGCTGCGCTTGCGCCACTACCCGCGTGACCACAGCGTCTTCATCAATGACGAGTACCTCATCAAGGGCGTGGCCGGCGCCATCATCGCCAAGCTCGTGCGCGACCAGATCGACAGCGGCCGCGAGGCCTTCAGCACGCGCGAGCTGCGCCTGGCCGGCGGCGACCTGCGCCTGCCCGAGGTGCAGGACAACCTCGGCGTGCGCCTCCTGCTGCTGGAGCGCCGCCTGGCCGAGCGCGACTTCGGCCTGCACATCGAACGCGCCGGCCGCGGCCAGTACCGCCTCATTGCCGACGGCCCGCTGAGCCTGACGACCGAGGGCTGAGTTGCGCGTCTGTCGCGCCATGCGCTACCGTCGAGACACGAGCACTGGCCGGCCTGGCCGCACCTCAGCCCTGACACTGGAGACCCTCGTCGTCACGGCCGCAGTGCCGTAGCGTTGACAGGCCCTAAGACACCATCAACGAAGTGATGCCGGTCTGGCCTGGGTGGTAGAGCCGCAGGCGCACGAAGTAGCGACGACCGGCAAAGAGCTTGTAGACAATGCTGGCATTGCGGTCTTCGCCGCTGTCGTCGTCGGCCGCCAAATTGCGCGGCGTGCCGTTCACGTCCTCGAACAGGCCGAGCAGCGTGTCCGATGCGCCCTTGGTGGCGATGGTGTACCTGCGCGACTCGGTGGGCTTGAACAGATAGTCCACCTGTTGCCCGGCCGCAAGGGGCACGGCCACGGCCTTGAAGGCTTCCAGCGTCGGCGTCTGGGCCGCCTGCGCCGGGTACCACTTCAACAACCAGGCCTTGTCGGCCTTGGACAGCTTGCCGGGCGGCACCAGGCCGTCGACGTCATATTGCTCGGGCTCGTCGATCAGGCCAGGCTCGAACTCGTACTCCATGATGGAGTCGGGGTCCCAACTCGAGCCCTGCACCTGGCTGGGCTCGAGCTTCTCCAGGATGTTGTGGAAGGTCGTCTCGCGCGTCCAGCTGTTGGGCGGCTTGCCCAGCGAGGTGTAGACGGCCTCCTCATGCCACTTGATGCCGGCAAAGGGGTTCTGGTGCTCGTGCTCCATGCCCAGCACATGGCCGAGTTCGTGCAATGCGGTGCCGCGGCCATACTCCGTGGTCAGGTCCCAGCCATAGACGGTGGTCGGTTCGGTCGTCGGCACATGCAGCACGTCGCGCCCGACGGCCGACGCCGAGCTGCCATCCGGCTCGGAGTAGCCGATGCGCACCTCGGCCTCGCTCATCTGCGTGACCTCCTGGAACACCAGGCCGATGCCGACGGCTTTCCATTCGGCGAAGGCGGCGCGCACCGCATCGGCTTGCTTCTTGGCCACGGCGTAGTGGCCGCTCTTGAAGAAGCAATAGTGCAGCACCGTGCCGTTGAGCCACTTGCCTCGGGTATTCAATATGGCACGTGCGCGGCGGGGATCGTTGGCGATGACGGCCGGCAGGCTGGGCTTGATGCGCGGCGGCGTGTTGCACAGCGGCCTGGGTGCCGGGCGCGCGGCCAGTTTTGACTTGTTTGTTTTCGGCTTGCTTGCCATGGATGCCTCCATCGAGCGTCACTGCCCATTGCAGCCCGCTCAGCATGAACCCGGCGCCGCCCGGGACCAATAGCTGACTTGAGGATGACCCCTAAGTCGTCAGGACTCGTCCGCCGCGATGCACTCGATCTCGACACGCGCGCCCAAGGCCAGACCGTTGCAGCCCAGTGCACTGCGCGCCGGCAGCGGCGTGCTGCCGAAGAACTCGCGGTAGACCTCGTTGAAGGCCGGCCAGTCGGCCATGTCGGCCAGCATCACCGTGCAGCGCACCAGGTGCTGCAAGTCCAGCCCCTGGCCGCGCAGCACGGTGCGGATGTTCTCCAGCGTCTGGCGCGCCTCGGCCCGCAGGCCGCCGTCGACGAGCTTGAGCTGGCCGGGCACGTTGCCGAGCTGGCCCGAGAGGTAAAGCATGTGGCCAAAGCGCACGCCTTCGGGAAAGGGCACGGTGGCGGGCACGACCTGCCCGCTGTTGAAACGTTCGATCTTGCTCATCGGGGACTCATTCCCATCGCTTGTTCGAGAGCGGCGGGGTCAAAGACCTGGCCGCCCTTGATGGTGCGCCAGACGCGGCGGATGTCACTCATGTCCTTGAGCGGGTCGCCGTCGACCAGCATCATGTCGGCCAGCTTGCCCGGCGTGATGCTGCCGCGGTCCTTCTCGACACCGAGCACGCGCGCCGGCACCAGCGTGGCGATGCGCAGCACCTCGGCATTGGCAATGCCGGCCTGGGCGTACAGCTCCAGCTCGCGGTGCAGGCTGTAGCCGGAGAAGCCGTCGCTGCCCGGCATGATGGTCACGCCACCGTCGTGCAGGCGCTTGAGCATGCGCAGCAGGCCCGGCAGCGCCTGGGCGTAGGCGGCCTCCTTGCCGGCCGGCACGGCGACGGCGCCAGACAACTGACGGCGCTTCACGACCGTGGGAAAGCGCTGCACCACCGGCCGCAGCGCCGGCGCGGCGCGCGCGGGTTCGCCGGAGAACAGGCCCTCCAGTACGACCATGGTCGGGTCCAGGACGGTCTGGTGCTGGCGCAGGAAGGCGACGAAATCCGTGAAGCGGCCGTCATTGAAGTCGAACTGCGCGAGGCGGTCGGCCAGCACCGTGTAGCGGTCCCGCGTGCGCGTGTCCTTCACATCGGGGAAGAAGTTCAGCAGGATGAAGTTCAGGTGCTGGATCTCGTCGGCCCCGGCCTCGACGAAGGCGCGCGCGAAGGTGAAGGCCGGCACGTGGCCGCTGACACGCAGGCCACGCTCGTGGGCGCGGTCAGCCACCGTCGCCACCAGCGCCGGGCTGAAGGACGAATAGATCTTGACCTGGGCATAGCCGTGGTCGGCGTACCAGTCGACCGCAGCCCGCGCCTTCTCGGGCGTGTCGACCTTCACGTCGGTCGGGCCTGCCAGCGGACCGATGCCTTCGATGATGCCGGCCAGGGTCACGCGCGGGCCCAGCTCCGTGCCAGCGTCGAAGCGCTTCACGCGGGCCAGCATCGGCAGGTTGTCGTTGGCCATGTCGCGGGCGCTGGTCACGCCGGCAATCAGGTCAAAGACGCCGTCGACATTGCTGAAGTGCTGGTGCACATCCCACAGCCCGGGCATCAGGAAGCGGCCATTCGCGGTGATGACCTCGGCACCAGGCGGTGTCTCGAGGTCGGTATCGGGCTCGACCCGCACGATGCGCTCGCCGCGCACGAGGACGCTCATGCCAGGGCGCACGCCGCCCGTGACGGGATCGAACAGGCGTGCACCGCGGATCAGCAGCGCGCCCGGCGGCTTGTGCGTGCGCGCCCGCGCCAGCGCCGCATGCCAGGCCTGGTCGGCGGCCTGCTGGGCGCGTTGCAGTTCCGCCAGCGCCGGCAGCAGCGGGGCCTCCAGCACCTCGAACCAGTCATCGATGACGCCGGCCGTATCGCCCTTGTCGTCCAGCCAGACAGGCACCGGCGTGAACTCGATGCCGCCGATGCGATAGAGCGTCAGCTTGCGCCCCACCACGTCGACGTCGGCACCGCCTTCCAGCCAGGCCTCGCCGGCGGGCAGCAGCTTCAGCCGACGCCCCGGCGCCTTCAGCAGCGCGCGGGTCAGCACGCCCATGAATTCGGGTGGTGGATTGGCCGGCAGGTAGAAACCGGCCGAGCGCGTTTCACTGGTTTCGATGCGGTTCTTCCAGCGCGCCAGGCCGGCCGCATCGCGCTCGAAATGCTCGCTGAACTCGACCTTCCAGTAGTCGTTGCCGCTGGCCTCGTAGCGTATCGGCAGGCCATTGGCGTCGAGCCGCCAACGCGCCTGGATGACATCGCCACGGCCGCGGTCGTTGAAGCGGTAGTCAGCCGCGGTGACGCCGGGCTCAGGCTGGGTCAGCGTCTGCGTGCCGGCCGGGTTGCCGTGGATCTGGACCTGGTCGTCACGTGCGCTGACCGACGCGGCGATGAAGACAAGCGCGACGGCGAACCACTTCATTGCCAGGCCTCGCCCATCAGGCGGCGGAAGTTGCCGCCCAGGATCTTGTCGATGCGGCTCGCCGGGTGTCCACGTGCGGCCAGCAACTGGGCCAGCTCGATGAACTGCATCGGCCCGCACAGGTCGGGCAGGAAGAGGCTGACATCGGGCGTCTCGCCCGGCGCGCCGATGCCCATGCTGCGCCGCAGCTCCGTCTCGGCGGCGAGCATGGCGCGGTAGGCGTCCAGGTCGTCGATGGCCGTGGTGCCGCCGTCGGTACCGAGGCCCACATGGTCCTCGCCGCAGACGTCGATGGCGTGCTCCAGATGATTGATGAGATCCGATGCCATGGGCTGGCCGGCCAGGCGCAGATAGGGCATGAAGTACAGGCCGACGACGCCGCCCTTGTCGGCCAGCAGGCGCAGCTCGGCATCGCTCTTGTTGCGCGGGTGGTCGGCCACGGCGCGGCAGCCGCTGTGGGTGATGGCCAGCGGCCGGCGCGCGACACGCAGCGCGTCCAGGCAGGTCTGCTCGCTGCTGTGGCTGAGGTCCACCAGCACACTCTCGGCCTGCAGGCGCTCGACGACCTCGGCGCCAAAGCCGCTCAGGCCGGTGTCGTCGGGCACCGTCGCACCGCAGCCAACGGCGTTGCGGCCGTTGTAGGTCAGCTGGATGACGCGCACGCCGAGGTTGGCGAACAGCGCGATGCGCTCGGCCTTGTCGCCCAGCATCTCGGTGTTCTGGAAGCCGTAGATGACGCCGATCTGGCCGCCCGCGCGTGCCGCGTCGATGTCTGCCGCCGTATGTACCTTGCGCAGCACCGCAGGCCTGGCGCGGATGAAGGCGTCCCAACCGGCGATGTCGGCCACCGTCGCCTCGAAGGGTTCGGCGCTGCCGGCCACGTGGCCCAGCGTGATGTTGACGGCCGTGAGGCCGGCCGCGCGAGCGTCACCCAGCGAGCGCTCGTCGACGCTCTGGCCGGTGCTGGTGTAGGCCATGGCGCTGCGGTCACCGGCGCTGGGCTGGATGCGGATGTTCGGGTTGTCGAGGACACCCAGGGCGTTGATGACGAGATTCATGGAGAGAACTTCTTGATATGGAGCAGAGGCAACAACAACAGGCAGCTCAGGCCGACGAGGGCGTCCAGGCCGAGCGTCGCGGCATAACCCCAATGCTGGACGGCATAGCCCTGCCAGACGACGCTGTAGGTGATGGAGAGATTGGTCAGCGCCATGTAGGCGGCGAACTGCGTGGCCGCCACGGCCGGCTGGGTGATGCCCATGAAGAGGGCCACCCGCGCGCCGTAGATGAAGCCGAACAGCAGGTGGTAGATGACGACGGTGGCGAAGAAGGTCGTCACCAGCGCAGCGGGTGCGGCCTGGCCCGGCCCCCAGCCGTGGCGCTGCAGCTCGGCCATCAGGTACAGGCCGGGCAGGCTCAGCAGCGCCACGTAGACCGCCATCGCGCGGCGCAGGTTCACTCGGTCAGACAACCAGCCCCCGGCAATGCAGGTCACCGCAGTGGCAGCCTGCGAGACCGTCGCCAGCCAGCCAATGCGCTCGTTGGACAGGCCCAGGTCCACAGCCAGGTTGGCCTGCAGCCCACGCGACAGAGCCATGGCCGCGATGGGCAGCAGGCCGAACAGCAGGCCGGCAAAGGCCAGGCGCGAACCCAGCAGGGCCTGCAGCGCCTCGCGCAGGAAGGTGTGGACCTCGCGGCCCGCCGCGGCCAACGAGCCGCGCGCGGCGGACGCCGGCACCTCCTCGCGCATCGGCCACACCACCAGCGTCATCACCGCCAGGATCGCCAGGGCCAGCAGGACGATGCTGGTGTCGAAACCGATGCGCCCGATCAGCAACAAGGCCCCGCCGCCGCCGATCAGCACGCCCAGCGACTGCCCGCCGAACATCATGCCGCTGGCGAAAGCGCGCTCATGCTCGGGCAGCGTCGTCACGGCCAGCGCATCGACGGCCACGTCCTGCACGGCGCCAAACAGGTTGTGCACGACCAGCACTGCCGTGAAGAGGCCGAGCTGGGTGGTCAGGTCCAGCCCGGTCAGGGCCAGCAGCGTCAGCACCATCATCAGCTGCGCGCCAAGGATCCAGCCTCGGCGCGGGCCCAGGCGCCTGGACGCGATCAGGTCGACGAAGGGGCCATAGGCCCATTTGAAGGCCCAGGGCAGCAACACGAAGCCGATGAAGGCGCCGATCTCGCCCGCACTGGCGCCCTGGCGGCGCAGCTGGGTCGCAACGGTGGTCGACGCGAAACCGATGGGCAGGCCCTCGGTCAGGTACATCAGGAAGAACGCCGCGATACGCCCCCGTCGGGACGCCAGCAGATTCGGCAGTTGCATCGCCTGTCATCCTCTTCGCGTGAACGCCGAACGATTTTAGAATATTGTTCTAATGAGCAAGCCCCGTGGTTCCACCAGCCGCCTGAACCAGGTTTTCAAGCTGGCTTCGCCCGGCGAGCGCGGCGCCAGCCGGCGCGCGGTGCTCGCGCACGCCCTGCCCTGTTTCAACGCCCGCGGCATCGAGGCCGCCACCATCGAGGACCTGCGCCAGCGCAGCGGCCAGAGCGTGGGCACGATCTACCACCACTTCGGCAACAAGGAAGGCGTGGCGGCGGCCCTGTTCTTCGCCGGCTTCGATGATCAGAGCCGCGCCATCGCCACACGCACCGAGGCCGTCGCCGATGCACATGCAGTGGTAGTTGAGCTGGTGACCGCCTACGTGGACTGGGTGACCGCCCTGCCCGAGCTGGCGGCCTTTCTCTTCATGGCCCGCGAGACCGTGGCCCAGGGGCCGCATGGCGATGCCCTGCGCGAGCGGCTGGAGGCGCGCTATGCCCCCATCGATGCCCGCCTGGCCGAGAGTGTGCGCGCCGGCCTCCTCGCCGAGCTGCCGGCCGAGCTGATCCCGGCCCTGGTGCTGGGCGGTGCGGAGTCCTACTGCCGCGGCTGGCTGGCCGGGCGGCGCGAGGCCAAGCCGGCGGCCTATGCGGGGCTGCTGGCCGAGGCGGCCTGGCGGGGCATCGCGGCCTAGGAGCCCGCCGCCGCTGGCGCGTCTTCCGCCACGGGCAGGCCCTGCTTGCGGACCTCGTCGTCGATGTGGCGACGCTGTTTGCGCGCCGCCTCGAGGTCGCGCCTGGCGGCGTCCTCGTTGCCCAGGCGGCGTTGCGCCAGCGCGCGGCCGTAGAGGGCCATGGGCAGGGGCTTGATCTCGATGGCCGCATCGAAGGCCTTGAGGGCGCGCGACGCGTCGTCCAGACGCAGATAGGCCCAGCCCAGGCTGTCGCGGGCCGACACGGCGCCGCCGTCCAGGCTCACGGACTCCTTGCAATCGTCCAGGGCCAGCTTCAGGTCCAGTGCCAGGCGCACGCGCAACCAGCAGCGGTTGTTCAACACGCGGGCCATGCCGCTGTCCGAGCGATGGCTGGGCATCCACAGCTCCCACTGGCGCAGGGCCGCGGGCACCAGCTCCAGCCTGGCGTAGACGTCAGCCATGCCAGCACGCAGATGCGAGGACGGCGGCAGTGCCGCGTCCAGAGCCTGCAAGTCGGCCAGCGCGCCGTCGCGTTCGCCCTTGGACACCCGCAGTGCGGCGCGCAGGGCCAGAGCCTCGTCCAGCGCAGGGTGCAGCCGCAGGGCTTCGTCGAGGTCGGCCTGGGCCTTGGCGAACTGGCGCATGGAGAGATGCACCCGCGCCCGCGCCAGGAAGTGAGCCTCGGCAAGGGGCTCGAGTTCGCAGGCGCGGTTCAGGTCCTCCAGCGCGCGCTCATACTCACCGCGGGCCGCCGAAGCCTCGCCGCGCCGCGCCAGGGCGGCCGCGTCGTCGGGCGAGATGTCATCAGGCCGCGCCGCATAGCGCGGGTCGTACTGTCCGGGCGTGGTGCGAGCAAACACCGCACCGCCGTTCCAGGTCGCGTAGAGCTTGCGCTGCAGCTGCGACACATAGATGCGGTGCGACAGGAAATAGTCCAGGCCCAGCAGCATGTCCTGGTCGGCACCGCTGGCCTCATCGATGACGAACTGGCTGTTGTGGATCTTCTCGCCGCCGAACTCGAAGGTCTCGATCGGCCCGGTCCACGCCTTTGCCTTGCCCGAGCCGGCGCCGCCGACTCGGCCGATTTCCGTGAGGTCGGACTCCTTCACGCCGGCACGCTTGGCCGTGCGCAGCTTCAGCGAGGTGCGCGGCGCGCCGGTGTCCAGCAGCGCCCTCACCTCCCGGTCGTTGACCCGGGCGGTCACCTGGATGGACGTGTCATGGCCGCGCGAGCCCCCCTCCAGCGGCAGCACGATGATGGGTGCCTCGCCGGCCCAGTAGGCAAAGTTGGTCTTGTCGCAATCGCCCTTGGGGAACATCAGCCTCACGACGCCGTGGGCCAGGTCATATTCAGCATCGGCCATGGACAGGAAATTGCGCCCCAGGACGCCCTGGATGCCCGAACCCAGCTCGTTGCCGCCGACGATGAACTCGACGTTGTTGAGTGTGGTGCCCTGGAAAATCACCTTCTCCACGCGCGTCGCCCGCGCTTCGACGGAGCCGGTATAGCCCCAGATGCGCAGGCCGGCGGGCAGGCTCCTCAGCCGCAGATTGAGCTGGGCCGCCACCGACGGCGTCAGGAAGCTGAAGAAGGCGCCGCTGTCGATCAGCATGGGCACCTCGGTGCCGTTCAGGTTCAGCGTGCCGACCGGGCGATGGTTGACGATGCGGACCGGGATCTCCAGCTGGCTGAGCTTGCAGTCACCCCAGGCCGGCGCGGCGCTCAAGGCCGCGGCCAGCAGCGCCCATGCGGCGCGCACTTGGTTCATCTTCATCTGCTCTCCCTGGCTTCATGATCTGGCACGCCTTAGAGCGCGCGGCGCGCACTCTAAGGCAGGCCGGGCGACCTCAGCGCCAGCCGGGGTAAACCATGTGGCCCGGAATGAACTGGGTAAGCTATCTTTATTGAACCGCTGTTTCATTTTTATCCGTGAACACTTTTTCCTCGCCCGCCTCCCGGCCGGTGTCCATCGCCGCCCTGGGCGAATGCATGCTCGAACTGCAGGGCCAGGCCTTCTGCCAGCTGCGCCAGAACTTTGGCGGCGACACGCTGAATACCGCCGTCTACCTGGCCCGTTGCGGCGGGGCGAACCTGCGCGTGCACTACGCAACCGCCCTGGGGGATGACTCCCTGAGCGCCGGCCTGCTCGAGCGCTGGGCCGCCGAAGGCGTGCAGACCGGTCTCGTGCAGCGCCTGCCCGGCCGGCTGCCGGGCCTGTACCTGATCGAGCTGGACGAGGCCGGTGAGCGACGCTTCCACTATTGGCGCGGCCAGGCCGCAGCCCGCGCCTATTTCGATACCGCGACGACGGCGCTGGAGGAGCAGGCCGACGGGCTGGACGCCCTCTACCTGTCGGGCATCAGCCTGGCCATCCTGCCGCAGGCCGGACGCGAGCGTGCACTGGCGCTGATGGCGCGCATGCGTGCCGCGGGCAAGCTGGTCGCCTTCGACAACAACTTCCGCCCGCGGCTGTGGGATTCGCTGGCCGATGCGCGCTACTGGTACCAACGCGCCTTCGCGGCCGCCAGCGTCGCCCTCATCACCGCCGACGACCACCAGGCCCTGCACGGCCTGGCCGACCTGGACACCGCCGTGGCCGCAGCCCAGGCGCTGCCCGTGGCCGAGATCGCGATCAAGCGCGGCGCACTGTCGACCCGCGTCGGCCTCAACCATGTCTGGCAGGACGTGGCCACCGAAGCGGTGCCGCGCGTCGTCGACACCACCGCGGCCGGCGACTCCTTCGCGGCCGGCTACCTGAGCCAGCGCCTGCGCGGTGCCACGCCGGCAGCAGGCGCGGCATTCGGCAACCGAGTGGCGGCCCGTGTCATCCAGCATCCGGGCGCGCTGATCCCGCGCGAGGCGATGCAAGACCTGATGGGATAAAGAAGCGATATGCGAATTCTTTGGACGCTGGCCCTGGCGGCCGGGCTCTGCCATGCGCAGACCAACACGGCACCTCTGCATCCGGCCACCTATGTGCACGCCGGCTGGGCGCAGACCACCGGCGGCCAGGGCGGCAAGATCATTCGCGTGACGACACTCGCCGGCGAAGGCCCGGGCAGCCTGAAGGCGGCCCTGGATACGCCCGGGCCGCGCATCGTCGTCTTCGAGGTGGGCGGCGTCATCGACCTGGCGGGCAAGAGCTGGAAGCTGCGCGAAGGAAAGATCACCATCGCCGGCCAGACGGCGCCCGACCCCGGCATCACGCTGGTCAAGGGCGAACTGGAAGTGTTTGCCAAGGACGTCATCCTGCAGCACATCAGCATCCGCCCCGGCGCCTTCGGGCGGGCCAAGCGCAGCGGCAACGACCATGACGGCTTCTCCACCGGTGACGGCGCCGAGCGCGTCATCGTCGACCATTGCAGCTTCTCCTGGGCAACGGACGAAAACCTCTCCGTCGGCGGCCATCGCTTCGAGGGCGCCACCCCCGACGACTGGCGCGCCCACACCTCGCATGCCATCACCTACAGCCACAACCTCATCTACGAGGGGCTGAACGAGGCCGTGCACATCAAGGGCGAGCACAGCAAGGGCTCGCTGATCCACGACAACGCCACGCAGATCCTGCTGCTGGGCAACGTCTATGCGTCCAACCGCGAGCGCAACGCGCTGTTCAAGGGCGGCGTGTGGGGCGCCATGGTCAACAACCTGATCTACAACCCCGGCTGGCGGGCGGTGCACTACAACCTGATCGCCCACGAATGGGTGGGCCGGCCTTACCAGGTCGGCAAGATCACGCTGGCCGGCAACGTCTACCGCGCCGGCCCTGGCACGGCGCTCAACCTGCCCTTCTTCACACTGGGCGGCGTCGGCGACGTGCAGCTCTACGAACAGGACAACCTCGCCGTCGACCGCCAGGGCCAACCCCTGCCGATGACGGGCCGCTACACGACCAGCGCCGAGATCATTCCCGTGCGCCAGCCCTATCTGCCTGCCGGCCTGAACTGGCTGCCGCCGCGCGAGCTGGAGAAGCTGCTGCCGCTGTACGTCGGCTCGCGGCCCTGGGCGCGCGATCCGCTGGACTTCAAGCAGCTGTCCGACATCGCCGAGGACCGCGGCCAGCTCATCGACGACGAGACCCAGAACAACCCCGAGGGCCTGCCCAAGCGCAAGCCGACGCAGCGCACCTTTGTCGAGGCCGACTGGAATCTCGCCGACATGGCGCCGAAGGCGGGCTGGCAATCGCTGTTCACGCAGGTCTCGAAGTGAGCCTGGACCGCCGCGGCTTGCTGGCACTGCTGGCGGTCCCACCGGCCTGGGGCGCCGCCGACTGCTCCGACGCGCCCGGCCAGCCCTACCTGCCGCCTTGCCAGCCCTGGCCCAAGGGCATTGAGGGCCAGCGCAAGGCCGACCTGGGTGATGGTCGTTTCCTGAACCCTGTGCTGGCCGGCGACAGGCCCGACCCGACGGTGCTGAAGGACGGCAGCGACTACTACCTGACCCACTCCAGCTTCGAGGCCGTGCCGGGCCTCTTGATCTGGCATTCACGCGACCTGGTCAACTGGCGGCCGGTGGCCAACGCGCTGCACGAGGCGGTGGGCAGCGTCTGGGCGCCGGACCTGTGCAAGCACGGCGATCGCTACTACCTCTATCTGCCCGTCAAGGCCTCGCCCAACGACATCCTCGTCAGCTGGGCCGATCGCATCGAGGGGCCGTGGTCCCAGCCTGTGCCGCTCGGGCTGAGCAAGCACATCGACCCGACGCATGTCGTCGGCGAAGACGGCCGACGCTGGCTCTTTCTCAGTAGTGGCGACCGCGTGCGCCTCAGTGAGGACGGGCTCAAGCTCGCCGGCTCCATCGAGCATGTCTACGACCCCTGGCGCTATCCCGAAGACTGGGACGTCGAGAGCTTCTCACCCGAGGGGCCCAAGATGCTGCGCCATGGCGGCTGGTGGCACATGCTGCTGGCGGTGGGCGGCACGGCCGGGCCACCGACCGGGCACATGGTCATCGCCGCGCGCAGCCGCACGCTCGAAGGCCCCTGGGAGCAGGCGCCGCACAACCCGCTGATGCGCACCCGCTCATCGCGAGAGCGCTGGTGGTCGCGCGGCCATGGCAGCCTGGTCCAAGGCCCCGCGGGCGATTGGTGGATGCTGTATCACGGCTACGAGAACAGCTTCCACACGCTGGGCCGACAGATGCTGCTGGCACCGGCGCGCTTCAGTGCCGATGGCTGGTTCCATGTCGATGCCGACGACGGCGCGCCGCTGCCCAAACCCAAGGGCGGCGACGCCGTACCGCATGGCCTGGCGCTGTCGGACGATTTCTCCGGCACGGCGCTGAAAACCCACTGGCAATTCCTCAGCGGCAGCAGCCAGGCGCAGCGCGCCCGCGTTGCGGAGGGCAAGCTGCGCCTCACCGCCACCGGCAAAGGCCCGGCCGACAGCCCACCGCTGGGCTTCATCCAGGGCGACCCGGCGTTCGAGCTGGAGTTCGATCTCGACTTCGACGAAGGCGTGCAAGCCGGCCTCGTCATGTTCTACAGCCCGCGCCTGTACGCCGGCATCGGCGCCAATGCGAAGAGCTTGCAGTTGCACCGCTACGGGCAGGACATCCGGGCCGTGCCCAAGCCCGCTGGCATCTCGCGCCGCATGCAGTTGAGGTTGCGCTGCGTGCGCCATGTGCTGACGCTTTACTCGCGTGCCGACGCCGGCCAGCCCTGGGCCAAGTTCCCGGTGCAGATGGACGTCAGCGGCTACCACCACAACACAGCGGGCGGCTTCGCCAGCCTGCGCCCGGCGATCTACGCGGCGGGTCAAGGCGAAGCACGCTTCTCGAACTTGCGCTATCGCGCTCTCGACTAAGGAGACCTCATGAAGATCCAAACCACGCTGATCGCTGCGGCGCTGCTCAGCCCCGCAGCCTGGGCCCTGGAGCTGAAGTCCGCCGACGTGCACAACAGCGACGACTACCCCACCGTCGTCGCCGTCAAGCACCTGGGCCAGTTGCTCGCCAAGAGCAGCGGCGGCGCGCTGACGGTCAAGGTCTTCAACAAGGGCGCGCTCGGCAGCGAGAAGGAGACCATCGACCAGGTCAAGCTCGGCGCATTGGCGATGACACGAGTCAACCTCGCGCCGCTGACRGCCATGTGCCCCAAGACGCTGGTGCCTTCCCTGCCCTTCCTGTTCCGCGACACGGCCCACATGCGCCATGCCTTCGACGGCCCGGCCGGCGAGGAGATCCTCAAGGCCTGCGAGCACTCGGGGCTGGTGGGCCTGGCGCTGTACGACTCCGGCGCCCGCTCGGTCTATGCCCGCAAGCCCATCAAGGCACTGGCCGACATGAAGGGCCTGAAGATCCGCGTGCAGCAGACCGACCTGTGGGTGGCCGCCATGACGGCGCTGAGCGCCAACCCCTCGCCCATGCCCATCGGCGAGGTCTACACGGGGCTCAAGACCGGCCTTATCGATGCGGCCGAGAACAACGTGCCGAGCTACGAGGGCTTCCGCCACTTCGAGGCGGCCAAGTTCTACAGCCGCACCGAGCATTCGATGACGCCCGAGGGGCTGTTCATCAGCAAGCGCATCTGGGACAAGCTGACACCCGACCAGCAGAAGCAGCTGCGCGAGGCCGCCAAGGCCTCGGTCGCCGTCGAGCGCGAACGCTGGGACGCGCAGGAAGCCAAGGCCCTGGCCGCCGTGAAGGCCGCCGGCGCGCAGATCGTCGAGCCGGACCGCGAAGCCTTCCGCCAGGCCGTCCAGCCAGTCATCGCCAAGTTCGTCAACACGCCGGAACTCCAAGCCCTCGTCAAAGCGATTCAAGACACCAAATGAACGCCTACACCAAGCTCTGCGCGGCGCTGTCGCGCTGGTCACTGCGCGCGGCCGTGCTGGGGCTCGTCGTCCTCGTCGTCTGCGTGCAATGGCAGGTCGTGGGCCGCTATCTGCTGAACGACTCGCCCACCTGGACCGAGCCCTTTGCGCTGCTGCTGGTGCTCTACATCACGGCCCTGGCGGTGGCGGTGGGCGTGCGCGATGCCGGCCACCTGGGCATGGAGTCCATCGTGGTGCTGCTGCCCAAGGGCGCGCAGCGCGTGGCCGAGGCGCTCATCCACCTCTGCGTGATCGTCTTCGCCGTGCTGATGGCCGTCGCGGGTTGGGAGTGGCTGACGCTGAAATGGGCCGAGCCCAAGCCCATGCTCGGCGTCTCCGAGGGGCTGGACTATCTGCCGCTGGTCATCTCGGGCGTGCTCATCGTGCTGTTCTGCATCGAGCACCTGATCGCGCTTTGGCGCGGTCACAGCGTCGAAGAAGCCGGGGTCTGACATGGAGGGCATGGAACTTTGGATCATGTGCGGCAGCTTCGTGCTGCTGCTGCTCCTGGGCGTGCCGGTGGCCTTTGCCATCGGGCTGTCGTCCGTGGCGACGGCGCTCGCGGCCGACCTGCCCATGGCCATCGTCTTTCAGAAGATGGTGGGCGGCATGCAGGTTTTCTCTTTCCTCGCCATCCCGTTCTTCATCTTTGCCGGCGAGCTGATGTTGCACGGCGGCATCGCCGAGCGCATCGTCAACTTCGCCAACCGGCTGGTGGGCCATGTACGTGGCGGCCTGGGCATGAGCAATGTGCTGGGCTGCACGCTGTTCGGCGGCGTGGCCGGCTCGCCGCTGGCCGACGTGTCGGCGATGGGCTCGGTGATGATCCCGCTGATGAAGCGCGAGGGCTATGACGCCGACTACGCGGTCAACGTGACCACGCACGCCGCCCTGGTCGGTGCGCTGATGCCCACCTCGCACAACCTCATCATCTATGTGCTGGCCACGGCCGGCATTGCGGCGGTCAGCGTCTTCAACCTCATCCTCGCCTGCCTGATCCCGGCGGTGCTGCTGACGCTGTCCAACCTGGCCGCGGCCTATGGCGTCGCGGTGAAGCGCGGCTACCCGACGCACGGCGCCTTTCCCGGCTGGGGAGCCGTGTTCTCGGCCTTTGTCGCGGCACTGCCGGGCCTGCTGGTCATCGTCATCATCCTCGGCGGCATCCTCAGCGGCGTGTTCACGGCCACCGAGTCGGCCGCCACGGCCGTCTGCTGGGCGCTGATCGTCACTGGGTTGGCCTACAAATCCTTGAGCCGCCGCGGCTTCCTGGAGGCTTGCGCCAAGGCCTGCAAGACGACGGGCGTCGTGCTGCTCCTGATCGGCATCTCGGCCGCCTTCGGCTACTTCATGGCGTTGTATGAGGTGCCGCAGAAGACCGGTGAATGGCTGGAGCAACTCAGCGGCAACCGACCATGGGCGATCTTCCTGTGGGTGAACGTGCTGCTCTTCGTGCTCGGCACCTTCCTGGACATGGCGGCCACCATCCTGATCTGCACACCCATCTTCCTGCCCATCTGCATGAAGGCCGGCATGGACCCGACGCAGTTCGGCGTCGTCATGCTGCTGAACTGCGCGCTGGGCTTGAACACGCCGCCGGTGGGCAGCACACAGTTCGTCGGCTGCGCGATCGGTGGCGTCAGCGTCGGCCAGGTCATGCGCTCGATCGCACCCTTTTACGGCGCGCTGCTGGCCACACTGCTGGCCGTCACCTACATCCCCGCGCTGTCGATGGCGCTGCCAGGATGGGTCGGCTAATAGCCTGGGTAGCGCGCCAGCACGCGGTTCCATTCGGGCTGCTGGCGCGCCCGCTGCAGGCCCAGGTTGAGGCGCTGCATCAGGTCCGGCCGCCGCTCCAGCGTGCGCCGGCTGACGTAGACATGGACCGGGCTCACGGCCAACTCCAGCACCACCTCCACCGCCTCGCCGGGCTCACGCGCGGCGCGGTAGAGCAGCGTGGCGGGGTCGTCGATGACGTAGTCCACGCGCCGCCCGCGCAGGGCCGACAGCGTCAGGTCATTGGCATGCAGCGGCACCAGCTGGCCCGCCAGCTCCGGGTCCTCCAGCTCGCGGCGCACGGCCAGCGGAAAGGACACGCCGCGGATCATGCCGATCTTGACCGCGCGGCCCTTCAGGTCGGCCAGCCGGCGCGGCCGATTCGCTGCACCCGCCAAGCCCATCAGCGCCACGCGTTCGTTGCGATAGGCCAGCGTGAAGTCGCCAAACGCCAGCCGCTCCGGGGTGTGCGTGGCCGAAGACATCAGATCCAGTTCGCCCTGGGCGATGTCCGGGACCTGCCGCGCCCAGGGCCGGCGCGACCATTGCAGATGCTCGCCGCAAGCCTGGGCCATCAACTCCAGCAGTTCCACGTCCAGGCCCTGCGGGTTGCCGGAAGCGCCCTTGCTCTGGAAGGGCGGGTAGTCACTCCAGCCGATCCGCAGCGGCGCCCTGTCGTCGGCCCACGCCATCGCATCAGGCAGGGTCAGGAGCAGCAGACAGGCATCGCGGCGGCGCAGGTGCATCGCCCGACTCTCTCACAGCGCCGCCTGCTTGGCAGCCCCTGGCGACCATGAACCTTGCACGTCGCCAACTGTTTGCTGCACTGGCCACGTGGCCGGTGTTCGCCCGTGCAGAAGCCCTCGACGAGACGCTGGCGGGCCTGCAGCGCCGCTGGCGCCCGCGCCTGGCCTGGCGCCCCGGCCCCGGCTGGCGCGACGAAGCCCTGGCCAACGCCCGTCGGCTGATCCTGCAGCCGGGTGACAACGGAAACGACTTCGCGACTGAAGTGCTCGGCGAGCAAGACCGCGGCAGCCACACGGCCCAGGCGCTGACGCTGCGCGGCGCACTCGGCGACCGCGTACCGGCGCTCTATCTGCGCCCCAAGGGCGCCGGCCCACATCCCGCCGTCGTCGTCATGCACGACCACGGTGCGCGTTTCGACATCGGCAAGGAAAAGCTGATCCGACCGCTCCAGCCCAACCCGTCGGCCGAAGCCTGGGTACGGCGCTATTACGGCGCCAGCTTCGTCGGCGACACATTGGTTGAAGCCGGCTTTGCCGTGCTGGCCATTGACGCATTGGGCTGGGGCGACCGCAGCCGCCCCGGCCTGGCGCGCGACGACCAGCAGGCGCTGGCCAGCCACCTGATGCAGCTCGGCCACAGCTGGGCCGGCCTCATCGCCAGCGACGACCTGCGCTCGCACCGCTGGCTGCGCGAGCGGCCCGAAGTGGATGGCAAACGCGTCGCGGTGCTGGGCTTCTCGATGGGGGCGTTGCGCGCCTGGCAGCTGGCGGCCGTCTGCGATGAAGTCTCGGCCTGCGTCGCCGCGCACTGGATGTGTACGCGCGAAGGGCTGCTACGGCCGGGCGAGCACACCCTGGTGGGGCAGTCCGCCTTCAGCATGGCCCATGCGGGACTGGCGGCGGAGCTGGATCATCCGGATGTGGCAGCGCTGATTGCGCCGAGGCCGTTGATGCTGTTCGGATCGCCGGACGACAAGCTGTTTCCGTGGGATGCGGTGCAGCAGGCTTGGCGACGGTTGGGTCAGGCTTGGGGACGAGGGGCCGGCTTGCAGACGCGCGCCACGCCCGGTGGGCACCTGTTCGACGTCGAGCAGCAGCGGGCGGCGGCGACATGGCTTGCAAGTCAGCGCCATTGACGGACAGCACGGCCCGGGCGCGGCCCGACAAGACGAGTTTTCACCTCGGCAACATCCGGCCGACCCTGACTTTGTTGGCATAGTCCTTCCACCACAGCTGCGAGCATTGAATGCGTGCATCCCACAACCCCCTAATCCCGATCGCCGATCAACCCGGCGGCCTGTGGGTTCAGCGCGCCATCGGTGCCGTGACCCTGTTCCTGGGCCTCACGCTCGCGGTGCTCCTTGCCTTCAGCACATTCACGCTGGTGGCGCGCGGCGGCGCGACGCTGACCCCGGCCTTGATCTTCTGCGCGGTCATCGGAACCCTGTCGGCCTTCTTTGTCTCGGTGGGCGTTCGCATGAGCTTCAATCGGCCCAATCGACACGGCTCGCTGTTGACGCCCGGGCTGTGGTTTGTCATCGCGGCCCTGTTCTTCGCCTGCGCCGTGTTCGTGGTGGGCACGCTCGTGGCAACCCGGCAGTTCGCCAAGCTCGAAGTGGCCGGCTACGCCCTCGCCTTGGCCGTGCTCGCTGTCATGGCCGGTCGGCGCGCCATGAAGAAGCGCGACAGCGCGTCGTGAGAATTCTGGCGGTTTGCGGCAGCCTGCGCACCGCCTCCATCAACGCCGCGCTGCTGCGCACGGCCCAGCGCCTGGCGCCGCCAGATATGGAGGTCAGCGTGTGCACATTGGTGGGCGAGCTTCCGCTCTTCAACCCGGACCTGGAGGCGAACCTGCCGCCCAGCGTCGCCCAGCTGCGTGCCCAGGTCGCCGCGGCGGATGCGCTGCTGATCGCCAGCCCGGAGTACGCCCACGGCGTCACCGGCGCCATCAAGAACCTGCTGGACTGGCTGGTCAGCTTCGAGCCCTTTGTGGGCAAGCCGGTCGCCGTGCTCAATGCGTCGCCACGGGCGCATCACGCCGACGCGGCGCTGAAGGAGGCACTGAGGACGATGTCGGCCGTCATCGTCGAGGCGGCGTCAATCAGCATTTCCTTGCTCGGATCGGGCATCGACGAGGCAGCCATGGCCGAGACACCCTGGGTCGCCGAGGCCATCCACGCTTCGCTGGTGGCGCTGCAAAGCGCGCCGCACCCATCAGTGGCGCCGGCGGCCGATCTTTGAAAGCGGATCCACACAAGCGCGATGGCGAATCAGGCGCTGCGGCGCCACACTCCAGCTCAAACCTGTCCTCGGACCTGCCATGAACGAACTGCTCGCCGCCTACCGCTACACGACCAACAACTACGCCCAGATCGAGGCCAGCAAGGTCTGCGGTTGCTGCAACTGCGTCGGGATCTTCAAGCCCGATGACATCGTCGGCTGGACCGGCCTGACGGTGCAGAACATCGACGATCCCAAGGCCATCAGCGAACAGACAGCCATGTGCCCGCATTGCGGCTCCGAAGCCGTGCTGGGTGATGGCTGCGGCTTTCCGATCAATGCGCAATTCCTGGCGCGGATGAACGAAGCATGGTTCCAGCGGACGATGATCCACCGGCCGGCGCAGAAGAAGTGATGGAAAGTGTCCAGCTGACCGGCCGCTGCCTCTGTGGTGGCGTCCGTTACGAATCCACCGGCCCTGTCCTGTTCTCGGTCGTCTGCCACTGCCGCGACTGCCAGCGTGCCTCCGGCAGTGGCGGCGTGCCGGTGCTGGGTGTCCCCAAGCCGTCCTTCTCGTACACCGGCGTCGTGAAGCAGTCGCGCATCACCGGCGGCAGCGGCTTGGCCGCGGTGCGCAACTTCTGCTCGGACTGCGGCAGCCTGCTTTTCGGCACGCCAGAGTCGGCACCCGAGATGGTCACCATCTATGTCGGCAGCCTCGACGATCCCGCCCTGTTCTCGCCCACGGCCGTGCTGTTCGCCGGTCAGCGCCCGCCATGGGCCAAACTGGCGACTCCGCTTACCGAGCACGAGACCCTGCCGGAGCACTGAAGCGCATGGACATGCTGGCCGTCTTCACGACCGTGGCCAATCAAGACCAGGCCGACACACTGGCCCGTGCGGCCATCGAGCAGCGCCTCGCTGCCTGTGTGCAGACGGAAGCCGTCCGCAGCACCTACCGCTGGCATGACGAGGTCACCTGTGAGCCCGAGGTCCGACTGATGTTCAAGACCAGCCGCGCACGCTATCCGGCACTTGAGGCGCTGCTACTTGAGCAGCACCCTTACGAGCTGCCAGCGCTCTTTGCGCTGCCTGTGGTCGGCGCGACGCCCGAGTACCTGGCCTGGCTGCGCGACTCGCTGTCAGCCTGAATTCGCACGAGGCGCATACTCGCTGCCATGGCCATCCCGCATGCCACGCCCGGTCAAGCCATCGACATCCGCCCCGCCGCTGGCGACCCAGATGGGGCGCGGACGGTGGCGCTGTTCAAGTCGCTCGACCTGGAAGTCATGCGTCTCGTGCTGCCCGCCGGCAAGGCGCTGCCGCCGCACAAGGTGGCGCACGAGATCACCATCCAGTGCATCTCTGGCGCATTGGCCGTGACGACCGACGCCGGCCGCCATCAGTTGCAGGCAGGCCAGTTGCTCTACCTGGACCGAGAGGCCGTGCACGACGTGCTGGCGCTCGAGGACGCCATGGCTCTCGTGACCGTCGTGCTGCCCTGACTCACCTCTCGAGCGTGCGCGCCGTGGCCAGCTCCGGCCTGAGTTTCAACAACCCCTCCATCACCTGCTCCGAGAACAGCGCCGCGCCCTTGGGTCCCAGGTGGGTGCGATCAAAACGCGGTGGCACCTCTGCCAGCGTGTCGGCGGCCGGCTGGCCCATGGCGGCGACTGCAGCGTGGCTGATGGCGTTCAGATCGAGTACCGGCACGCCCTGCTCCGTCGCGACCTTGATGACGGCCTCTGCCCAGGGGCGCAAGTCGTTGCCAAGCTCTCCGTCCTTGAAGGTGCGGCGCGTCAGCGGCGTGACGAGCATCACCTCGGCGCCGGCCGCCTTCACGTCCTTCACATAGCCCGCCATATTGGGTTCGAACTCGGTGGCAAGGTCGGTCGAGCGGCCGGGCTTGCCGGGCTGGTCGTTGTGGCCGAACTGGATCAGCACCAGGGTCTTTTGCTTGCTGGGGCCGCCCTCGTTCAGCAGGGCCAGCACCGTGGACCACAGGCCCTCGGCACGGAAGCTCATGCTGGAGCGGCCGCCGCGCGCGAGGTTGACGCAGGCGACCTGCTGGAAACGCGCACACAGCGCATTGCCGTAGCCGCTGCGCGGTGCCATCGTCGAGTCGCCGACGAGGATGAGGCGGGGGCCGGTGGCGACATTGGCGGTGGTCTCGCCGCGCGGCGCGGAAGCCGGCGATGAAGCCGGCGTCTGCGCGGCAGCGCTGCCAGCCAGCAGCAGGGCGAGGAACAGGGGAGACAGCTTCATGGTTTTGCGAGGGCTGGCCAACCAGCCTTGGGGCTCATGTCGTCGAGGTTCCAGTCCTCGGGCTTGAAGGCGTGGCGCGTTGGCGCGTGGCGCGGGTAGCCGAGGGCGTTCTCGACTTCGGAGTCGATCAGCTTGCCTTTGCCTTGCGCCATGTCCGCCAGCAGCCGCGCATCCAGCGGGTCGCGCGCCCATGGGCGTGCACCCACGAGGGCGGGCAGCTCATGCGCCAGTGCGGTGGCAGCGCGAAGCGGCGGCAGGCCAGGCGGTAGATAGGCTTGGCTGGCCACGATCAGCTTGGCCGTCGTCGTCGCATTGCGGCCGAGCAGCGGCGCCGGCGTGCCCTGCGCGTCGTGGGCGAGGTTGTCGGCCATGTAGAGCTCAAGGTCGCCCTGGCCGAGCAGCATGAAGAAGGGCGTGCCCGCCACCGTGCTGGGGCCGTAGCGCATGGCGTTGCCCACCAGAGTCAGCTTGCCGGTCTGCCAGGGCTGGCCCTCCCACTCGTTGGCCAGCAGGTTGTAGTGCACCGCCCGATCACCGGGGTTGAAGATGTAGTTGTTGACCATCGCCCCCTGCGCCCCGCCCTTGAAGAGGGCATTGCGCTGGCGGTTGGACACGTAGACGTTGCCGTAGATCAGCACGCCGCTGGTGTTGTCGTGGATCAAGCTGCCCTTGCTGTGCTCGCCCTTCTCGTGCACCGAATTGCCCAGCCCCTCGTAGATGAGGTTGTGCGTGTAGGTGATGCGGTGGGACGTGGCCTTACGCCAGTCCTCCACCGTCCTGCCCTCGAAGCGCGGGCCGCTCGCGGACAGGTTCTCGTCGGTGGCCCAGGAGAAGCTGCAATGGTCGACGATGACGTCGTGTGCGCCGCCCAACGCCGAGATGCCGTCCTGGTCGCCGCCGCCTCTCTTGGGCCGACCGAACTCGCCGGGCCGAAAGCTCAGGTGCTGGATGACGACGTCGTGGGTCGAGATCGTCGTCTCGGCCTTGATGACGGTGACGCCAGGGTCGGGCGCCGTCTGGCCGGCCAGCGTCAGGAAGGGCTGCGTGATCTTGAGCGGCTGGCCGCCCATGTCGATGACGCCGCCGACCTCGAAGACGACGATGCGCGGGCCGCTGGCCTCGATCGCCTCCTTCAGGCTGCCGGGGCCCGCAGGCGCGAGCGTCGTGACTTTGATGACGCGGCCACCGCGGCCGCCCTGGGTCTCGGTCCAGCCGCGGGTGACGATGCCCGCCGAGGCCGGGGCCTGCGCAACGGCCGAAGGCAGCCAAGCCATGAGACCCAGGCCGCCAGCACCGGCCAGCAGGCCGCGACGGCCCGGAGAATGAAGATGCCTCATGCTCAGAAGCTGTAGTCGGCGGTGACCTTGTACGCCCGGCCCAGCACGTCGGCCATGCTGGTGATGTAGCCAACGTAGAGGCTGTTGGCCGTGATCGGCGGCGTCGCGTTGGTGATGTTGTTGACCGCCAGGCTGAGCTTGAGCCCCTTGAAGCCCGAGTAGGCCAGGCTGGCGCCGTACTGGCTGTAGGGGCTGACGCGGTTCACCGTCGAGCCGGCGCGCGGCGTGATGTCGGTCAGCGCGGTGTTGTAGCGCACCGAGACCAGGCCCGACCACGGGCCGTTGCGCAGGCCCACCGAGGCGGTGTGCTTCCAGCGCGGGTTGATCTGGGGCATGCCGGCCAGGCCCGAGTTGACGCCGGCGCCACCGTAGCGCGCGTCGTTGGTGATGATGCCGACATTGCTCAGCACCTCGCCGTTCTTCTCGGCGCTGAAGCGGTAGCTCTCGTAGTAGGTGCCGTCCAGCATGAAGCTGGCCTGGCCGATGGGCGTGGCGACGCGGTACATCATGGACAGGTCCAGCCCGCGGATGCTGGTGTCGCCGCGGTTGGCCTGGCTGGCGATGATGTAGTCGATGGTGCCGTCGGCCTTGCGGATGATGTTGGTCGCGTACTTGGCCGGCTGCTGCTGCACCTCGGCGATGGCCACGGCGCCCAGCATGTCGGTCAGCCTGATGCCCCAGTAGTCCGCCGTCATCAGCAGGCCCTTGGTCGGCTCCAGCGCCAAGCCCAGCGTCCAGCCCTTGGACTTCTCCGGCTTGAGGAAGCTGTTGTCCGGGGACTTGGTCCAGTAGCTCATGGTCTGGTTGCAGACCTGGTCGCGCGTGAAGCCGTTGACCGGGTTGCCGGTGTTGGTGATGGTGGGCGTCGCGCTCGGGCACAGCACCGGGTCGTCCATCATCTGCGTGCGAACCTCGGGCGTCGGGTTCTGGATGTCCATGATGGACGGTGCCCGGAAGCCCGTGTTGGCCGAGGCGCGCAGCACCAGCTCGTCCAGTGCCTGGTAGCGGGCCGACAGCTTGGGGTTGACCGTCGTCGTCTTCAGGTCGCTGTAGGTGTCGGAGCGCACCGCGGCGTTGAAGCTCAGCCGCCTGGTGACGGGAGCGTCCACTTCGATGACCGCCGACTTGATGTTGCGGCCGAGGTCGCGTGCCACACCCGTGGGCGTCTCGCCGACGAGGTCGTGCTTGCTGACGTTGCCGAAGGCATCGATCGCATAGCTGCCGTTGGCGTTCTTGGCCACGTAGTCCAGCGGTGCAGCCTCGACCTTGGCCGAATCGCGGCGCACTTCGCCGGTCACGGCCAGCATCAGCGGGCCACCGGCCAGGTCCATCAGCGAGCGCGTCAGCGTCACGTCCACGCTGCGGTTGTAGGCGCGGTTGACGCGGTAGCTGTAGTCGCTCGCCTCGATGCTGCGCAAGTATTCGAGGCCGGCTTCGTCCTGCAGGCCGAAGGGATTCAGGATGCCCTTGGTGAAGCCCTCCTGCGCCTTGGAGTAGAGGATGTAGCCGGCGCCGGCGCGGGTGTCGCGCAGCGACCGGCCGTAGTTCAGGCCCACGCGGTAGTCAAAGCCAGCCACCGTGCCCTCGGCGCTGAGCACCAGGCGATCGTTGGTCTGCTCGTCGTTGCGGTAGGCCGAGCCGAGCTCTGCCGGGCCCCAGACGAAGTAGATCGTCCGGTTGTTCATGTTCAGGTCGGTGACCGTGCCGGGCGTCTTGCTGGCGTCGATGAACATCGCCGGCGAGTTGGCACCGGTGTTGCTGCCCACCACCTTGACGGCCGACGTGATGCCCTTGCCAGGGTAGAAGCGGCTGGTGGCCGGCATGCTGTAGGTGGTGGCCGGGGCCGTGCCGGCGGGCACCTGCATGCCGCGGTACTTCTGCACATTGAACCTGGAGTGCAGGCCTTCCAGCGCCAGCGAGTGGTCGTTGTTGATCTTCCAGCTCAGCTTGCCGAAGACGTTGGTGATCTCGCTGCCATCGGTGACAGCGTCGTAGTAGTTGGGGTTGCGGTAGCAACCGGCGTTCGAGTAAGTGGCCGGCGTGGCGACGCTGCCGGCGCCGAGAGTCGGCAGCGAGTACGGCGCCGCGCAGCCGTTCGCAAAGGCAGGGTTGTAGTTGGAATTGGCGCCGGTGGCGAAGCCGAAGTTGGCGATCGGGCTGGGGTTCTTGTTGTCGGGCAGCAAGCCCAGGCCCATGGCCGATAGCACCGAGTAGTCATACAGCTCGGGCCGGTCGATCTTGAACAGCGCCGACTTGCGCTGATGGTCCAGCGACAGATAGGCGTTCCAGCCATCGGCGTTGAGGTCGCCCGCGCCGACGATGGCGCCGATGGCCTTGGTCTCGCCGCCGCCGGAGTGCTCGGGCTGGTTCCACTCGGCCTTCACCCGCGCACCCTTGAAGCTGTTGAAGGTGTAGAAGTTCTGCACGCCGCCGATGGCGTCGGAGCCGTAGATGGACGAGGCACCGTCACGCAGCGTCTCGGCGCGGTCCAGGGCCATGCGCGGGATGACGTTGACGGAGACGTACTGGTCCTGCAGCGGCTCGTTGGCCATGCGCCGGCCGTTCAGCAGGGTCAGCGTGCGCATCGGCCCCAGGCCGCGCAGATTGAGCATCGGGCCTGCGGCACCGCTGTTGGTGCCCAGGGACAGCGACTGCGGCATCTCCAGCACCAGGTCCTTGAGCTCGGTGTGGCCGCGGGCCTCGAGCTCCTCGGACTTGATCACCGAGACCGGCAGCGCCGTCTCGCCGGCCAGGCGCTTGATGGAGGAGCCGGTGATCTGTATGCGCTCCAGCGTCGCGGGGGCATCGGCGGCCTGCGCATGGGCCGTGGCCATCAGGCTCAACACGGCGCTGGCGCACAGGGTCAGGCGGGCGTGCGGGTTCTTCATGTTCATCGTGTCTCCGTGGTGCTTCTTTTCTGGAAGAGTCAAGGTGCCGGCACCCAGCCGCCGGGCGCGCCGGTGGCGATGGTCGAGTTCTGGAAGATCTCGGCGCGGGTCGTCAGGCCCGTGGCCGAGCCGAGCGGCTTGGCCAGCACGACATTGGTCGGCACATTGGCGACCTTGACCGAGGCCACGCCGAGCCGCGCGCTGACGTCCAGCGGCGCGCCGTTGAGGTCCATGCTGCCGAACTCGCGCCAGCCCACCGTGTCGGTGGTGCCGCCGTCGGCCGTGCCTGCCCAGGACGGTGGGTTGCTGCCGCAATTGCCCGTGCCCACGCCCGTCTTGCTGGTGCCTGTACCCACACACCAGCCGGCGGGCAGGATGTGCGAGCCCATCTTGGTGTTCACGAAGGCGATGTGATCGATATAGGTCGTCGCCGCCGTGCCGCCGCTGCGGGCGAGGTAGGCCTGGCTCACTGCAGGCTCGGCCGTCAGCCGGCTGTTCAGGAATACAAAGCCCTTGTCGCCGGCGGTGGCGCGCGACTGCAGGATGAAGCCGGCTGAGCCGCTGGACGTGTCGGCCACCGAGCGGATCTCGCAGTCCTCGAACAGGCTGGCCATCACGCTGCCCCAGATGAAGTCGACGTTGCCGGCGACCAGGGACTGGTAGATCCAGTTGTAGCCCTTGAGCTGCAGCGTGTCCTGCTGGCTCAGGAAGTTCATCTGCTTGGCCACGAAGCGCGCGGCCGCAGCCGTCGTGCTGGTGTTGAAGTAGATGGCCTCGGCCTGGTTGTCCCAGCTCGTGCTGCGCACATGCGGGTTCTGCAGGGTGAAGTTCTGCAGCGTCAGCAGGTCTGACGTCTCGACGAGCAGGGCCGCACGGCCGCCGCCGAGCACGCGGTGGCCCAGGGTCTTGCCAGAGGTGCTGAGTGCGGTGCCAGCGGTTGCGGAACTCGCGCCACTGCCCGAGTTCAGCGACTCGAAGTTGACGTCGCCCACCACCACACCATCACGGCTCTCGCCGACGATGCTGAGGTTGGACACCTTGCGCAGGATGTTGAGTTCGGGGTAGCTGCCGTTGGCCAGGTGGATGGTCTTGGGCGTGGCAACGGTGTTGCAGCCATTGGCGGCCGGGCTGTTGGTCGAGCAGTTCTTCATGACCCAGTTCAGCGCGCCCTGCAGCGTGCGGAAGTCGGCCGTCGTGCCGCCGTCGTCGACGTTGAGGCTGGTGAAGCTGGCCGGCGCAGCGCGCGTCGTGAACTTCCAGTTGTCGGCCTTGGCTATCCCGGCGAAGGCAGCGCCCTTGATGGTGCCGGACAGCACCGAGGCGTCCATCGTCACGTAGTAGGTCGTGGCGAAATCCAGCTTGTTGCTGTGCAGCTTGACCGAGGCCTTGGCTCCGCTGACGCTGACGGGCCGGTACCAGACATAGCGCGCGAACGTGGCGCCATCAGGCATGGCGCCCAGGCCCAGCGCGTCGATCTCCAGGTTGTTGCGGGCCAGCACCGTCTGCGTGTCGCTGGCCGAGGGCGCGCTGCTCAGGTCGATGCTATCCACCAGCACGTCGTCGCTCGTGCGGTAGACATTGACCTTGCCCGCCGTGCCGATGGCGGGCGGCGCATCGAAGGACAGGGACAGGCGGGTGTCGGTGTGGACGTTGGTCTCGTTCGCGGCAGGCGCCTTCGTGCCGCCCACCTCGCTGACGTTGCCGCTGCCGCTGATCTGCGTCGAGATCTTCCAGGCGCCCGCCAGGGCCAGGTTGTTGGCCTTGACCAGGACCGCGGGCCGCGGCTTGTAGGCATAGCCGGGCACGAAGGCAGCGCCGGCCTGGACGCTGCAGGCGCCTAAAGCGGCACCGTTGATGGTGGAGCCGCTGTCCTGGAACACGCCCGTGTGGTCGGAGCTGGCGTAGACGACGACGCTGTCACAGCCGGTCGCGCCGTCGATGGCGAACACATTGCCGTGCGACAGGATGTTGCTCGCCTTGCCCACGCCGACGCTGTAGCTGTGCGGATAGGGATTGGCCGTCTTGCTGCCGACAAAGTAGTTGTTGAAGACGTGGACCTGGCCGAAGCGCACGCGTGGCACGCGCTGCACCACGCCGTTGAAGACGTTGTTGGCGATGGTGACGCGCAGCTTGCCGGCGTCGCTGGTCAGGCTGTCGGAGCCGCCGATCAGCATGCTCTTGTCATGCGCCGTGACGAGGTTGTAGGAGACCGTGATCAGGTCGGCGCCCTTGGTGATGTCGATGGCGCCGTCGTGGCACTGCTTGGTCTTGCCGTTCTCGACGGGCAAGGTGTCGTCGGTGACGGGCGCGTCGGTGATGGTGTTGCGGTCGATCCAGACCTGCGTGGCCGTGACGATGCCAATGGCGTCGTAGGCGGAGTTCCAGTTGCCCAGCGCGCCGTCGGTGGGGTCCCAGATCGGGCCGACGTCACAGGGCGCCACCAGGTGCAGGTTGCGCACGATGACCTGGCTGACGCTGGTGATGTCTATCCAGGCATTGACGAAGCCGGCGCCCGGGCCCTCACCGATCAGCGTGGTGTTGCTGGTCAGGCGCACGCGCGCCCTCACCTTCTGGTCGGCGGTGCTGGCGAAGGGCGTGCCCTCGGTCATGTCGATGGTGCCGGCCACTTTGATGATCTTGGCCGCGTTGCCGCCATTGGCCAGCGCGTTCAGCAGTTCGGCGCGGTTGTGCACGGTGTAGATGTGCTCGGGGGTGGCGGCGCTGCCGCCGACGGTGCCGGCCCCCCAGCCATCGCTGGGTGCGGTCTGTTGCGCGGCATCAACGGCATGGGCCGGCAGGCTCAGGGCCAGCAGCGCGGCAATGCCCAGGTGCTTGAGGGCTTTCATGCGACGACCCTCCTGCGCAGGGCCACGACACCGAGGCCTGCGGCCAGCAGCGCCAGGCTGCCAGGCTCCGGCACGGCGCTGACGGCGATCTGTGTCGTGAAGCTGCCGAACTCGCTCGTGAAGTTGACGTTGTTCAGCGTCAGGCTGACGGTGTGCGGGTCAACCAGCTGCAGGCTGACGTTGCCGCCGGCAACACCCGTCATGTCCAGCGGCGTGAAGCCGGTGATGGGCGCGCTCAAGCCCGCGAAGCTGAAGGTGAAGCTGTAGCTGCCGGTCAGGCCGGTGGCGCCGGTGTTGTTCCAGACCTGTACATGGCCGTCGCTGAAGAAGTCAATACCCACCGCCGCGTCGCCAGTCAGGAACTCGAGGTCGGTGGCAGCCAGCGCCGTGATGTTGCTGCCCGCCTCCTCGGTGAAGCCGTGGTCCAGGCCCAGCACCATCGTGCTGGCGCCACTGACCTGGCCGGTGATGAGGGTGCCGGCGGGCAGGCTGTTGGCGGCCTGGGCGACGGTGGCGATCAGCCATGCAGCGGCTGCGACCACCAGGGTCCTGTGGGTCTTCATGATTTGTCTCCGTGTGGTCGGGCTCGCCGCGGGGCGATCGACACGTCTTCGGGATCAGGAGACCTGCAGGGTCCCGCAAGCGAAAAAGGGCACAGACGTAGGTCTGCGCCCTTTGCTTTCTCTAGGCCATGTCCGCCTTAGAACTTGTAGCGGCCACCGACGATGAACTCGCGGCCGGTGTAGTTGTTGACGACGACGTTGTTCATCGCGCGGGAGATGAACTGGTCGTTGGGCTGGTTGGTCAGGTTGGTCGCTTCAAACGTCAGCTGCAGCTGCTTGTTGAACTGATAGCCCATCGACAGGTCGACGTTGAAGGTCTTGTTCTTGCCTGCCACGTCCTGGTTGTTGCCGGCCGGGATGGTGGTCAGGAAGGCCGAGCGGGCCGAGGTCGACACGCGGCCGCTGAAGGTGCCGTCGTCGTAGTAGACGGACAGGTTCCAGGAGCGCGGCGACAGGTTGACCAGGTCTTCCGAGACGGTGGCCGCCCCGACCGAGGCGGAGAGCACATAGTCCATCTTGGACTTGACCTGCGTGTAGTTGGCCAGCACGCCGAAGTTCTTGCCCCAGCCCGGCAGGAAAGTGAAGGGCTGCTGCACGTTGATCTCGAAGCCGGTGAGCTTGCCGCCCGGGCTGTTGACCGGCGCGCTGACCAGGAAGAGTTCGTCGCCGGTGAAGTTGCTCGGCAGCAGCGACATCGGCAGGCCGGTGTCCTTGTACGCCACGTTGCGACCCACCGTCAGCACATAGCTCTTGATGTCCTTCTGGAACACACCCAGGCCGATGAAACCGTTCTTGGAGTGGTACCACTCGCCGCTGAGGTCGAAGGTCGTGGCGCGGAAGGGCTCCAGCGCCGGATTGCCGCCGGTGTAGCTCAGCGTGCCTGTCGTGCTCAGCGTGCCGCCCGGGTTCAGGTTCTGCAGCGGCGGGCGCGACATGACCTTGGCGGCCGCGGCGCGCAGGATCAGGTCCTTGGTCAAGTTGACCGCGATGTTGGCTGAGGGCAGCCAGTCCGTGTAATCGCGGGTGGCGGTGACGGGGCTGCCGCCGCCCGTGGCCAGGTAGCCGCTGGCGACGATGGCCGTCTTGACGTAGCGCGTGCCGAGATTGCCGCGCACGGCCATGCCGCCCAGGCGGGTCTCGAAATCGGCCATGAACCAGGTGCCGGTGTCGGTCTCCGAGATGGCCCGGTTGCCGCCACGGGCGCTGCCGTTGGTGATGGAGGTCAGCGTGTAGTCGCCCGGGCCGCCGGCGGGGCCGGTCTTCAGGCAGTTGCAGTAAATGTCATAGGCCTGGGCGATGGCGTCCAGGTTGGGGATGACCCAGGAGGTGATCGAGCCATTGGGCAGGTTCTGGCCCTTGCCAAAGCCCGTCAGCGTCGTCACGAGGCTGGCCGGGATCACGTTGGCCGGCAGCGTGTTCATCGTCTCGACGGTGCGGCGGATGTCGTAGCTGGTGAACTTGAACTGCTTGTAGCTGGCGCCGCCCTTGAGCGTCAGCACGTCGGGAATGACTTCCCAGGCCACGTCCGCGGTCAGCACGTCCTGGCGGTTGGTCACGCCGTTGGGGCGGATGCGGATTTCGCTGGGCGTGAAGTTGGCGATGCTGGTCGAGCCGACGGGCACGCCGTAGATCTTCAGGCCACCGTTGGCGTCGCTGGGGTTGAGGTTGCCGTAGCCGAGCAGCGGCGCGCGGTCGTCGCCGCGGGCGTCGAACACATAGCCGTTCACGTTGGGCGCATCCAACGTCGTCGTGGTCTGGATGGGGTTACGGAAGCGGGACGTGGCACGACCGCCGCGCAGAGTCAGCTTGAGGGTGTCGGTGATGTCCTGCTCGACGGTCAGCGAGGGCTGCGTGAACTCGGTGCTGAGCTTGTCGAAGCGCGACTCGGCGCGCACGTCGACGCCGTTGAACTTGCCGTAGAGCATCTGGCCGCTGGGCGCGTACTGCGCCTCGACGACGCTGGTCTGCTGCTTGCCGCCGGCCGACAGCGCGCGGCTGAAGGAGATGGCCTCCAGGAAGTCTTCCTGGCGGGTTGCCTCCAACTTGCTGTACAGCATGTCGAAGGTGATCAACATGCTTTCGGCCGGGCGCAGCTGGATGGCGCCGGTCATGCCCAGACGCTCCTGGTCGTGCGTGAGGCGGCCGTAGCGCGGCAGGCGCGGGTGGAAACTGGTCGCCTTGCTGGCCTCGTTGTAGGCGGCCAGGTTTTCCGGCGTGTTGGGCAGGCGGGCCACGCCCTGGGCGGCGGGGCCGCAGGTGGTGGCGGTGGAGCCGGTCGGCAGGTTGGCCGTCACGCCCTGGGGCGGGCACCAGCCGCTGAAGGCGTTGCCGCTGGACGGGCCGTTGTCCCAGCGCACGGTGCTGAAACCCTCTTCATAGACCTTGCGCTTGGAATAGGCGCCCGACAGCAGCACGCCGATCTTCTTGTCGGCAAAGGTGTTGGAAATCAGGAAGGAGGCCTTGGGCGTGGCCTTGCCGGACAGATCGTTGTAGGTGCCCTTGACGGACACGGCGGCCGCGAACTTGTTCAGGTCGAAGGGGCGAGCCGTCTGCAGGTCGATGGTGGCGCCAAGTGACCCTTCATCGACGTCGGCCGAACTGCTCTTGCGCACGGTCAGCGAGTTGAAGAGGTCGGCGGCGAAGACGTTGAAGTCGAAAGCGCGGGTGCGGTTGGCGCCGCCGGAGCTGTCGGTGCCGCCGGTGGTGGCCAGGGCCTCGATGCCGTTGATGCGGGTGCGGGCGAAGTCGCCGCCCAGGCCGCGCACGGTGATGTTGCGGCCTTCGCCGGCGTCACGGTCGATGACGACGCCCGGGATGCGCTGCAGCGATTCGGCCAGGTTGGTGTCCGGGAACTTGCCCATGTCCTCGGCCTTGATGACATCGACGATGCCCTTGTCCTGGCGCTTGGCGTTCAGCGCGCTCTCCAGCGAGGCGCGGATGCCGGTGACGGTGACCGTCTCCAGTTGCGCAGAGGCGGCCGGCGCGGTCTGGGCCCAGACGGGCGCGGCGATGAAAGTGACGGCCAGGGCCACCGGGCGCAAGGCCAGGCGCTGGGACGGACGACGGAAAGGGCGAACGGCGGGCATGTGGTGTCTCCTGGTGCAGGCCGCCTGGGCGCTGTGTCGCGCGGGCGGCTCTCGGGTTATGCAAGGCTTGGGGAACCCGGGCGCGCGCAGGGCACCCGTTGATTTCTAAGGCCGGCGACGCTGCAGTGCGAGCGCCGGTTCTTTCGTCGTGACTACAAGTCGTTGTCGCGGCGAGGGCAAAACTTGTCGATCAGCGCGGGCCCGTCATGGGTAAACAGGGGCTCATTGCTGGGGTCTTCGAGGTTCGTTGTGGACGATGATAGGTGGAAGATGCGAAAATCGGAACATCGGTTCACTAATTAGAAACCATGATTCCGCAACACTTGCGCGCTGCCTAAAGTCGTGGCATCGGAAAAAGTGGAACTGCGTTTCAACAAGCTGAACCACCTTGGCCACGACCCTCGCGCTGAACGGACGCAACAAAACATGGTGCTCAACAACTTCAACCTGGCCGGCAAGACGGCCATCGTCACCGGCTGCAATACCGGCCTGGGCCAGGGCATGGCGCTGGCGCTCGCCCAAGCCGGCGCCGACATCGTCGGCGTCAACGTCTCCGACCCGGATGAGACCAAGGCAGGCGTGGAAAAGCTCGGGCGCCGCTTCCTGGACATGCGTGCCAACCTGTCCGACGTGAGCGCCATTTCCGACCTGGTCGCCCAGGCCAGGACCTTCACGGGCGCGGTGCACATCCTGGTCAACAACGCCGGCATCATTCGCCGCGAAGACGCCATCAAGTTCTCGGAGGCCGACTGGGACGACGTGATGGACTTGAACCTGAAGTCGGTGTTCTTCCTGTCGCAGGCGGTGGCCAAGGTCTACCTGGCCCAGGGCAGCGGTGGCAAGATCATCAACATCGCCTCGATGCTGAGCTTCCAGGGCGGCGTGCGTGTGCCCTCGTACACGGCCAGCAAGAGTGGCGTCATGGGCATCACGCGGCTGATGGCCAACGAGTGGGCCTCGCACGGCATCAATGTGAACGCCATCGCGCCGGGCTACATGGCCACCAACAACACCGCCGCGCTGCGCGCCGACGAGCAGCGCAACAGCGCCATCCTCGACCGCATCCCGGCCGGCCGCTGGGGCAAGCCGGAGGATCTGGCCGGCCCGGTCGTGTTCCTGGCTTCGCAGGCTTCGGACTATGTCAACGGCTACACCATTGCCGTGGACGGCGGCTGGCTGGCGAGATAAAACGCCCCTCGCCCAGCCTCGCATCGCTGCACGCGAGCGAGTCTGGTCTGGGACCGCGCTGCGTCTAGCGCCGCAGCGCTTCGGCAGGCACAACAAGTCCACTGGACTTGCCGTGTCCGGCCTCAGCCCCCGAGGGGACGGCGATGCTTGCCGGCTCGACCGGCAAGCACATCGCCAGAGGGGCCGGCTCGGGAGCGGCCCAGCGCTCGGCCCAGAAAGGATCACGCCATGAAATCCACCGAACGCAAGTTTGAATTCCTCACCCGCGAGGACCCGGACACCGGTGCGCGCGTCACGCGGCTGACGCCGCCGGACGTGACCTGCCATCGCAACTACTTCTATCAGAAGTGCTTCACGAACGACGGCCGCCAGCTGATCTTCGGCGGCGAGTTCGGCCCCAACCCGAGTCCGAACTGGAACTACCACCTGCTGGATCTCGACACCCAGCGCTGCGTCCAGCTCACCGACGGCATGGGCGAGAACACCTTCGGCGGCTTCCTGAGCCCCGATGACAAGCACCTCTACTTCGTGCGTGACAAGCGCCAGTTCATCCGCCTGGAGCTCGCCACGTTGGAAGAGGAGGTCCTGTACGTCGTGCCCGACGCCTGGGTGGGCTATGGCACCTGGGTCAGCAACAGCGCCTGCACAAAGATCGTCGGCATCGAGATATCAGCTGACGACTGGTTCCCGTTGAACACCTGGCAGAAATTCAACGAGATGTTCCACAAGCGGCCGCTGTGCCGGCTGTTCAGCGTCGACCTGGCGACCGGTAAACGCACCGTCATCCTTGAGCAGCGCGGCTGGCTGGGCCACCCGCAATACCGCCCGTTCGATGACAACACCGTCGCCTACTGCCACGAAGGCCCGCACGACCTCATCGACGCGCGCATGTGGTTCATCGACGAGAACGGCACGAACCGCCGCTGCGGCAAGGAACATCTCGACGGCGAGAGCTGCACGCACGAGTTCTGGGTGCCGGACGGCAGCGCCATGATCTACGTCAGCTACAACGAGAAGTCGCCCGAGCGCTGGATCTACAGCCTCGACCCCGTCACTCTCGAGAACAAGCTGCTGACGGCCATGCCGCAGTGCTCGCACCTGATGAGCAACTACGACGGCACGCTGATCGTCGGCGACGGCGTGGGCAAGGTCAGCCATGACAGCACGGCCAGCAATGCGATGCTGGTGGGCGACCCGTATCTGCACCTGTTCGACCTGAAAGCCGGCACGACCCGCCCCATCGCGCGGCACGACAGCGGCTGGGACGTCTACAAGGACGACCGCCAGGTCACGCATCCGCACCCGAGCTTCACGCCGGACAACAAGCAGGTGCTGTTCAGCTGCGACAAGGAGCGCGCCAGCGGCGTCGAGCCGGCCCTCTACCTGGCCGACCTGTGAAGCTCGCGCTGGCCTTGGCCGCATCGCTTGCCGTAACGGCAGCTCAGGGGCAAGCACGCCCTCAGCTGCCGGCCGAGCAGGCCGCCGCGCACACCGCGGCGGCCTACCTCGGCGATTGGAAGCCGGGGCCGCTGGCCGACCTCACCGCGACGGCGCCTGACTTCGTCGTCAAGCCGGGTGAATCGGTGCAAGCCGCCATCGACAAGGTGCCCGCCGAGGGCGGCAAGCGCTGGGTCATCCACATCCAGCCCGGCACCTACCGCGGTCCCGTCTGCATCAAGGACAAGGCGCCGCTGGCCCTCGTCGGCTCGGCGCTTGAGGCCAGCGCCGTCGTACTCGTCGACAGCCGCTTCTCCGGTAAGCCCAAGGGCGAGAACGAGCCCGCCCACCCCTGCTGGCCTGAACTCGGCAAGGCCACCGTCGGCACCAGCGGCAGCACCAGCATGCTGGTGCAGAGCAACGACGTTCAGCTCATCTCGCTGACCATTGCCAACGACGCGATGGACGGCGTGCGCCGCGGCGAGGCCTACCCGCCGGGCGTGGGCGAAAGCGGCGGTGCGCAGGCCGTGGCGCTGACGCTGATGGGCGACCGCATCCAGCTCGAAGCCGTGCGCCTGCTGGGCCACCAGGACACGCTCTACGCCAAGCGCCGCACGCCTGACGCGCCAGCCCGCCAGCTGATCCGCCACAGCTTGATCGCCGGCGACGTGGACTTCATCTTCGGCAACGCCGTGCTCGTCATCGAACACAGCACCATCCTCAGCCGCGCCAACCGCCGCACGCCTGGGCACGGCGGCATCGTCCTGGCGCCCAGCACGGCGCCCGACGTGGCCCAGGGGTTTCTGATCACGCACAGCCGCTTGGTCGGCGAGCCCGGCATCGCGCCCGGCGCCACATCCATCGGCCGTGCCTGGGATGCGGGTGTCAAGGCTGGCACCTGGGTGGCCGGCACCAGCCCCAATGGCGCGGCCGTCGTGCGCGACAGCGAGATCGGCACCCACATCGGCCCTTGGTCGGCCAGCACCTCGCGCCGACCCTTCGACGCCGCCGGCAACCGTCTTTTCGAGTTCAAAAATCAATGAGCTTCCAACGTCGCCACCTGCTGGCTCTTGCCGGTCTCTCTGCCCTGGGCGGTTGCGCCACCGCGCCCCATGCACCCGTTGAAGCGCCTCTGGGTTGGGCGGGCACCGGCGGCACGACCGGCGGGGCCAGGGCCATTCCCGAGCATGTCTTCGACGTTCACGATCGCGCCGGCCTGGATGCCGCGCTTCGCCTGGGCGACAAGCCCAAGATCATCCGCATCCACAAGCTCATCGACCTCTGCCCCGGCGGCGTCGAAGCCTTCCGCGATCCCGAGTTCAACTTCGACGCCTTCGACCGCGCGTTCGACCCCGCCACCTGGGGCCGCGACGACCCCAGGGGGCCGCTGGAAGATGCCCGCAAGCGCTCCGAGAAGCGCCAGGCCGACGTCTCCATCGTGCGCCTGCCGTCCAACACGACGCTGCTGGGCGCCGCACCTGGCGCCGGCTTCCAGCACGGCATGGTGCTGCTGGACAAGGTCAGCAACATCATCATCCGCGACCTGCGCTTCTCCGACGCGTACGACCACTTCCCCGCCTGGGAGCCGCGCGACAACGTGCACGGCGAGTGGAACTCGGAGTACGACGCGCTGTCGCTGCGCGGCGCTGAGCGCGTGTGGGTGGACCACTGCCTGTTCGACGACGGCAACCACCCCGACAAGCTCGAGCCCATCCGCCTCGGCCAGCGTGTGCAGCATCACGACGGCTTGCTGGACATCACCAACGGCAGCGACCTCGTCACCGTGTCCTGGTGCCGCTTCCAGGCCCATGACAAGACCATGCTGATCGGCAACAGCGACGGCCGCATCACGGATGACGGCCTGCTGCGCGTCACACTGCATCACAACCACTTCCACGCCTGCAAGGAGCGCACGCCGCGGGTTCGCTTTGGCCGCGTGCATGTCGTCGCCAACCTCTTCAGCGCCGAGCGCGCCGAGGACTTTGGCTACTCCCTGGGCGTGGGCATCCGCTCGCGCCTGTACAGCGAGCACAACCGCTGGGAGTTGCCGCCCGAGATCAAGGCCGACCGATTGATCCGCCGCCTCAAGGGCAGCGCCTTCACCGACCGTGAAAGCCGGCTCAACGGCCAACCGGTGGACATCCTGGCCGCTTGGGCAGCCACGCACCCCGGCGAAACCTTGTCCGCCGACGTCGGCTGGCGCCCCGACGAGTCCTACGACGCGGCGGCCTTGCGCCCGGCCCGTCCCGATCAATTGGTTGAGCAAATCCGCGCAGGCGTCGGGCCGCGCCGCGCCTGAGTCAGAATCCGGCTACTGAAACACGCACCCGAAAGAATCGAAACGATGGACGACGACATTGCTGATTCCAAGCAGCCGGAGTCGGTTGCCGCGGTACTCAAGGTGTTCGCGATCCTGAACGCCCTGGGTGAGCGCAGTGACATCGGTATCACCGACCTGTCGGTGCGCCTGGCCATGCCCAAGGCCACGGTCTACCGTTTCCTGCAGACGATGAAGGGCCTGGGCTATGTGCGCCAGGAGGCCGACAGCGAGCGCTACGGCCTGGCCATGCGCATGTTCGAGATCGGCGCCAAGGCCCTGCCCTCGCCCGAACTCGTGGACCTGTCCAAGCACCACATGCAGATGCTGGCCGACGCCACTGGCGAGACCGTCCACCTGGGCAGCCTCATCGACAGCGAGATCATCTACATCCACAAGGTCGATTCGCGCCACATGCTGGGCATGTACTCGCGCATCGGCCGCCGCGCGCCGCTGCACTGCACGGCCATCGGCAAGGTGCTGATGGCCTGGGAACACCCCGAGCGCCGCGACCGCATCCTCGACGGTGCCGAGTTCAAGCGCTTTCGCGACAAGACCATCACGGAACGCCCGGCCTTCCTGGCCGAGCTGGAGCAGGTCAAGAAGCAGGGGTTCGGCGAAGACCGCGAAGAGTTCGACGATCACATCCGCTGCCTGGGCGTGCCCATCTTCGACCGCCTCGGCCAGCCCATCGCCGGCATGAGCGTGTCCTTCCCGACCTTCCGCTTCGATGTCGAAAAGGCGCCCGAGGTCGTCAGGATGCTGCAGACGGCCAGCAAGGACATCTCCGAAAAGCTGGGTTGCACCAGCTACCCGATCACGATCGCACCGTGAGTCGACCGCTCTAAAGCGTTGTCGCGCCTGGGACGCAGGGGCCTCCCCCGGGGTGCTTCAATGGCGGCTGTCGTGTGAACCAGCAGCCCCATGAGCCCCATCAACCGCCAGATCGTCCTCGCCTCCCGCCCCAAGGGCGAGGTCACGCCCGCCAACTTCCGCCTCGTCGAAGCGCCGCTCACCGCGCTGACCGAGGGCCAGGTGCGCGTGCGCAACCACTTCCTCAGCCTCGATCCCTACATGCGCGGGCGCATGAACGAGAGCAAGAGCTATGCGGCCTCGCAGCCGCTCGATGAAGTCATGATCGGCGGCACCGTCGGCGAAGTGGTCGAGTCGAAAAACGCCAATTTCGCCGTCGGCGACAAGGTCGTCGGCATGGGCGGTTGGCAGGAATTCCAGACCGTCGACGCCACCCAGCGCGGCGTGCTGAACAAGGTCGACACCGCCCACATCCCCCTGTCCGCCTACCTGGGCTCGGTCGGCATGCCCGGCGTGACGGCCTGGTATGGCCTGACGAAGATCATCAACGTGAAGGCCGGTGAAACCGTCGTCGTCAGCGCCGCCAGCGGTGCGGTCGGCAGTGTGGTCGGCCAGCTCGCCAAGGCGCGCGGCGCCCGCGCGGTGGGCCTCGCCGGCGGCGCCGACAAGTGCCGCTATGTCGTCGAGGAACTGGGCTTTGATGCCTGCATCGACTACAAGCAGCACCCCGACGTGCGCTCGCTGTCTGCCGCGCTGAAGGCCGAGTGCCCGAACGGCATCGACGGCTATTTCGAGAATGTTGGCGGCATGATCCTGGACGCCGTCCTGCTGCGCGCCAACGCCTTCAGCCGCATCGCGATGTGCGGCATGATTTCCGGCTACGACGGCCAGCCCATCCCGATGGCGGCGCCCCAGCTCATCCTCGTCAACCGCATGAAAGTCGAAGGCTTCATCGTGTCCGAGCACATGGAAGTCTGGCCCGAGGCGCTGAAGGAACTGGGCACGATGGTCGCCACGGGCAAGCTCAAGTTCCGCGAGTCGATTGCCGAAGGCATCGCCAGCGCGCCCGAGGCTTTCATCGGCCTGCTCAAGGGCAAGAACTTCGGCAAGCAGCTCGTCAAGTTGATCTGATGCGCTGGACCTGCCTGCGCTTTGACGAACTGAGCGTGCAGCAGCTCTACAGTGTGCTGGCCCTGCGCTCCGAGGTCTTTGTCGTCGAGCAGAACTGCGTGTTCCTTGACATCGACGGCCTCGACGCCAAGACCTGGCATCTGCTTGGTCACGGCGATGACGGCCAGCTCAAGGCCTATGCGCGGCTGATCCCACCGGGACTGAAGGCGCCCGACGCCCTCATCGGCCGCGTCGTCACATCGCCCGCGGCACGCAGTGGTGGCGTGGGCCGCGCGCTGATGGCCGAAGCCGTCGCGCAGTGCGAGCAGCTGTGGCCCGGCCAGTCGATCACGCTGCATGCGCAGGCGCACCTGGAGCGCTTCTACGCAAGCTTCGGCTTCTCGCCCGTTGGCGAGCAATACATGGAAGACGGCATCGCTCACCAAGAGATGCAGAAACGTAGCCCCCAATCGGCGCAAGCGCCTCAGCCCCCCGAGGGGGTTAAGAAGCCTCGGGGCGGCCCTTCGCCTTCTCAGGAGACCTGAACATGACCAAGAAAACCGCAGTCATCACCGGCGCCGGTTCCGGCTTCGGCCTGGAAACCGCCCGCCTCGCCGCCCGGCGCGGCATGAACCTCGTCCTCGTCGACGTGCAGGCCGATGCGCTGGACAAGGCCCAAGCTGAATTCAGCGAGTTCAAGGACGTCGAAGTGCTGGCCCGGGTCGTCGACGTGGCCAAGGCCGATCAGATGGAAGCACTGGCTGCGGCCGTGCAGGAACGCTTCGGCGCACCCCACTTCGTCTTCAACAACGCCGGCGTCGGCTCGGGCGGCCTGATCTGGGAGAACTCCCTGGCCGACTGGGAATGGGTCATGGGTGTCAACGTGATGGGCGTCGTGCATGGCGTGCGCCTGTTCACGCCCATGATGCTGGCTGCGGCCAAGGCCGACCCGGGCTACTCGGGCCACATCGTCAACACCGCCTCCATGGCTGGGATGCTGAACCCGCCGAACATGGGTGTCTACAACGTGTCCAAGCACGCCGTCGTGTCGCTGTCCGAGACGCTGTACCAGGACCTGTCCCTGGTGACCGACCAGGTCCATGCCTCGGTGCTCTGCCCCTTCTTCGTGCCCACCGGCATCAGCCAGAGCCACCGCAACCGCCCCGGCGAGTTCGCGGCGAGCAAGCCGACCAAGAGCCAGATGATTTCCCAGGCCCAGAGCGACAAGGCTGTGTCCTCGGGCAAGCTGACCGCGGCCGATGTGGCGGCCATGGTGTTCGACGCCATCGACCACAACAAGTTCTACATCTTCAGCCACCCGCAGGCCCTGGCCGGCGTACAGACGCGGCTGGAGGACGTCATGCTGCTGCGCAACCCGACCGATCCCTTCCTGGACCGGCCCGAGATCGGCGCCGGCCTGCGCGCCAAGCTGCGCGCCGATTGAGCCCGCTCAGCGGGGCCTGACCGTCGCGTCGGCCTCGCGGGCCCCCTTGCGCAGCGACTGCAGCTGCACTGAGCCCTGCCGGCCCCAGCCGGCAGGGCTCAGTGCATGGGGAACGAGAAGTTCAGGCCACCTGCGACCGGTTCAGCCCAGGGTTGACGGCAGGTCCCAAAGCATCTGTAAATGGGATACTTGCTTCACGGAACGACAGGCCACAAAAAATGAAACTGTCTTCCAGTTAAATGAGAGACAGCAAGTCATGAGCAAAACGATCTCGATGAGGCACACGCTGAGCTACGGCGGCGCCAACCTGCTGGGCAGCGGTGCCCTGGCCATTGCGGCCGCATGGCTGCTCTATTTCTACACGACCTTCTGCGGTCTGACGGTCGTCGAGGCGGCCACGATCTTCTCCCTGGCCAGCATCCTGGACGCCATCAGCAACCCCGTGATGGGGTATATCAGCGACAACTTCTACAACACGCGATTGGGCCGAAAGTTCGGGCGCCGGCGTTTTTTCATCTTGACGGGCATACCCCTGGTGCTGCTCTATCCACTGATGTGGATCGAGGGTTTCGGGTTCTGGTACTACCTGAGCATGTATGCCCTCTTCGAGCTGGTCTATACCTCCATCATGGTGCCGTATGAAACCCTGGCGACCGAGATGACCACGGATTTTTCGGCTCGCTCCAAACTCACCGGCGCCAAGGCCATGTTCGGCAAGGCGGCCAACTTCCTGGCCGCCTTCATCCCGGCCCAGCTCTTCCTGGTCTACAGCAAGGAATCGGCCACGCCCTTCCTGCTGACCGGCATCATCTACGCCCTTATCATGTGCGGCGCCATGACCGCCCTCTACCTCTCCTCTTGGGAGCGGCCCGTGCATGAAGTGGCGCAGGAGCGTGCCGGCAGCCTGGGCCAAGCACTCAAGAAACTCGGCATGGACATGCTGTCCACCTTCCATCTCAAGATCTTTCGCAAGCACCTCGGCATGTATCTGCTGGGGTTTGGGGCGGAATGGCTGTTTGCTTCGATATTTACTTACTTCATCGTCTTCTGCATGGGGCAGGACAAGTCGGTTGTCGGCTATCTGAACAGCTTCAGCTCGGTGATGCAGCTGATATCCACCATGCTATTCATCGGCCTGTGCATCAAATTCGGTTTCGCGCGCCCCTACCGTATTGCCCTGCTCATCGTTTGCGGCAGCGTGCTGGCCTATACCGCGCTGTTCTACCTGGGTTGGAGCAAGCAGACCACGGCCATCGCCCTCTTCGCCGTCACGGCCGTGTTCGGCCTGGGCACCGGCGGGGTCTACTACATCCCCTGGACGGTCTACACCTTCCTGGCCGATGTCGACGAGGTGCTGACCGGGCGGCGGCGTGAAGGCATCTATGCCGGCGCCATGACCTTCGCGGGCAAGATCACGCGCTCGGCTGTCGTCTTTGTCATGGGCTGGATCCTCGGCCAGTTCGGCTTCCTTTCCGGCCAGGCCACACAGCCGGAGAGCGCGATCAACGCCATCGTCGGCATCTTCACGCTGGGCGTCATCGGCCTGGCGCTGGGCGGCATCTACTACACCACCCAGATGAAGCTCGACCGCAAGAACCACGCCGTCCTGCTGGAAGAAATCGCCCGCATCAAGGCCGGTGGCCGCATCGCCGACGCCCCTGCGCAGGCCCGCGCCGTGGCCGAGGAACTGACCGGATGGAAGTACGAGCAGTGCTGGGGCAACAACGCCCTGGCGCCGGCCGGGGCGAAACCGCCGGTACGGGCCTGAGAGGCGGAAAGCACAGCCCAAACACAGCGCCGCGAGTACGGGTTCCTAGAATCCGGCATGCATCCCAAAGATCTCACGGCCGATATCGCCATCATCGGCGGCGGCCCTGCCGGGCTGATGGCGGCCGAAGTGCTGGCCGCCGCCGGCCTGGCGGTCACCGTCTTCGACGCCAAGCCCAGCGTGGGCCGCAAATTCCTGCTCGCCGGCAAGGGCGGGCTCAACCTGACCCATTCCGAGCCTTTCGAGCCCTTCGTCGGCCGCTTCGGTGAGCGCGCCGCGCAGATCGAGCCGCTGTTGCGCGCCTTTGACGGCGACGCGCTGCGCGATTGGGCCTCGGGACTGGGCGTCGAGACCTTCGTCGGCACCTCGGGCCGCGTGTTTCCGAAAGACCTGAAGGCTGCGCCGCTGCTGCGCGCCTGGCTGCACCGCCTGCGCGCGGCCGGCGTGAAGTTCGCGATGCGGCACCGCTGGACGGGCTGGGCTGACGATGGCGCGCTGCGCTTGGACACGCCCGACGGTGAACGCCTGGTGACACCACGCGCCACGCTGCTCGCGCTGGGTGGCGCCTCCTGGCCCCAACTCGGCTCGGACGGCGCCTGGGTCGAGCGGCTCGCTGCGCGGGGCGTGGACATCGCGCCGCTGCATCCCGCCAATTGCGGCTTCGACGTGGGGCCCACCGCGGCCCACGCCGACGGCCCCGGCTGGAGCGAACGCTTTGCCACCGAGTTCGCCGGCCAACCGATCAAGCCGGTCGCACTCGAGACCGAAGGCTTCGCGAATCGCGCCGGCGAGTTCGTCTTCACGGCCACAGGCATCGAGGGCTCGTTGGTGTATGCAGCGAGCAGCAGCTTGCGCGAGCAGATCGCGCGTGACGGTGTCGCCACGCTGCACCTGGACCTGCTGCCCCAGCTGGCGCCCGAGCGCGTGCTCGCCGAGGTCAGGCACCCGCGCGGCAGCCGGTCCCTGTCCTCGCACCTGAAGAGCCGCCTGCACCTGAACCCACTCAAGCTCGGCCTGCTGCACGAGTTGCTGACGCGCGAGCAAATGCTGGACGCCACTACGCTGGCTGCCGCGCTGAAGCATCTGCCGCTGACGCTGCACGCGCCCCGCCCCGTGGCCGAAGCCATCAGCACGGCCGGCGGCGTGCGCTTTGAGGCGCTGACCGGTGGCCTGATGCTGACCGCCCTGCCCGGCGTTTTCGTCGCCGGCGAGATGCTGGATTGGGAGGCGCCCACCGGCGGCTATCTGCTGACGGCCAGCATGGCAAGCGGGCGCGCGGCAGCCGCCGGGCTTGCGGCTTGGCTGACGTCCTGACAGTCACAGCTGGTTGCAATCCGACCGGCAGGCATCCCTAGCCCTTGGGTGCCACGGGGACGGAGTGAGCCGAAGCGACTCCTAGACTCCGCCGTCCCTGCTAACGCCACATCTCATGACGTCCCTGCGCCTCGCCAACCTGGCCCTGAGCCTGACTGCCGCGTTCGCCCACCTCCCGGCATCGGCCGACGCGACCTTGCCGCCCATTTCCCTGGGCATGCCCAATGCGTCCAACCTGTACGGGCTGGAACTGAACCAGTGGTTTGTCGCCACCAACGAGGCCACGGCCGGCACGATCATCGACGGCACGCTCAGCCAGGACGGCGCCTGGTTGAACTTTCCGTCCGCTGCCCAGCTGAGCCGCAGCGCGACTGACTCGCAAGCCGTCAATGACAAGCTGGCCTCGGCCTTCGCCCGCGTCGGACCGACCAGCCTCGGTGCGTCGGCCTCCGCGCTGGCGCCGTTGAATCCGACCGCCATCAGCAGCGTTGCAGTCGGCCATTCCTTCGTGGGCTACTGGGCCATGCTGGACCAGGACACGACCGTTCAGTTTGACCTGAAGCTCGATGGTCACCTGGCGACGACGGGTGACCGCGCCCTGGGCGCCGACCGCTCGGGCGCTGCCGTCACCGCCTTCGTCGTCGGCTCGCAAGCCAACTTCACGGCCGAAAGCCAGTACGCCTTGTTCAAGGCCGCGGGGCTCGATGCCTTCGAAGTCGGGGGCGATCCCCTGCTGCAGCAACTCATTGCCGCCCACCCCAGCACGCAGACCCATCTCGACGTGTTCGGTGTGCAAAGCGACACCATGAGCCGCTCGCTGGACGTCGACACCACCCTCCACGTGAGCGCCAATGGCACGCGGATCGACTGCCAGACTCCCATCTCGCCCGCCTGCGGCCGCTACTTCTACATGGTGGGCGCCTTCCTGTTCACGGGTGCGCAGAACGGCGGCGCCGCCGATTTCTCGCACACGCTCGACGTCACGAGCATCCGCATCGGCAACGACGCGCCACAGCCCTTCAACGCAGTCTCAGCCGTGCCCGAGCCGGCATCGGCTGCGATGCTTGTGGCCGGCCTCATCGGCCTGGGTCTTGCCACGCGCCGCCGCCTGCGCTGCTGACACTCAGGGCCCGCCGGTCCGCGGCAGCGGGCGGCGCCCTGCGCGACGGAAAACCTGGAGAAGTCGCGCGACGGGTTTCAGGTATCCCGTTGCAGGAAACCCGTGTGGGAAAATCGCAGGCTTTTCGCCCGATTTCCAGAGCCCGTTTTGGACAACAAGCTGATCGTTTCCCAGATTGCCGCCGAGCTGAAGGTGAGGCCCGCCCAGGTGCAGGCCGCCGTCGAGCTGCTGGACGGCGGGGCCACCGTGCCCTTCATCGCCCGCTACCGCAAGGAGGCCACCGACGGCCTCGACGACATCCAGCTGCGTGAGCTCGACGCGCGCCTGGCGTACTTGCGTGAACTGGCCGAGCGCCGCGAGGCCGTGCTCAAGTCCATCGCCGAGCAGGGCAAGCTGACGCCGGAGCTCGAAGCCGCCATCCGCATGGCACCGACCAAGCAGGAGCTGGAAGACCTCTACCTGCCTTACAAGGTCAAGCGTCGCACCAAGGGCCTGATCGCCCGTGAGGCGGGGCTGGAGCCGTTGGCGGACAAGCTCTTCGCAGACCCATCACTGACGCCGCTCGATGAAGCCGCGAGCTTCATCAACGCCGAGGCCGGTTTTGCCGATGCCCACGCGGTGCTGGATGGCGTGCGCGATCTGCTTGCCGAGCGCTGGGCCGAGGATGCCGTGCTGGTGGGCAAGCTGCGCGAGTGGCTGTGGGACGTCGGGCTCTTCCAGTCCAGGCTGATGGACGGCAAGAGCCCGGACACACCGGACAACGCCAAGTTCCGCGACTACTTCGACTACGCCGAAACCATCAAGACGGTGCCGTCGCACCGCGCGCTCGCCGTCTTTCGCGGGCGCACGCTAGAACTGTTGGATGCCAAGCTGGTGCTGGACGAAGAAGTCGTCGCCGGCCAGCCCACCCTCGCTGAAGGCCGCATCGCGAGCCACCTCGGCTGGCGCCATGCCAACCGCCCCGGTGACACGCTGATCCGCAAGACCGTGGGCTGGACCTGGAAGGTCAAGCTGTCGCTGAGCCTGGAGCGCGACCTGTTCGCCCGACTGCGCGAGGCGGCGGAAGCGACCGCCATCAAGGTCTTCGCCGAGAACCTGCGCGACCTGCTGCTGGCCGCACCCGCCGGCAAGCGCGTCGTCATGGGGCTGGACCCGGGCATCCGCACCGGCGTGAAGGTGGCGGTCGTCTCCGACACCGGCCGCGTGCTGGACACCTCCACCGTCTACCCGCATGAGCCCCGCCGCGACTGGGATGGCAGCCTGCACACGCTGGCCAAGCTTTGCGCCACGCACGGCGTCAACCTGATCGCCATCGGCAATGGCACGGCCAGCCGCGAGACCGACAAGCTGGCCGGCGAGCTGATCAAGAAGCTACAGGCGCTGGACGCCTCGGTGCAGATCGAGCGCGTCGTCGTCAGCGAGGCGGGCGCTTCGGTCTACTCGGCGTCGGAGTTCGCTTCCAAGGAGCTGCCCGACCTGGACGTGAGCCTGCGCGGCGCCGTATCCATCGCGCGCCGCCTGCAGGACCCGCTGGCCGAACTGGTCAAGATCGACCCCAAGAGCATCGGCGTCGGTCAGTACCAGCACGACGTGAACCAGAGCGAGATGGCGCGCACGCTGGATGCCGTCGTCGAGGACTGCGTGAACAAGGTCGGTGTGGACCTGAACACCGCCTCGCAGGCCCTGCTGGCCCGCGTGTCGGGCCTGTCGGCGTCGGTCGCCAGCAGCATCGTGCGCTGGCGCGACGCGAATGGCGCCTTCAAAAGCCGCCAGCAATTGCTGGACGTCAGCGGCCTCGGCCCCAAGACCTTCGAGCAGGCGGCAGGCTTTTTGCGCATCCGTGGCGGCGACAACCCATTGGACTTCAGCGGCGTCCACCCCGAGACCTATCCGCTGGTCGAGAAGGCGCTCAGCATCCTGAAGCGCCCGGCCGCTGACGTCGTCGGCCGCAGCGAGGTGCTGCGTACGCTCAAGCCCGAACTGCTGGCCGACGAGAAGTTCGGCCTCATCACCGTCAAGGACGTGCTGGCCGAGCTGGAAAAGCCCGGCCGCGACCCGCGCCCAGACTTCAAGGTGGCGCGCTTCAATGACGGCGTCGAAGACGTTAAGGATCTGCAGCCCGGCATGCTGCTCGAAGGTACGGTCAGCAACGTCGCGCAGTTCGGCGCCTTCGTCGACCTGGGCGTGCACCAGGACGGCCTGATCCATGTCAGCCAGCTGTCCAACAAGTTCGTCAGCGACGCGCGCGAGGTGGTCAAGACCGGCGACATCGTCAAGGTCAAGGTGCTGGAAGTGGACCTGGCGCGCCAACGCATTTCCCTGACGATGAAGCTGGACGCCCAGGCACCGCGAGGCCCGAAGCCGGACAACAACTTCCGCCCCGCGGCGCGCAACGAACGTGGCCCGCGCCAGTCTCAGGACTCCCAGGCCCCTGCCGGCGGTGCGATGGCCGCGGCCTTTGCCAAGCTCAAGCGCTGACCTTCGTCATTGCCACAGCGAGCTGCCATGATCGCGGCCCGCACCGCGGGGCGTCGATTGGTGCCCCTGAACCCGCAACTGGTCGCAGCACCGCCGCGCCATGACAGCGCTGCCGCTATGGTGCGCGCCGCGCGCTGAATCGCATCTCTCGGAGTCCGTCTTGAAAACCCCCGCCCTCGCCTTGCTGCTTCTGCTCAGCCCAGCCCTGGTCCTGGCCCAGCAGGAGGTCGACCGCGCCTCGAACAACTCACCCACGCCCAGCAACAACCAGCTCGAGCGCGTCTCGGTGACGCGCCAGCAGACCGACACCGACCTGCGCCGCCGCGAGCCCGTGGCCAAGCAGCTCTATGGCCGCGACGAGCTGGACAAATACGGCGACACCCAGCTCAGCGATGTGCTCAAGCGCCTGCCGGGCATCAACGTCTCCGGCGGCCAGCTGCGCATGCGCGGCCTGGGCGGCGCCTACACGCAGATCCTCGTCAACGGCGAGCCGGCGCCCCCGGGCTTCAGCCTGGACAACCTGAACCCCGCCCAGGTCGAGCGGCTGGAGGTCAGCAAGGCCCCGACGGCCGACCAGAGCGCCCAGGCCATTGCCGGCACGCTCAACATCATCCTGAAGGACGCCCCGCGCGTCGTGCAGAAGGACCTGCGGCTGGGAATGGCCTATGCGTCGGAAAAGCCCGTCATCAACGCCGGCTTCACCTATGGCGACCGCGTCATCGGCGGCCTGGGTTTCGTGCTGCCGATCAATGTCCAACAGTGGAATTTCGTCAACGAGAACGAGGGCGACCGCGTGCGTGACCGCGGCCTCACCGGCCTGCGCAACAGCGGGCGCGACCGCTCGTTCGGCCAGGGCTTCAACATGGCGCCGCGCCTGAACTGGAAGCTCGGCGACGACGAGACGCTGAGCGTGCAGGGCTTCTTCATCCAGAACCGCTTCCGCAGCGAAGGCGCCAACACCACCGAGGTGCTGTTCGCAGACCCGGCCACGCCGAGCAAGAGCGTGCTGCCGCCCAGCCTGCTCGACACCACCCGCAACCGTGGCACCTTCTCGGCCCAGCGGGTCAATCTGCAATACAACAACCGCTTCGGCGAGGATCGCCGCATCGAGTTGCGCGCCGGTGCGGGCAGTGGCGGCGCGGACTTCAACTCCGGCTTCTTCGGCCGCAACAAGGACGGCACGCCGGCGATCGACCGCCTCACTACCGGCGAAAACCGCAATCGCAACACGACGCTGTCGGGCAAATACAGCCAGTACGCTGGCGATGCCCACACCGTGACCACCGGCGCCGAACTGGAACGTCGCACGCGTGACGAAAGCCGTCGCACCCAGCAGTTCGACTACCGCAAGGCCAACCCCAAATGGGAGGACCTGCTGACCGGCGTCGAAGGCCAGCCCTTCGACGCGACGATCACGCGCTCGGCCCTGTATGTGCAGGACGAGTGGGAGATCAACCCGCAATGGTCGGCCTATGCCGGCGTTCGCCACGAGCAGATCAAGATGGCCAGCGAAGGCGCAAGCAGCCAGTTCGCCAGCACCAGCAAGGTCACCACGCCATTGCTGCACCTGAACTTCAAGCCCGACCCCAAGGGCCGCGACCTGGTGCGCGCCAGCCTCACGCGCAGCTACAAGGCTGCCGACGTCCAGCAGCTCATCGCCCGGCCGACCGTCAACACCGATTACGAGGTGCGCGGTCCCAATGCCCACATCAACACCGAGCTTGGTCCCGACCGCATCGGCAACCCGCAGCTCAAGCCTGAACTGGCCACGGGGCTGGACGTGGCCTACGAGAAGTACCTTCCGGCCGGGGGGCTGATCTCCGTTGGCGTTTTCCATCGCCGCATCACCAACCTGATCCGCACCGACCGCCCGCGGTTGATGACCGTCGACTATGCCGACACGCAGCGCTACGTCATCACCCAGATCAATCTCAGCAAGGCCACGACCCAGGGCTTGGAGCTGGAGGTCAAGGGCCGTGCCGGCGAACTCTTCCCCAGCCTCTTCGAGCCCAGCACCAACCTCAATCTGCGTGCGTCGCTGAACCTGTACCGGTCCACGGTCGCCGACATCCCCGGCCCCGACAACCGTCTGGAAGGCCAGCAGCCATGGCAATTCAACTTCGGTGCGGACTATCGGTTCAAGACTCTGCCCATCAACATGGGATTCAGCGCACAGATCGCACCGGAGTTCGACGTACGCCAGAGCGTGCTGCAGAGCCAGACTTCGCTGGCCTCGCGCTCGCTGGACGCCTTCGCGGCGATGCAGGTCAGCAAGCAGGACAGCGTGCGCGTCAGCGTCAACGGCCTGTTCCAGCCCCAGCAGGGCACGCGGGTCGTCATCATCGGCACGCCCGACTACAACCTGAACCGTCGCGATCCGGTGCCATGGTGGGCAGTGAACTGGGAACACAAGTTCTGATCCGGGCTATCTTCAGCGCATGAGCTCGGGCGCCCTGCAGGTCTTTGCCGGCCCGGCCGCGAAAGCGCGGCTGGCCGAGCGCGGGCTGCGCGCCGAGGATATTGGCTTGATTCCCGCTGCCGCCGGCGGTCCCAAGGGGCTGATCCTCAACGGGTTGGACCGTTTCGTCTTCGGTGAATGGCTGCCGCAAAGCCAGCATCCGGTGCATCTCGTCGGCGCCAGCATCGGTGCCTGGCGCATGGCCACGGCTGCGCTGGCGCACCGCGACGTGCCGGATGCGTTCAACACCATGGCCGAGGCCTATGTGACACAGGAGTACGACGTGTTGCCCGGCGAGAAGCGCCCGCGGCCCGAGGGTGTCAGCAAGCGCTTCGGCGAGATCCTGGGCGATATCTTCGAGGGCCGCGAGGCCGAAGTGCTGGCCCACCCGCGGCTGCGCCTGCACGTGGTCACGTCGCGAGGCCGCGCTGGCTTGCTGGCGCGAGAAGGCAAGCTGCGCACGCCTCTGGGCTACCTCGGCGCGTTCGCGGCGAACGCCATGTCACGCCCGCTGCTGGGCCGCTTCCTGGAGCGCGTCGTCTTCTCCGACCCGCGCGACCGCCTGCCGCTGAAGCTCAACGACTTCACGAGCCGCGAGGTGCATCTGTCGCGCGCCAACCTGCGCGGCGCGCTGCTGGCAAGCTGCTCCATCCCCTTCTGGCTGCAGGCCCAGCACGACCTGCCCGGCGCCCCGCGCGGCGCCTACTGGGACGGCGGCATCACCGACTACCACCTGCACCTGGACTACCGCGCACTGCAGTCGTCCACCGCGCCGCTGGTGCTTTACCCGCATTTCCAGCGCCAGGTGGTGCCCGGCTGGCTGGACAAGGCGTTGAAACACCGCCACCGCTCGACGGACTTCCTCGACAACGTCGTGCTGCTGTGCCCGTCGCCCGATTTCATCGCCAGGCTGCCCGGCGCCAAGCTGCCCGACCGCAATGACTTCATGGCGCTGGACGCCGCCGAGCGCCGCCGCCGCTGGCGCGTCGCCGTGACGGAAAGCCAGCGCCTGGCCGATGAATTCGCTGCGTTGGCCCAGCGCGACTCCATTTCCGCCCTACCGCTTTAGAATCTCGCCTTCCTCCCCTCACAAGAGCGAGAAAGGCACCCTGGTTATGACACCGCGAACTACGTTCCCGTTTACCGGTAGTTAGTCGGCCGCGGCTCGTCACGTCTTCTCGCCTTCGGGCACAAACAAAGCGCGGCAAGTGGCCGCGCTTTTTTGTTTGTCGCCTCTTCGGAGCACCCATGATTTCGATTCAACTCCCCGACGGCTCGCGCCGTGAATACCCCGCCGCGCTGTCGGTCGGCGACGTCGCCGCCAGCATCGGTGCCGGCCTGGCCAAGGCCGCCCTCGGCGGCAAGGTCGACGGCAAGGTCGTCGACCTCAGCCACGTCATCGACCACGACGTGCAGCTCGCCATCGTCACCGAGAAGGATGCCGATGGCCTGGAGCTGATCCGCCACTCGACGGCCCACCTGCTGGCCTACGCGGTCAAGTCGCTCTACCCCGACGCCCAGGTCACCATCGGCCCGGTCATCGAGAACGGCTTCTATTACGACTTTGCCTACAAGCGCCCGTTCACGCCCGACGATCTGGCCGCCATCGAGGCCAAGATGACCGAGCTGGCCAAGAAGGACGAGAAGGTCTCGCGCCGCGTGCTGCCGCGCGACGAGGCGGTGGCGCACTTCAAGGCCATGGGCGAGGCCTACAAGGCTGAGATCATCGAAAGCATCCCGGCCGACCAGGATGTGTCGCTGTATGCCGAAGGTGCCTTCGAAGACCTGTGCCGCGGCCCCCACGTGCCCAGCACGGGCAAGCTCAAGCACTTCAAGCTGATGAAGGTGGCCGGCGCCTACTGGCGTGGCGATCATCGCAACGAGATGCTGCAACGCATCTACGGCACGGCCTGGGCGACCAAGGACGACCTCCAGAAGTACCTGGTGATGCTGGAGGAAGCCGAGAAGCGCGACCACCGCCGCCTCGGCAGGGAGCTGGACCTCTTCCACATCGACGAGCACGCCCCCGGCGTCGTCTTCTGGCATCCCAAGGGCTGGACGGTCTGGCTGGAGGTGGAGCAGTACATGCGCCGCGTCTACCGCGACAACGGCTACCAGGAGGTCAAGGGCCCGCAGCTGCTCGACAAGACGCTGTGGGAGGCCACGGGCCACTGGGACAAGTACCGCGAAAACATGTTCACGACGGAGTCGGAGAAGCGCGATTACGCGCTCAAGCCGATGAACTGCCCGGGCCACATCCTGATCTTCAAGCACGGCGTCAAGAGCTACCGCGACCTGCCGCTGCGCTTCGGCGAGTTCGGCCAGTGCCATCGCAACGAGCCCACCGGCGGCCTGCACGGCATCATGCGCGTGCGCGGCTTCACGCAGGACGATGGCCACATCTTCTGCACGGAAGACCAGATCCTGGCCGAGTGCGTGGCCTACACGGCCCTGCTGCAGAAGGTCTACACGGACTTCGGCTTCACGGACATCATCTACAAAGTCGCGACGCGCCCTGACGCCCGCATCGGCTCCGACGAGGTCTGGGACAAGGCCGAGCACGCGCTGATGGAATCGCTGCGTGCCTCGGGCGTGGACTTCATCATCTCCCCCGGAGACGGCGCCTTCTACGGCCCCAAGATCGAGTACACGCTCAAGGACGCCCTCGGCCGCCAATGGCAGTGCGGCACGATGCAGGTCGATTTCTCGATGCCGGGGCGCCTGGGCGCCGAGTTCGTCGACGAGGACGGCCAGCACAAGACACCCGTCATGCTGCACCGCGCAATCGTCGGCAGCCTGGAGCGTTTCATCGGCATCCTGATCGAGCAGCATGCCGGCGCGCTGCCCGTCTGGCTGGCGCCAACGCAGGTGGTGGTGGCCAATATCACCGACGCGCAGGCCGATTACGTGTCTGAAATTGTGAAATCGCTGCAAAAACAAGGGCTTAGGGCCTCAGCAGATTTGCGCAACGAGAAGATCACCTATAAAATCCGCCAGCATTCCATGCAAAAGCTGCCGTACATCCTCGTCGTAGGCGACAAGGAAAAGGCGAATGGCAGCGTTGCGGTACGCGCCCGTGGCAACCAGGACCTCGGCGTGATGCCCCTGCAGGACTTCCTCTCTCGGATCTCCGCAGACATCACCACCAAGGTCTGAAGCCTTTCGGGCGCGATTTGTTTTGTTTGGGCCTCTCGCCTGGGGGCCCGTTGAAAGGTCTACACCATCGCTACGTTTGCTGACCGTCGTGCGATTCCGGAGCGCAAGCACCGGTTGAACCGCGAAATCATGGCTCCCGAAGTCCGTCTGAACGGCCCCGAGAACGAACCCATCGGCGTCGTCAGCATCCAGGAAGCCCTGCGTATGGCGGGCGACATGGATGTGGATCTGGTCGAGATCTCTGCCACCGCCAATCCGCCGGTCTGCCGGCTGATGGACTACGGCAAGTTCAAGTACCAGGAGCAAAAGCGCGCTGCCGAAGCCAAGTCCAAGCAGAAGATCATCGAGATCAAGGAAGTCAAGTTCCGCCCGGGCACGGACGAAGGCGACTACCAGATCAAGATGCGCAATCTGCGCCGCTTCATTGCCGAAGACGGCGACAAGGGCAAGGTCACGCTGCGCTACCGGGGCCGTGAAATCACCCACCAGGACATCGGTATGCGCCTGCTGGAGCGGATTCGCGACGAACTGGCCGACGTGGCGATCGTCGAGAACATGCCGAAGCTCGAAGGTCGGCAGATGATCATGGTCCTGGCGCCCAAAAAGCGCTAAAGACCGAAGAGTTCAACCCGCCGGTTTGGTCGCCGACGGGTTCATTAGTCTCCTGAGGCCAACAAGTGCGCCGGGCTCACCGGCGCCGCCCCAGGGACGCACTTAGAAGGAGCATCAACATGCCCAAAATGAAGACCAAGAGCAGCGCGAAAAAGCGTTTTCGCGTTCGTCCGGGTGGCACCGTCAAGCGCGGTCAGGCGTTCAAGCGCCACATCCTGACCAAGAAGACCACGAAGAACAAGCGTCAGCTCCGCGGCGCCGTCACCGTGCACGAAACCAACATGGGTCACATCGCTCAGATGCTGCCCTTTGCTGGCCTGTAATTCATCACTGACTCAAGGAGAAACACATGCCTCGCGTCAAACGTGGTGTAACCGCTCGTGCCCGTCACAAGAAGGTCTTGGCTCTGGCCAAGGGCTTCCGGGGTCGTCGTAAGAACGTCTTCCGCATCGCCAAGCAGGCGGTGATGAAGGCGGGCCAATACGCCTACCGTGACCGTCGTACCAAGAAGCGCGTCTTCCGCCAGCTCTGGATTGCCCGTATCAACGCTGCATCGCGTGGTCTGGGTCTGTCCTACAGCAAGTTCGTGGCGGGTCTGAAGAAGGCCCAGATCGAGATCGACCGCAAGGTCCTCGCCGATCTGGCCGTGAACGACCCGGCTGGTTTTGCCAGCATCTTCGCCAAGGTGAAGGCCGCGCTCGCCTGATTGCGATTCGCCCTGGCTCGCGTCGGGGCACGCAAACTTTCAGGGCCGGCCCACCAGGGTCGGCCCTTTTTCATTCCGAATTCCGAATGTCTGATCTCGACGCTCTTCTTGAAGCGGCACGCAGCGACTTTGCCGCCGCGCCAACGCCCGCTGAACTCGAAAACGCCAAGGCGCGCTTCCTCGGCAAGTCCGGCCGTGTGACCGAACTGATGAAGGGCTTGGGCGCCCTCAGCATCGAGGAAAAGAAGACTCGCGGCGCCGAGATCAACCAGCTCAAGGTCGGCATCGAAACCGCCCTGACTGCACGCCGCGACGCGCTCGCCGCCGCAGAGCTCGAGAAGCAACTCAAGGCCGAGGCCCTCGACGTGACGCTTCCCGGCCGCAGCCGCGGCACCGGCGGCCTGCACCCGATCACGCGCGCGATGGAGCGCATCGAGGCCATCTTCGCCTCCATGGGCTTCGACGTCGCGGACGGCCCCGAGATCGAGACCGACTGGTACAGCTTCTCGGCGCTGAACAACCCCGAGAACCACCCGGCCCGCTCCATGCAGGACACGTTCTACGTCGACATGAAGGACGAGAACGGTGCCTGGCTGAACCTGCGTCCGCACACCAGCCCGATGCAGATCCGCTACGCGCAGGCCCACGCCAAGCGCTACGCGGGCCAGGACACCATGCCCGAAATCCGCGTCATCGCGCCGGGCCGCACCTACCGCGTCGACAGCGACGCCACCCACTCGCCCATGTTCCACCAGGTCGAAGGCCTGTGGGTGGGCGAGAACATTTCGTTCAAGGACCTGAAGGCGGTCTACCTCAACTTCATCACCGCCTTCTTCGAGACCGACCAGCTGCAGCTGCGCTTTCGCCCCAGCTACTTCCCCTTCACCGAGCCCAGCGCCGAGATCGACATCATGTTCGAGAGCGGCCCGCTGAAGGGCCGCTGGCTGGAGGTGTCGGGCTCCGGCCAGGTGCACCCGCAAGTGATCCGCAACATGGGCCTGGACCCCGAGCGCTACATCGGCTTCGCGTTCGGCTCGGGCATCGACCGCCTGGCCATGCTGCGCTATGGCGTCAACGACCTGCGCGCCTTCTTCGACGGCGACCTTCGCTTCCTCGCACAGTTCAAGTAATCAGCACGTTATGCAATTCCCCGAGTCCTGGCTGCGCGAGTTCTGCAATCCGCCGCTGTCCACTGAAAAACTGGCCGAACTGCTGACCATGTCCGGCATGGAGGTTGAAGAGCTGCGCCCCGTGGCGCCGCCTTTCCACGGCATCGTCGTCGCCGAAATCCTCGAAGCCGAGCAGCATCCCAATGCCGACAAGCTGCGTGTCTGCAAGGTCAACGCTGGTGGCGCGGAGCCACTGCAGATTGTCTGCGGTGCACCCAACGCCCGCGTCGGCATCAAGGTGCCGCTGGCCACCGTCGGCGCCGAGCTGCCCACCGATGACGCAGCCAAGCCCTTCAAGATCGGTGTCGGCAAGCTGCGCGGCGTCGAGAGCTTCGGCATGCTGTGTTCGGCCCGCGAGCTCAAGCTCAGCGAAGACCACGGCGGCCTGCTGGAACTGCCCGCCGATGCCGTCATTGGCGAAGACATCCGCAAACACCTGAATCTCGACGACACCCTCTTCACGCTGAAGCTCACGCCCAACCTGGGCCATGGGCTGAGCGTCTTCGGTGTGGCCCGTGAGGTGGCTGCGCTGACCGGCGTGCCGCTGCTCAAGGCCGAGTTTCCGCCGGTGAAGCCCGGCATCGACGACAAGCTGCCCATCCGTATCGAGGCGCCCGACCTGTGCGGCCGCTTCTCCGGCCGCATCGTCAAGGGCATCGACACCAAGGCCAAGACGCCTGCCTGGATGGTCCAGCGCCTGGAGCGCTGCGGCCAACGCTCGGTGACTGCCCTTGTCGACATCTCCAACTACGTGATGTTCGAGTACGGCCGCCCGTCGCACATCTTCGACCTCGACAAGATCAGCGGCGAGCTGGTCGTGCGCTGGGGCAAGGCCGGCGAGCAGCTCAAGCTGCTGAATGGCAACACCATCACGGTGGATGAGAAGGTCGGCGTCATCTCGGATGCACGCGAGGTCGAGTCCCTCGCCGGCATCATGGGCGGCGACCACACCGCAGTCTCCGACGACACGCGCAACGTCTACGTCGAAGCCGCGTTCTGGTGGCCCGAGGCCGTCATGGGTCGCGGGCGCCGCTACAACTTCTCCACCGACGCCGGCCACCGCTTCGAGCGCGGCGTCGATGCCTCGCAGACCGTCGAGCACATCGAACGCGTCACGCAGCTCATCATCGACATCTGCGGCACGCCTGGCACCCAGGTCGGCCCGATGGACGACCAGTCGCCCAACGTGCCCGCGCGCAAGCCCGTCGCAATGCGCGTGGCCCGTGCGGCCAAGGTCATCGGCATGCCACTGACGCAGACGCAATGCGAAGGCGTGTTCACGCGCCTGGGCCTGCCATTCACGGCCGCTGACGGCGTGATCACGGTGACCCCGCCAAGCTGGCGCTTCGACATCCTGATCGAGGAAGACCTCATCGAGGAAGTCATCCGCGTGCTGGGCTATCCCACGTTGCCATCGACCGCGCCGCTGGCGCCCATCGTGGGCCGCACGGGCTCGGAATCGCGCCAGAGCACGCACGCGCTGCGCCGCGCCGTCGCCGCACGCGACTACTTCGAGACGATCAACTTCAGCTTCGTCGAGGAACGCTGGGAGCGCGAGCTGGCCGGTGTCACCGACCCCATCAAGCTGTTGAACCCCATTGCCGCGCCGCTGTCGGTGATGCGCACCAGCCTGATCGGCAGCCTCGTGCAGGTGCTGCGCCACAACCAGTCCCGCCGCGCGACGCGCGTGCGCGTGTTCGAGCTGGGCCGCGTGTTCAAGCGGGATGCTGGCGTGGCCAACGGGCCGCTGTCCGTGGCCGGCATCGATCAGCCGCTGCGCCTGGGTGGCTTGGCCTGGGGCCCCGCCGACCAGCAGCAGTGGAGCCAGCGTGACCGCGCCGTCGACTTCTTCGACGTCAAGGGCGACCTCGAAGCCCTATTCGCGCCGCAGACACTGAGCTTCGAAACCGCCGAGCACCCTGCCCTGCACCCCGGCCGCAGCGCAAGCGTCAAGCTGAACGGCGTCGCCATCGGCATCGTCGGCGAACTGCACCCGCGTTGGCGCCAGGCCTATGAGATCAGCGGCAGCGCCCCCGTCGTCTTTGAGCTCAATCTCGACGCCGCGCTGACTCGCACGCTGCCGCAAGGCCAGCCGCTGCCGCGCCAGCAGGCCGTGCAGCGCGACCTGGCCCTGGTCGTCAAGGACAGCACGCCCCACGATGCACTGATGGCCACCATCACGGCCGCTGGCGGCGCGCTGCTGCGTTCAGCCAAGCTCTTCGACGTCTTCAAACCCGCTGCTGGCGCCAGCACGGATCTGCAACCCGACGAGCGCTCCCTGGCCGTGCGCCTGGAACTGCTCGACGACGAAGCCACATTGACCGATGAGCGCATCGATGCGGCCGTGGCCGCCATCGTGGCCGCTGTCGGCGACCAGCTCGGCGGCCGCCTGCGCGGCTGACCCCAGGAACAGGAACACGAATGGACGCGAACGACGCCAAGAAATCCGAATCCGCTGCGGTCGTCATCGGCAGCCTGGAAACGCCCACCCTGACCAAGGCCGAGCTGGCCGAGCTGCTGTTCGACAAGCTCGGGTTGAACAAGCGCGAGTCCAAGGACATGGTCGAGGCCTTCTTCGACATGCTGCACGACAGCCTCGTCAAGGGCCAGGACGTCAAGCTCTCGGGCTTCGGCAACTTCAACATCCGCCGCAAGGCGCCGCGCCCGGGTCGCAACCCGCGCACCGGCGAGTCCATCCCGATCAAGGCCCGCAACGTCGTGACTTTTCACGCCTCCCACAAGCTCAAGGGGTTGGTGCAAGGCGATACGCCCAGCGGCGAAGACTTCGAGTAGAGTCTGACGCCTTGCCTCAGCTTTCGCTCCGAAGCCCTTGATTTCAATGGACAAAGCGCTGCCTTCCATTCCCGCCAAACGCTACTTCACCATTGGTGAGGTCAGCGAGCTGTGCGGTGTGAAGCCGTATGTCCTGCGCTATTGGGAGCAGGAGTTCACCCAGCTCAAGCCCATGAAGCGGCGCGGCAACCGGCGCTATTACCAGCACCACGAGGTGCTGCTGATCCGCCGCATCCGCGACCTGCTCTACGACCAGGGCTTCACCATCAGCGGCGCGCGCAACCAGCTCAGCGAAGGCCTGCCATCGGCGGCCGCGGCGCAGAACTTCCGAGATGAAGCCGAGGCCGCGCAGGCGCTCGAAGCCATGGATGGGGAACTCGACGGTGACGACGACGCCAACGCGCCGGTCGAACTGGCGCATCTGCCCGCCGTCCGGTTGGCATCGCATGCACATGCCCAGCCGCTGAAGGCCTCCGGGGCATCCTTGACACTGCCGGTGCTCGCCGTGGACCCGCTGACCTCTCTGGAGCAGGTTCGAGCCGAACTTCTTGCGATCCGAGCCAGCCTTCTGGGCTGAAAGCGCAATTCCTCGGTTATACTTTTTGGCTCAGTCGGGGCGTAGCGCAGCCTGGTAGCGCACTTGCATGGGGTGCAAGGGGTCGCGAGTTCGAATCCCGCCGTCCCGACCAAAAATAAGAAGAGAAATCAAGGACTTAGAAGCGAAAGCCTCTAGGTCCTTTTTCCTTTGTGGCCTCGGAAGGGGTCCACCGGAAAAAAGCTGCGAGGCCGGGTCCACGGCCAACAGGACGATTCGGCGGGCCGACCCGCATGACAGGCTTTGAGGAGCACCAGCCTGCCGTTTTGCGCTGCCTACCGGGGAAAGAACGGATTTCGCCGCGGCCGTTGGTCAGTGCGGCTTGAAAAACAATGCTTCGGGAATAGCCCGGAAGGGCGCCGTCCAGAGGGGGTTGTCGAGTTCAAAGACTGACGCAGGTAGCCGTCTGCGGCCGTCGAGCAGGGGGCCGATGCGAGCATCCCGAGCCAGGATTTCTCTCGCGCGGCCCGTGACGAAAAGTCTGCTCAGGCCTTCGTTCAAAGCATCAGCCAGCGCCGGTTCGTCTCGACGCACAGCGAAGACGCGCGCGAACCGGTAGTGAACACACCAATCTTCGAACAACACTACCGATGGCGCCAGGTGGCCGAACATGTCCAGCAACATGCCAGCCTCATCGGCTCCCAGCGGGAAGGCATCGAATCGACCCGCCTCCAGCATACGGAACAGGTGCAAGAACTCTGCCTCCTGCACCTTGAGCCCAGCGGCTCGCAGAATGCTGGAGTCCACCCAATCAGGCCCCTGACCGAAAACCAATTGCCGAAGGTCATCGTGTTCACGCACGGCCCTCAGGCGGTCGAGTCGATCGCGACGTACCAGCATGAGGCGGTAGCCGCTCAGTCCTAGATCCAGTGGAAAGGGGAGGATCCGAGTACGCTCAGCCACCTTTGGCGATGCACCCGTGTCCATGACATTGACACCGCCACCTTTGAGTTCCAAAAAAGCCCTCATCGACGGCAGCGGCGCCTCGCTCACTCGAAGAGTGTGGGGACGTCCAGAAGCCTCCAACGCGGCTGTCAGCAATTTGAACGGCGTACCGTCGGTGGGCCGTTCGTGCGTACGTGGATACACGACTTCAAGAAGCTGGCCTGCGATGGACGGGGCAGCGAGGGTGGCACCCAAGCCCAGCATCGCGGCACGACGGCTGATCAACCGACGATGAACAATTGAAGGCCCCAGGTCCATCTGAATCATTTTGAGCGCGCCACAGCGGAGTCGCAATCCTGGTCATCGCCCGGCACCAGGCGCTAGAGAAGGTCTGCAAACCTCTCGTCAATCCGACTGGCGCGCGAGGTGAGGTTTCATTGGACGATGTTCACGTCAGGGCCAAATCGCTTCCAGCAGTCGAGCACCCCCGCAGGGTCAGGCAGCGCTCTGCCCTGGCAGAGGCAGGACGAACGTTTGCTAGGCATTCGCCGCAGCTGGGCACATTGATTGCCGCCGCTGTCCATGCAGGCAAAGAGCTCCTCCGTGCTGAAACATCCATCGCCGTCCACCGACTTCATCCGCATCGTCGGTGCCCGAGAGAACAATCTGCGCAACGTCAGCGTCGATATCCCGAAGAAGCACATCACCGTGTTCACAGGAGTCTCGGGCTCGGGCAAGTCTTCACTCGTTTTCGACACCATTGCAGCCGAGTCGCAGCGGCAGCTGAACGACACTTTTTCCACCTTCGTGAGGCACCGCCTGCCGCACCACGCCCAGCCCGATGCCGACGTGCTGCAGAACCTCTGTGCGGCCATCGTCATCGATCAACGCCGCCTGGGTGGCAATGCGCGCTCCACGGTCGGCACGGCCACCGACATCCTCGCGCTGATCCGCCTGCTGTTCTCGCGGGTGGGGCAGCCCTTCGTCGGCTACTCCAACATCTTCTCGTTCAACCACCCTGACGGCATGTGCCCGCGATGCGAGGGCCTGGGGAAGGTCGACACCATCGACATCGACCGGCTGTTCGACAGGCAGCGCTCGCTCAACCAGGGAGCAATCCGCTTCAGCGCGTTCGCCGTCGGCGGCTACCGCTGGAAGCGCTATGTCCACAGCGGCCTGTTCGACAACGACAAGCCGCTGAAGGACTACACCGACGAGGAGTGGGAGACGCTGCTCCACGCGCAGGACGTACCCATCCTGAACCCCGGGCCAGGCTGGCCACCGACCAGCCGCTACGAGGGCGTGCTGCCGCGCATCCGCCGCAACTTCCTGACCCGCAACATCAGCGAGGTCAAAGGGCTGGACCGCGCCGAATGGGATCGGTTGGTGACGGCCGGCCCTTGCCCGCGGTGCCACGGGGCGCGCCTCAACGAGAAGGTGTTGAGTTGCCGCATTGACGGCAGGAACATCGCCGACTGGTGCGAGATGGAGGTGGGTGAGTTGCTGGCCGTCATCGGCCAGGTCGATGCGCCGCTTGCCGCCAGCATGGTGCCGGCGCTGGCCTACCGGGTCCAGCATCTGGTTGACATCGGTTTGGGCTACCTGAGCCTCGGCCGAGAAACGACGAGCCTGTCGGGCGGGGAATCCCAACGCGTGAAGATGGTTCGCCACCTGGGCAGCGGCCTCAGCGACATGAGCTACATCTTCGACGAACCCAGCGTGGGCTTGCACCCGCGCGACGTTGCGCGCCTGAACAAGCTGTTGCGCCACCTGTGCGACAAGGGCAACACGGTGCTGGTGGTGGAACACGACCCTGACGTCATCGTGGCGGCGGACCACGTCATCGACATTGGCCCGGGCGCTGGAGACGCAGGCGGCACCGTGGTCTTCGAGGGCGATGTGCAGGCCCTGCGGCAGGCCGACACGCCCACGGGGCGCAGCCTGTCTCGCCCGACGCGCATCAACACCACACCGCGCACTCCATCGGGCTGGCTGCCGATCACGCACGCCACTCAGCACAACCTGAAGGACGTGAGCGTTTCGATCCCGATGGGCGTCCTGACGGTCGTGACAGGCGTGGCCGGTTCGGGCAAGAGCAGCCTGATCAACGCCGCCTTCGCCCGCACCTACCCCGAGGTCGTGTGCATCGACCAGGGTGCCATCACAGGTTCGCGTCGCTCGAACACGGCGACCTACACGGGCATCCTCGATCCCATCCGGAGCCTTTTTGCCCAGGCGAACGCGGCCAGCGCGTCGCTGTTCAGCGCCAACTCGGGCGGCGCCTGTCCCGCGTGCAAAGGCCTTGGCACTACGGAGACAGACCTCGCATTCATGGAGCCCATCGTCAGCATCTGTGAGCGCTGCCGAGGGCGCCGGTTCACTGACGAAGCTCTTCAGTACCGCCTGCGCGGCAAGAACATCGCCGAAGTGCTGGCGATGCGCGTGGCTGAAGCAAGCGCCTTCTTTGCCGAACCGGAGATCGCGCCTGCGCTGGCCCGCCTCGATGAAGTCGGGCTCGCCTACCTGTCGCTCGGCCAACCTTTGTCCAGCCTGTCGGGCGGGGAACGGCAACGCCTGAAGCTGGCCACGGAGCTGGGCCAGTCGGGCCGAATCTATGTGTTCGACGAACCCACCTCAGGCCTGCATCTTTCGGACATCGATCGATTGTTTCGATTGCTCGACCAACTCATCGAACGCGGCGCCACCGTTGTCGTGATCGAACATCAGCTGGACATGATCGCCCAGGCAGACTGGCTGATCGACATGGGGCCGGAAGCTGGCCGATTCGGCGGTCGCGTGGTGTTCGAGGGCCCCGTGGCGGAGATGGCCGCGACGGGCTCAGGTGAGACGGCCACGCATCTGAGAAGGTATGCAAATTCGCAGGGTTCTGGCAGCGCTCAATGATTTCGGGTAACCATCGAGCGCGACGCCATGTCGGCCCGCCAGCTACTCGGCGACTGCCCCGTCAGCCGCTGGAAGAAGCGCGTGAAGTAGGCCGGGTCCGCAAAGCCCAGGCCATCGGCGATCTGGCGCACCTGCAACGTCGTATAGCTCAGTTCACGCTTGGCCTCCAGCAACAGGCGCTGGTGCAGTACGTCCAGCGGCGAGCAGTTCAGATGCTGGCGGCACAGGCGGGTGAGCTGCGTCGTCGTGATGCCCAGCGGCGCCGCCAGCGTGTCCAGGGTCGGGTGGCTGCGGTAGTGGCGCTCGACCTGCTCGCGGTAGCGGGCCAGATGCTGCATGGCCCGGCCTTCGGGCTCGGCAGTTTCCGCCGCTTCCGCAGCAAGCGCAGGCAGCCGGGCTATGAGGGCGGCTGCCATCAGCACAGCGCCGTCAAGCACCTGGGCGCGCCAGGGTGACGTGCCAGCGTAATCGGCACGCAGCACGCGGGCAATCGCAAGTAGCGTCTGCGCGTGGGGTGAGCCGGCTTCCAATGCCACGCCGCGCGAGGCTCCCAAGCCTTCCCAGAGGCCGCGCGAGCCGCCGATCAGACTCCTGATCCGCGCCTGGTCCAGCGTGATGACGTGCCCCTCAGTTTCCGGCGAGAACGCGAAGCCATGCACCACCAGCATCGGTACCCAGACGACGGCGGGCGCACGTAGCTCCAGCAGCTGCCCGTCGATCTGCACGCGCGCCGTGCCGGACTCGATCAGCAGCAGCTGCACCAGCGCCGCATGCCGGTGCGGCTGGATTTCCCAATTGTGCAATCGGCTGCGGTCGGCGATGGACTCCATGTGGAGACCATCCAGCGCTTCATCCCGCCCCAGCTCGCCATAAAGCTCATACAGAGGTGGTGAGGAACGGGCTTGAGACCTTGACATAGGTTCGAATTGTGCAAGCGCACGTTCCTGTCGTCCATTGTTCCTACACCCCCACCGGCCTACGCTCACAGGTATCTGACAAGAACGGAGCGAGACATGAAGACATTGCGCACCCAGGTGCTCATCGTCGGCGCGGGGCCGTCGGGTTTGCTGCTCGGCCAATTGCTGCACAAGGCCGGCGTGGCCAACCTGATCGTCGAACGCCAGACGGGCGACTATGTGCTCGGCCGCATCCGCGCCGGCGTGCTGGAGCAAACCACCGTCGACCTGCTGGACGAAGCCGGTGTCGGCGCGCGCATGCATGCCGAAGGTCTGGTGCACCACGGCTTCGAGCTGATGTTCGACGGCCAGCGCCATCACATCGACCTGAGCCGGCTGACCGGCGGCAAGTCGGTCATGGTCTATGGCCAGACCGAGGTGACGCGCGACCTGATGGAAGCCCGCGCCGCGGTGGGCGAACAGACGCTGTATTCAGCCTCCGATGTGGAGCTGTTCGGCTTCGACGGCGATGCACCCGGTGCGCGCTGCACGGTGAATGGTGAGCGCATCGAGATCCTGTGCGACTACATCGCCGGCTGCGACGGCTATCACGGCGTCAGCCGCGCCAGCGTGCCGGCGGACGCCATCCAGACGCACGAGAAGGTCTACCCCTTTGGCTGGCTGGGCATGCTGAGCGACACACCGCCGGTCTCGCACGAGCTGATCTACGGCCGCCACGAGCGCGGCTTCACGCTGTGCAGCATGCGCTCAAGCACACGCAGCCGCTACTACCTGCAGGTGCCGCTGACCGAGCAGGTGGGCGACTGGAGCGACGAACGCTTCTGGAACGAGCTGCGCGCGCGCATGGACCCTGCGGCGGCGGCGGCCCTCGTCACCGGCCCTTCACTGGAAAAGAGCATCGCGCCGCTGCGCAGCTTCGTTGCCGAGCCGATGCGTTTTGGCCGCCTCTTCCTGGCCGGCGACGCCGCCCACATCGTGCCGCCCACCGGTGCCAAGGGGCTGAACCTGGCGGCATCCGACGTGCGCTATCTGTCCCAGGCGCTGATCGAGCACTACCGCGAGAAGAGCGAAGCCGGCATCGAGCACTACTCCTCCCGCTGCCTGTCGCGCATCTGGAAGGCCGAGCGCTTCTCCTGGTGGTTCACCAGCCTGATGCACAACCTGCCGAACGAGCCCGAGATCGATGCCAAGCTGCATCGCGCCGAACTGGAATACGTCGTCAGCTCCGAGGCCGCGATGGCGTCGATGGCGGAGAACTACGTCGGCCTGCCCTGGTAGGGCTCACGCACCAGCTTCATCAGCAGCGCCGCCGTCCGCTGCGTCAGCGGCGTCGAGCGCTTCAGCGCCGGCGTGACCAGACACAGTGTCGTCTTCACATCGCTGGCCTTGAAGCGGGTGACGGCCAGGCGCTCCGGGTGCTCGAAAGCGCGCAGCACGTCCTCGCCCAGCGCCGCATGCCCGAGACCGGCAGCGACCAGGTCGAGGATGGCCGGCACGCTGGACACCTCCCAGTCCACGCGCAACTGCACGCCGGCCATCGCTGCGGCCTCCTCCATGCGCTTGCGGAACACATGGCCCCGCTGCGGCATGATCAACGGCAGGCGCGACAGCTCCTCCAGCGTCAGTGGCCCGCTCGGTGCCGCCTCGGGCGGGCTCAGCAGTAGCAGCGACTCCTCGCGCAGCGGCAGGATCTCCAGCGACGGCAGCGGCTCGGGGTTGTAGACCAGCGCCAGGTCCGCCCGCCCCGACACCAGCCACTCGGTGAGGTGGGTCGAAAAGCCTTCCATGATGACCAGGCGCGCCCGCGGGCAGCTGGCGGTAAAACCCCTGATCAACGGCAGCGTGTGCATGCGCGCCTGTGTCGGCGGCATGGCCACGACGATCTGGCCGACCGGCTCGTTGCGGTGCTCGCTGAGGTCCTCGCGTGCCTGCGTTACCAGGTGCAGGATGCCCTGACCATGCTCCAGCAGCCGGCGCCCGGCTTCGGTCAGCGTCACGCCGCGACCATTGCGCAGGAAGAGGGTTTCGTGCAGCTCCGTCTCCAGCGCCCGCACCTGCCGGCTCAGCGCCGGCTGCGCCACGTTCAACACCAGCGCGGCCTTGCTGAAGCTGCCGTGCTCCGCGACCTGGATGAAGTACTCGATCTGGTTCAACGTCATGCGCGCATCTTGGCAGAGCCCATGCCGGATCGCTATAGCTGATAGCAGCAGCCAGACCTAGCGTGACAGAGCTTCACTGCGAAGAATCGCGCCCCATGAGCACCGCCCTCACCCTGATCTCGTCCATGGCCACGCGCCATCTGCTGACGGCACTCGCGCAGGCGCATGCGCAGACCGGCGCGCCCGCCGTGCATCTGGAGTCTGTCGGCGGCGTGGATGCCGCGCGTCGCGTGCACGACGGCGAGGCCTTCGACGTGGTTGTGCTGGCCAGCGATGCCATCGCCAAGCTGGACGCCGCCGGTCGATTGCTGCCCGGCAGCGTGCGCGCCATCGCCGACTCCAGCGTCGCCATTGCCGTGCGTGCCGGTTCGGCCCAACCGGATATCAGCACGGAAACCGCCTTGCGCGCCGCCGTGCTGCAAGCCCGCACCATCGGCTACTCGACCGGCCCCAGCGGCACGGCCTTGATGAAGCTCTTCGAGCGCTGGGGCCTGGCCGACAGCTTGAAGGCCCGCCTCGTGCAGGCCCGCCCCGGCGTGCCGGTCGGCAGCCTGGTGGCCAGCGGCGAGGTCGAGTTGGGCTTCCAGCAGTACAGCGAGCTGATGGATGTTTCCGGCATCACGCTGCTCGGCGGCATGCCGCCGGGGGTCGACATCGTCAGCCGCTTCAGCGGCGCCATCACGGCCCATGCGACCCAGCCCGAAGCGGCACTGGCCCTGCTGGACTTCATGGCCAGCCCCGCCACCGAGGCGATCAAACGGCAACACGGCATGCGCGCGACTTCGGACGCGCGCTGACCCCAACGACAACAGGAGACAAGCTTGCAGACCTCACCGATCCCCACTCCCGGCGCCCGCGCCGTGGACGTGCAGCGCCTCATCGACGACCACCCGCTGTCCCGCTGGCAATGGGTGGTCTTCGCGCTGTGCTTCTTCGTCGTGCTGCTGGACGGCTTCGACACCGCGGCCATCGGCTACATCGCGCCGTCGCTGATCAAGGACTGGGGCGTCACCAAGCCCATGCTGGCGCCGGTGCTGAGCGCCGCCCTCTTCGGCCTGGCCGCCGGCGCGCTGTTGTCCGGCCCCATCGCCGACCGACTGGGCCGCAAGCGTGTGCTGACGGTGACGGTGCTGCTCTTCGGCGTCGCCACGCTGGCCTCGGCCTTCGCCACCAACCTGACGGAACTCAGCGTGCTGCGCTTCATCACCGGCCTGGGCCTGGGCTCGGCCATGCCCAGCGCCGTCACGCTGATGAGCGAGTACTGTCCCACGGCGCGCCGTTCCACGCTGACCAACCTGATGTTCTGCGGCTTCCCGCTGGGCGCGGCCTTCGGTGGTTTCCTGGCCGCGTGGATGATCCCGCAATGGGGCTGGCAGAGCGTGCTGGTGCTGGGTGGCATCGCGCCGCTGCTGCTGACGATCGGCCTGCTGACGCTGCTGCCCGAGTCGGTGCGCTTCATGGTCACCCGCCGCCAACCGGTCGAGCGCATCCGCGCTGCGCTGGCCCGCATCGCCGGCCCGCAGGTGCACCAGATCGAGCGCTTCACGCTCAGCGAGACGCGCGTCGTTACCAACGAACGCGGCGGCCTGGCGCAGGTGCTGGCCCGCTCCTACCGCCTCGGCACATTGATGCTTTGGGTGGCCTACTTCATGGGCCTGGTGATCTTCTACGCGCTGATCAACTGGATGCCGCTGCTGTTCAAGGAGGCCGGCATCGAGCCGCGCACCGCGACGCTGATCTCGGCCCTCTTCCCGCTGGGCGGCGTCGGCGCCGTGTTCTTCGGCTGGCTGATGGACCGCGTCGAGCCCAACCGCATCGTTGCCCTGGGCTTTGCGCTGACCTCGGTGGCCATCTGGTCCATCGGCCAGATGACGGGCAACGTGGCCGCGCTGGTCGTCTGCGTCTTCCTGGCCGGCGTGTTGATGAACACCGCGCAGTCGTCGCTGCCGGCGCTGGCGGCGGCCTTCTACCCGACCAATGCGCGCGCCACCGGCGTGTCCTGGATGCTGGGCATCGGCCGCTTCGGCGGCATTCTGGGCTCGCTGCTGGTGGCGCAAATGGCCGCCATGCATGCCAGCATCGGTACCGTGTTCCTGGTGCTGGCCGTACCCGGCGCCCTTGCCGCCGCGGCGCTGTGGATCAAGCGTGATGCCGATGGCTTTGCCGACGACCGCGATGCCCGCACGGCACTCGCGCACTGACAACAAGGAGAAGCTCTGATGATCATCGACGTCCACGGCCACTACACGACCGCGCCGGCGGCCCTCGGCGCCTGGCGCGACCTGCAGATCGCCGCTTTGAAGGACCCGACGCGCGCGCCCAAGGCCAGCGAGCTGAAGATCAGCGACGACGAGCTGCGCGAGTCCATCGAGACCAACCAGCTCAAGCTGATGAAGCAGCGCGGCTCGGACTTGACCATCTTCAGCCCGCGTGCCAGCTTCATGGCCCACCACATCGGCGACTTCAACACGTCCGCCACCTGGGCCGCCATCTGCAACGAGCTCTGCTACCGCGTGGCCCAGCTCTTCCCAGATCACTTTGTGCCCGCGGCCATGCTGCCGCAGTCCCCCGGCGTGGACCCGGCCACCTGCATCCCCGAACTGGTCAAGTGCGTGGAGGAGTACGGCAACGTCGGCATCAACCTGAACCCGGACCCCTCCGGCGGCCACTGGACGTCGCCGCCGCTGTCGGACCGGCACTGGTACCCCATCTACGAACAGATGGTCGAGTACGACATCCCGGCCATGGTGCATGTGTCGACCAGCTGCAATGCCTGCTTCCACACCACCGGCGCGCACTACCTGAACGCCGACACGACGGCCTTCATGCAGTGCCTGACCAGCGATCTGTTCAAGGACTTCCCGACGCTGAAGTTCCTGATCCCGCACGGTGGCGGCGCGGTGCCCTACCACTGGGGGCGCTTTCGCGGTCTGGCGCAGGAGCTCAAGAAGCCGCTGCTGAGCGAGCACCTGCTGAACAACATCTTCTTCGACACCTGCGTCTATCACCAGCCGGGCATCGACCTGTTGACCAAGGTGATCCCGGTCAAGAACATCCTGTTCGCGTCCGAGATGATCGGCGCCGTGCGCGGCATCGACCCCGAGACCGGCCACTACTACGACGACACCAAGCGCTACGTCGAGGCCACGGCCAACCTCAGTGAAGAGGACCGCCACGCCGTCTACGAGGGCAATGCCCGCCGCGTCTTCCCGCGCCTGGATGCGCAACTGAAAGCCAAGGGGCTCTGACCATGTACGAACTGGGCGTCGTCTACCGCAACATCCAGCGCGCCGACCGCACGGCCGCCGACGGCCTGGCCGCGCTGGGCTCGGCCACCGTGCACGAGGCCATGGGCCGTGTGGGCCTGCTCAAGCCGTATATGCGGCCCATCTACGCCGGCGTGCAGGTGTCGGGCACGGCCGTGACCGTGCTGCTGCAACCCGGCGACAACTGGATGATGCATGTCGCCGCCGAGCAGATCCAGCCCGGCGACATCGTCGTCGCGGCGGTCACCGCCGACTGCACCGATGGCTATTTCGGTGACCTGCTCGCCACCTCCTTCCAGGCCCGCGGCGCGCGGGCTCTCGTCATCGACGCCGGCGTGCGCGACGTGAAGACGCTGCAGCAGATGGGCTTCCCGGTGTGGAGCAAGTGCATCAGCAGCAAGGGCACCATCAAGGCCACGCTGGGCTCGGTCAACATCCCCGTCGTCTGCGCCGGCATGTGGGTCACGCCGGGCGATGTCATCGTGGCGGACGACGATGGCGTCGTCTGCGTGCCGTCCGCACGTGCGGTCGACACGCTGGAAGCCGCCCTCAAGCGCGAGAGCTTCGAAGGCGAGAAGCGCGCCAAGCTGGCTTCCGGCGTGCTTGGCCTCGACATGTACAAGATGCGTGAGCCGCTGGAAAAAGCCGGCCTGCGCTACATCGACTGAAACCATGGACTTCACCAAGACCCCCGGCTGGCTGGACTGGTACGCCGCTCCTTCCAAACCGCGTTTCCAAGTCCCGGCCGGCGCCGTCGACGCGCACTGCCATGTCTTCGGCCCCGGCGCGCAGTTCCCGTTCGCGCCGGAGCGCAAGTACACGCCCTGCGACGCCAGCAAGGAACAGTTGTTCGCACTGCGCGACCACCTCGGCTTTGCGCGCAACGTCATCGTGCAGGCGACCTGCCATGGCGCCGACAACAGCGCGCTGATCGACGCGCTGCAAAGCTCGGGCGGCAAGGCCCGCGGCGTTGTCACCATCAAGCGCGGCATCAGCGATGCCGAGCTGCAACGCATGCACGAGGCTGGCGTGCGCGGCGTGCGCTTCAACTTCGTCAAGCGGCTGGTGGACTTCACGCCCAAGGACGAGCTGCAGGAGATCGCCGCCCGCATCGCTAGGCTGGGCTGGCATGTCGTCATCTACTTCGAGGCGGCCGACCTGCCCGAGCTTTGGGACTTCTTCACCGCCCTGCCCACCACCGTCGTCGTCGACCACATGGGCCGGCCGGATGTGAGCAAACCAGTGGACGGCCCCGAGTTCGAACTCTTCCTGAAGTTCATGCGCGAGAACGACAACGTGTGGAGCAAGCTCAGCTGCCCCGAGCGCCTGTCCGTCACCGGCCCGCGCGCGTTGGACGGCGAGCAGAACGCCTATCGCGACGTCCTGCCCTTTGCCCGCCGCGTCATGGACGAGTTCCCTGACCGCGTGCTGTGGGGCACGGACTGGCCCCACCCCAACCTCAAGGACCACATGCCCGACGACGGCCTGCTGGTCGACTTCATCCCCCACATCGCCCCGACGCCTGAGCTACAACGCCGGCTGCTGGTGGACAACCCCATGCGCCTGTACTGGCCGGAGGAAAGCTGATGCCGCTCGACAAGTCCTACACCGACATCCCCGGCACCACCATCTTCGACGCCGAACAATCCCGCAAGGGCTACTGGCTGAACCAGTTCTGCATGTCGCTGATGAAGGCCGACAACCGCGCCCGCTTCAAGGCCGACGAGCGCGCCTATCTCGACGAGTGGCCGATGACCGATGCGCAGAAGGCGGCCGTGCTGGCGCGCGACCTGAACGAGTGCATCCGCCTGGGCGGCAACATCTATTTCCTGGCCAAGATCGGCGCGACCGACGGCAAGAGCTTCCAGCAGATGGCAGGCAGCATGACGGGCATGACCGAAGAGGAGTACCGCAACATGATGATCTCCGGCGGCCGCTCCGTGGAAGGCAACCGCCGCGTTGGCGAGGACGGCGACGCGCAGGCGCACCGCCAGCCGCAAGGCAAAGCAGGGAACAAATAACCGTGGCCCGCATCACCGCATCCGTCTACACCTCGCACGTGCCCGCCATCGGCGCGGCGCTGGACCTGGGCAAGACCACCGAGCCTTACTGGCAGCCCGTCTTTGCGGGCTATGAACCTTCCAAGCGCTGGTTCGACAACAACCGCCCGGATGTCGTCTTCCTGGTCTACAACGACCACGCGACGGCCTTCAGCCTCGACCTGATTCCCACCTTCGCCATCGGCACCGCGGCCCGCTTCGAGCCGGCCGACGAGGGCTGGGGCCCGCGCCCGGTGCCGACCGTCATCGGCCACCCGGAGCTGGCCGCGCACATCGCGCACAGCGTCATCCAGGACGACTTCGACCTGACCATCGCCAACAAGATGGACGTGGACCACGGCCTCACCGTGCCGCTGTCGCTGATGTGTGGCCAGCCCGACCCGGTCAAGGGCGCCTGGCCCTGCACCGTCATCCCGTTCGCGGTCAATGTCGTGCACTACCCGGTGCCGTCGGGGCGGCGCTGCTTCATGCTGGGCCAGGCCATCCGCCGCGCGGTCGAGTCGTTCGGGCCGGACCTGAATGTGCAGATCTGGGGCACCGGCGGCATGAGCCACCAGTTGCAAGGGCCGCGCGCCGGCCTCATCAACCGTGAGTGGGACAACCGCTTCCTGGACCGCCTGATCGCCGAGCCTGACGCCCTGTCACGTGTACCGCACGACGAGTACGTGCGCGAAGCCGGCTCGGAAGGCATCGAGCTCGTCATGTGGCTGATCGCCCGCGGCGCGATGGCCGACGTCAACGGTGGCTCGGCACCGCGCGTCGCGCATCGCTTCTATCACGTGCCTGCCTCGAACACGGCGGTCGGCCATCTGATTCTGGAGAACACATGACTCAACCAATTCGTGTTGCGCTGGCCGGCGCCGGCGCCTTCGGCATCAAGCACCTGGACGGCATCAAGAACATAGCCGGCGTCGAAGTCGTCTCGCTGATCAGCCGTGACCTGGACAAGACCCGCGAGGTGGCGAACAAATACGGCATCGGTCACGTCACCACCGACTTGGCCGATGCGCTGGCTCTGCCCGAAGTCGACGCCGTCATCCTCTGCACGCCCACGCAGATGCACGCCAGCCAGACCCTGGCCTGCCTGAAGGCGGGCAAGCATGTGCAGGTGGAGATCCCGCTGTGCGACGTGCTGGCCGATGGCGAGGAGGTCATCAGCATCGCGCAGAAGTCCGGCCTGGTCGCCATGTGCGGTCACACGCGGCGCTTCAACCCCAGCCACCAGTGGGTGCACAAGAAGATCACGGCCGGCGAGTTCAACGTCCAGCAGATGGACGTGCAGACCTACTTCTTCCGCCGCACCAACATGAATGCGCTCGGCCAGGCACGCAGCTGGACCGACCACCTGCTGTGGCACCACGCGGCGCACACGGTGGACCTGTTCGCATATCAGGTGCAGAGCCCGGTCGTGCAGGCCCATGCGCTGCAAGGCCCTATCCACCCAACGCTGGGCATTGCGATGGATATGAGCATCCAGCTCAAGGCCGCCAACGGCGCCATCTGCACGCTGAGCCTGTCCTTCAACAACGACGGCCCGCTGGGGACGTTCTTCCGCTACATCGGCGACACCGGCACCTACCTGGCGCGCTACGACGACCTGTTCGACGGCAAGGAGAACAAGATCGACGTGTCGGCGGTGGACGTGTCCATGAACGGCATCGAGCTGCAGGACCGCGAGTTCTTCGCCGCCATCCGCGAGGGCCGCGAACCCAACAGCAGCGTGGCGCAGGTGCTGCCCTGCTACCGCGTGCTGCACCAACTGGAACAACAACTCAACGCCGCCGCATGAAGACACGCCGCATCGGTCCCTTTCACGTCTCGGCCGTGGGGCTGGGCTGCATGAACCTGAGCCATGCCTACGGCACGCCGCCACCGCGGGACGTGGCCGCGGCCGTGCTGGACGGCGCGCTCAACGGCGGCATCACGCTGTTCGACACAGCGGCGCTCTACGGCTTCGGCGCCAACGAGGAACTGCTCGGCGGCCTGCTGGCACAGCACCGCGAGCGCATCGTGCTGACGAGCAAATGCGGCATGCAGGGCGTGGATGGCCAGCGCGTCATCGACGGCCGGCCAGACACCATCCGCGCCAGCGTCGAGGCCAGCCTGAAGCGGCTGCGCACCGACGTCATCGACGTGCTCTACCTGCACCGGCTGGACGCCAAGGTGCCGGTGGAGGACAGCGTCGGCGCGATGGCCGACCTGGTGCAGGCGGGCAAGGTTCGCGCGCTGGGCCTGTCCGAGGTCTCTGCCGCCACCTTGAAGCGCGCCCATGCGGTGCACCCGATTGCCGCGCTGCAGACCGAGTACTCGCTGTGGACTCGCAACGCCGAGATCGCCGTGTTGAAAGCCTGCCGTGAGCTGGGCACCGCCTTCGTCGCCTTCAGCCCGCTGGCGCGCGGCTTTCTCGGCGGCGAGCTGCGCGACATCAGCAAGCTGGAGCCCAGGGACATCCGCCGCGCCATGCCGCGCTTCTCGCCCGAGAACTACAGCGCCAACTTGCGCCTGCTGGACGCTTTCGAAGCAGAAGCGGCCCGGCTGGGCTGCGCGCCGGCCACGTTGGCGCTGGCCTGGTTGCTGCACCAGGGTGACGACATCGTCCCCATCCCCGGCACCTCGCGCCCCGATCACCTGGGCGACCTGCTCGCGGCGCCGCAGCTGGCGCTCGACGCCGCCACACTCGCCCGGCTCGACGCCCTGATCAACCGCCACACGGTCAGCGGCGCGCGCTACAGCGCCGCCACACAGGCCGAGATCGACACCGAGGAGTTTTGACAACCACGGCGGCCAGCAGGCCATGGTTATCCTGCGAACCCATGAGCCCGACCCGCGAGAAGTCCCCTCCCCTCGATCAGTCCCGCCTGGCCCACACGCTGGGCTACGCCATCGCGCGCGCGGCCGTCACCACCAACCAGCTGTTCAGCCAGGGCGTGGGCGAGCCGCTTGGCCTGCGGCCGGTGGAGTTCACGCTGCTGCAGCTGATCCTCTCGAATCGCAACACCACGCAGAAGCGCCTGTGCGACTTGCTGCGCGTGCCGGCACCGCAGATGACGCTCATCCTCGACCGCCTGCAGGAGCGCGGCTGGGTCGAGCGCGAACGCGACGCCAACGATCGCCGCGCGCTGCACCTGCGGCTCACGCCCGAAGGCGAGCGCCTGGCCGGGGAAAGCCTCGCGGCGCTGCAGGTCGCCGAGCAGGCGCTGGACCGTGTGCTGTCCAGCGGCGAGCGCCTTCTGCTGCAGGAGCTGCTCGCCAAGGTCGCCCGCTGAGCTGTCAGCTGAGCCGGTAGAGCCCGGCGCCATGCGACGGCAGCTGCTGGGCGAAGCGGCCCGATGCCGCATCGAGAGGCTTGCGCGCCCACAGATCGCGCACCTGGCGCACGCCGTCCAGACCCAGGTCCCGCAGCGCGATGCCGACCTCGCGGGCCTTGTCCGTCGGGTTGAACAGCGCGACGTAGCGGCCCTTGCCGTCGGCGGGCCGGGCTGACCAGATGCGCACGAAGTCCTCGACGAAATGCGGCCGGTTGTCGGCGCTCGCCTGGTCCACGGCCAGCACCTCGGGGTTGGTGAGTAACGCGAGCGTCGGCTCGTCCAGGTGGCGCAGATCGCCGCCCATGATCAACGGCGAGCGGGTGATGGCCCACAGCGTCATCAGCGTGCGCTGCTCATCGGCAGTGAACTTGGTATCGCGCTCACCCAGGGCCAGGCGGCCCAGCGGCAGCATGTCCGGGTCCGGCCAGGCGCCGGGCCGGCGCCAGGGGTTCCAGTTCTCCAGCCGCGTGAACTGGGCGTCCAGCGCATGCCAGTCGTCCCAGAAGTCGTCGGAGATGCGCCACATCTGCGCATGCTGGCGTACGTGCTCGGCGCGGCTCACGGGCGTCTCGCCGGGCGACAGGCTGAGCGCCATCGGCCGCTTCGTGCGCTGGATGGCACGGTGGGCGGCCTCGATCTCCGGCGCATGGGCGTCGTAGGGGCGGCTCATGTCGTCCATCTTGATGAAGTCCACGCCCCAGGAGGCGTAGAGCGCGAAGACGCTGTCGTAGTAGGCCTGCGCGCCGGGCTTGCGCATGTCCACGCCGTACATGTCGGGGTTCCACGTGCAGACGCTGGTGGTGTCGGCGATGTCAGCGGCGCAGTAGGTCGTGCCCAGGATGGGCAGGTTTCGCTTCACGGCCAGGCGCGGGATGCCGCGCATCAGGTGGATGCCGAACTTCAGCCCCATGGCATGGACATCCGCCGCCAGCGGCGCGAAGCCGCGGCCTTCGGCACTGGACGGGAACCGGTTCACGGCGGGGATCAGCCGGCCGTGACCGTCCATCGCCGGCTCGGGGTTGGCGCTGTAGCTGTAGCTCGACGCCGTGGGCTCGTACCACTGGATGTCGATGGTGAAGATGTTGTAGCCGGCCGGCAGCAGCTTGTCGGCCATGATGCGGGCCGTCTCGCGGGCCTGGGCTTCGTTGATGGTGGTGGCGAAGCTGTTCCAGCTGTTCCAACCCATCGGCGGCGTGGGGGCCAGCAGGCCTTTGGCCGGCGTTGCAGCGGTGGTGGCGGCCTGGGCGGGCAACGTGGACGCGGCGATGCCGGTGAGGCCGGCGCTGATCAAGCCCCTGCGATTCAATGCCATGGGATGTCTCTTGTCTCGTTTGTCGTGGCTGCCGGGTGTACGGCATTCCGCGACAACAATCCAATGGCGATTTCCTCTCAAGCCATGCCAGTTTCGATATGGCTTGGATCACCCCAGCAAGGCCTGCCGCAGCGCACTCGCCATCTGCCCCAGCGCCAGCCGCGCCGCCGGGACGGCGCCGGCCATGCTGATGAAGCCGTGCGCCAGGCCGTGGTACTCGATGACGGTGACGGCATTGCCAGCCGCGCCGAGCGCCTCGCCGTAGGCCATGCCCTCGTCACGCAGCGCGTCATGGGCCGCCAGCAGCAGCAGCGTGGGCGGCAGGCCGGCGAGGCTGGGCGCGAGCAGCGGCGCGCCGCGCCAGTCGGGCGCCTTGCCGGTGGCGCCAAAGTAGTGGCGGCTGAAATAGTCCATGGTCCGCTTCGTCAGCGTGGGGCCGGCAGCATGCTGCTCGCGCGACGGGTAGTCGCCGTCGTGGCCGCCGGCCGCCGGCGGATAGACGAGGAGCTGGAAGGCAATAGACGGCCCGCCCGCATCGCGCGCCAGCAAGGCGGCGCTGGCGGCCAGTGCGGCACCGGCGCTGTCGCCCATCACGGCCAGGCGGGTCGGGTCGCCGCCAAAGCTGCGGATGGCTTCGGCCACCCAGCCGAGTGCGGCGTAGCTGTCCTCGATGGCCGCCGGATAGGGATGCTCAGGTGCCAGGCGGTAGGCGGCGCTGACGATCATCGCGCCGCTGTCAGCGCAGAGCTGGCGGCAGACGGCGTCATAGCTTTCGAGATCGCCGAGCACGAAGCCGCCGCCGTGGAAGTACAGCGCCACGGGCAAGGCGCCAGCGGCGTTGCGGGGCTTGTAGATGCGCACGCGCACGTCCTGGCCGCCGAAGCGGGCCTCATGCGGCGTCACGTCGACGTCGGCGGGCGGCACGGTCGCCAACGTGCAGATCTGCCGGTACAGGCCGCGAGAGGCCTCGGGCGGCAGGTCGCAGAGGTCGGGGGCGCCGGCCGCCTGGGCGAGGACGTGTTGCAGATGCAGATCAAGCATGGAAGGTCTCCTTTGAGGGGGTGGATAAGTTCATCGACGCAGGCGCCCGTCGCGGCCACGCAGGCCGATCTCGACGTGCTCGGAGCCGCGGTGCTGGCGGGGGCCGAAGCGCACGCTGAAGCCGCCGAGGTCGAGCGCGGCCAGGTTCTCCAGCGCACTCGCCAGCCCAGGCCCGTCGACACGGTTGCCGGCGCGGCGCAGCGCCTCGACGCAGACGCGCAGATGCAGATAGGCCGCCAGGCCCTCCAGGCTGATGGCCTCGGGGCCAACGTGGCTTTCCGCATCGCGCTCGAACTCGCGCACCAGCGGCAGCTGCGAGATCTCGGGGTTGGGCACGACGCTGGTGAAGCCGATCAGCCGGTCACGCAGCAGCCGCGTCAGCTGCGTGAGCCCGGGCGACGACAGTGCCGCCACGGTGAGCGGCACCGCGGCGCGCCAGGCGGCCTCGTGCCGGGTCAGCAGGTCCAGCGACTCGGGGCCGAGATTGAGCACCAGGGCCTGCGGCGCAACGGCGGCCAGCTCGCGCAACGTGGCGGCGGGGTCGGCCTGCATCGCCAGAGGATGGGCGCGGATACCCGCCGCTTGCAGAGCCGCAGACAAGGCGCGCTCGCGGGCCGGTTCGTCGCCGTCGCCGAGCAGTGCGACCTGCTCGATGCCGATGGCCCGCAGTTGCCCCGCCAGGGCCTCGGCCTCGCGGCGGTCATCGGGCCGCAGGCTGAACACCATGGCCTGGGCCGGCTGGTGCAACGCGGCGGCGCCGGAGAACGGGCCGACCAGCGGCACGTTCAGCTCGCGTGCGAGGGCGGCGGTCTGCAGGCAGGCGCGCTCGCCCAGGCAGTTGACGAAGGCGACGGCATGATGCTCGCGGGCGAGCTTGCGCAGGTTGGCCGCGCGGCGCTGGGGGTCGCCGCCATCGTCCAGGGTCACCAACTCCAGCAAGCGTCCGCCGATGCCGCCGCCGGCATTGACGCGATCCACCAGCGCCTTGGCACCGGCCTGCACGCGATTGCTGATGGGGAAGGCGGCGCCGGTCAGCGGCAGCGACTGGCCCAGCACCAGCGGCGCCTGCTCGGCCGCCGATGCAACCGACAAACAAAATTCCAGCAGGAGGGGTGCCAGCAGCACCACCCAACGCTGGATCCACCGCCGTGCCATCTCAAGCGATCCTGGCGGGCTTCAGCAGCCAGTGCGCGAGCGCCGGCACCAGCACCAGCGCTCCCACCATGTTCCACACGAACATGAAGGCCAGCAGGATGCCCATGTCGGCCTGGAACTTGATCGGCGACAGCGCCCAGGTGCCCACGGCGAGCGCCAGCGTGACGCCGGTCAGCATCACCACGCGGCCGGTGAACTGCAGCGCGTGCAGGTAGGCCGCCGACAGGCTTTCGCCCGCGCGCAGCCGGGCCAGCATGACGCTGAGCACGTAGAGCGCGTAGTCCACGCCGATGCCCACGCCCAGCGCGATGACGGGCAGCGTGGCCACCTTGACGCCCATGCCCAGGCCCACCATCAGTGCCTCGCACAGGATGGAGGTCAGCACCAGCGGCAGCACGGCCACGACGACGGCCCGCCAGGAGCGGAAGGTCACCCAGCACAGCACGACGACGGCGCCGTAGACCCACCACAGCATCTGGTTCATCGCCTGCTTGACGACGATGTTGGTCGCCGCGGCGATGCCAGCCGAGCCGGCCGCGAGCATGAAGCGCTCGTCCTTCGTCGAGTTCTTGGCGATGAAGTCCTCGACCGTGGCGACGACGGTTCCCAGCGTCTCGGCCTTGTGGTCCTTCAGATAGACGTAGAGAGACAGGAAGGAGCAGCCCTGATTGAAGAGCTCACGCGGCGCGCGGGTCTGCACGCCACCCAGGGCGCTGTCGTTGGGGATCAGCTCGTACCACTTCAGCTGGCCCTCGTTGTAGCCCACCATCGCCAGCTTGGACAGCGCGGCCATGGAGTTGGTGGACTCGACGCCGGGGAGCTGCTCCAGCTGCCAGGCCAGCTGGTCGACCTTGGCCAAGGTGCCGTAGCGGGTGCACTGGTCTTCCGGCGTGGAGACCATGACGACGAGGATGTCGCTGGACGCGGCGTAGTGCTGGGTGACGTAGTCGTTGTCGCGGTTGTAGCGGGAGTCGGCGCGCAGCTCAGGCGCGCCGGGATCAAGGTCGCCAACGTGCAGCCGGGTGCTGACGGCATAGCCCGCCACGGCCAGCGCCGCAGCCGCGCCGAGGGCCACCAGCGCCGGGCCGCGCTGCGTGAAGCGGTCGAGCTGGCGCCACATCCAGGAGCTGCCGGCCTTGGGGTTGAACTCGGGGTCGTCACGCAGGCTGCGCTTCGCCGCCGCCGGGCTCACGCCCACATACGACAGCAGGATGGGCAGCAGCACGAGGTTGGTGAAGATCAGCACCGCCACGCCGATGCTGGCGACGAGGGCCAGGTCCTGGATGGCCTGGATCTTGATCAGGGCCAGCACCGCGAAGCCGACGGCGTCGCACAGCAGCGCCGTGAGGCCGGCGACGAAGAGGCGGCGGAAGGTGTAGCGCGCGGCGACCACGCGGTGGGTGCCGCGGCCCACGTCCTGCATGATGCCGTTCATCTTCTGCGCGCCATGGCTCATGCCGATGGCGAAGACGAGGAAGGGCACCAGCACCGAGTACGGGTCCAGCGCGTAGCCGAGCAAGGCCAGCAGGCCGAACTGCCAGACCACGGCGATGAGCGAGCAGGCAACCACCAGCGCCGTGCTGCGCACGCAGCGGGTGTAGCCCCACAGCACGCCAGCGCAGATGACCAGGGCCACGGCGAAGAACACCAGCACCTGCTGCAGGCCCTCGATCAGGTCACCCATGACCTTGGCGAAGCCGGTGACGTGCAGCGCGACGGCGTCGCTGTCGTACTTGCTGCGCAGCGCCTCGACCTGGCGGCCGAGTTCGCCGTAGTCCAGCGCCTGGCCGGTCTTGGGATTCACGTCGAGCAGCGGCACGAAGACGATGCTGGACTTGGCGTCACCGGCGACGATCTGGCCGATCTCGCCGGAGCGCTCGACGTTGGCGCGCACCTCGGCCAGCGCGGCGGGCGAGCCGTCGTAGCTGTCGCCCATGACGGTGTTGCCGTCCAGGCCCTCCTCGGTCACGGCGACCCAGCGCGTGTTGGCCGTCCACAGCGACTTCATGAAGGGCCGGTCCACGCCTGGCATCAGGTAGATCTCGTCGCTGATCTTCTGCAGCGTGTCGAGGTAGTGTTTGTCGTAGATCGTGCCCTTCCTGGCCTCGACGACGATGCGCAGCGCATTGCCCTGGCCGCCCAGGTCGCCCTTGTGCGCCAGGTAGTTGGCGATGTAAGGGTGTGACGTCGGGATGGTCTTCTCGAAGCTGGCGTTGAGCGTCAGCTTGAAGGCCTGCTGGCCCAGCCACAGCGTGGCCAGCAGGCACAGCAGCATCACCCAGGGCCGATGGTTGAAGAGCAGCCGCTCGGCCCAGGAGCCGGAGCGGGTGTCGAAGTCGTCGAGCTGGGTCACCACGGGTTGGGTGCCCAGCGTGTCGGTGGCGGCGTGCATCGTCGAGGTCAGGGAGTGGGTGACGCGCGGCGGGTGCCGCGCAGGCTGGCGATGACCCAGGCGCCGTCTGGTGCGGCGGCCAGGCCGGCGGCGGGCAAGGGTCCGGCGGGAGGCGGCTGGCGCGTAAACGTGCGGCCGTCGTCGGTGCTGGTGAAGAGCTCGCCGGTCTGGGTCAGCAGCGTCAGCCCGCCGCGCCGTTCGATGCCGGCCTGCAGGCTCAGCGGCGTGCCGAGCTCGACCTTGTCCCAGTTGGCGCCCGCATCACCGGAGCGGTAGACGCTGCCGCGCAGGCCGTAGGCCAGCAGCGTGCCGGAATGCGAGACCAGCAGGCCGAAGAAGCTGCCCTTGTAGGGCGAGGCCAGGGCCGTGAATGTGGCGCCGCCGTCGCTGGAGCGCAGCAGCAGGCCTTGTTCGCCGGCGATGAACCATTGCCCGTCGACGACGCGAACGCCGTAGAGATGCAGGCCGCGCGGGTTGGCGGCGCGGGTGGGCAGCGGCTGCCAGCTGGCGCCACCGTCACGCGTGACCATGGCCAGGCCATAGGCGCCGACGGCGATGGCCTGGCGGGCGTCTATGGCCTCAAGGTCGAACCAGGGCTTGTCGGCGCCCTCCTCCACCATGCGCTGCGCGGCGCGGCGGCCGGCGTCGTCGGTGGCTGCGGCCAACAGGGCCTGCGCGGCCTGCAGGCCGTCCAGCTGCTTGTGCCAGGTCTTGCCGCCATCGCTCGTCTTGAGGATGACGCCGAGATGCCCGGCGGCCCAGCCGTTGTTGGCATCGACGAAGCGCAGCGCCGTGAGGCCCGAGCGCACCGGCACCGCAGCCTGCTGCCAGGCCTTGCCGCCGTCATCCGACCACAGCACCGTGCCGCGTTCACCCGCTGCGACGAGCCGCCCACCCGCGCGGGCCACGGCCAGCGTCGCCGCGCCAAGCGCCTTCGGGCTGATGAGTGCCGGTTCAGCCAACGCGGCCGGCGCCGGTGCGGCAGCCTGGGCGGACACCGCACAGGCCAGCGCGAGGAACGCCAGCCTGCGCATCACCTGGCTCCTTCGTTGGCGAGCTCTTCAGGGCTGAAGAAGCTGCGCGGCAGCGGTGCGACGATCTTGTACTGGCTGGCCAGTTCGTTGCTGGCCATGTTCAGGTAGTAGGCGCCGGTCTGCAGGTCATAGCCGCCCCAGAACATGCTGCCGATGACGGCCGGGATGTCCGGCGCCAGCAGCGTCAGCGTGTAGTTGGTGCGCCAGAGCTCGCCCTTGGCGTCCCAGCCGTCGAACAGGATGATCTGCCAGCTGTCCTCGTCGATGTAGTACTTGCGCTTCGGGACCACATGGCGCTTGCCCTCGGCCAGCGTGGCCTCGACCTCCCAGACCCGGTGCAGCTCCCAGCGCACGACACTGGGGTTCAGCGTGTTGGGCGTGACGAGGTCCGCCACCTTGGCAGACGCCGCGCGGTTGTTGTTGTAGGGGATGAAGAGCTCGCGCTTGCCGACCAGCTTGAGGTTGTGCTTGTCGCTGGGGCCGAAGAGCATGAAGGCTTCGTCGAAGAGGCCGATGCCCGAGGTCACCGAGTCGGGCGTGTCGTAGGCCACCGACGGCGCCTTGCGCACGCGGCGCTGGCCCACCAGGTATTGCCACAGGCCGCGCGGGTTGCCGGCATTGAGGTTGTCGTGAGCGAGGATGGCCTCGCCCGCCTTGGAGCCGGGCTCGCTGACGACGAACTTGCCCAGGCCCGCATAGCCGTCGAACTTCTCCAGGCTGCCCTCAGGGTCGTAGAACTGCCTGCGAAAGCTCTGCGTGCCGCCGGAGGCCATCGCGCGCTTGCCGTCGGCCGTCACGACCCAGACTCGCACCGGCGCCTGCGCATAGGTGCCGACCCAGGCAAGGCGGTGGTTCTGGAACACCTCATAGCCGTCCTTCGGGATCGGGAACGGCGTGCCTCCATAGGCGCCTTCGGTGCCCTGGCCGTTGTCGACGAGCTTGGCGCGCGTGGCGTTCTTGAAGGTGTTGTCATAGACCCATTGCGGCGCGGCGGCCGTGCGGTGGCTGGGGTAGACGTCGATGCGGAAGTCGGGGTACTTCTTCATCAGCGCCTTGACGCCATCGCTGAGCTTGGCGTCGTACTGCGCCATGTTCTTGGCGTTGATGCTGTACAGCGGCTTCTCGGCGGCGAAGGGGTCGGGTCTTGCATCCCCGGGCTTGAAGCCGGCGGCCGCCTTGGTCAGGCCGCCGTCCCACGCGGGGATCGTGCCGTCCTTGTTGGCGGCGCGCTCGGCGCCCAGCGGGGTCAGCGTGGTCTTGAGCTTGGCGGCTTCGTCGGCCGACACGGCGGCGAGGGCCGGGCCGGCCAGCAGCAGGGCGGTGGCCAGCAATGTGGCCTTGAGATGAGTGCGGTTCATGTGAAGTGCTCCGTGGGGCTTCAGAAGGTGCGCGAGACGGTGAAGCTGACGTTGGCGCGGTCGCGCAGCGACTGGCCGAACGTGAGCTGGCGCGGCGAGCCGCTGCCGGCCACCAGGGTCTCGGTGAAGGTCTTGGCGGTGCCGAAGAAGTCGCTGTAGGTCAGCGCGAAGTTCCAGTCGTTCTGGTACTTGCCCTTCAGGCCGATGCTGTAGTCGCCCGCGCTGGAGGCGCCGCCCGCGAAGTTGGCGATGGACGAAGACCGGCCGCCAAAGTTGTAGCCCAGGCCGATGGGCACGGACAGGTCCAGCCCCGCCAGCACCTGGAAGTACTGCGGCTCGAACAGCATGCGGAAGGCAAAGGCACCCTTGGTGGTGTTCGGGTCCAGGCCGCCAATGCCCATGCTGGCGCCGGTCGGCGTCGCGAAGATGTCCTTCGTGATGCTGAGCCGGTGGTTGTAGGCCAGCTCGGCCACCACCGCGCCGCCCTGCCACAGCGCGCCGGGTTGCAGCACGTAGATGCCCGAGGCTTGCAGATGGGCCGTGCGGCCGACGGCGAAGCAGGGGTTGGCGCTGCCGCCGCAGGCCAGCACGGGGCCCAGGCCCAGCACGGCGGGGTCGCTGTTCAGCGGCGCGTTCCAGCGCACCGAGCCTTCGACGGCCCAGTTCAGCTGGCCCACCGACGACGTGACGCTGGCGCCGACCGTCTTGATGTTGTCGCCATAGGCCAGGTGCACGTTGCCGTTGACGAAGTCGAACACCGGCACGGCGGGCGTCTTGTCGTGGTACTGCGCCGCGTAGAGGCCGAACTCGTAGTCGCCGCCCGTCGGGCTGAGGCGCAGCTGAACGCCGCCCTGCCCCGAGTTGCGCGGCTTGAGGTCCTTGCTCTTGTCGTAGCTCAGCAGGATGGGCGCGCCCTGCGGCGTCAGGCCGAAGTTGACGGTGCCCGTGCCGACGTAGTCCTGGTTGGAGAAGAAGCTGCCGACGCCCGGGATCTTGCTCGGCCGCCACTTGAGCTGGTAGTAGGCGCCCAGCGAGACGCCTTCGGCGATCTGCAGCGAGCCCGACACCTGCTCGACCGGCAGCAGCACTTCCTTGAACTGCCAGCCGGGCACGGAGACGATCTTGGCGACGTCGACCGGCCCTTGCGCGTTGGCAATGCCGTTCTGGCCGAAGAACAGGCTCTCGCCCCACTGCAGCGTGTGGCGGCCGATGCGCACCGTGCTCTTCATGCCGCCGACCTCGCCCTTCACGTAGACGAAGGCGTCGAGGAACTCGCCGCTCTGGCCATGCTGGCGGCGGGTGTCGGGCAGGAAGTCGTTGGCGGCCTGGCCGCCAAAGGTGTTGGACGTCGGGATGACGGGGCCGAGGGCATTGCCGCCGGCATACAGCGCGGTGCCGGCATAGCTGTTCTGGCGCAGATAGACCGAGTCGCGCCAGGCGTTGCCGCTCACTCGGGCACCCCAGCCGGGGCCGGCGAGGTCGATCTCGGCCAGCAGGTCGAAACGGTTGGAGATCTGGCCGCGCTTGAAGTTGTGGTCGCCGTCGTCTTCATTGACGGTGCCGGGGTCGACGGCCACGTCCAGCCGCGTCAGCGCGTCGGACGGGTTCTTCAGCCGCACGGCGGTGCTGTACTTGGGCGTCAAGTCCAGGCGCAGCTTGTAGTCGCTGCTGGGCAGCTCGATGTCGAAGGCGTGGGAAGCGGTGGGCAGGGCGAGCGCTGCCGCTACCGCCAGCGCATGGCGGGTATGTCTTGTCATGTTGTCTCCGGTGTTGTAGAAATCTCGGGCTCACCGGCCCGTGCGGTTATTCAGAGTGACGTCGAGGTCAGCCCGCCCTCCACGGGCAGGCCCGCTCGTTGCTGGCGACACGGCGCGGTTTCCAGCAGGAACAGCGACGCGATGGCCCCGCAGACGAAGCCTGCGAGGGCAACGTGCAGCGTGGCGGGCAGGCCGTGGTGCTGAGCCACATAACCCGCGAGCACCGGTGCCAGCCCGCCGCCGAAGATCTCGCCCGCGCCCGACACGAAGCCGACCGACGAAGCGATGAGTCCGGCGGGAGCCGCCTCGGTGGCGATGGGGCCCGAGAGCAGGCCAAGCAGGCCCAGCGCGCACACCGACAGGCCGAACAGCAGGATGAACAACATCTGCGGGTTGGCGCCTGTGTGCGCGAAGGCATACAGCAGCACGGCCGAGCCAACGAAGGCGCTGATCGCAACAGGCTTGCGGCCGACGCGGTCCGACAGGGCCGACAGGCCGAAGGAACCGGCAAAGCCGCCGAAGCCAATGGCCGAGACGATGAAGCCCATCTCCTGCGTGCTCAGCTTGAGCACATGCTCCAGGTAGATCGGCACCATCGCGCTGATGACGAAGATGCCGGCCATGGCGCACAGCACGGCCAGCATGGCCACCACCACGTTGCGCGAGCGGAAAAGCGTGCTCCAGCGCGGCGCCGGGGCTGCGGAAGTGCGCACTGCCGGCGCATCGCTGCGCAGGGTGCGTGCGATCAGCACCGCCACGGCCAGCCCCGGCAGCGCCGACACCATGAACACCCAGTGCCATGACGGCAGCACCTGCAGCAGCTGCGTGGCAATGATGGGCGCGAAGCCCAGGCCGAGCAGCGAGAACATGCTCAGTTGCAGCCCCTGGTTGAGGCCGCGCCGTGCGGGCAGCGAGGCTTCGCCGGTGGCGGCAATGCTGGCCGGCGTGAACGCGCCTTCGGCCACGCCCATCACGGCACGGATCAACATCAGGCTGGCGAAGCCGCTGGCCAGGCCCGACAGGCCCGACAGCAGCGAGAACGCCACCATCGTCGTCACCAGGATCCGCTTGCGACCGATGCTGTCCGACAGCCTTCCCATGAGGATGGACCACGCCCCCCAGGTGAGGCTGAGGACACCGATCAACGTGCCCAGTTGCTGGTAGTCCAGCCCCAGGTCTTTCATGATGTGCGGGAACAGCGGCGCAATCATCCAGCGGTCCAGCCCGACCAGGCCGAAGCCCAGTCCCATCAGCACGAGCGTCTTGCGCTCGTAGCCCGTGTCGTGCGGGGCGTGTTGCATGTGTGTCTCCTCGGTGCGCGGGAAGATCAGTAGTAGGTGGAGGCCAGGCCGCCGTCGACGGGCAGGTTGACGCCGCTGACCCAGCGCGACTCGTCGGCGCACAGGAAGGCCACCACCGGCGCGACCTCGTCGGCCAGCGCGGGGCGCTTGATGCGGTGCGAGTCCTTCTGCACGCGCTCCTCGCCGAGCATCTGCACGAAGTCGCCGAGGATGGGCGTCAGCACCGGGCCGGGCGCGACGCAGTTCATGCGCACGCCGCTGCCCAGGAACCATTTCTGCGACTGGGTCAGGGTCCAGACGATCAGCGCTTCCTTGAAGTACTGGTAGCAGGTCTCCTGCGGCACTGGCTTCTTCGCGAGGAAGGCCAGGCCTGCCTCGAAGTTCGGCGTCTCGGCCAGGGCCTTGTGGATGTCGAGGCGCGCCGGCCACTCTGCGCCCAGGATGGAGGCGATGTTGACGATGGCGCCGCCCTGGGGCAGGCGCTCCATCGCGCGGGTGCAGAGGTGGCGCAGGCCGAGGTAGTTGACGCGGGCCACCAGGTCCACCGGCGCGGTGCCGGGCACGCCGGCGATGTTGCACAGCGCGTCGAAACGCTCGGGCAGCTGCTTGAAGGCGGCGTCGACGGCGGCCTGCTCGGACAGGTCGGCCTTGACGAAGCCGTCCAGCGTCAGCAGCGGCTCGTTGCGGTCCACGCCGATGACGCGGGCGCCCTTGAGGCGCAGGAAGCGCGCCGTCTCGGCGCCGATGCCGGAGCTGACGCCGGTGATGACGATGGTTTTGCCTTGGAAGTTCATGGCTTGTCTCCTGAGGGTTTGTTTTCGCGTCAGAACGGGAATTGAGGAGGCGTGTCTTTCACGGTCAGCCACTGCCAGGTGCTGAACTGCTCCCAGTCGCCGGGCCCGCCGTGCGAGTTGCCGTTGCCGGCGATGCCGGGGCCGCCGAAGGGGTTGACCGCGTCGTCATTGACCGTCTGGTCGTTGATGTGGACCATGCCGGCGCGCAGCTGGTTGCCCACCGCCAGGGCGCGGCCCACCGACTTGGAGATCACGCCCGCCGCCAGGCCGCCATGGCCGGTGTTGGCCAGCGCCACGGCCTCCTCGTCGGTCTTGAAGGTGACGAGATTGACGACCGGGCCGAAGGTCTCGTCGTCGAAGGCCGGCATGCCGGGCTTGACGCCGGCCAGCACCGTGGGCTTGTAGAAGAGGCGGTCGTAGCTGCCACCGGCCAGCAGCTGGGCGCCGGCCTTGACGCTGGCCTGCACGGCGGCATGCACGCGGTCGCGCTGGCGCTCGTCGATCAGCGGCCCAAGGGCAACCTGGCCGGTCGCGCCGTCGCCCACGGGCAGGTGCTGGGCCTTGGCGACGAGGCGCTCGGTGATGGCCGGGGCGATGGACTCATGCACCAGCACGCGGTTGCTGGCCATGCAGATCTGGCCCTGGTGCAGCCAGGCGCCCCAGGCGATGTTGCTGGCGGCGAGGTCGAGGTCGGCGTCGTCGAACACGATGAGGGCATTGCTGCCACCGAGTTCAAGTGAGACCTTTTTCAGGTGCCGGCCCGCCAGCTCGCCGATGCGCCGACCCACGCCGGCCGAGCCGGTGAAGGAGATCATCGCGACGGCCGGGTCGGTCACCAGCGCCTCGCCCACGTCGGCACCGCCGGGCAGCACATGCAGCAGGCCGGCGGGCAGGCCGGCGGCCTCGAAGACCTGGGCGATCATGAAACCGCCGCTGACCGGCGTGCGCGGATCGGGCTTGATGATGACGGCGTTGCCTGCGGCCAGCGCCGGGGCGACGACGCGCAGCGTCAGGATGAGCGGGAAGTTGAACGGCGAGATGACGCCCACGACACCCAGCGGCACGCGCCGGGCGATGGACATGCGGCCCGGCGTGCTGGGCAAGACCTGGCCCTGCGACTGCAGCGGCATGGCGGCGGCGATCTGGCAGAAGGCAATGGCCTCGCGGAGTTCGTGCTGGCCCTTGGGCAGGATGGCGCCACTCTCGCGGGTGACGAAGAGCGCCAGCTCGTCGAAGTGCTGCTGGAACAGCTGGGCGGCGCGCAGGAACACGGCAGCGCGCTCGCGCGGCGGCAGCGCAGCCCAGGCGGCTTGGGCGGCGGTGGCAGCAGCGGTGGCGGGCGCCACGTCGGCGGCCACGGCGCGGCCGGTGCGGGCCAGCACGGCGCCCGTCGCGGGCTCGATCAGGTCGGCGGCCTGGGACGCGGCGCGCCAGCCGCTGCTGTACAGGTGTTCACGCCACAGCGTGGGGTCGAGTAGGGGCTGAGGGGTCATGGCGGGGCTGCTGAGGTGGGTTGCGAAAAGCGCGAACTCGGTGCTCGCTTGCCCACTTGCAGTGCAACGCGTGTGCCACGCCGTGCCAGCGCGCCGCGCCACCGAGGTGCACCACTGCGCCACGACAGATCGTTTTCAGAGTGAAAACATCGACCTCCCTCGGGACTTTCCCTGGCCCCGGAAAAAATGCACCAAACGCGGGTTATCCCCCGACATTGATATTTATCAAATGAAAACAATTCGAGGGAGTGACAAGCCGCCGACCTGCTCAATTCATCACCTCATGACCAAGCTACCTCGCATCTCCCTGGCCGAAGTGGCCCGCCAGACCGGCACCATGCTGAAGCGGGGCGACAGCAAGCACTTCGTCGAGGACCAGGCGCCGACGATGGGCGACCTGACCGAGTCGCTGTTCTTCTCGCCCGGCGATGGCCGCATCTGGCTGAACGACCAGCGCATGCTGTTGCTGCACAGCTCCTCCGTCGGTCACCTGCGCCGCGAGCTGATCGACACCCTCGGCATGGAGCGAGCGCGCGGCCTGCTGACGCGGGCCGGCTATGTGTCCGGCGCCCGCGACGCCCAGCTCGTGCGCGAGCGCTGGCCCAATGCCGACGCGGCCAACGTCTTCATGGCCGGCACGCGGCTGCATGCACTCGAAGGCGTGGTCAAGGTGACGCCGCTCGCCTTCGACTTCGACATCCACCGCGGCACCTACGAGGGCGAGTTCCTGTGGGAGCACTCCAGCGAAGACGATGAGCACATCAGCGCCTACGGTGTCGGCACCGAGGCCGCCTGCTGGTCGCAGGTGGGCTATGCCACCGGCTACGTGACCAGCCTGTTCGGCCAGCTCGTGATCTTTCGCGAGATCGAGTGCCGTTCGATGGGCGCCAGCGCCTGCCGCGTGATCGGCCGCCACGCTGCGGCCTGGGGTGACATCAGCGAAGACCTGCGCTATCTCGAAGCCAAGGAATTCCATCGCCTGAACGCCGCCGAGTCCGCGCCCGCCGAGGCGCCGGCGGCCGCCACTCCCGCAGGCTCGGATGAACGGCCCAGCGCCGAGCGCCACGACATCGTCGGCGCGTCGTCGGCCTTCACGTCCGCCTGCCATCAACTGGCCCGCGTGGCCGGCACGCGCGCCACGGTGCTGTTCACCGGCGAGTCGGGTGTCGGCAAGGAGGCCTTCGCGCACCGGCTGCACCGCATCAGCGCGCGCGCCGCCCAGCCCTTCGTGGCCGTGAACTGCGCCGCCATTCCCGAGACGCTGATCGAGAGCGAGCTCTTCGGCGTCGAGCGCGGCGCGTTCACCGGCGCCAGCCAGTCACGCCCGGGGCGCTTCGAGCGGGCGGACGGCGGCACGCTGTTCCTCGACGAGATCGCCACGCTCAGCCTGGTCAGCCAGGGGAAGCTTTTGCGCGCGCTGCAGGAGGGCGAGGTCGAACGGGTGGGTGGCACGCGCACGTTGCAACTGGACGTGCGCGTCGTCGCCGCAACCAACGTGGACCTGCAGGCCGAGGTGCGCGCCGGGCGCTTCCGCGAGGATCTTTTCTACCGCCTGAACGTCTACCCCATCCACCTGCCGCCGCTGCGCGAGCGGCGCGACGACATCCCGCTGCTGATGACGCATTTCCTGCGTCGCGAAGCGCAACGCCACGGTCGCCACCCGACCGGCTTCACGCCACGCGCCGTGCGGGCCATGCTGCACTACGCCTTCCCGGGCAACATCCGCGAGCTGCAGAACCTGGTGGAGCGCGGCGTCATCTCGGCCGAGGACGACCAGGCCATCGACGTGGCCCACATGTTCCGCCGCGAGCAGCTCAGCGACGAGGCGCTGCTGACCATCGGCGCCCATGGCACCTTGCAGAAAGCCGCTGCGCCGCCGCCGCGCCTGCTCGACCTGCTCGGCGAGGCCCTGCAAACCGGCGGGGCCGGCCATGTCGAGCTGGACGCCATCGAGCGCCAGCTGCTGCAGGAAGCCACCGAGGCCGAGAACGGCAACCTGGCTGCGGCTGCCCGTCGGCTGGGCATCACGCGGGCGCAACTGGCCTATCGGCTGCAACGCGCCGCCCAGCCGCCTTCACCTGGTTGAAGTGCGCAGATCAGTTGTTTTAACAAATCAATTGCCAGCACCGCGACGAGTGAAGACTCGGCCCGCCGCGAGCGAACGGCTGCACTTATAAGGTTGATCTCGTCGATTCAAGGATCAAGTTGTCGGTGCAAACCCTAGATGCAGTCCTGATGATTTAGTTAATACTGTTAATCATCAACAGCCTCGAAGCTGGCCTGCGCCAGCCGCACCCATGTCCGACTTCTCCGCCCGATTCGACGACCACTGGCTGCTCGGTGGCGCGCGCACGCCCTGGGTCGATTACTGCGGCGCGCTCGCCGAGATCTCACCCATCGACCTCGGCATCAAGGCGGCCCGCGCGGCGCTGGAGCGCACCGGCGTGCCGGGCAGCGCCATCGACTCGGTGGTCACGGCCTCCATGGCCCAGGCGTCCTTCGATGCCTTTGTGCTGCCGCGCCACATCGGCCTGTATGCCGGCGTGCCTATCGAGGTGCCGGCCATCGGGGTGCAGCGCATCTGCGGCAGCGGCTTCGAGATCATTCGCCAGGCGGCCGACCAGATCACGCTGGGCTACGCCAGCCTGGCCCTCGTCGTCGGCGCGGAGTCGATGTCGCGCAACCCCATCTGCGCCTACACGCATCGCGGCGGCTTCAAGCTCGGCGCACCGGTCGAGTTCAAGGACTTCCTCTGGGAGGCCCTCGACGACCCCGCCGCCAAGGTCTCGATGATCCAGACGGCCGAGAACCTGGCCAAGAAGTACGGCATCACCCGCACCGAAGTCGACGCCTACGCCGCCGCCTCTTTCGAGCGCGCGCTGCGTGCCCAGGCCGACGGCTTCTTCACCGATGAGATCGCGCCGGTGACCAGCGAGCGCTTCGAGCTGGATGGCTACGAAGCGCGCGGCATCAAGCTGCCACGCAAGGTGGCCGCGGCGGACCGTGACACCCATCCCCGCCCCTCGTCGCCCGAAGCGCTGGCGGCCCTGCGCACGGTTTACGAAGGCGGCGTGCAGACAGCCGGCAACTCAGCGGCCCTGGTCGACGGCGCGGCGGCCGTCGTCGTGGCCTCGGGCGCGCAGGTGCGTGACCGCGGGCTGAAGCCGCTCGCCCGGCTGCGCGGCGCGGCGGCAGCCGGCGTGCCGCCGGAGATCATGGGCATTGGCCCGGCACCGGCCATCCGCGCGCTGTTGAAGCGCTGCGAGCTGAAGCTGTCGGACATCGACCTCTTCGAGATCAACGAGGCCCAGGGCGCCCAGACCCTGGCCTGCGTGAAGGAGCTCGGCCTGGACCTGACCAAGCTCAACGTCAACGGCGGCTCCATCGCCCTTGGCCACCCGCTCGCCGCCACCGGCGTGCGCCTCACCCTCACCGCTGCCCGCGAGCTGCAGCGCCGTGGCGGCCGCTACGCCGTCGTCTCCGCCTGCGTCGGCGGCGGCCAGGGCATGGCCTTGCTCATCGAGAACACACAAGCATGAAGATCATCACTGCCGACCAGGTCGGCCCCCTCGTCAAAGACGGCGCCACCCTCTTCCTCGGCGGCCTGGCCATGATGGGCCTGGCCGAAGAGGCGTTGCAGGGACTGGAGCGCCACTTCCTGGCCACCGGCCATCCGCGCCAGCTCACCACCTGGGCCTGCGGCGCCATCGGCAACGCCGGCAGTGGCGGCATGGCCCACCTGGCCCACGCGGGCATGGTCAAGCGCGTCGTCGCCGGGCACTTCGGGCAGACCGGCAAGGCCATGATGGCCATGGTGCATGCCGGCGAGGTCGAGGCCTACAACTTCCCGCAGGGCTCGCTGTCCAGCCTCACGCGCCACATCGCCAGCCGCTCGCCGGGCCTGCTGACCAAGGTGGGCCTGGGCACCTTCGTGGACCCACGACTGGAGGGCGGCAAGCTCAACACCGCCGCGCAGGAAGACCTGGTGCGCCTGGTCGAATTCGAGGGCGAGGAATGGCTCTTCCATCCCTCGCCGCGCATCGACGTCGCCTTCATCCGTGCCACCTACGCCGACGAGCGCGGCAACCTCAGCATGGACAAGGAAGGCGTGCTGCTGGAGCAGCTGTCCATCGCCCAGGCCGCGCGCGCCTGCGGCGGCATCGTCATCGCGCAGGTCGAGGCCGTGGTGGCCGCCGGCAGCCTGCATCCCAAGAGCGTCAAGGTGCCGGGCCTGGTGGTGGACTACGTCGTCGTCGCCAAGCCCGAGAACCATCTGCAGACCATCACGACGGCCTTCAACCCGGCCTTCAGCGGCGATGTGCGCGTGCCGCTGGGCAGCATGCCGGCCATGCCGCTGGACGAGCGCAAGGTCATCGCCCGCCGTGCCGCCATGGAGCTGCAGCCGGGTGCCGTCACCAACCTGGGCATCGGCATCCCGGCCGGCGTCCCTTCGGTGGCCGCCGAGGAGGGCGTGTCCGACCTGCTCAACCTCAGCGTGGAGTGCGGCGTCAACGGCGGCGTGCCGGCCCAAGGCGGCGACTTCGGCATGGCCTACAACCCCGAATCCATCATCGAACAGTCCTCGCAGTTCGACTTCTACGACGGCGGCGGGCTGGACTGCAGCTTCCTCGGCCTGGCCCAGACTGACCGCCACGGCAACGTCAACGTCAGCAAGTTCAACGGCCGGCCCGTCGGCTGCGGCGGCTTCATCAACATCACGGCCTCCACGCCGCGCCTCGTGTTCTGCGGCAGCTTCACCGCTGGCGGAGTGGACCTCGCCGTGGCCGATGGCCAGCTGCACATCCGCCAGGAAGGCCGCGCGCGCAAGTTCGTCGAGCAGGTCGAGCAGATCACCTTCAACGGCCGCGATGCCGCACGGCGTGGCCAGGAGGTGCTGTTCGTCACCGAGCGCGCCGTGTTCGCGCTGCGCCCTGAAGGCCTGGAGCTGACCGAGATCGCACCCGGCATCGACCTCGAGCGCGATGTGCTGGCCCACATGGAATTCCGCCCGCTGATGCGCGACGTGAAGACCATGGACGCCGGCCTCTTCCGCGACAACTGGGGCGGCCTGGCCGCCGCTCTCTCCAAGCAGACCCACGCATGAACGCCGCCACCGACTTCCTCCCCGCCAGCGGCCTGCTGGCCCAGCTCGACCTGCTGCGCATCGAGCATGCCGGCGCCGTCACGCACCTGTGCCTGAACCGCCCGGCCAAGCGCAACGCCATCAACGAAGAGCTGATGCGCCAGCTGCACACCGCCCTGCTCAACCTGCCGGTGTCGACCAAGGCCCTGGTCATCAGCGGCGAGGGCAGCCACTTCTGCGCCGGCCTGGACCTGTCGGACCTCAGCGAGCGCAGCGTCGCCGAGGGCGTGCTGCATTCGCGCGGCTGGCATGTCGTCATGGATGCCATCCAGTTCTGCCGCGCGCCGGTCGTCGCTGCGGTGCATGGCGCCGTGGTGGGTGGTGGGCTGGAGTTGGCGGCCGCCGCGCACATCCGCGTGGCCGACGAGACCGCCTACTTCGGCCTGCCCGAAGGCCAGCGCGGCATCTTCGTCGGCGGCGGCGGCTCGGCCCGCATCCCGCGCCTGGCCGGCGTGGCCTGCATGACCGACATGATGCTGACCGGCCGCGTGCTGGACGCCAACGAAGGCGAGCGGCGCGGCCTGGTGCAGTACGTCGTGCCGGCCGGCCAGGCTGTTGCCAAGGCCATCGAACTGGCCGGGCGCATCGCGCAGAACGCGCCGCTGTCCAACTTCGCCGTGACGCAGGCGCTGCCGCGCATTGCCGACCTGTCGCAGGCCGACGGCCTCTTCATGGAGTCGCTGATGGCGGCCATCGCCCAGGGCGACGACGTGGCCAAGCAGCGCCTGCAGGACTTCCTGCAGAAGCGCACGCCCAAGGTCGTCAAGTCATGAAGCCGCGCTACCGCCCGGTCGCCATCGGTGGCTGCCTGGACAACGCCAGCGTCGAGCACCGCACCGACGGCGGCTTCGTGCTGCGCTCAACCGAGCCGCTGGCGGCCTACCCGGGACATATGGGCGAGCGTCTGTTGCACTGGGCACAGGTGGCGCCGGACCGGCTGCTGGCGGCCCAACGCGAGGCGAACGGCGGCTGGCGCTGCATCAGCTACGCCGAGATGGTCGAGCGGGCACGCTCCCTCGGCCAGGCCTTGCTGGACCGGGGCCTGGGCGTCGAAAAACCCCTGGTCATCCTGTCCGACAACGACCTGGAGCACCTCAGCCTGATGCTGGGCGCCATGTGGGCCGGCATCCCCAGCGTCAGCATCTCGCCGGCCTATTCGCTGGTCTCGACCGACCACGGCCGCCTGCGCCACATCCTCGCCAAGGCCACGCCGGGCGCGGTCTACGCGGCGGACGCGGGCTATGCCCGCGCAATCGAGGCCACGGTCACGGCGGACACCCGCGTCATCCTCGGCGAGGGCCGGCTCGAAGGCCGGGCCACCGAGCGCTTTGCCGACCTGCTCGACACGCCACCCGGCCCCACGCTCGACGCCGCCCACGCGCAGATCGGCCCCGACACCATCGCCAAGCTGATGTTCACCTCGGGCTCGACCAAGGCACCCAAGGGCGTGGTCATGACCCAGCGCATGTGGTGCGCCAACCAGCAGATGACGCTGCAGGCCATGCCCTTCCTGGCCGAGCAGCCGCCCGTGGTGCTGGACTGGCTGCCGTGGAACCACACCTTCGGCGGCAACCACAACCTGGGGCTGGTGCTCTACAACGGCGGCAGCCTCTACATCGACGAGGGCCGGCCCGTGCCGGGCCGTTTCGAGGCCACGCTGCGCAACCTGCGCGAGGTGGCGCCGACGATCTTCTTCAACGTGCCCAAGGGCTTCGACGAACTCATCTCGGCGCTGCAGGCCGACACCGCGCTGCGCGACCACTTCTTCAGCCGGCTGCAGCTCGTGGAATGCGGTGGCGCGGGACTGTCGCCGAAGACGCTGGACGCCTTCAACCAGTTGGCCGAAGCCGCCATCGGCGAGCGCATCCGCATCGCGGCGGGCCTGGGCATGACCGAGACCGCACCCACATGCACCTTCGCCATCCCTGAGGAGGCCCGCGCCGGCTTCATCGGCTGGCCCGTGCCCGGTGTCGACGTGAAGCTCGTCCCCATGGGCGACAAGGCCGAGGTGCGCTTTCGCGGCCCCAATGTCATGCCCGGCTATTGGCGCGAGCCCGAGCTGACGCAGGAAGCCTTCGACGATGAGGGCTACTACTGCACCGGCGACGCCGCCCGGCCCTGCGACCCCACCGACCCCACGCAGGGCCTGATGTTCGACGGCCGCATCGCCGAGGACTTCAAGCTCTCCACCGGCACCTTCGTCAGCGTCGGCCCGCTGCGCGCCCGCGTCATCGCACTGGGCTTCCCCTGCGTGCATGACGCCGTCGTCACGGGCCTCGGGCGCGATGAGATCGGCCTGCTGATCGTGCCGCGCGTGAACGAAGCCCGCCGCCTGGCCGAGCTGCCCGACAGCGCCCCTACCGCCGACGTGCTGAACCACTCGACCGTGCGTGCCTTCTTCGAGTCGCTGGCCAACCAGCTCTGGGCTCAAGGCACCGGCAGCGCCACCCGCCCGGCCCGGCTGCTGCTGCTGGCCGAGCCGCCGTCCATCGACGGTGGCGAGATCACCGACAAGGGCTCGATCAACCAGCGCGCCGTGCTGAGCCGCCGCGCGGCCCTGGTCGAACTGCTGCACGAGGCCCCCGTTGGCCACCCCGACGTCATCACCCCGCACCGCTGAACACCATGAACATCTCTGGACAAACCGCCCTCGTCACCGGCGCCGGCTCCGGCCTCGGCGAAGCCGTGGCACGCGCCCTCGCGGCCCAAGGCGCCCGCGTCGCCCTGCTCGACATCAACGAAGCCGGCGCCCAGCGCGTGGCCGCCGACATCGGCGCCGACCGCGCGCTGGCGCTGCGCTGCGACATCACCGACGCGGCATCCGTCACCGCCGCGCTGGATGCCGCCGCCGCTGCCTTCGGCCCGGCCCGCATCCTGATGAACATCGCCGGCATCGGCAGCGCCAAACGCATCGTGCAGCGCGACGGCTCGCCCGCGCCGCTGGAGGACTTCGAGCGCGTCGTGCGCATCAACCTCATCGGCACCTACAACGTGACGCGCCTGGCCGTGAGCCGCATCGTGGCCCTCGCACCGTTGGCCGATGGCGAGCGCGGTGTCATCGTCAACACCGCCTCGGTCGCCGCCTTCGACGGCCAGGTCGGCCAGGAGGCCTACTCGGCGTCCAAGGGCGGCATCGTCGGCATGACCCTGCCCATGGCCCGCGACCTCGCGCAGTTCGGCGTGCGCGTCTGCACCATCGCACCGGGCCTGTTCGCCACGCCGCTGATGAAGGAGCTGCCGGAAGAAGTGCAGCAGTCGCTCGCCGCATCCATCCCCTTCCCCAAACGCCTGGGCCTGCCCGAGGAGTTCGCCGCGCTGGCCGCCCACATCGTCGCCAACGGCCATCTCAACGGCGAGGTGATTCGCCTCGACGGCGCCCTGCGCATGGGCCCACGCTGAACCGGCCAGGAGCCCTCCCATGTTCATCACCAACACCTGGTACGTGGCCGCCCGCAGCGACGAGATCGGCAGCGAGAAGCCGCTGGGCCGCAAGGTCTGCAACCACGCGATGGCCTTCTTCCGCAACAGCGTCGGTAACGTCAGCGCGGTGGAGGACTTCTGCCCCCACCGCGGCGCGCCGCTGTCGCTGGGCAGCGTGCAGGGCGACACGCTCGTCTGCGGCTATCACGGCCTGGCCATGGGCGGCGACGGCAAGACCGTCGCCATGCCCTGCCAGCGCGTGCGTGGCTTCCCGGCCATCCGCAGCTTCCCGGTGCATGAGGCGCACGGCTTCATCTGGGTCTGGCCGGGCGACGCGGCGCAAGCCGACGTGGCCAAGCTGCCCGCCTTCGAATGGCTGGGCAACCCGGCCTTCGGCTATGGCGGCGGGCTGTACACAATAGCCTGCGGCTACAAGCTGATGGTCGACAACCTGATGGACCTGACGCACGAGACCTATGTGCACGCGGGCAGCATCGGCCAGAAGGAGATCGACGAGATTCCCTGCACGACCCGCGTCGATGGCGACCACGTCATCACCGAGCGCCACATGCGGGGCATCGAGGCGCCGCCGTTCTGGAAGATGGCGCTGCGCATGAACGGCCTGCCCGACGACCAGCCCGTGGACCGCTGGCAGATCTGCCACTTCACACCGCCCAGCCACATCATGATCGAGGTGGGCGTGGCGCTGGCCGGCCAGGGCGGCTACGAGGCACCCGACGCCGTCAAGGCGGCGAGCTGGGTGGTGGACTTCATCACCCCCGAGACCGACACCTCCATCCACTACTTCTGGGGCATGGCGCGCAAGTTCAAGCCGCAGGACGAGGCGCTGACGGCCCAGATCCGCGAGGGCCAGGGCAAGATCTTTGCGGAGGACCAGGAGATGCTGGAACGCCAGCAGCTCAACCTGCTCGCCTGGCCACAGCGCCAGTTGCTGATGCTCAACATCGACGGCGGCGGCGTGCAGTCACGCAAGGTCATCGAACGAGTGCTGGCGGCGCAGGCATGATCACGGTCCGCATCGAGGCCAAGACCGCGGTCGCGCAGAACGTCTGCGCCCTCACCCTCGTGGCTGCCGATGGTGGCGCCCTGCCCGCCTTCACGGCCGGCGCCCACCTCGACGTGCACCTGCCCGGCGGCATCGTGCGCCAGTACTCGATCAGCAACGACCCCGCGGAGGCCCACCGCTACGTGCTCGGCGTGCTGCTCGAAGCGTCATCACGCGGCGGTTCGCAGGCGGTGCACGAGGTGTTGAGCCCGGGGCAGACGCTGCAGATCAGCGCGCCGAAGAACCACTTCCAGCTTGCCGCGCAAGCCCGCCGCAGCCTGCTGATCGCCGGCGGCATCGGCATCACGCCCATCCTGGCGATGGCTCGCCAGCTCGCGGCTGATGGCGCGGACTTCGCACTCCACTACGCGGCGAGCAGCGCCGAGCGCATGGCCTTTCGAGCGGAGATCGAGGCGAGCGCCTGGGCTGGCGCTGCGCGTTTTCACGTGGCTGGCGACCGCCTCGACGTGCAAGCACTGCTGGCTACTCGCGATGCCGACACCCACGTCTACGTCTGTGGCCCCAAGCGGCTGATCGATGCGGTAGCCGACGCCGCGAAACGCCACGATTGGCCAGAGGGTCGGGTCCACCATGAGTTCTTCGCGGGCGCGCCGGCGGCCTCGACCGGTCAGGACGGCCCATTCGAAATCGAGCTTGCGCGCAGCGGCCGCGTGATCCTTGTTGGCGCCCATCAGACCGCCGCCCAGGCCCTCATCGCCGCGGGCGCACCCCTGCTGACCTCCTGCGAGCAAGGCGTCTGCGGCACCTGCCTGACGCGGGTGATTGGCGGGGAACCCGAGCATCGCGACCTGTACCTCACGCCCGAGGAGCAGGCCGCAAACGACCAGTTCACGCCTTGCTGCTCACGGGCGCGCAGCAGTCGCCTGGTGCTCGATTTGGGTTGAGCCGCCACGGCGTTGGATTGACGACTTCTTCAGCGCCGGGCGCTGGCCATCCACGTCCAGCCCCCATTCGCGCAGCGCCCCCTCGCTGACCTGCGCCGTGATGGCCTGATGGCCCACCCTGCGGCTGGCCGTGCCACGTGCCGCGACACTGTCGTCGGCGCCCACGACCGACCGTGAAGGCCGCACTGGCGCTCGGTCAGCATTGAGCAACCAACGATTGCTTTTTTGCTTTACTTTGTGCGTCGCTCAAATTAATATTTGGTCTGACCGCATTTGATAGAAAATAAAGCCCGGTCCGACCAAGCAAACGGAGGAGACAAACACGTGCTGGCCGAAGCGACGGGGAGCCAACAGCTGCTGAAGACCGATCTCACACCTCTGCTGCTTATTGGCGCAGAGGTTGGCATTGAGTCCGTGCGCACTGTCGCCACTTCGCTGGCGGGCGAGATTCAAGGTTGCGTGACCGCTCGCTACGGGGCCAGTCCGACCGCCGAGGCCTGCGTGGCCAGTCTCGCAAGCGCGCTACAGGACTTGCACAGGCAGGTCCGCCCTGGCCAGCAAGTCCTCGGCATCGGCATCGGGTTGCCGGGTAGCATCGACGAGGCGCAAGGCATCGTGAACTTCGCCCCCCATCTGGGCTGGCGTGACGTGCCCATCGCCGCACTATTGAGTGAGAAGCTTCGCGGCACCTCGCTCGCCGATGCCCCGCTGTTTGTGCAGAACGAAGCCGACATGGCCGCGCTGGGAGAACTGGAGTTCAACCCCACCCCTGACTCGGACCCGCTCTTGTATGTCTCCATCAACCAAGGCATCGCCGCTGGTGTCATCGTGGGAGGTCGTCTGCTGACTGGAAGCCGGGGATACGCAGAGGAGGTAGGTCATATGGTCCTGCAGTTCAATGGGCCTCTGTGTTCCTGCGGGCGGCGCGGTTGCGCTGAAGCCATGATCGCGACACGGGCCGTCCAGCGCGGCAGCGCCGGCACCGCCGTTCGACGCTCGCTCGGCGAGGTGCGCGAACACCTTGCCTCAAAGGATCGCGAAACACTGAAAGCGGTCACCTCCGCTGGCCACCATCTGGGCATGCTGCTGCTGAATCTGGCGACCGCCTATGACCCGGGCTGCATCGTCCTTGGCGGCTCCGTCACCGAACTGGGCGCGCCATTCCTGCAGCCGGCGCTGGATGTACTGGACGCTCACAACACTTTCGGCAGTTCCGCCAGTCCGACGGTCCGCACCTCCCGGTTTGGCCTGAATGCCGTTGCCATTGGCGCGGCTGCACTGGTTCGCTACCGCCTGACGCACCCCGCCCTGCCTTCGGCAAACGGCGGCAGTGCCGTCACGGTCTCTTAGAAGGTCACTGATGTATCTCGGTATCGATCTCAGCCGCACCCAATCACCGTGACTGCCCTCTTCTCTCCCGACCCCGAACGCCATGCCCGCCTGGCCCCCCGCCTGGCGCGTTTCCGTGACCTCTACCGCCGCCTGCGCGGTGCCTGACCCCCGAGTTATGACGAGCTATTTCCACGCCATCGCCCCGATCCGTTTCGAGGGCGCCGACAGCCMSAATGACCTGGCCTTCAAGCACTACGACAAGGACCGCATCGTCCTGGGCCAGCGCATGGAGGACCACCTGCGCTTTGCCGTGTGCTACTGGCACAACTTCGTCTGGACCGGCCTGGACCCGTTCGGCGGTGCCACCTTCGAGCGCCCCTGGTTCCAGGGCGGCAGCCCGATGGAGCTGGCCAAGCTCAAGGCCGACGCGGCCTTCGAGTTCTTTGCCAAGCTCGGCGCGCCCTACTACTGCTTCCATGACCGCGACGTCGCCCCGGAAGGCGCCACGCCGCGCGAGAGTCACGAGAACTTCCTGCGCATGGTCGACGTGCTGGGCGAGAAGCAGCAGGCCACGGGCTTGAAGCTCTTGTGGGGCACGGCCAACCTGTTCAGCCACCGCCGCTTCATGAGCGGTGCGGCCAGCAACCCCAACCCCGAGCTGTTCGCCATGGCCGCGCTGCAGGTGCGCGACGCGATGGACGCGACGCTGAAGCTCGGCGGCGAGAACTACGTGCTGTGGGGCGGCCGCGAGGGCTACGAGACGCTGCTGAACACGCGCCTGGGTCAGGAGCTGGACCAGCTCGGCCGCTTCCTGAACATGGTGGTTGAGTACAAGCACAAGATCGGTTTCAAGGGCGCCATCCTCATCGAGCCCAAGCCGCGCGAGCCGTCCAAGCACCAGTACGACTTCGATACCGCCACCGTCTACGGCTTCCTCGTCCGCTACGGCCTGGAGAAGGAAGTCAAGGTCAACATCGAGGCCAACCACGCCACGCTGTCGGGCCACAGCTTCGAGCACGAGATCGCCACGGCCGGCGCCCTGGGCATCCTGGGCAGCCTGGACATGAACCGGGGTGATCCGCAGCTGGGCTGGGACACCGACCAGTTCCCCAACAACGTGCCGGAGACGGCGATCGCGCTGTACCACGTCATCCAGGCCGGTGGCCTGGGCAGTGGTGGCCTCAATTTCGACGCCAAGGTGCGCCGCCAGTCGATCGACGCCGAGGACCTGTTCCACGGCCACATCGGCGGCATGGACGTGTGCGCGCAGGCGCTGCTGATCGCCGAGAAGATGATCAACGACGGCCGCCTGAAGGCTGCCGTGGACAGCCGCTACGCCGGCTGGGACGCGCCCGCCGGCCAGGACATCCTCAACGGCCGGCGCTCGCTGACCGAGCTCGCCGACCAGGTGCTCGCCGCCAACACCGACGTGGCGCCCGTGTCGGGCCGCCAGGAAGTCTTCGAGAATCTCGTCAACCGCTTTTGCGGCTGAACGCCTCGCTGGGCGTTGGAGAAACCCTTATCACTCGCCCAGCGCATCTTTCGCTGAGCAAATGACCGCCCCCCAAACACACACGGAGACATCATGCGTCGCACCACTTTTCTCGCACTGAGCGCTTTGTTGACGCTCGCACCCTGCGCACCGCTGCTGGCACAGGGCAAGGGCACCGTTGGCATCTCGATGCCGACCAAGGGCTCACAGCGCTGGATCGCCGACGGCGACAACATGGTCAAGAGCTTCAAGGCGCTCGGCTACCAGGTCGACCTGCAATATGCCGATGACGAGATCCCCAACCAACTCGCCCAGCTCGAGAACATGGTCACCAAGGGCGTCAAGGCCCTGGTCATCGCCTCCATCGACGGGTCCACGCTGTCCGGCGTGCTGCAGAAGGCCGCCGAGAAGGGCGTCAAGGTCGTCGCCTATGACCGCCTGATCCGCGGATCCAAGAACGTCGACTACTACACCACCTTCGACAACTTCCAGGTCGGCGTGCTGCAGGCCGAGTCCATCGTCAACCGGCTCGGCCTGAAGCAGGGCAAGGGGCCCTTCAACCTGGAGGTGTTCGCGGGCTCGCCCGACGACAACAATTCGGGCTTCTTCTACGACGGCGCCATGAGCGTGCTCAAGCCCTACCTGGACAGCGGCAAGCTCGTCGTGCGCAGCAAGCAGCTGGGTGCGATGAAGGTCGGCATCCTGCGCTGGGACACCGCCACCGCCCAGGCGCGCATGGACAACCTGATGTCGGCCTTCTACGGCAAGGAGAAGCTGCATGCCGTCCTGTCCCCCGCGGACATCCTGTCGATCGGCATCATTTCTTCCTTGAAAGGCGTCGGCTACGGCAGCGCGAGCCAGCCCATGCCGGTCATCACCGGGCAGGACGCCGACCTGCCGTCGGTCAAGGCCATCCTGAGGGGTGACCAGGCTTCCACCGTCTTCAAGGACACCCGCCAGCTGGCCAAGGTCACGGCCGACCTCGTCGATGCGGTGCTCAGCGGCCGCGCGCCGCAGGTGAACGACACCAAGACCTACAACAACGGCACCAAGGTCGTGCCGTCCTATCTGCTCAAGCCTGTTGCAGTCGACGCCACGAACTGGAAGCCCGTGCTCGTGGACAGCGGCTATTACAAGGAAAGCCAGCTGCGCTGAAAATGATGAGCGAAATGCAAGCCCCTGGCTCTGACGCGCTGCTGGAGATGCGCGGAATCGGCAAGAAGTTCCATGGCGTGGTCGCCCTGAAGCATGTCGACCTGGCCGTCCAGCGTGGGCAAATCCACGCCGTGGTCGGCGAGAACGGCGCCGGCAAGTCCACGCTGATGAAGATCCTCTCGGGTGTCTACCCGCACCCGGACTACGAAGGCGAGATCCGGTTCGGCGGCCAGCCGCAGCGCTTCTCCGGCATACGCCAGAGCGAAGCGCTCGGCATCGTCATCATCCACCAGGAGTTGGCGCTGATTCCGCAGCTCTCCATCGCCGAGAACCTCTTCCTCGGGCACGAGCGCGCCCAGCGCGGCGTGATCGACTGGACGCGCACGCACGAGCAGGCCGTCGAGCTGCTCCGCCAGGTCGGGCTTCAGGAGTCACCGAATACGCTGGTGGGGGACATCGGCGTCGGCAAGCAGCAGCTCGTGGAGATTGCCAAAGCGCTCGCGAAGGACGTGAAGCTGCTGATCCTCGACGAGCCCACAGCCAGCCTCAACGAGGATGACAGCGCCGCGCTGCTTGAATTGCTGAAACGGCTACGCGGCCGCGGCGTCAGCTGTGTGCTGATCTCCCACAAGCTCAACGAGATTGCCGAAGTGGCCGACGCCGTCACGGTGCTGCGCGATGGCTCGACCATCACCACCATGGACTGCAGCGCCGCGCCGCCGTCGGAGGCGGCCATCGTTCGCGCCATGGTGGGGCGCGACATGCAGGACCGCTATCCGAAGCGGCAGCCCAACCCGGGTGAAGTCCTGTTCGAGCTGCGCGACTGGTGGGTCGAGCACCCGCTTCACGTGGGCCGCGAAGCCATCAAGGGCGTCAATCTGAATGTTCGCCGCGGCGAGATCGTCGGCATCGCGGGCCTGATGGGTGCAGGACGAACCGAGCTCGCGATGAGCGTGTTCGGCCGCTCCTGGGGGCGCCGCATCCGCGGCTCCGCCTGGATGGATGGGCAGGAGGTCGACGTCTCGACCGTCCGGCGGGCCATCAAGTCAGGGCTGGCCTATGTCACCGAGGACCGCAAGGCCCTGGGGCTGGTGCTGCGGGAAAGCATTGCCCGCAATACCAGCCTGTGCCGGCTGGAAGGCGTCTCCCGCTTCGGCGTCATCGACGAGGTCCGGGAGAGCACGGTGGCAAATGACTTCAGGCAGCGGCTGGCCACCCGCTGCGCCAACGTCCAGCAGCCCGTCGGCGACCTGTCCGGCGGCAACCAGCAGAAGGTGGTCCTGGCCAAGTGGCTGTTCACCGACCCCCAGCTGCTCATCCTCGACGAACCCACCCGCGGCATCGACGTCGGCGCCAAGTTCGAGATCTACAGCCTGATTGCGAGCCTGGCCGCCCAGGGTCGGGCAATCCTGATGATTTCGTCGGAGCTGCCCGAGCTGCTGGGCCTTTGCGACCGCCTTTACATGATGAACGAGGGCGAACTGGTGGCTGAAATGCCGGCTGCCGGCGCCACCCAGGAAACCGTCATGCACGCCCTCTTGGGCACCCATTGAAACCCATCCTCATGTCTTCCTCTTCCCTGCGCAATTTCCTGGCATCGCACCTGCGCGACTACGGCATGCTGCTGTCGCTGGTCTGCATCATGGGGTTCTTCCAGGTGCTCACCGACGGCACGCTGCTGCAGCCGTTGAACCTGACCAACCTGTTCCTCCAGAACAGCTACATCGTGGTCATGGCCCTCGGGATGCTGCTCGTGATCGTCGCGGGCCACATCGACCTGTCGGTCGGGTCCATCTGCGGCTTCATCGGCGCCCTGGCAGCCATTCTGATGGTCGAGCAGGGTTGGCCCGTGCTGCCGGCCGCAGCCGTGTGCCTGGTCGCCGGCGCCCTCATTGGCTGCCTGCAGGGGTGGTTCGTCGCCTACCTGAAGATCCCCTCGTTCATCGTCACCCTCGCGGGCATGCTGGTGTTCAAGGGGCTGGCGCTTGCCCTGCTCGGCGGCCAGTCCATCGGCCCCTTCCCGGAATCCTTCCAGCTACTCAGCAGCGGCTTCCTGCCCGACTGGCCGGCGGGCGAGGAGCGTCATCTCAGCTCCCTCGTCATCGGCTTCGGCCTGGTGGCATGGCTGGCCTGGCGGGAGCTGGCCACGCGCCGCAAGGCCGCAGCGCTCGGCGCGGCGTCCGAGCCGGCAGCGCTCTTCGGCCTGCGGCTGCTGACCCAGTCGGGCGCACTGGCCGGGCTGGTCTGGTTGCTGGCCTCGTACAAGGGCCTGCCCAATGTGCTGCTGCTGATGGGCATCCTGATCGCCGCCTACGTCTTTGTGACCCGCCGCACGACGCTCGGCCGGCGCATCTACGCCCTCGGCGGCAACGAACGTGCCGCCCGGCTGTCCGGCGTCCCCACCGAGAAGCTGACGTTGCTGTGCTTCGCCAACATGGGCGTCATGGCGGCACTTGCAGGCCTGGTTTTCGCGGCCCGCCTCAACACGGCCACGCCCAAGGCAGGCCTGGGCTTCGAGCTCGATGTGATCGCCGCCTGCTTCATCGGCGGGGCCTCGGCGTCAGGCGGCGTCGGCAAGGTGCTCGGCGCGGTGATCGGCGCCTTCATCATGGGGGTGATGAACAACGGCATGTCCATCCTCGGCGTGGGCATCGAATGGCAGCAGGTCATCAAGGGCGTCGTGCTGCTGGCTGCCGTGGTTTTCGACGTGTACAACCGCCGAAAAGGTGGGTGACGTTCCGGCCGCTGGTCGATGACCGGCGCCAGTTACCCCCGCGGTGTCCGCTGCGGGCTGGCACAGCCCAGCGAAGGGCATCAGGCGGCGCCGGTGCCCTCGCCGACCCAGCGGCCCAGAGAGGCCAGCAGATGAGAGCACATGGCTGCAGCTGCCGCCTGCGGGTTGCGGGCTTCCAGCGCGTGATAGATCGCCTCGTGCTCCGCGAGTGCGGCCTGCCAGGTGTGCGTGGACTCGGCCTGGCCGCTCATGCGTGACGCGATGGGGCTGTGCCGGCCGTCGAAGAGCGTTCCCACCACGCCGACCAGGACGGAGTTGCCAGCCATCTCGGCAATGCTCAGATGAAAGCGCCGGTCCGACTCGACGGGCTTGCGGCCACTGGCATGGTCCTCACGCATGGCGTTCAATGCGTCCTCGACGCGTTGCAAGGATGCCTTGCTCACCCGCGCTGCCGCGAGCGTGATGATCGCGCTCTCCAGCACGACACGCGCCTGCGCCAACTCGGCAGGGCTTTCGCCCAGCGATGAGGTTGCGACTTCGCCATTCATGGGCGGCGCGCTGACGTACACACCCGAACCGCCGCGGATCTCCACGCGGCCGTCGATCTCCAGCGCGATCAGCGCCTCGCGCAGCGACGGCCGCGAAACGCCGAGTTGCAGCGCCAATTCCCGCTCCGCTGGAAGCCGCCCCCCCGTGGAGATTCCCTCCGCGTCGATCAGCGCACGGATCTTGTCGGCGACCAGCTGATATTGCCGACGCACTTCGCCGACGCGGTGTTGGTTGGGCATTGGAACCAGCGCTCGTTGTTAATTGGACAGACCAAATGGTATCGCAATCAATCTCGCGCGCCGCACCGCTCATCGCCGACACCAGTGAAACGATATTGGGGAATACACCGGTAAGACCAATCCAATCATGTATGGCAAAGTGGCTTGACCAAATTGGTTTGACCAGCCATCGTGCCAAAGTGACGAACCGAGGGCAATGACAGCGTTGCCAACACGGAGGACGCTCGAAGCGCCAAGGCAGGAAGGCGGACCGTTGGACAGGGAAGAGCAAGCCGGGCCGCAGAGCCCCCGAGAGCAACCACCAGAGACAAGATGAACACGCACCGATCAAAACGGACGCCGACGAAGTGGTCGACTCCATCGTCGCCGAAGACATCGGCAAGCTGCCCGACAAGGCGATCGGTGAAATGCTGCAGCGGCTCGCTGACATGAGCGTCGATCGCACGATGTCCAGCGTCAGGTCGCTCAACGTCATCGTCGGCAGCCGTTGAAGTCCCTTCCTTGCGAATGAGCATGAACAGCACCCCCACGTCCCGCCGCCGGTTCGTCACCTCGGCCGCGCTGCTGCCGATGCTCAGTGCCCTGCCCCACTGGGTGCAGGCCGGCGCGGCCGGCATCGGCGCCGATGCACTCAGCCTGTGGTACGACCAACCCGCCGGCCCGTGGATCGAGGCCCTGCCGGTCGGCAACGGGCGCCTGGGCACGATGGTCTTCGGCCGCCCGGCCCAGGAGCGGCTGCAGTTCAACATCGACACGCTGCACGGCGGCGGGCCCTACGTCCAGGACAACCCGAAGTTTCGCGAGGCCCTGCCGCAAGTGCGCGCCCTCATCGACCAGGAACGCTGGAAGGAGGCCAACGACCTCGTCTCCGAGGCGCTGATGGGCAAGCCCATCAAGCAGATGCCCTTCGGCGCCGCCGGCGACCTGCTGCTCGACTTCCCCGGCGTGAAGGCCGCAGCGCGCTATCGGCGCAGCCTGGATCTCGACAGCGCCATCGCCACCACCAGCTTCATCGACGGCAGCGGCCGCCACCGGCGCGAGACCTTCTGCAGCGTGCCGGACCAGGTGACGGTGATCCGGCTGGAGATCGAAGGCGACGGCACGATCGACCTCGACCTCGGCTATCGCCATCCCGACTACCAGCCCTATGGCGGCTTCGGCGACACCAAGTACGACAAGGATGGCGTCGTCTTCGTCGGCGCGCCATGGGACCACCGTGAATCTCTCTTTGCAGAGAAGCGGCCCGGGTCGCTGGCCGTCCGCGCCGACGGCAGCGACGCGCTGCTGATCGAGGGCCGCAATGTGCAGGCCTTCGGCATCCCGGGCCAGCTGCGCTATGCGCTGCGCGTGCAGGCGGTGGGCGATGGCCACATCGAGGCCAGCGGCGACCGGCTGCGCGTGCGCGGCGCGCGCCAGCTGACGCTACTTGTATCCGGCGAGACCAGCTATGTGAACTGGCAGGACACCAGCGGCGACCCCGTGGCCGCCGTGCGCCAGCGCACCGCCGCTGCCGCGCGCAAGCCGTTCACCAAGCTGCGCGACGACCATCTCAAGGCCCACCGCGCCTTGTTCCGCCGCCTGCACATCGACCTCGGCGGCCACGAGGCCAATGCCCGCTCCACCGACGCCCGCATCAAGGGCGTGCCCCGGCAGCCCGACGCCGCGCTCGCCGCGATGTACGTCCAGTACGCGCGCTACCTGCTGCTGTCGTCCTCGCGCCCGGGCAGCCAGCCGGCCAACCTGCAGGGTGTGTGGAACGAAGTGCTGCACCCGCCCTGGGAAGGCAAGTACACGATCAACATCAACACCGAGATGAACTACTGGCCCGCCGGGCCGGCGAACCTGGGCGAGTGTGTCGAGCCGCTGCTGAAGATGGTGGAGGACCTCGCCGTCACCGGCGCGCGCACGGCCCGCAACAGCTACGGCGCGCGCGGCTGGGTCGCGCACCACAACACCGACCTCTGGCGCGCCACCGCGCCCATCGATGGCCCGCTGTGGGGCATGTGGCCCACGGGCGGCGCGTGGCTTTGCACGACGCTGTGGCAGCACTACCAGTACAACCCGAGCTCGGCCGTGCTGCGCCGGCTCGTGCCGCTGTTCAAGGGCGCCTCGCTGTTCTTCCTCGACACGCTGGTCGAAGACCCCAAGGGCCGCGGCCTCGTCACGTCGCCCTCGCAGTCGCCGGAGAACAACCACCATACCGACATCGCACTGTGCGCCGGGCCGGCAATGGACCGCCAGATCCTGCGCGACCTGTTCGACGCGGCCATTGCGGCACAGGCCCAGCTTGGCGAGGACGACCCGGCATTCACTGCTGCCGTCCGCAAGGCGCGAGCCCGCCTGCCGGCTGATCGCATCGGCGCGCAGGGCCAACTGCAGGAATGGCTGGAGGACTGGGATGCGTCGGCCACCGACCAACAGCACCGCCATGTCTCGCACCTGTACGCCGTCTACCCCAGCGAGCAAATCAACGTGCGCGACACACCCGCGCTGGCTCAGGCCGCCCGCAAGACGCTGAACACCCGCGGCGACGAAAGCACCGGCTGGGCCACCGCCTGGCGGCTGGCGCTGTGGACGCGCCTGGGCGACGGCGAGCGGGCCTACAAGGTCCTGCAGGGCCTGCTGGGGCCGGCGCGCACCTACCCCAACATGTTCGACGCCCATCCGCCCTTCCAGATCGACGGCAACTTCGGCGGCGCCGCCGCCATCCTGGAAATGATCGTGCAGTCCTGGGGCGGCGAGGTGCATCTGCTGGCTGCCCTGCCCAAGGCCTGGCCAGCAGGCAGCCTGCACGGCGTGCGTGCGCACGGCGCCCTGACGCTGGACGTGGATTGGAAGGACGGGCAACTCAGCCGCCTGCAGCTGCGCGGCCCTGCGCGCGCCAAGGTCGCGCTGCGCTACCGCGGCCAGCACCTCGAACTCCGCCTGAACAGCCAAGGCCGCGCCCGCGTGGGCGCGGCCGACTTCGAACACCCCGAGGTCGAGCCCAAGCACTGAGCCGGCCTCTCCATAACGCTCGTGACCGGAGGAGACAACCGGCCGAGCACCTTCACCAGAAAGGTAGAACCATGAGACTGAAGTTGGGAACCCTGATGCTCGCCTTGGGAGCCGTTGCCGGCTCGCCAGCCCTGGCGCAGACATGCACACCGACGGCCATCACGCCCTATGTCAAGGTCAACGGCACGTGGACCCAGACGGCGTCGGCCACCATCAAGACCGGCGCCTCGGCCATCCTCGGCCCACAGCCGACATCCGGCGGCATGTGGAGCTGGAGCGGCTGCGGCACCGCCGGTGCGTCGCGAGAGCAGACCATCCAGCCGCCCGCGGCTTGCACGGCCACCGCCACCTACACCAACAGCTGTGGCGCCAAGACCCAGCAGGCTTTCTCCATCAAGGTCGGCACCTGGGCAAGCGCGAAGTTCGGCGGCGGCGGCTACGTCAGCGGCCTCGTCTTCCACCCGACCACCGCCAACCTGCTGTACGCGCGCACCGACGTCGGCGGCGCCTACCGCTGGAACCAGGGCACGTCGTCCTGGGTGCCCATCACCGACGGCCTGGGTTTCGGTGCAGCAGAGGCCCGGTACCACGGCGTCGAAAGCATGGCCGTCGATCCGAACAACGACCAGCTCGTCTACATGGCCACCGGCATGTACGTGTCTGAAGGCAACGGCCGCCTGTACATGTCCAGTAACCGCGGCGACACCTGGACCTCCGCCGCCCTGCCCTTCCCGCTGGGTGGCAACAACCCCGGCCGGGCCATCGGCGAACGCCTGATGGTCGATCCCAACAAGCCTTCGACGCTGTTCTACGGCTCGCGCACGGCCGGCCTGTGGAAGAGCACCGACTCGGGCCTCACCTGGGCGCAGGTCACGTCGTTGTCGACCCTCAAGATGACCGCGGACCAGATCAACGCCAACGGCGGCACGGCCATGGGCGTCGAGACGGTCGTCTACGACACCAGCACCAAGGGCAGCGGCTCGGCCACGCAGACGATCTACGCGGCCGTCGCCCCGGACTACGCCAATGCAGCGGGCCTGGGCTCAAGCCTGTACAAGTCGACCAATGGCGGCGCCTCTTGGACGCCGGTCACTGTCCCGGTCGCCGGTTACCACATCCCTCACATGGCACGCGCTGCGGACGGCATGTTCTACATCGCCTTCACCAAGGACGCCGGGCCAGGCGCCGGCGGCCCAGGCCGGTTCTACAAGTTCGACGGCAGCAACTGGACCCTGCTCAAGAGCGTCGACCCGATCGGCGGAACCAACTTCGGCTTCGGCGGCGTGTCGGTCTACGGCAGCGGCGCGACCACCCGCATCGCGCTGGGCGTGACCAACTCCTGGGGCAATTGGAGCGGCCAGCAGGTCGTGCAGCTGTCCAACGATGGCGGCAAGACCTGGCGCGAGATCGCGGCCACCATGCCGCATTCACCCGATGAGGGGTTCGCCGGCTGGGTCGACGACGTCGAGATCAATCCGCTCAACCCCGACCACGTGCTGCATGTCACTGGTGGCGGCATCTGGGAAACCCGCAACGCCTCCTCGGCCACGCCGAGCTGGACCGAGCCGATCAACGGCATCGAGGAGACCGCCGTCCTGGCCCTGGCCACGCCGCCGGCCGGCGCAACCTACACCGTGATCAACAGTACGGGCGATGTCGGCACCTGGGTGCACACGGATCTCGCGACCAAGCCGACGCTGACGCCGGGCACCAGCTGGAGCAATGGCTTCTCCTCCGACATGGCGTGGTCCGACCCGCAGTACATGGCCACCATCGGCGCGGTCCTCGGCAGCAACATCAGCTACGGCTACTGGTCCGGCGACGGCGGCAAGACCTGGGCCAAGTTCGCCACCTACGCGCCCGGCGCCGCAGCAAACACGAACCAGGAAGCGAGCATCGCAGTCACCGCGCGCAACAAGGCGGTCTGGGCACCCGGTAACTCGGTGCCGTCGTACACCACGGACAACGGCGCGACCTGGGTCCCGACCAATCTGCCGGCGATCAACAGCATCTACCCCCGCGGCTACCACTTGGCCGCAGATCGAAAGAACCCGAACAAGGTCTATGCCTACGATTCCGGCGGCAATTGGTGGGGCACGCCGGGCAAGGTCTACGTCTCGACGGACGGCGGCCACACGTTCACGCTGAGCCAGGGTTCGGTGAACGCGGGACTGGCCCCGAACTACTTCGCGAACACCTCGCTGGCGGTCAACCCCAACGTCGAGGGCGAGCTCTGGCTGGCCGACGGCAACACGGTGTACCGCTCGACAGATTCGGGCGCGACCTGGGCCAAGCTCAGCAACTTCGCGTCGATCTTCAATGGCAACCAATGGGCCCAGGTGCAGGGCGCCAGCGTCATCGCGCTGGGCAAGGCCAAAGCCGGCGCGCCGTACTCGGCCGCGGTCTACGTCGTGGGCGTGATCAACGGCGTGTGGGGCGTGCATCGCTCTGAAGACGCCGGCGCCACCTGGACGCGCTTCAACGACGACGCCCACCAGTTCGGTGGCATCGGCGTGATCGCGGCCGACCAGAACATCTACGGACGGATCTACTTCAGCGGCACCGGCCGGGGCATGCTTTACAGCAACTGAAGCCATGGCTCGGCAGGCTCGCATCCATCTCCAGGCTGGGGCCTGCCGCCCCTATCCCTCACTGTCGTGGAGTCGTGCCCTGGCCCTGGGCCGGCTTCCCACAACGTTCGCATCCGGCGGAGACGACCGGTCGAGCACTTTCATTCTGAAAGGTAGAACATGAGAACTTTGATACCCGCACTGCTGCTCGCCTTCGGGGCGAGCGCGGCCCCGCTAGCGCTGGCGCAGAGCTGCGGCAGCGGCGGCGGCGCCACCGTCTGCCTGACGGCCACCGGCACAGCCAACAACGTCCAGCTGGGTTGGACCGTCAGCGGCACCGTCACGTCGCTGGAGATCTTCCGCGACACCGACGCCGACCCCAACGGCCGCACCCGCATCGCCGTGCCGGGCGCCAGCGCCAGGAGCTACACCGACGCCGCGGGCAACATCGGCACGCGCTACTGGTACTGGGTCAAGTTCACGACCAACGCCGGCAGCTACAACTCCGGCTCGGCCAACGCCACGCTTGGCGCCGCCTGCAAGCCGACGGCCATCACGCCCTACATCAACGCCAACGGCGCGTGGACGCAAACGGCATCGGCCACCATCAAGACCGGCGCGTCGGCCATCCTAGGCCCGCAGCCGACATCCGGCGGCATGTGGAGCTGGAGCGGCTGCGGCACCGCCGGTGCGGCGCGCGAGCAGACCATCCAGCCGCCTGCGGCCTGCACGGCCACCGCCACTTACACCAATAGCTGCGGCGCCAAGACCCAGCAGACGTTCTCCATCAAGGTGGGAACCTGGAACAGCGCGAAATGGGGCGGTGGCGGCTACGTCACCGGCCTGGTCTTCCACCCGACCACCGCCAACCTGCTGTACGCGCGCACCGACATCGGTGGCGCCTACCGCTGGAACCAACCCACGTCGTCCTGGGTGCCCATCACCGACGGCCTGGGCTTCGGTGGCGGCGAGGCAAGTTTCCACGGCGTTGAGAGCATCGCTGTCGATCCGAACAACGACCAGCGCGTCTACATGGGCGCCGGCATGTACACGTCCGGGGGCAACGGCCGCCTGTATATCTCCAGCAACCGCGGTGACCAGTGGACCTATGTCGCC